>CAYGAC010000052.1:0-26064 GCA_964347865.1 uncultured Thermoplasmatales archaeon
TCATTAAATGGATCAAAGGGGAGTTCTTCAGTCATAAATGAGAACTCTTCTATTGTCACATCTTTACCATCGGCAACCTCAACTATCCATTGATACTGAGTATTTGATTGGAGTTCTGATACAGGAATCGTGTAAATTCCATTTCCTTTGTTTGTTCCACTTCCTGAGCCAATATCAGGATATGTTGAAACTGAATAGCTCATAATATCGCTATCACTATCATTAATTTGAAAACTAAGTTCAGTAAGAGAGATAGGAACATTCCATGCACGATTGGGTGGATTTTCATTTGAAATAATAGGGGGGTTATTAGGAGGCCACCATTCAATTTCCTCTGCATTAACCGAAGCATATAACGCATATCCAAAAAGCCCATATGCCATTACTGGAGGAAGGTAAATACTAAATCCAATGCCCCAGAATCCAAGTGCAATTCCATTTTGTGCACCAGTTGCTATAAAACCGGTCTTAGAACGCAATCCTCCACATGAAGTTACTCCTTCATAGGTTGACCATCTTACGAATAACCTGGGAATCGGTGTTAGAAGTATTGGTACAAGTCTTGGGAAGATAATAATTGGTAATGCAGATCCATTTCCCGTGGATACGTAGTTACAAAACATTTCAGACGCTCTACCTGGTGCACGAGGAATTGGTAGAATTGGGTTGATTTACTTTCTTTTTAGGAGTAAGACATGTCAACACTTTATCTGTTGATAATACTTTTGGGAGGAGATCATGTTCTTTTGCTATAGTTATAACCTCTTTTTGTAATTGTTGGACTTTATCCGATAAAGGATCACGGGCTAGTTCAATTTGAAGGTCTGTTATTTTATTATATAATAATTATGCTTCACTTCGAGGAATACTACTTTCATATGATTGTTTTCCAGGAAGTCCAAATGTTTGACAATTTACAAAAACCTCTTCTTGCGATTTATGAGTATCTTCAGTATCAATCTTCAATTGATTGGTTTCTTCTGAATATCCACTGATGGTTGAAACAAAACTCGAGCAGAGAAAAATGATTATTATTCCTAATGTTAAACTTTTATTAATAGTAAAATTATATGTCACAGATAAACAAATATATCAGTTCTGCATTATAATTGATGGGGGAAGACAAATGAAAAAGATACTAACCTTTGGAATAATGCTGTTACTTATCCTTATGACAGTGTCTTCTGCGAGTGAAGTTTATCTTGAAAAACAGTCCATAAAACCATCATCTGAACTTATTATTGATGGACCAACACTAGTAAAAGTCGGAGTCCAATACTATTATAACATCTACTTAACAGAACCTGAAGATGATATTTTATTTATTAGATTAAATCTTGGTGACGGAGAATGGACAGAATGGTTAGGACCTTACGAGTCTGATGAAAAATTTGTATGGAGAATCTTATGGCCTGCAAGTGGTATTTATACCATTCAGGCAGAAGCTAAATGTAATGATTCTACTTATTATGCATCACTTATTGTACGAGTAGTTGATGGAAATATCTTATATGTTGGTGGAAACGGACCTGGAAATTATTCAAATATTCAGGATGCGATTGACAATGCCTCTATTGGAGATACAGTTTTTGTTTTTAATGGAACATATGGTCTACTCCATCATAGTATAATCATTAATAAATCTATTAATTTAATTGGTGAGAATAAAGTTAATACGATTATAAACGGTAGTGACGTTCGAGTAATTGCTTCTGAAGTATTGATTTGTGGTTTTACTATACAAAATAGCTCTGGTATTGGAACATGGTATTCGGATAACCTGACAATAATGGATAATATTTTCAAACAAAATAATTATGGTGGTATCATAATATATTATTCAAATAATAACACCATTACCAACAATTCTTTTTTTAATTGCGGACTTGTATTGTGGGGTTATCATAATTTAGTACACAATAATACAGTTAATAACAAACCATTGATGTATCTGGAGAGTACATCAGAAAAAGTAATTGAGTATGCTGGACAGGTAATTTTGATAAATTGTGATAATATTACTATAAACAATATTGAATTATCTGCTATAGAAATAGGGATACAAATTTATGAATGTACAAATTGCTATGTAATAAGGAATATTTTATCAAATATCAGTGGTACAGGGATATATCTTGGAAACTCTACTGATAATACAATTTCTGGTAACACCTTCATAAACAATTACTTTGGTTTACACCTTGTATTTGCAGAACATAATAATATTTCAGAAAATCATTTTGAAAATAAAATGATGAATATTGGTTTAATAAATTCATATAATAATCTTTTTTCAAAAAACAACTTTAAATTCAACTATTCACCCAAATTAAAAAGTATTATTTCAATAGAATCAGATAATAAATGGAAAAGTAATTATTGGAATGAATCAAGAAAATTACCTGTTTTTCTTTGGGGTATCAAAACAATCAAATTATTTAGAGAACGTTTTGGGATTAGTTTAGATATTGATTGGTGTCCTGCTCTAGAACCCTATGACATAGAGGGGTGATATGAAGAAACCATTAGTAGTTGGAGTGATTGGTCTTTTCCTTGGACTTGCTTGTGCACCATCTATCAATGCAAATATAGATTCGCTTGTAAATGTTGAACCCTTTCTTTTAAACATACCTGAAGATACCACAACACTAACAATACGCTATTACACATTACAAGGTGTCAAAGAATTAGAAGAAGAAGTACCAATAGAGTATGTAGACACGCTAATTAATCTAATTGATAGTGATGATTATTTTGCACTTGCAAATACATTGGCTAGTTTAGAGCTGATCCCTAAATCAATGGATGTGGAAGATGTAATAGAACTGATCGATGGGACTATTGGGCAAAAAGAATTTTCTCAGTATGAATCACAATTAGAAACAATATTTACTAATAATAATGAATCAGAATGGAAGCAAAACATATTGTGTATTGTTAGAGGGGATGCAGCAGATAGTTATTTCTATAGACCTCTTACATATATGATTGAATATGGGGCTGCAGTAGTATCTTATGCCCTTTTTCAAATATTATCTGCTCTCGGTCTTTGGTTTTTTGGATTGTTACTTGGAGTATTATACATGGCTTTATTTGAAGGTTGGCCATTGCATTACTTAATACCAATAAAAATTGCTCCTATTGTTTTTGCCATGTTAGATGATGCTTTTGGAGATTTTTCACCGGCAAACTTGAGTACTACTGATCTTAAAGGTCATTGGGAAATCCATGATAATCGAAGTATTTTAATGGTCATGGTCGGTTTTCTTGGTGTTTGGATTTCGTACAAAGATGGGTATCAAGTACCCGGATGTAAATTATTAGGTTTTAGCTTATATACTCAGGCAAAGAGATATGATTATTGATATAAATCTAAATATCAGAACATCTATGAGAATATGGGGAAAAGAGATTGAAGAAGATTCTATCATTAGGGATAATTGCCATTTTCATAGGTCTTACATTATCACCATCTATAAATGCTAATATTAATAGAAAACAACCAAAAGCAGTTTTAAATGCTACAGATCAAGAGATTGTAGAGATTGTTGTTACTGAATATAAACCAGATGGGACTATAGAAAAATCCACTTTAAAGATGCCATATATAAAGGTAAAAGAATTAAGGAAGGAATTAAAAGATGTTAAAGACGAGGAAGAGAGATTATCGATTTACAAAAAATATAATCTAATATCGCAAGATGTTACTTGTGAACAACTAAGAGAAGACATGGATGGAAGAGCACGGAGAATAGGCTTTTCAAAAAATAAGGATATCTCAGGTATTGCTGAAAGAAATCTACCTAATTTTTTAAGAAATTTTGTATCTGTTAAAAACTATATGTGTTTAGTAAGTGGGTGGGTTGCAATAGGTATACGTCTTTATTTTGGACTATCATGGTTTACATCTTTAATTAATAGTGTAATGTTTTATTATTTGAAATTATCTCAATTATTAATCCCAAGTGTCGATGCAATGAATACTGGCATAGTTGCTGGTGGTGATTTTAGAACGAAAAATGGTATTTTACCAAATAATGGTGAAGATTTTTATGGATTTATGTTTTATTTAATGATTGGCTTTGTTGGATTCGTTATATCGATGATTCCTATTCCAATTCGAAGAATAATTCTTGATTGGGAAGATTTTTTTGGATTTACTGTATTTGCATATGCATTAGGGAAACCATGGGTGGATCCACATCCCTGATCATTAATGATTAAATAATAAATAGGGTATTTGAATGAATAAGAAAATCCTAATAGGCAGTATCATAGCAATATGCATCTTGATTGGTGTATCATTCACCTCTGTCGTTGGATACAGAACTGTAGATTCTGATGTGAAAGCATCACCACTGTCCAATATACGAAGTAGCAGAGCGATAGATGGAGAGAGTGAGGATTTTAGTTGTGAGTATGTTGGGAAGGGAGAAGAAAATACAATTATTCTTCCATCTCCAGATGGCAGTAAAACATTAATTCGTGAATTTACAGATATAATAACCAAGATGGATGATAAAGTTTTTACAATATTTTTAACTAATATTATAAAACGTTTTAATTACAAAGGCAAAATCAGTGATGAAAACAGGAGAGAAATTATACTCTCTCTGCAGTATATCAAAAAGAATCCAGAAGGTTTAACAGAGTATTTGAAAAATATAAACAATGAGCCAGAGGATAAATGTTTGCTAAAACCACAAGATTACACATTGTATGAAAACTGGAAACCCCGATGCTTAATTGAGTTTATGGTTGAGGTTTTAGATAGAATATTAAGTACTGCTTTAGCTCTTGTCCTTTTAATAGTAACACTTTTTATGGATTGTTTTGAAACATTAATGGGTCCGGATTGTGGTATGTGTTTTCGCCCTCAATCAAAATAACTGATCTTTTCATCAATTTGAAATAGGTCTAGTGTACCCCAATTAATCATAGAAACTATTAGTTAAAAACAAAATTTATATTTATTTTATCGCAAGTATTATAAAGTAGTATTAACAATTGTTAATATTTTAATTTTAGTAGGAGGTATGATAGAATATGAAAAGTATCCAAAAAGTAATGGTTAGGGATCATGATAAAATTGTGAAGTTGCTTACTGAGTTAGGTAAATGTATAGATTTTGATAAAAAGATATTGAAAAGAGCATTTGAATCCTTTAATTGGGAGCTTGAGAAGCATATTTTTACTGAAGAAAAAATTGTTTTTATATCATATGAACCCGAGGATTATGAAGAGGGTTATAAAATGGTTCCCCAGCTTATGAAAGAACATGACCAAATTTATAATAAATTAAAGGAAATGCGTAATAGTATTATTTCTGGCAAATTCCGTGATTATCAAGGTTTTAAAGATTTGTTGTTGAAACATAAAAATTTTGAAGAGAAATCTTTGTATCCAATACTAGACGAGGAGTTAGATGAAACCACTAAAAAATTGGTTATCGATCGTATCAATGAAATAAAGATTTTTGATGATAGTCTAAGAAATATTAAAATAAAATGTTCTGAATGTGGTAAAAAAATGGGAATTTTAACAGGGTATCATCATTCAAAACTTGAGAAAAGATGGCACTTATGTAGTGAGTGTTATGATAAGATATGATAAACAAAAAAATGATTATACTTATCTAAAATTTCTTGCTAAAAACAAAATTAGTAGGAATTATTTAGTTATACCAATTTTAGCTTCTAATTCATCTATCTTCCATTTTTTTACTAGTTTTCCAGTTGGTTTATCGACAAAAGACACTGTTTTTGACCGAGTTTCCCCTTTTATATAATCTTCCCATTTTTGAAGTGCTTGTTTCTTCTTAGAATCTACATTAATTTTGGTGGATATTCTATCCTCGACATCCAGATCTAATTCTTTTCTCATGGATTGTATTCTTCTAATTATCTCTCGTGCAAAGCCTTCAGCTTCTAACTCTGGTGTAAGAGTAGTATCTAAAAGTAAAGTCACATTATCTGTATCTTCCCGGGCAATATGCTCTTTTACGTTTTCAACTATTTCAAAATCTTCTTTTGTGAGTTTGATATTTTTCTTATCTATAGTGATAGTAACTTCGTTATTTTTTATTAATTTCTTATAAATCTCTTGTTTATCTAAACGTTCTAGTTCATTGATAATTCCTTTAGCTTTATCTTTATATTTTGGACCTAAGTGAGAGTAATTTGGTTTTACTGATTTTGTCATAAATTGACTGGAATCTCTTGCAAAAGAAATCGATTTAACATTGATTTCTTCTTCTAATAGTCCAAGTAAGTTCTTAATCAAATTCTCTTGATCTTTTGAACAAACTATGGTTGCTTTGCTTAATGGATATCGAACTTTGATTCCTATTTTAGATCGTAAAGCCCGACCGATTTCTACTAGTTCTCTTATTTGTTTCATTCCTTTTTCAAGATGTTTATCTATGGCTTTTTTATTCGGTTTTAAATAATCACATAAATGAATGCTTTCCGGCATAGATTCAATCTTAAGATTCTGGTATGTTTCTTCGGTTATAAAGGGAATAAAAGGTGCTAAAAGTTTTGATAAACCAAGGAAGATATCGTACATTGAAGAGTACCCAGAAAGTTTGTCTTTGGTCTTTTCTTCTACCCATAATCTCTTACGGGAACGTCTAAGATACCAATTACTAAAATCATCAATTATAAATCCTTCAATAGCGCGAGCAGCTTTATGTATTTCAAAAGTTTCTATGAATTTAAAAATATCTTCAATTAAGTGATTGAATCGGCTCAACACCCACTTATCTAAAACAACTCTTTGCAAGAGAGGAATCATATCTTTTTCAGGATCGAATCTATCAAGGGATGCATAGGTAGTGAAAAAATTATATGAGTTCCAAAATGTCAACAAAAATTTACCAAGAGTATCTTTAACTGCTTCTTCGTAAAACCGTGTCGACATCCATGGAGCATTTGCTGAAACAAGATACCAACGTAATGCATCAGCACCATCATGATCAAGAATGAGATTTGGATCTACATAATTTTTTTTACTTTTACTCATTTTTTGATTATCTTTATCAAGGACTAAACCAAGAGTCAGTACGGTTTTGTAAGGATTTTTATCAAACAAAAATGTAGATATTGCAAGTAATGAATAAAACCACCCTCGAGTTTGATCCAAGGCTTCTGTTATGAAATCCACTGGAAAATTTTCCTTAAATTTTTCCTTATTTTCGAATGGATAATGCCACTGCGCAAAAAATGAGGACCCTGAATCATACCAGCAGTCTATAACTTCTTTCTCTCTTGTCATTTTCGAACTGCATTTCGGACACTGTACAACAAGTTCGTCAACAAATGGTTTATGGAGGTCGTAATCAGAAGGAAATGATTTACTTACATCTTTTAGTTCTTGAACACTACCAATGCAAATAAAATGGTTGCATTTTTTATTATCACATACCCAAATAGGTAACGGTGTTCCCCAATAACGATCACGTGATAGTGCCCAATCTTTTACCTCTTTAATAAAATCTCCAAATCTACCTTGTTGAAGATGTTCGGGGTACCAATTAATCTGATTATTATTTTTTATTAAGGAATCTTGTACTTTAGACATTGCAATAAACCATGATTCCATTGCATAATATAGAAGAGGTGAATCACATCGCCAGCAAAAGGGATATTCATGTGAATAATCCCTGGTGCCCTCTAGCAATTTTTTTCCTTCTAAATATTCAATAATATCTGGATCTGCATCCTTAACAAATTTTCCCTTCCAAAGGGTAACTTCATCTGGAAAAGTTCCATCAAGTTTTACCAATTGAACAACAGGAAGACCATATTTTCTACCAACATTATAATCATCTTCACCAAAAGCTGGGGCTATATGAACAATACCTGTTCCATCTTCCATAGTTACAAAATCTGCTAAGACAACGTACCATGCTTTTTTATCTGGTTTTGCATAGGGAAATAAGGGTTCGTACTCAATTTTTTCTAGCTCTTTACCGGAAAAACCATCAAGAAGTTCATATTCTTGGCCTTTTAGTAAAGTAGCTACTCGTGCTTCAGCTAAAATAAAGATTTGTCCTTTGTAACGAATTTTTACATAGGTTTCATCTGGGTGAACAGCGAGTGCTACGTTTGATAAGAGTGTCCAGGGTGTTGTAGTCCAAGCTAAAAAATAGGCGTCTTCATTTTTTAATTTAAATTTAACAAATATCGAAGGTTCCTCTATTGTTTTATACCCTTGTGAAATCTCATGAGCAGAAAGCACCGTTCCGCAGCGTGGACAATAAGGAACAACTTTATGCCCTTTATATAACAATTTTTTATCCCATGCTTGTTTTAATGACCACCAAACTGATTCTATATATTCATTTTTAAAGGTAATATATGGATCATCCATATCAAGCCAAAATCCAATGCGATGAGTCATATCGACCCAAGCACGTTCATATTTGAGTGTGCTTTTTTTACACTCTTTATTAAACTTCGTAATCCCAAACTTTTCGATTCCTTGTTTATCTTCTAATCCAAGTTGTTTTTCTACTTCTATCTCCACCGGTAATCCATGAGTATCCCAACCAGCTTTTCTCTCTATATAATGTCCATTCATTGTTTGATAGCGTAAAATAAGATCCTTCATTACTCTAGTAAGAACGTGACCTGGATGAGGAAGACCATTTGCTGTTGGAGGTCCCTCTAAAAAAACATATGGTTTACAACCTTTTCTTTGCTCAATTGATTTGTTAAATATTTCATTCTCTCTCCAAAATTTTTGAATTTTTTTTTCAACTTCTGTTGGATTATATTTCTGCGGAGGAGATTGAATCATAAGTATTTCACCAAATTAGGTTACACTCCTATGAAATCTACCTATAATGACACAACACCATTAAAATCGTTTCCATCCTATAGTTGGATTGAATCGATTCAAAATAAGTGGATAAAATAAAAATCAAAAAAAAGAAAAAAAAGGAGAGTATGGTTTAATTACCAACAAAGTTTGAGAAGATATACTGTGATTCCAATTGGAATAGCAGCGAGTCTCGCTAAAAATATTGTGATAGGGAATAAATAATTTGATGGATCGACCAATTTATCCACCATGGTATCAACGAATTGAAATAAATCTGCATAATCGATTTCAATTTTAAATCCTGAATCCTCTATACCCAATATTAATCCTTGAGTAATCAAAAGGGATGCATCAACGGTCCAAAAGAAATGCCAATCCCCACTCTTATTATTTTTCCATGTTGTTATAGTGTGATTCATCATATATTTGATTGCATGAAATACTGCTGCAACACATGTATCACATTTAGGATCCCCCTCTGTTCCTTTTTCTGGATCATTACAGGGAATACATACCTCATCCACCCCTACTATTCCAGGATCAGTACTGGATTTTGAAACTGCCATTGCTGGTTGCATAGCTGTCCCGATAAATAAGGTTACAGCTAATATACTTACAATCATAATTACACTGTTATTTGTAATGCCTCCTGCCTTGGTTTTTCCAAATTTTTTTTCCATTTTTTTATCACCAAATATCCCTAATATCGAATTATAAACATTAAACGACTCATTAAAAAAGACGGCAAAATAGTAATATATGTCCAAAAAAATATCCTTTTGTCGAGATCTTATGAAAAAATTAGATGTGAAAGATAGGAAAATTTTATTCGAGCTTGATACTGATA
Organism: uncultured Thermoplasmatales archaeon; assembly: GCA_964347865.1. Lineage (GTDB taxonomy): Archaea > Thermoplasmatota > E2 > DHVEG-1 > DHVEG-1 > JAGLML01. Next base: position 9,674 of record CAYGAC010000052.1, read on the forward strand.
GTAGACAATCTTTCAGAAGTATTGGCAGAAAGGTTGGTCTCTCAAAAGATGTAGTCGCTAGTAGAGTGAAAAAATTACAGGAAAAGGGGATAATCAAACGTTTTTATCCGCGGTATGATCCACTTCAATTTGGATTGAATATTTTAAGATTTTATTTCAAATTTCAATATGTCACACCTGATATTAAGAAAGAAATCATAGATCACTTTATGAATTATGATTATATAGATACTCTTTATTCAACTGAAGGTAGCTACGACTTAGGAGTTATAATGAATGTAGATAAAATTTCTGATATTTATCCATTCTGGAAAAAAACACTTGAAAAATATGGTGATTATTTTTCACAGCAAGTTTTTTCAGTTTATATGGGAGAATTAACTTATGGGCAATCATTTTTACTTAATGAATTAGAAAAACCCAAAATTACTCCTAAACGTCATAATTTAGGTAAAGTAACTATTGATGATCTTGATTATAAAATATTAAAATTATTGGCATCTGATGGACGAATGCCTACACTTGAAATTGCGAAAAAACTAAATTCAAATGTGACAACGATTCATAAAAGAATTAAGAGATTGCTAGATTTAAAAGTAATACTTGGTTTTTCAGTTGAGCTCGATCTTGATAAAATTGGATACCAAAATTGGAAAGTTGATCTTTATTTGAGTGAGTATACCAAAATAAATCAAATTGTTGAGTATATAGAAAAAAATCCTCTTTTAATTGCTGTAGATTATACAATTGGATATGCTGATTTGGAATTTGAAATAAATGTTGTTAACATTAATCAATTACATAATATCATTGAAGATATTCATTCAAAATTCCCAAAAATAATTCGGAGTTATTCATATTTCCGCGTGGTAAAATTTTATAAATGGTTTAACTTATAATACGATAAATTAGCAATATAGGTTGTTTAATAATGTAGAGTTTTACTTACCATTTACGAGTTCTACTTGCCAATATGCGTTTCCAGTTTCTACTATACTTTTCGTAATGTGGCATTCTTTAACGGTACCTTTACTTACTGAACCATCAAATTCAAATGAACAAGATGATTGGAATAAAATATCTGAGGAATCTTTATCATGGAGTCTTATTTTATGCGTATGATGTATATCATAGGGTGGCATATTAAAATATAAATCAACCTTATCAATTCCAGCAGAATAATCAGCATCACTAATATTCACCCATGTTCTTTCTGGTTGTGGAATTAGTTCATTATTAAGAGTTATCAATACTCCTAGAACGTTTTCTTCTTGAAATACCTCCCCCTCCACTTCACATCTCGAATTACTTTTTATAGTATATAATAAATTAAAAGAAACTTTTGTTAAACCAAGCCCTTTCATATCTACATTGAATTCAGTTGTATCGCCCGGATATAATGATGGAATTGTTCCCTCTCCATGTTTTGGGAAAAATAAAAATCCTCTAAAAATTCTTCCAACAAATTCTTCTAATATAAACATTCTCCATATTATATCATATGCTGGCTCATTTCCAAAATTCTTCAATTCTACAGTTATTATATTTTTACCTGCTCTTATTTTTGTGATATTAAGAATTGGAATTGATTCGATTCCTCCTGCTCCAATTAGTAGTATATCATCAAGACCAAAACTCTGTCCGTCAAAACCAACATATCGCCATGAGATATTAATTATTTGATCTTTATAATCGCTTAAATCAAACACCATTTCTCTATACGTAAAATTATGCCAATCTTCATCTTCGATCATATCCCAAATAATATCATCAAAATCTGGTCCTCTTATATGAAGCTCCACAGTTGCACCTGGCCACTTGGTATCTGATTCTGCCCAAAAAACGAGAGTCACTTTATGAAATCCTGTTAGATCGATGTCAGGGGAAACTAACCACTCGTCAGATGAATTAGCATTATCCCAATTAACCCAACCTGCGTAATCTCCACTATGAACAAAATCAGGATAGGTATCGTTATCGACAATATCCCAATTATAGATTGGATGGTTGTTTATTGTGGACCATCCTCCAGGAGGTGGCATTTCTCCATCCTCAAATCCCTCTGCAAGTAATTCAACTCCCACAGGAGCATTTGTAGATATACATTTTACTTTAGATTGAGTCATATTTCTTGTTTGTTTTTCATAGGTAATTGCTGTCACACCTCCAGTTGATAAAATTAAAATTGTTACAATGAACAAAACAACAGCTTCTCTCAAAATTTTATTTTTATTTATCATTTCTACCTCCGTCCTCCATATATAAAAATCGGTTAATTTTGATATATATTAATTAGATTTAAATGTTTCCAACGATAATTATATTGCAAACTTTGATAGATCCCTACTTGATAATGGACTGATTTTTTTATTATAATTATTTTACGGATATAATTAAAAAAATATTATGAAGTATTAGAAAAATTTCCATACTTCGATTTCATATTCAGATGTAAGTCCAAGAGTATCGGTCGCACTTACTTTAAGAAAATGCTTAAAGAAAGTTCTTTCAGACCATATCCACGTATACGGAGGTTCTGTAGCGTTTCCAACGTATTCATTATTGATATAAAATTTAACTTGATCTATTCCTGAATGATCAGTAGCAGTAACGATTATCTTGATAATTCCAATAATAAAGGGTTCATAAAATTCAAATAACTCTTCATTTGCTAAATACACTGCGTTTCTTGGTCTTTTGATTTGTACCACGGGAGGTTCATTTCGTCCAAATGTAATAAAACACATATCCCATGTATTATTTTCATTCAGTAGAATTTCCATAATTATAGAGGTTTCTGGTTCTGCATTATGTAATGGTGTTTTTCCCCGCTGATTAGTCAATAAGGTACTATAACTAACAACTTCATTTGCACTTTGATTTATCCATGTTTCACCATCAATCGACATCCAAGCACATCCATACTTATAAGATTCAAAATTATTGTTAGCACCCCAAATATAATAATTTTCAGTAACATTTGCAGTATATGAGACAATATAGTATGTTTTGTTTATGATAACAGGAATATCTTCAAAATCAAATTCTACCCAGGTTAGGTTTAGGTTTTCAAACTCATCTGGATTAACACTAATTTTTGCAAGGTTTTCTCCAGGTAATTCATCTCTTATAGCAAGAACAAAAGGTTCAGATGTTGTGGTATTTTTCGTTACCAACAGAGCAACTTTTGATAAAACTTCTTTCTGTGGTTTAAATGACTGAGCAACAGATATATTTAAAGGTGATTGAAAATAATCAGCAAGTCTGCCAACTGGTAAGAAAATATTTTGTACATAATCAGTTTGGTATTGATCTATCTCATCATATGAATTTTTAAACCTATTTCTAAATTGTATATCGTTATTACTGTTTTCAACAGGTAATGCAATAGCTCCAATTCCACCTATAACCAATATTCCAGTCATTAATATTGGGATAAATTGTTTCATTTTTTCGCCTCCCTATAAATATTAATATTATAATCAGAATAGCATATATAAATTTAATTAATAATAAATTAAAAAAAAATCATTTATTAATAATTTCTAACATCTTTTGCTTTCATAAACTCTCGTAATAAAGAGGTTGCATAACATCCTTTTTGCAACTCAAAGTTTAATGTTAAAGCCTTTTTATCACTATGTAAATCATCATTGATTAATTTCCAATCCAGTTTGTTAACGACAGCGAGTAACGATCTTCTAGATCCAGAGGAAGATAAAAATGGAATTTCAGCTATAACAAACTCCTTGTAATCAATTTTTTCTCGTTCAATTATTTTATGCTCTATCTCACCCATTTCACCCGTAGCAATACTAGAATCACTACCCAATAATAATCCGCTGGTAAACGCTTTATTCTTAGTTACTTGTTTATTTACTTTTTCGATATTTGACTGGGTAACTAAGATACCTTTCGTATCAACAATATTCTTTCTCACAGGAAGAATAATATCACCGACAATTGCTTTATTTAAAGGAATATTTTTTCGAATTCGTTCACTAAGTATTTGATTAAAAAGATAGGATTGATATGCATTTATAAACAAAGTTAAAAGATTTTTTGGCAACTCTTTTAATGCACCTATAAAATCTTTAGGATTTATGACCAATTTATTTAGAAGTGCTTTTTCGAAATTCAAGTAATCTGGATACGATTTTAACGCATTTGAAAAATCATGTGTTTTTTCTACTTCAGCTCTTAATTGATAGGTGTCTTTATTTTCACCATCAATTGGATTTGCAATATAGGTCATTACAGCCTTTTCAAAATCCCCATTAATTATATGTTTACCTACAATGTGTGTTATAGGTCGAATAATTCCAAACCGTTGCACTCCATAAAAATTTGGAAATCCTCCATGCTTTTCCAAATAAAGAGTAATATTTTGAATACGTTTGGATGTAATTTTTTTATCAATATATCTTACAATTATCTTGAATTTATTTCCATACAGATCTCCGATTTTTATTGGTTTTTCAGAACTATAGATATTTTTAATCGTTACATCTTTAATTCTAATTTTAGACAAGTTATCTTTAGAAATATTGTAAAAGGACATGAGTTGGTTACTACATCCACGTTTATCCTTGGTTCCAGCAAAACTTACCCGTTGTCGAGAAATATGCAGTCTTTTTGATAGCTCTCTTACTAATGTATTGGTTTCCCAATTTTTACTGTATACCTCAGCAATGGTAAACCGTCCCTTTTCTTTTTTAGTTGGAAAAAGTAACTTTTCCTCAACAACAAAATCTTCAGGGAGAAATCTAAGTTTTCCACCTATACCAGGTTCTTTTGTAAAATAAGTTTCTATACCAATATTTTTTTCAAAATCTAAACTTTCCATCGAGAAGTAACTCTTATTTTTCAAAATTTTTCGAAAATTTTTTGACTTCGTCACTCAACTGCTTTATCGCCTTTTTTAAGACTTCCTTCGGATCTCCTTTATTGACTCGTATGAACAACCGTCGTTTATTACTGAGAGGATGATCGACCATACAAGAAGCATATTCAACATCTTCGTTATTTAAAAGGGTATGAACAATTGGATTTAGAATCGTTTCATTTTCATTAATAACCTCAATTTCGAGTTCATTTTTTGTTTTTTTAATCGTTTTTAAATCCACATTATCACCTTTATTAAGCTCTAGTAAAATTATAATTTAGTCAAATCAATATTCCCATAATCAATAGTTATTCTTCTTTTTTGTTTATTACCACAATTTTGACATTCTAACGTATGATCTTTTTTAACCAAAGGATGTCTGCATTTTATACATAATGATTTTATTGAGCCGAGATCCCTATCCTTTGTTTCGAGCTGTAAACTTGGTTTAACTTGGGTAACCTTAGCCTTTATAAGATCTCCAATTCCAAATTCCGTAGAAGGATCTTTAACATAACCTCTTGAAATTTCTGATACTCGAAGAGTTGCGTTTGTATCCCCAGAAACAGCTCGTTTTTTACCAACAACATGCATTACCTCAGCAATTACCATCGATGATCTCACAGATTCAACCTTTGCAATAACAATATCTCCCTTTCTTATGAGTACTGGGATACTGGTAAGAGGTTTTACTTCAGCTCGTTTGAACTTGTCATTAACAACGTATTTTCCTACTCTAGCTGCTCTAATAATACCATTATCATCAAATGTTCCATCACCTGGCAACAATTCTTCAGAAGTAGATAGTTGATCTCCAGGCATCACTATTTTATCAGTCATTACCATTCCTCTTAATGTAAAATTACGTAAGCTAACGTATGTTTTAAAGAGTTAATTCGACTACAACATACCCTATAATTACTTACGCAATCAGAAAATCTGAATGTTGCACCTGTATATATTTTTACCTATTCAATGGTAGTATTAAATCTATAAAAATTCACCGTCATTAGCTATATGCACAGTGGTTAACAATCCTTCATTTCCAGTGTCACGATATGATATTGCAAAGTAATTACTCGAAATATGGATTATACGGGGGGTTTTACAATAGGTCGAAAACTCAAAGGCATCTACTGTTGGATTGACAATGCTTCCATTATTTGTAATCATTGCAGTTATTACCATGCCTGAATCTCCAGTACCACTATAAGCTATTGCATAGATACTTTCAGATACATCAATAATGTCAGGTTCCTTGCCTTTACTACCATCAAACATTGCGGAATCAATAATGGTATTATTAATATCTCCAGTATCTTTGATCTCCACCGTCTTCAAATATCCGTTTTGGCCTTGCCCTTCATATGCAATGGCATAAATATTACCATAGACATGGATCATATCTGGATCATTTCCTGTATTAGTATCGAACTCTAAGGTGTCGATCACTGGATCTGTGATAGTCCCATTATCTGCAATCTCTACTGTTTTTAGAAAACCATCCTCGTCAAAACCCCTATATACGATTGCGTAGATGTCATTTGTGATATGGCTAATATCCGGTATTTTTATCTTATCATCAGGTGCAAATTCTAAAGTATCAATAACATTGGTGATATCTCCATCGGGGAGGATTTCTATTGTCTTTAAGAATCCATCTTCATCAACACCCCTATATGAAATAGCATATACATTTCCAGAGATATGTATGATATCTGGTTCGATACAATCACCCGAATCAAATACTAGACTATCTTGAATCGTGTCATTAATACTTCCGTTAGCTGCTATCTGCACCGTTTTTAAGGTACCATTACTGTCCTGCCCTCTATAACATAATGCATAATAACTTCCAGAGATATGAATCAAGTTAGGATTATTGCAAAAATTTGGGTCAAACTCCAAGGTATCTAGAGTAGCAGTAATACCTCCATCAGGTGCTAATTCTATGGTCTGCACCCATCCGTCATTATCTTTATCAGTATATACCACGATTACATTTAAAGTATCAGGGATACGAAGCATGTTACCTTCCTTACCGATTTCAACACAAAACTCAGCAGTATCACTAAAAGTTTCTTTGAACCATCCATTAAATATTACTGAATAACTTTCTTTATCTGCAATTGTTGCTCCCACTTTTATTCCTGTTGTATCTCCAACAGGATACACTAATTTCTCACCGATATTCCAAAAACCATCATTCTTCGATTTACTGTCCAAATATTCTCCTACTGTTACATTTACTATTGAATGACCTATATTCAGAGAAAGTATTGTATCTAATTTCAATTTTTCCCCACTAAAATGTAGTAATGTTATATTTTTATCCTTCAAACTCCCTATAAATTCTACATGTGAAGTTGGATGTGGCATTGGATAAGATAAAAAATATGAATATACCATAGCCATCATTGCTACAGCTATCAATAATAACAAAGTTGTGCCCATAATCTGGGATATTGCAGTATTCTTTCTTTTCTTTCGATAGAATAAATTGTAGAATCCTTTTATTCTAATCTTTTTTTTGCATCCAGATACTGTTAGGATTTTCTTCCCATCCCTATGACGTGTCATTTTCCCTCGTAACGTCTATTATTTTGTAACCTTTCTTACTATAAAAATATTAATGTTAACCATTGTATTAAATATAGTTTTCTATGTTTTCTTTAAAAATATAAAGGATATCTAAGTAAAAAGTGTTATAAATACTATATTTATTTCGATTTTCCTACAATTGATTACTCTAGGTGTTAAATAATGGCGCGAAAACCAGGGAGCATGTATAGATATATTCGAGGTAAACCTACAACTAGAAGAGAATATGTTGGCGGAGTACCTGCATCTCGAATATCACAGTTTGATATGGGAAACAAGAAAGGGGAATTTCCTGAACAAATATCACTTATTGCAAACGAGAAATGCCAAGTTAGACATAACTCATTGGAAGCAGCTCGTATATCTGCAAACAGAGCCATGGAAAAATATGCTGGTGCAACTAATTATCGATTACGAGTACTTGTCTATCCTCATGTTATTCTTCGTGAAAACAAACAAGCAACAGGGGCAGGTGCAGATAGAGTTTCTCAAGGAATGAGAGCAGCATACGGAAAAAATGTGAGTACCTGTGCAAGAATAAATGCCAAACAGATTGTAATGACTATTGATACAACAAAACAATACCTTACCTCTGCAAAGAATGCTCTGAGAAAAGCAGGTATGAAATTATCAACCCCTTGCACTGTTAATGTAGGAAACTAATATTAATAAATTTACTAAAGATATTTTATTAACCACGGGAATATAATTAGTATTAAAATAGTCAGTGATATTGTTACGGATATATTTTTCACTAATTTTTCTCTCTGTTCATCGGATAATCCTTTTTTTATGCGTTTAATTATAGCTCCAATAGCATCGTTGAAAAGAAATCCTCCATCGAGAGGTACCATTGGGAGAACGTTAAATAGTGCAACAGCAAAGTTTAACCAGAAAATCCAATACAAAGCATTGACCATAATCCAAAATATATTGGTTGGAATAACACTAAGGGGACCTGTTATACTATAGGAATCGGTAAAAGGTGCAACTATTGGATTATATCCTTGAAAGTAACCCAGTAAGGGAATTACATAAAATAATAAAAAACCATCAGGAAATCTTCTAAAGGGATTCTTCAAAGCCGAAAGATAATTATTAAATATAGTTTCATTTAAAAGAAATAATCCAAGATATCCCTTCCCTTTATATGAATCGCTATTAAGATACCCTCTCTTCACATGTTCAATATACCTGTCAGTTAGATATACCGTTTCATCAATTTTCAAATCACCTTTCTGTAAACTTATGGTAGTCGTCTGATTCGCGGGAGTATTGAGTAAAACATTACGATAATCTGAATAATTTGTGACTCTTGTGTTATTGATATAAGTTATCACCATCCCCTCTGTAATTCCAATTTTTTCAGCTGGTGAATCGTCATCAACAGAATAGATAATAACACCGTCAGCAGTTGGTTGAACCGCGGACATAAACACACCTGAAAAAAGCAGAATGCAGAGCATTACCACAATAAAATTTGAGGTGGGACCTGCTGCATAAATCCTCATTCTTGGTTTTGTTTTGGCTTTTTTTAAACCTTCTTCATCAGGTTCACAAAAAGCTCCAATTGGAAAAATAAGATATAGAATTCCCAGCGATTTGACTTTTAATTTACTTGCAATCGTTAGTATTCCATGAGAGAATTCGTGAACTATAATTGCAACAATAAATGCTAAGATGATATAACCTAAATATTCAAGTGGAAGTATTGGATTAATTCCAGGAAGTATCAAAGCAATTTCAGGACCAGGCAATACCTCTCTTTGTTCAGGAGTAAATCCAAAAACAAACCAAGCTTGCCAAATAAGCATAGCTGTCATGAGAACCATAGCTATAAGACAAAGAACAATACCCCCTGAACCAAAAGCTTTCCAAAATCTTCTCTTTTGTGCAATTCTTGTTAAAAAGATTCTCCCTCGTTTAGTTCTCCACATTAATGCTGGGCCCATAAACGATATATTATATTTTTTAAAAACGCCTAATTTACTGAGGGTAAAGATTATTATGATATATATTCCAATGATGGAGAAGAAAACCAGCAAATTTTCAAATAGTGACATACTTAGTTTTTGAGGAATAAATAATGATTTAATAAACTAACTGTATCAAAACTACTTTTATTCGGGATTTTCAAGTAGTTTAGTTGTATGTTCTTCAATTTCAATTTCTTGTTCTTCGGTAATGTATATGTCTTTAATGTAATGATAGGAGATTGCTCCAATAAATGCAATTAAGATTCCCACTGAGAGAAATCCTATGAATGGTAAGGTTAAAAATGGATCGATTGAAAAATTATTAAGCAGTGAATCATGTAGTGATTCAAATATTGCAGAAGCAGTAAAACCAAATGCAAACAGTGAAAATGGAACAATCCAGTATGACCAACTTACTTTATTTTTTCGAACATACAAATCGGTAACTCTCCCAAATGCTGCAACTAGACCTGCTGATACTATACCCCACGTTATATCTCTTAAAAACGATAAAACAGGGACCGCCCATAAGGGATGTGGTTCAAAATTATTATATGCGTAAAAAATACTCACTGCTATTATTACAAGAGCAATTATGTACGTATAAAAAGATAATTTACCCGTGAGTAATCCCGATTTTACTTCATGAACCATTGTTGCAATACTTCGTTCCCAGTTGAATACTCTAATAAGAAGATAAGCGCCTAACGTAAATAATATCGCTCCAAAGCCACTTGCAGCAATGCCCATAATAGCAAATACTGCCCATACAATAAGAATTAAGGCTATAGGTAAAATAAATTGTTTTTTTACCTTATCATCGTCGAGAAGCTTAACGATTTTATAATATGTATCTTCTAATTGCTTACTTTGTTTAACGCTTACCCTTTGAACAGAAGTTATTTTTAATCTTGATTGAACTATAGGAAGAATGTATTCATCCTCTGCGCCATCACTTATTAATATTGCTTCATCTACACCTGTTTCTTTTATAACAAAATTTAATTGTTCAGAAATTTTTTGATCAGATTTTACTCCAACATTGATATGTCCACAAAGTGTGGCAATCTCTACATCCTTTCCTTCTTTCTTTAATTTATCATACGTAGATATAGCTAAAAAAATGGCATTAAGATCTGAATCCTCAGGATCTATTCGACCTAACTTATTAGCAGCATCGACATTATTGGTAATGCCAATTATTGGGGTTTTGACCTTGGTTTTTCTACCAAAATCATCATCACGATCTATGTTTAATACCAAAATTTTCATTGATTTTCAGAAATGATAACAATTAGTATATATAAAATTTTGTTACCGTGATAGTATCGTAATGTCTTCCACCAAAATCAAATATACTAAAAATATATTCTCCTTTCAATATGCCCCTAGTAACATTTGATTATAATGATTTCCTCTATATTCTCGGACATCAAATATCAAAAGATGAATTAATTGAAAAATTACCAATGATAGGAGGAGATTTTGATAAAATTGAAGGGGATGAACTGAGTATAGAATTTTTTCCAAATAGACCCGATTTAACTTCAGTTGAAGGTATTGCACGAGCATCAAGAGCTTTTTTTGAATTTGAAACAGGGGTAAAAGTATATAATGTCGAAAAATCAAATGTTTCAATTTCTGTAGACCCATCAGTTAAAGAAGTCAGACCTTTTGTCACTACTGCTCTGATAAAAAATATAACCATGACTGACCAACTTATTGCCTCACTTATGGAAATGCAAGAAAAACTTCACTTTGGTCTTGGAAGAAATCGAAAAAAAGTTGCAATTGGAGTTCACGATTATGAACCAGTAACACCTCCTTTTGTTTACAAGGCAGTTGATCCTGATTCTGTACAATTTATCCCTCTTGCAAAAGATGAATATATGACCCTTAGTGAAATTTTAAAAAAGCACGAAAAGGGAATTGATTATGCTTATTTGCTTGAAGATTTTGATAAATATCCGCTTATTGTAGATGCAAATAACAACGTTCTTTCCTTCCCCCCAATTATCAATGGTAGTTTAACTGAGGTAACACCATTTACCAATGAAATATTTATTGATGTTACTGGTACTGATAAAAAATCAATAAATTATGCGTTAAATATTGTTGTCACTGCTCTTGCTGAACGAGGATGTAAGATAGTTAAAACCAGTATTTATGATGAAGGAAAAACGTATACTTCTCCAGATTTAAATCCGACGAAAAGAAAGCTATCTGTTGATTATACAAATAAAATCCTTGGAACAAATTTAAAAGATAAAGAAATTATAAAGTATCTAGCAAAAATGGGTTATAATTCTTCTACAATTAATAAAAATAAACTTGAAGTTTTGGTACCCGCCTGGAGAGCAGATATTTTACATGAAGTTGATCTAATCGAAGACGTAGCAGTTGGATATGGGTATGATAAATTTAAAACAGATTTTCCAAAAGCCCTGACATTTGGAAGAACCTTACCGCATCACGAGCTCTTGGAAAGTTTAAGAAGCATTATGATTGGCCTTGGATTCAACGAGGTAACTACATTTACTATATCTAATGAAAAAGATGAATTTACGAAACTAGGAACAGAAATAGGAGAAATGGTTGAAATAAAAAATCCCATTGGTGAAGAATATTCTTGTCTTCGCATAAGTCTCCTACCATCACTTCTGAAAATATTAAGAGAAAATCGACATCATCCATTACCTCAGCAGATATTTGAATTAGGAATAATAGTAGATAAACATGCGAAAAATCGCTATAATCTTGCTGGTACGAAAATCGATGCTAAAGCAAACTTTACTGAATCTAAATCAATAACTGAAGGGGTACTTCGTGATATAGGTATCACCTATTCTATAACAGAGGGGAATCATCCTGGATTTATCAAAGGTAGATGTGGATCAATTGTTCATAAGAAAAAAGAAATTGGATTTTTTGGTGAGGTTCATCCAAAAACGATTCAAATGTTTGACCTTGAGCATCCAATTATTGCCTTCGAATTAAATATAGACTTATTTTTATAGGTTTTTTAATGACAATAAGTTGTATTAAATGCAAAAAACCTGCTGTAACGTTTATTCGATACAATGGAACACATTTATGTAAAAATCATTTTATCGAATATTTTACAAAAAGGGTGAAAAAAGATATTAAAAAACAAGGGAAAACTGAAGGTAGTCCAAAAATTGGCATTGCTCTTTCAGGTGGAAAAGATAGCACAGTTGCGCTGCACATAATAAATGATATATTCTCTCAAAGACCAACTGTCTCATTATTTGCCATAACTGCTGATGAAGGGATTAAAGGGTATAGAGATGAAAGTCTAAAGTCTGCTATTAAAAATTGCACTATGCTTGGAATCGATCATCATATTATATCTTTTAAAGAAGCTATTGGAAAAACGATGGATGAAATCGCAACTATACATGACGATTTGGGGGAATGTACCTATTGTGGGGTTTTTAGAAGATTTTGTTTAAATAAAAAGACAAAGGAACTTGGAATTAATAAGCTGATAACAGGGCATAATCTCGATGATATGTCCCAATCAATTCTTATGAATTTTATCGGAGGGGATATGCAAAAACTGGCACGACTTGGTCCGCATAAAAAGATACAACCCGGGTTAGTCCCACGAGCTCTTCCATTAAGAACAATACCAGAAAAAGAGGTAATGCTCTATGCTCTTTTAAAAAATATAGAGTTTCATAACGCAGAATGTCCCTATTCTTTACGTGCTTCCAGAAGATATTATCGAGATATAATTGATAATTTGGAATATACGAATCCAGGTACAAGACATAGCATATTAAATAGCTATGATAGCATCAAAGATTTATTATATCAAAAATATCCACCAGCTAATCTAAACAAGTGTAAATCATGTGGTGAACCTACTTCTCAAAGTATGTGCAAAACTTGTTTGTTGAAAAAAAAGATACTGTAATGCTATTCCCTTTTTACATCGACTTTTAATGAACAAAAATACTTTTTAGGAAATATTTTTATGAAAATAAGAGTTTTTGCTAATTTTAGTTAATAGGAGAACCATACAATTATAGGTTTATTTTTATAATTTAAATTTGCATGGGTTAATGATTAACATGGATTATAAACACCAGTTTTTTGATTTTCATTTATTTTCTCTTCTTAATTTTATATTTTCTTGCATTTGTTTTACGATCTCCCTATTCGCCATCGCTAATTCATCCAATATCTTCAATCCATCTTCTATGTCTATAATTGGCTGTTCTCTCATTAAACTATACCATCCTCTACCATCGAGATTAATCTTCTCCATAAATCGTGCCCAATGTATTTTTTTCCTGAACAATATTCCAGTAATCGTTATCGGATCGCTCGTTCTATCTATCTTTAATATCTCCTTCTTATGTTTCTTCTGTCCAAAATATTCGATTAAATCTCGAATATCTGCCTTATCATATTCTTCTGATAACGGTTTTTTAAACTCGACATAGCAATGTCCTTGTGGTAATAACGTAGTATTAAATTTATCTAATTTCATTTTCTATATCTCCCCTAAGTTATAAATTTGAAACTTCTCCTTATTTAAAAACCTTTATAACCCTATTTTAACGGTTAATGATTAATCTGGATTTAATATATAGGCTAAATTATTTAAAACATAATGCATTGTAAAATATAATAAATGCAACAAAGTAGCTTTTATAAAGAAACTTTTCAAGGTATCTTGAATCAATATCTTTTAAAATTTAGAGTTGAACAAAGACTACAATTTAAAGCAAATATTTTACTTATAGTAGCAGGTATCTATGGTTTTGTAATTCTAAGTATGGATATTTTATCCATCACATATTTACAATGGATTTCTTTTATACCTCTTATCATTCTTTATATTTATTCAATATATATTATTGCTACTCCTCCAGCGTTGTGGCCATGGGTTACAAAAGAAAAATTTGAACAATTGATCCCTCAGAATAATTCTGAACAAGTATATAGCTCTCTTATTAACCAAATGTATAAATTAACAGGGGAAGTAGACAAACCGTTAAGACAATATCTAATATATCTATGGACTGGAGTTTATTTATTATCTTTATCAGTTTTATGGACAATTACAATATATTTTGTAAAAGATGACCCACTAAGCTGTATTATAACAATACTAATCGTTATTGCTATAATTGTAGGTATTGGAATTTGGTTATATTGGGATAAAGGTATCAAAAAAGTAGTTGATAAATGGAAAAGTATGAATTAATAATGTATTTTTATAGCTAATGATTAATACAAAGTTATTGGTAAACAACTTATTTATTATAATTCAAAATTTAATTCGTTCTGTACTTTTGAAATACTATCGTTCAGGATAATGACTTTTTTCATCTTATAATATCTTATTATCTTTTTTATTTTATCAACATTTTGGACTAATTTAAAATCATTATCACAAGTAACAAATATTGAACACGTTGAAAGTAATGCATATGCAAAATGTAACAAATCTTTAGAATTCAACCTTTTATCTTTTTTCTTTAAAGCTAATATATCATTATCCTTAGCTATTTCAAAAAGAGTTAAAAATAAATTATTTAATGCCCTAGTATCAATAGATTCCTGTTTAAAAAATGCCATAAATCCTTTTGTTTTTGCGAGATCTTCAATTTCGTTAATTAATTTATCCTTTTTTTGGAATCTAGATTTAATTTCTCGGCGTTTTTCTTTGATATAATTATGAAAAAATTCATCAAGGGTCCATGGGGCTGTAATTCGAGTTATTTTTTCATCTATTTTTGTTGGAGATAAATATTCAATATCATCTGGAATTTCAATTTTTTTAATAAATACTTTCTCAAAAAATCTCCAGAATATTGGGGTATCATAATAAATTCTATTCATGATACCGTTTGTTCAAGAAAGAGATATTTCATCGTAGGATTTTTATTTAAAATTTCCTCAGCCGACTCAGATACTGTATTTTGATAACAGAAAATATAATCAAAATCGTTTTTAAGAAAAGCATATATTGCTCCATAGGAAAGAAGAGGTTCAAACATTATTACCATAATTGCTTTTAAATAATTTTTTTCAATTTTAACTTTTCTAATATTATTAATTATCTCTTTATTAGAAAAATCTAAATCTAGTGATTCTTCTGCTTTTTGTATAAATACATCAAATAATTTTTCATGAAATCTTATTGTAGCAATTAGATTTGGATCTTTGAACCAAGCTAATTTATTATAATGGATTAATATGGGTTTTGTTTCTTCTTTTGTTTCTTTTACTGCTTTAATAGCTTTCTTTAATGTTTTTTTTGTTCTTCCTCTTTTTAATGAAGTTAGCAACTTATTATAAAAATCATCGAAATCCTGTATTGCTGATGATGACATTTTATCTAGTTTTAATAATAACTCATGTTTGATTGAATGGTATAATTCATCAGATTTTTTAATTTTCTCTCTACCATAAATATTAATTTTGTGAACATCATTTGGAGTGCCAATTCTATTGGGTAAATAGTGGATATATGGAAATTTTTTTTTATGTAATATTTGAGAAATTGCCGTATCGGCTATGTCATATGATGAAACACCAACTGAATTCATAATAATCTAGTTCCCCCAATTATGGATCAAATTATCATATAAGTATTTATAATTATTGTTTTGATTATTTATAACACTTATTGTATTCAAATAAAAATCATATCCCATCCTGCATCCATCTCCTATTAAATTTTGTTATAATTTTGTAATATATAAAATATTTGGAACGATCAATGATTTATAACCCTATTTCTCCTTTGTAAATCCCTATGTTTTGATGGATAACTACTGTTTTTTTTCTTCTTGAATCCATTCTGTTTGAACCCAACCAAATGTATCAGATTCTATATTTTTTACTGACAACCATTTAACAGGTATCTCTAATCGTTCACTATCTTTTCT
>CAYGAC010000053.1:0-54605 GCA_964347865.1 uncultured Thermoplasmatales archaeon
TTTATCATTCGAGCCAACGTATACCTTGCCATCCACAATTGCTGGAGATGAATATATAGCATTGCCTGTTGAATAGGCCCATTTTAAACCTCCACTGTTTGCATCTAAACAATAAACCACTTTATCATTCGAGCCAACGTATACCTTGCCATCCACAATTGCCGGAGATGAAATGATACTGCTATCCGTTGAATAACTCCATAAAACTATCTCTGCATCCGGAGCTGATGACTCGGAATATCCTAAATTTTGAATATCGTGATGAAACATCGTCCACCAATCGGTGTAAACTGTTGTGGATACATTACCCCCATTTTTTATAGTTATAGAACCTGCTACTGGTAAAAGAGTAGCTATAATCAATAGCGTGCATACACAAATACCAAATATTTTTTTTTGCATGATTTGCCTCCCTTTAATATTAATTCTTTTTTATATATCATATAATTACCTAATTTAAATATCTTTCTAACAATTTTTATTATATCAAGTAATATAAAACAAGTTATTATTAGATAGATTTCATTTTTATAAATATAAAAGAAGAAAAAAAAGATGATTACTTAGCTAATATTCTTTTGTTTTTGGTTTTATTGCGACTATAGATTCTGTATTTAAAAACCATGTACCTTTATTAGATTCAATGAGTATAAATCCATCGAAGTGGTCAATATCTTTAACTGTGCCAATGATTACATGGGCTTTTTTATCATTGGGTTCTTTAGCAACAATTTTACAATATTTTCCTAAAAATCTATCCATTATATTTTCCATCATCCTAAAATCATGATATTTTTTGTCAATATTGATATTTATACCTATCGTGTTAAAATGTCATATTGAAAAATCATCACAAATATATAACGAAAATTGCAATTTAGTTATAGAGTTAGTAGTAAATAAGTAAAACCTTATTTTCCTAATATATTTCTGGTAACCAACGTTCCTTATGAATTTTTTTTGATATCCAAAAATTTGTTCTTCTTATAGCACCAGGAAATCTAATATCAATTTCTTCAATTATCTGAGTAAGAATTTCTACGTTTTTTACCATTAATTCAAAATTTAAATCACACCAACCAATGGTCATATCCATTACATTTTCTACATATGGATTACTTTTTAGATAGTTCTCTATTTCTCTTCCTTTTTTATGATCTTTCAGATAAATATCAATCATACAATTTCGAAGACCTAGTTTTGAATAATCAATTCCTACGCGGAATGCAAGAATTATCTCCTTTTTCATTAAATTCTTAATTTTGTAATTTATTGTTTGCGAAGAACAATTGAGTTTCTCAGCAATTTTTATTAGAGGAACTCGAGCATTCACCGCAATTTCATTTAAAATTTGATAATCTAATTTATCAATAGCTACAGGATTTCCAATACAACTTATTGTATAAAATGTTCTATGTGATTTACCATTATCATTCAATAAAAGATAAGATTTTTTAAGACAAGTTATTTGGGTTAAAATTGAAACTGTATTTTTTTCAAAATAATTTCCATATTTATCAAGAGTTTTATTCCAAAAAAGGTTAAAATTATATATATCATTAACCCAGATAATGACCTCTAAATCAACAGGTCCCTTTGCAGAATGAAGGGTCCAAACGTATTTATAATTCTCAAAATATCTAATTATTTCGTTTTTAATATCTGAACTTACATCTAAAAAATTAATATAAATTCTAAAAGCATAATACCCGAGTTTTAATGAATTAATTGCAGTCCAAAAACAATTTATCACACCTAAATTTTGCATCCGTTTGATCCTGTAGTTAACAACTTCCTTTGAAAGACCTACTTTCTTACCTATTTGAGTATTTGATTGTCTACAATTTAGGTCAAGTTGATAGAGTATTTTTCTATCCTTTAGATCAAGATTATCCATGTTAATTTATCATATGTAAATATTAATGCCCTATTTTAGAATTTTGATAAAAAATTCCGAAATTGGGTTTTATATTAACTTCTCCTGATTTAGAGCCGGTGATATAAGATATGAAAACATGTGAAGAATGTAGTAAAAAACTAGGCGTTTTTGAAGGCTACCGACATCCAACAATGGGAAAGAAACATCTATTATGCAGTCCCTGCTTTGACCAAATATCAGAAAGTGTCGCAAGATGGGGAGAATTTGTTCGAACAAACACATTTAACATGAATGTTCCTGGAGGCAACTCGCAGCTAAATTGGAAAGAAATGATTGCAAATTTCAATCAAACAAGAAATATATTAGATCATTCCTGGGCAGAAAAAGAAGTCATATTGCAGAAGTAAAAGGAATTATAGATTCTCATAGCAGAATGAACCTTAATTATTTGAAAACTGAGATTTATAATTCCATGAAAATAGAGAATAGTAAAATTTTATTTGGTGCTCAGGAGGTTTGAAATGGTCGAAATATTAGAAAACGCAACAATTGTATATAAGGACGGGGTTAAAGAACAATTTGAAGCGATTTGCTTAACTGATAAAAAGGTTATTACTGGTCGCATATTCAAGGATGGTAAAAAAGAAGAATTTGTTGACTATGGATTTATTTCAAAAAGGAATATCAAACATATATACAATGGTTCCAAGAGAAAAATAAAAAGGATGAGATCGTAAAATTCCTAAAATATCCGTATGTATCCAACATTGTAAATAAAAGAATAGTATTAACTCATTAGCACTTTGCTATTCTAATATAATAATATCAACCCCGATAATACAATCAAAATTAAATCATCCTTACCATTATTAGAAAAGAAATCACTCAAAATTGGCATCTCTGCCAATTTATAAATAATAGATATCGTACAAAAAACATCTTAATTACAAATGGCGGATGATTATCAAAAAGAAGATGAGGAGCTTCAATAGATAATAAGTATACCTTTATTTAATCAAATTTTTAACCTATTTGTAAAAATAAAATATATTACTTTTAGGGAAATTTTTCATTTTAAATTGAAATATTAATAAATTATTACAAAAAAAACAAATAAGGTAAGTGATTTACAAGTAATAATGCTAATTTCGGGAGATCTTGTTGATAACCACATAATTGTAAAAAAACCAAAAGATGTTGGACGGCTTTATAATAAAAGTCATTTTGGTGAAATTATTTCTAATGATAAGTTAAAACTTAACCTGATTGAAGGAGTTTTTTTATTAGATGAAAATAAAATTAGAATTTTTCATAATGATAAAGAGATAGATTTCCAAGAACTTGTTAAAATTACCCAAAAACAGATAACTGACTTTGAAACAAAATATCTTATTTTTAAAGATTTAAGAAACAGAGGCTTAGTAATAAAACTCTGTAATAAAAACGAAAAAACAACCTTTTATCAATTCAGACCAAGGATTGGAAAAAAGAAAAAACAAATTTTAATATCAACATTTTCCGAGAGAGAGATATTAGATTTAGAAGATACCGAAATTCTATTAAAAGAAATTACAAAGAAAAAAGGAGAATTATGGTTTGGAATTGTCGATGAAGAAGGTGACATCACATACTATCATGTCACAACTTTGGATCTAGCAGGGGAAATTGAAAAGAGTGTTTATTCAAAAGCAAAAGGATTGCTTTTAAAAAATAGAATTATACTCTTTGATAATAAATTATCAGAAAATTTACTTAAAAAAGAATTTTTTGGTAAACCTTTTGGCGATGGATTGCAAATCTCCCTTGTGGAAGCATTATATCTTACTGAACTAGGCATTATAAGTGTTAATACAATTGATGGAAAAAAACTTTCAAAAGATGAATTTAAAAAGATAATACAAAAATTGCAAAAAGATATTAATTTAAGATACATCGTTTTCAAAGATTTAAAAAAGCGCGGATTGTTAGTAAAGACGGGATTTAAATTTGGTTCCCATTTTCGAGCATATACAAAACAAATTGATGAAACACATGCTGAATTTCTAATTCACGTAGTCAAAAAGGGATTCAAAAGCATATGGACTGAAATAAGCAGAGCAGTAAGACTTGCCCATTCTGTTAACAAAGAAATTGTGTTTGCAAAAGTTGATGGAAAAAAGATAGAATATATTAAGTTTGGTAGATTGCGGCCATAATTTATTTAAATTGAATAAACAATTCGACTTTTGTAATTTTTGGGGGAGAATAAATTGTTAAAAATTAGATGGCATGGACATGCGTGTTTTGAAATCACAAATGAAGTAACATTAGTAACTGATCCTCATGACGGTAAATCAATAGGTATACATTCACCAAATGCAGCAGGAGATATCATACTTGTTTCACACGATCATTATGATCATAATAGTATAAAATCAGTGGAAAAAGACGATTCTAAAATTATAACGGATGGGAGGAAAAGAACAATTTCAAATATTCAAATAAATGGATTTGAATCATACCATGATGAATGTAATGGAGAAAAGAGAGGTAATAATATTATTTATAAATTTACTTCTGATGGAATTATATTTTGCCATCTAGGAGATCTAGGTCATTCACTTGACGATAAAACAATACAACAAATAGGAGATATTGATATATTATTTATTCCAATAGGTGGAACGTATACTATAGATTCAGATGGAGCTTGGGACATTGTAAATGTTATTAAACCAAAAATTACAGTTCCCATGCACTATAAGATTGAGGGCTTGTCCCTACCTATTGCTGGTGCAGATCCATTTTTAGATAAAAATAAGTTTAGGATTTTAAAAGTTGGAAATGAAATAGATATTGAAAAAGAAGAATTGCCAACCGAACCTGAAATTTGGGTATTCACTTTATGATTTATCTTTGAAAACGTCAACATTTATACAATTTGGTGGAATTTTTCCTTTTAATCCTACTATCATATTTTCTGCTGCAATTAAAGCCATTTTTGTACGTGTTTCAAAAGTAGCTGAAGCAGAATGAGGTTGTAAAACAACATTTTGAAATTTTATTAATTCTTCACCAATTTCTGGTTCATTTTCATAAACATCAAGACCAACTCCAAAGATCCATCCCTTAGTTAAAGCTTTAATAAGTGCTTTTTCGTCAACAACAGGACCACGAGAAGTATTTATAAGAATTGCATTTTTTTTCATTTTTTTAAGTGTTTGTTCATCTATTAAATGATGAGTTGAATCATTTAAAGAGACATGTAATGATATAAAATCAGATTCTTTAAGTAAAATCGGTAACTCTACTTTTTTTGCATCTAATTCATTTTCTAATGTTTCGTTTGTAAAACTATCTACATATAAAACTTTCAAATTAAATCCTTTACTTTTCAACGCAAAAGTTGTTCCAATTCTTCCGGCACCTATTATTCCTAGTGTTTTGTTTGAGATATCTTGCCCAAGCATAAGGTCTGGTGCCCATCCTTTGAATTTTCCTGATTTTGTGAATTTATCACCTTCAACTATTCGTCTCGCTACTGAAAATAATAATGCCCAAGCCATTTCTGCAGTTGTATCAGTTAAGACACCTGGTGTGTTGCTAACTGGTATCCTCATTTCTGTTGCAACTTTAACATCAATATTATCAAAACCTACAGCATAATTAGATATCATCTTTAATTTAGGTTCGGAGTATATTACATTTTTATCTATAGTATCAGTTAATAGACATAATAAGCCATCTTTGCCTTTTAATCCAATTATAATTTCCTCTTTAGATAAAACTCTATCATAGGGATTAACTTCGACATCGAATTCTTTTCTTAATAACTCTAATCCAGGTTCAGGTATTTTTCTAGTAACAAATATTTCCATTATATATCCTCTAGTATCTCACTTCAATATTGAATTGATTATTTAGTTGTTTCTAGGAAAATAAGATCGATTACTTTCTGCACTATATAAAAAATATTAATTTCTCAGATTATTTATTAAAATTCGTATTTTTCATTAATAAAAGTCTTCGGCACCCAATCCTTCCATTTCAATTGATGGTCTCTGGAAAAAACCTATATCAATTTTCGCCCAGTCATTAGTATCATATTCTCCGTGAGAACCATCTGAATAATCGAAATAGCGCATTATGAAGTAATCATAATTCATACAACTAACGTAATCATTCCATGGAAAATCTGGTGGATTGCCATATCGAGCACTCGTATTGTCTACTCCACCCGAATGATTACCCATGAAACCACAGGTATGACCTAATTCATGCATGACCATTACTGCCCTTCCAATTGCCCTTACTCTTGGAGAAATACCGAAAGATAGTTGCATTATGTAAAACTCAGTACTACTGGGAGTTGTCATCAAATCATAATAATGCTTATAGTCATGTGGATAGGCAAAACCACCTCCATGTGCTGTGATAAGATAACGGAAAATACCCTTTCTATTATCTGCAAAATTTTTCTTATAATATTCTGAGAAGTAGCCAGTCTCTTGAGCATAGGCGCCCTGGGGAAGAAACGGAATTTCTTCACCTCCACCTCCCATGCAACCATCATCAATATGGATAGTAATACCGTGCTCATTGAACCGTTCCATCAACATCTGCTGAGCTTCTTCCTGAAAAACATTCTCTGTACCGTCATAATTCGTTTTCACGAGTCGTGGTCGTATAATTGGAAGAATTCTCCCTTTATCAACTCGTATAGTTATTGGTCGAAACGGTGTTTTCTCCATATAGTCTGCTTCAATGTAAATATCAGGTATAAATGGATTGGCCAACCACTTTTCCATAAACCATTCTTCAACATTTTGTAATCCATCATCATCAGGATCGAGATGTGTATGATTCTCAAATGTAAATGGGTCATAGCCCCATTTCCATTCCCATACGGTCGGTACACCATCGAGATCAGGATCAAGATCTAGATCATTGACTTCTGGATCAGTTTTTAAAACATTCACCTCGGTCCAGTAAGGTATTGTATCCCCATCATAATCGGTCTGACGAACGCTAAACCAAATCTCAAAATTTGTTCCATTATAATGTCCATAACCGTCACTATCGTTGAAGCTATCATCACCATCCCAACGACCAGTTCTAAAATCATATACAATATGGAAACTTTCTGCTTCTTTTTCAGATTGCCGGAGTAATTTTTTGTCTATATCTATTATCTTAAATTCAATCTCAACTTCTGGTTTTTCCTCCTCAACACGCCGAAAAACTTCATTATTAATATAATCGGTATCCCACGTCTTAAACTCTTTTGTTGTTCTCCATTCATGCCCATCAAGAATAATCACATAATCAAACATAGGTTTTTTCCGCCATCCTAACCCTGGTCGAATTCCATCGAGAATGTTGTAAACTAAAGAGTTTTTATTCGGCAAAATATTGAGAATATTTAATCCAGAATTCATCATATGATCAATAATACCTTTCTTTCGAATTCTATTTAATTCAAAAAATACAGCCTGTGTTGTAAAAGGGCTAATTCTGTCATCAATCTCCTCCTGGATTGGTTCCTCTTCTATAAACTCTTCACCATTAAAATATTCAAGGTAAACAAAAACACTAGTACCTATTAAACAAGCAACAACTAATATTGTCACTCCGATTATTAATTTTTGTTTGTATTTTAAATACATCTTTAAGTCACTTAACTTATATAAATATAATATGATTTATAATTTATATATAATTATCGGCTAGTTTAAATAGTATGTTTATATCATATTTAAAAGAAAATTATTATATTCTCGATAGTTTCTGAACTAGATAAATCATCATTTCATTCATTGAAGTATCAATAGCATATGTTCTTCCAATATCGGCTATTTTTCCATTTATTGAATCGATTTCAGTATTCTTCCCTTTTTTAAAACTTTGCAACATAGAAGAATAATTTTCAGAAGTGTTTTTAATTACATCTTTTGTTTTTTGAATTGTCTGATTATAAGAAATATTAATTCCATTAATCTTTGCAATATTTGTTGATTCTCTACATATATTTTCTACAATTTTTTCAAGTATTGGATTTTTTAAAAGGTATCCATTTTTACACTGGAAAATTGTGGTTAACGGATTAATACTAGAGTTAATTACTCCCTTTAACCATATTTCTTTGATTATATCCTCACTCACAATTGTTACAATACCGACCTCATTGAATAAATCTGCAATATTTTTGATACGATTTGTTTTATTTCTATTTAGTTCTCCGACTATAGTTATTCCTTTACCAGTATGTCTGACTGAACCGGGTCTAGAAAAATATACACCTTGATTTGTAATACCTGCAATTATTTGTTTTTTATCAACTACTTTCTCTATTTTATCAACATTAGCTAAACCATTTTGAAGAGATAAAATAACTGTATGACTATCAATAATTGGCATCACCTGTTGCATTGCATCTAATGTATCAAATGATTTAACTGTTAAAATTAACAGATCTGGTGAGATGGATATTTTATCTATAGAATCTACCGCATTTATCTTTATCTTTAACTTTGTTTTATTCTTAATGTTTAAACTATTTTTTCTTATAGCCTTTACATGGGCTGTTCTTCCAATTAAGGTCACATTATTTTTTTTAAAGAGTAATGCACCAAATAATGAACCTATGGCTCCTGCACCCATAATGACTATATTCATGGTGAAATCCCTATTTCATTACATTTTTGGCTTATTTCCTTATCATCCATAGCTATTAATGGATTTAAAATCGGAAGGTTAGTGTATTTTTTTAATAATTTAATATTAGATAATTCAATTTGCGGATCATTAACAAAGGTATTGCCCATAATAATTGCATCACAATTTTTTTTAGCAGCAATATTTTTGAAGAAATTATTAATATTTTTTACTTTTGAATCCACCTCAAAAATATTGGAACTAATGTGCCAATTAAATAAAAATGATTTTAAAGGTTCAACATTCTGATTATCTTTGGTAATAAAAATTATTTTACATCCTCTACGCATGAGAAACCATGCAGCTAATAATGATTTAAAATCTTCAAATAAAATCAAAGCTTTACCTTGTGTTCCTAGTGGTAATCCACCTGGTCCACGAATTTTATCTGTAAAGATGTAAGTCGATTCATCTCTTATTTCTATCCATAATATAAAATCAGGTTGTGTCAGATTTACCTTTGCTTTGGTTGCTTTTACAATATCATTACCTATCTTTATTGCAACATCTTGACTTGTATAATTATGTGTTCCTATCCGTGTAACTTTAAGTGCAAAGGTTTTTTCTAAATTTAAGACTTCTTTTGATAAGTTTACAGATAACTGAGATATTAAATCTAAATCACTTGAAGTTGAAATCGCTGGACTTATTGATGTTATTCCAAAAACTTTCTGTAAGAATAAGACACTTTCATTGATTTTTTTTGTATATAAGTAGACTCTACCTTTTTCTTTTTTAATTTTAAAATCGGAACCAATTGTACCTATCACATTTTTTAAATTGTTAACTAAGATATTCTCAAAACGCCTCCGTGTTTCCTTAGCTTTTAAACCTATTTCACCATATCTGATAATTATTAATTCGTAATCCACAATCCCTTATATTACCTAATATTACATTAATATTTCCAGTAAAAACATTGATAAAAATATTCTACTTCAATGTAAAATTTAATCATGATATTTATATACGTGTAATTGTAATTCCTTTTCCTAAAAATACCCATTTTTGGAAAAAACAAATTTATATAAATATAAATTTTAATGTTGAAGTATGGCTCATAAAAAGAAACCGAATCAAAATAAAGGATCTTTACCGTATACGATTGAAGATGCCATGAAAATAACCGACGAGATTTTTAAACTTAGTAAAGATAATAAGTATAATGTTGGTGCTTTTATCCATGGTTTAGTTATTGCTCTGGAGTATACCCAATTATCATATAATATTCCTCACCAACAAATTGCTAGCATTAAAAGAGATTGTCGTAGATATTTTAAAGAAATTGGTAATATTAAAAAATAATTATTTCGTGAATACTAGTTTTTTTTAAACTTTATTTATTAGATTTTCTACTTAATAGCTTTAATAGTAAAATTTAGATTATTGATAATTTTGTAATCTGATAAATCCTTGTATCCCGAAACCTATAATAAAAAAAATAAACGAAGGAAAGGAGCTTTTAGGGGATAAATATGAAGAAATAAAAACTCCTTCCTCCTTTCCTCCAGATGTTTTTTGAATTTGCTACAATGTAGCATGTATGTCTTTGTCACTTAAATACTTTTTGTTTTTAATAACATTTCTATAAGAAGTATATCATATTCAATTAAATGTTTACACTAAAAAATTATAAGACTATGATGGAGATAATGATATCATTTTTCTAGTATATACCTCAAGATCTTCTTCTGGATGAATTGAATGCTGGTAGTTTGTTCTCTTCCACCCAAAAATGGTATTAATTTATGTATTAATAAATGTATCTAAAAAAACTCATATTGATATATATAATAATATTCCTAAATAAATATCTATTAAAATGAAAAATATGAGAATATTATCATTAATATTTATTGTATACAGAACATTGTTAGTATATTTTATATTTGTTTGGTATGGCTATTAATACATGCATGTTTGAGTTTTTCAATTAACTTAAAAAAAATTTTTAAATTCAAAGATGAAAGGATTTAAAAAAAGAAAAATGAGATTTTTAAAAATTAGGCACTGACAAGTTTAGTATAAATCCACTCTAGTATTATTTTTATTATATCTTCTATAATAGGAAATTTTTCTATTAGTTTATCTAAAAATTTGAGCCAATTTGTTTTTAATAAACCAGTTTCCACTAACTCGATTTTATTATCTTCGTCTTTACTTTCATTTTTTTCTTTCTCAACCTTTTTTATTTCTTTACAATTTTTTTCTGATGACTCTTCAACCTGTATTTTTGAGAAATAAATTAGATTATTTTCAAAGAGATAATCCGTTGGATTCCATCTAATCATTTTAGAATTTAAAAAATCGACATCGTTTGATAAAACCAACCAGATTTTAGCTCCTTTATTTTCATCACCTTCAATTGGTAGAATGCCACGGTCTATTGTTGCGGTTATATGGATATCTCCTTCATCATTAGCAGTACCGCTACCTAGACAAATTAAACCCTCACCAGGCCAAGGATCTGGATAATAAACAAGCGAATAATTCTGATCTACCTTTAATTGAGAACCATCAAAAACAAATTCAAATTCTTCTTCTGATAATCTATACACCATTTTACCCCAAGAACCATTATCAATAATATTCCATGTTACTGGATCTTTTTCATATAGGTAAAGATAGGAAACGTGGGATTCCTCCTCTTTTTCATGGGGTTCACATGCTATTGAAATATTTGTAAGTAGACAAATTAGAATTACCGCAATTATTCTTTTTAGTATATTAATTCTCCATCTCATCCTCACCACCATAATTACTATTTCTAAATAATACGTTATAAATATTATGTGTAAAATTCTAAAAATTGGTGCTTATCCAAAATGAACTTATTATCTTGATTTTTTATTCAATTATTCAATAATATATTTTACACGTGCATAGGAAGATATTTCGATAAGGACTTATTAAAAAAGATACTAGGGTTTCTCCTATTGAAAAAATTATAAATAATTTGGTATGAGGGAGAAAAGATCTTTAACTTAATGATATGTAGAATATATTCAAGTTGGTAGAGTCCAATTTTATCATATATATATCATATAAAATATAAATTAAAACTTAGCTAAAATCCTACAATTTGAAAAAAAGAGATAGTAATTTTTACTTATTGCGGAAAAATCCGAAATATCAATTTATATATTTACTGAGCTATTGGATAATCCCTGTCAATGATTGTCTCATTGACTAGGAGGGATAGGTAATGAATGAAAAAGAATCATATAGCATATTGGATTTTAAGGAAGCTGATCCCATGCTTGAACGACATAGAAGAGATGTAATTGAAAAATTTATGGAATACGAAGTAGTTTTATTGCATGAGTTCAAAAACGAAGGCAAAAACCTGGATGATTTTTTAGAACATATAAAATCAACTCTTTGGTTTGTAAAAGATCAGAGAGCGCATAAGATAAATGAAGAACTGAAATTATAATTTTACTTTTTTTTAACGCCGATTATCTGATCAATAAGTTCGTATTTTATCAATGCTTTTCCGATTATTATTTTTCCATTTTCAACTCTGAAAAAAATTTCATCCTTTGGTTTTAATTTTAAGAGTTTTAAAACTTCATGAGGGAGTGTTACTCTATTTCTGCTATCTATCGGGCGTGGTTTGCTTAGTATTTTATTCATACAAATTTTCCAAAACATTTATCTGTATATAATTTTATGGTACAGATGGGCAAATGGGAAAAATTAGTTATTTTAAAATTTGTAACAAAACATTTATGAGAGCAATTAGGTCAGTAAAGAGGGAAGAATTCAATATAAAATTTTACTTTTCTTATAACATAAAAAATTCTTTAAATTCGGAAAGATTTGGATTATCAAATCCACCTTTTAGGAGGGGGAAAATCACTTCCAGTATTTGTATTTCAGAAATAAGATTTGGAAATTGAGCTGATATAAGTTCTGTAAACCTTTTAACCTGTGTAATATCGGGGGCAGAAACACACATAGACCAGTCATAATTACCATGAGTAAAATAGCTATAATTAAATTCAACTCCAAATTTTTCTAATTGTTGTCTCATATCTTTTGCAAGCATAGCTTCTACCATTTTATTTGATAAAGGCATTGATGATCTTTTCAGGAATATTTGAAACATTTTCAAACCTAATTTTTCATCGTCAACTACAGCGTTGTAGCCCCAAATTGTATTGCTTTTTTCCAGTCTTTTTTTAATTCTCCATACCTTTTGTCTTGAAAAACCACATTTTTTTGCAATTTGTTCAATGCTATCCCCAGAGTTTTTTTGAAGAATTTTTAGAAACTCTCTTTCATCCTCATCAATCTTTTTTTTACTGCTTTTTGGCATAGTAATACTCCTCTTAATGTTTATTTCATAACAGCTTTTCTTTTATAAATTCAATCCTTAATTTTTTTTTATATACAATTAATAATTAAATGTAGAAAATCGTATTTAAATTTCCATCCTTTTAAAAACAAAATATATAAATCTAAAACCCCCTATTAGAGGGCAGAGTTAATCTGCGAATTAAACATAAATGATAATCTCTTTTATGTTTCGAATTTTAAATGTATTCCATATATGTAGAACGTAGGTCCTACAATACCCATGAGTCTGTAGTAGAAATGTGTTTCATTTGTTCCGCCAAGTCCAACAAACAATGTTTCATTTTCATCAGGAAATACTACTTTACCTAAGAGGAATGGTCCAAGATGAAGTCCACCTATAAATCCAGATACATTAGTTGCGTTGAATTCCCAGAATGCAGCTAGGAATTGTAAACTTCCATAATATCCAAAGAGCCAACCTACGGGAGATAAGGGTTTACCTAGGACATTTAATCCCCAAACTCCTGTTATATTACCCTCAGCCCACTCTGGAATATCTAAAGGTTCAATTGGTACCCTTGGCTCTCTAATTTGTTCTTTCATAGTTGTATTTGTAGGTGTTTTCTGAATTGCCTTCATTGGCAAAGCTGTTATAACTGGCATACCTACTAACATAAGGCATATTCCTGTAACTAATAATAATTTTTTCATTTTATAAGACCTCCCATATTTTAATAATTTAAATACAAGATTTCATTTATATTATTTTTCTATAATTCAACGTGAATTGTCGATATTCTCTTTTTTATTTTTTACCAAACATTTAAATTACTTCTAGTTGTTACTAATTCTATTTATTGGGGAATAAAATATGAAAAAGAAAATCTTAGGTATTTACATTTGTACATTGTTGATTACTATTACAATACCAACTACAGGTTGTGTAGCTGTAATTGGTATCGGAGATTCAAATTATTATAAATATCCTAATAATAACCAGTATATGATGGTTCAAAATGATGAGACGTTAGAACCTATTAACGATTTTATTATCGATGT
The DNA here is from genome assembly GCA_964347865.1 of uncultured Thermoplasmatales archaeon. GTDB lineage: Archaea > Thermoplasmatota > E2 > DHVEG-1 > DHVEG-1 > JAGLML01. Next base: position 13,934 of record CAYGAC010000053.1, read on the forward strand.
TATTGAACAGATGAATGAAACAATGTATTTAGGATATCTAGAGAACATAACTGCTTTTGGACCGCGTGTGACAGGTACAAGTGCATGCCATGAAGCAGGGGATTATATCTATGATGAATTTGTTGGTATGGATCTAGAGGTACGGTATCATAATTGGAGTTATGGTGGATATTCAGACCGTAATATAGAAGCGACGTTATTTGGAATAAATGAGACGAGTGATGCGATATATATCATCTGTGGTCATTATGATACTGTAGCCAATTGTCCTGGGGCAGATGATGATGCATCTGGTGTTGCTACAGTTTTGTCTGCTGCAAATATTTTGTGTCAATATGATTTTAACCATACTATCCGTTTTGTAGCATTTTCAGGAGAAGAACAATGGATGTTAGGCAGTCATGAGTATGCGAGAGAGGCATATGAAAACGGCGATAATATCATAGCTGTTTTAAATGTAGATATGATAGGATTTGCAATCACTTCTAATCATGGTAGCAAGATTAAGGTCTATAAAAATGATGCTTCTAAGTGGATAAGTGATTTTACCATAAATATTAGTCAAGAATATTATGATTATATTCTTCTTGATGTCATTTCACTCGGTGAAGCACCGAGCGACCAGTATTATTTCTGGGAGTATGGTTATGATGGGTTATTTTACCATGAATATGAATTTAATTATTACTATCACACTCCTCAAGACACTATTGAAAATATGAATATAACCTATGGGACAAAGTGCTCTAAGCTAATTCTGGCGACTCTCACCAAACTTTTAGAATTTACCATTCCAGCTGATTTATTTTGTGAAGGTAATCTTATATGGGAAAATGTAACAACAGGTTCAGTTTTACAGGGTAGTTTTGAGGTCGAAAATATAGGTGGTTCTGGCACATTACTTGATTGGAATATCGTGAAAAAGCCTAGTTGGGGAGAATGGACATTTGATCCAATCAGTGGGCATGATTTAGAATCAGGAAATCTATTGATAGTAAACGTAACGGTTATTGCACCTGAAGAGAAAAATGAAGTATTCACTGGAAAAATAAAAATACAGAATAGTGATGATGCTGAAGATTATTGTACTATTGATACAAAAATATCAACACCAAAAAACAAACCTTTCTCTTACCCCTTTCCTTTTCTTAGATGGCTTTTAGATCAATTTCCAGGAGTATTTTCTATATTAAGGCAATTACTAGGATTTTAAAACAAAAATTATATTCCTTCCTTTTTTTATATTAGCCATAGGTTAGCTAAAGCATACCAAGAAATTCTTTCCACTCCGTCGCCCCCAATATTTCCGTTGTTGAATTGCCATAAGCACGGATGATCATAGCTGCTTTCTCAACCTGTTCAGGATCATCTGATTCCACAATATCAACGACATCAAAACGCCCCATCGTAGCATAACTATCCTTCCAGATAACGCCAGGACACTCGCTTTTAATTTTTCCCGATACTGCTCGAGCCAATTGTTTAAGATCTCTTGGATCAGTAAATGCATTAGGGGAAAAACGACTGAGTATTACGTATGTTGACATGTCTCACCTCCCATTTTACATTAAATGTATTTTTGTTAATAAAGTTATGGTTTACCTGCCTAAGCAAGAGAGCTTAATTTTATATAGACTTCTTATTTTTTTACTGGTAAAAAAGTGCAGGGGAGGAGATTTGAACTCCCGAACCTCTACAGGAACAGATCTTGAGTCTGTCGCCGTTGACCTAGCTTGGCTACCCCTGCATAAAATAAAGTTAGAACTATTTTTTAATAATTAAAGTTTAGGATTTAAGATAAGAAATAAGATAAATATAATTATTAGAATATATTTATAAGTTGGGAAATTATATTATGCTTTGGTTGATATTATAGTAAAAAGAGAACTTTGGGATTCTAGATTTGCCTTCGTAATGGCTGCTATTGGATCTGCAGTTGGTTTGGGTAATGTATGGAGATTTCCCTTTATTTGTTATGAGAATGGTGGAGGGGCATTTCTCATACCTTATTTTGTTGCACTTTTCACTGCAGGAATACCACTGATGATTCTGGAATTTTCTGTTGGCCATTGGGCAAGAAGTTCTCCTCCAGAGGCATTTAAAAAAATTGGAAAAAAATGGGAATGGGGAGGGTGGTGGGCAGTATTTGTTCCATTCACCATTGCTTTTTATTATGTAGTTGTAATGGCATGGTGTTTCTCTTATATGGTATATTCTCTTGATTTACGATGGGGTGAAAATGCTGAACTATTTTTTAGAAATTTTCTTGGAGATGCAGGTAGTCCTACAATACTTGGAGGTATGAGTATCCCCGCTTTTTTAGGATTAATTGTGATCTGGCTATGTATTTATCTAATTCTTTACAAAGGTGTTCATCGTATTGGTAAAATTGTTGTAATTACCGTACCTCTCCCCACAATACTGCTAATAATTCTAACAATAAGAGGACTAACTTTACCTGGAGCAATCGAAGGTATTAGTTATTATTTAACACCTAATTTTTCACGCTTACTTGATGTTAATGTCTGGCTTGCAGCATATGCCCAGATATTTTTCTCTCTTGGGGTTGCTCAAGGTATTATGATTACCTATGCCAGTTTTCTTAAAAAGAAATCGGATCTTACCAACAATGCATTTATCATATCACTTGCAGACGCAGGAACATCATTTCTAGCTGGATTTACAGTATTTAGTGTTGTTGGCTATCTTGCTATGTCACAAGGTGTGGGGATTACCGAATTAGGTATAGGGGGTCCAACACTTACATTTATTACCTATCCAACCGCTATTTCTCTATTACCCTTTGGTGCAGCATTTTTTGGAATGATATTCTACATTGCACTTCTGACATTTGGTATCGACTCAGCTTTTTCTATGGTAGAACCTGTGCTTTCTGGAGTGCATAGCAAATGGAAAATATCAAAAGCAAAAGCAACAGGAATATTATGCATCATTGGTTTTCTAATAAGCTTACTATTTGTTACTGGAAGTGGACTTCACTGGCTTGATATTGTAGACCATTTTATAGCTAATTTTGGTCTTGTAATGATAGGATTTGTAGAGTGCATTATCTTTGGTTGGATGTACAAGTTATATAAACTAAGGGATCACGCTAATGTTACCTCCGAAATAAGGATTGGAATCTGGTGGGACTACCTGATTAAATTTGTAATACCAATTGTATTGTTTATTTTATTAGTAGTATCAATTATTGACAATATAACAAATCCATATCAAGGATATCCATGGTGGATTATTTCATTAGGAATAATTGCACCTCTGTCAATATTTTTACTATCATTTGTTTTCATGAAAATAAAATTCAGAGCGGAGGTAAATTAATGGGTTTATCACTTTCCGCGATTGCTATGTTAATTTTTGGATCATTTGTACTCTATGGAGGTCTTGCATACTTTTTGTACAGAGCATTCAGAAAAATCAAATAACAACAAATATAATCGCATTTATAATAAAACTAAGAGAAAATATTAAAAATAGAAACAACAATGGGGCAATTGAACATTTAAATGACCAAAGATATAAAAAAATCAAGGTTGAGAAACATATTTTATAAATCAAAACCTATAAAGGAAGAGAAAAAAAGTATTGGTATAGCATCACTAAAAAAAATGGCAACTACAAAAGAACAAGAAGATATTTTAAAAAAAATAGAACTTGAAACAATACCAACAGTAAGAGATGCGTGGATTGATTATTTTCTTGAACTAACCAAAGCTAAAAAAATAAAAAGCGAATAAAAAAAATCTTTTTTAAATTATTTATTAACAACTCATTTTAAAAAAAATATTTATCATAAACTATATTTTTATTCAAAATCTGATCCTAGGTCATAACCACAGTACGAACACTCATGATTACTATCCATAGAACAATGACAATTTGGACAAACACTATCCATTTGATAATTCTGCTCTCTTCCTTCAAGTGTACAACCGCATGATTGACATACGTGGAAAAGACCTTCTTTGTTTGTGAGTCTTTTCATCTCAGCTCCGCAGTTTGGACAAATCCATATATCATCCATGAAATTAAGGTTTTTAATTTATTATATATAAAATTATTGTGGAAAAACGTCAAAAAAAGAAAAAAACATATCTTAATTCTACAATAATCTTAAATTAGAAGCTCCATAATTTCTTCTTCACTTACCTTCTTTGCACTTTTAAACATTGGTTTAAAAACACCAATTTTTCCGCGTGACCATTTACGTTTGTTTTCGTCTAATACCTTTACATAGATTATATTTTCAGAGCGTTTTATCACTCTAACATACATACCATTTTTAAGTTTAAAATAAACCCCATCTGATTCATAAGTCATTATTTCGCCAAAATACGTATATTCTATTCTTTTAAAATATTTAATATTACAAAATTTTGTACACTTGGTTTGTATCATCTTTTAAAAAATTCTTAGATTTTTTACAATAATGATACTAAGTTTTTCTCAAAATTCTCCAGTGATTTGAACAATGTAGCGTTATATTCAAATTCAAAATCATATAAAATATCTCTCAAAATGAGTGGTTTAGAAGGAGATAAACCAAAATCAATTTTTTTATCTGGATTATGAAGTGCTTCAATAATTTGTTTTTTTTCAATCTTTCCATTTCCTAGTTTCTGAATTGATGAAACAATCCTTCTAACTTGATTCCAAAGATACGTTTGAGCGTAAAAATCCAGGACAAAAAAATCACCTTGATTTGTAACTATAATATTATTAATTGTACGCACAGGATCTTTATATTTTTCTAGTTTTGCAAAATTAGTAAAATTATGTGTTCCAGCAAATACTCCTGCTACTGATAATATCCTATCCATATTTAGATTCTTGTTTTTCAGATAATATCTATAACTTCTGTATTTTGCATATCTTGGAAAAAAATCTGGTTCCACATCTTTTATTCCATAAAACAATATATCTGTTAATTCATCATTAAGTTCTTTGATAATAATATTTTTTGAAGATTTAGTATTAAAAGCAATAACATTTCCTAAAGCAGAAACTCCTTTATCAGTTCTACTTGCAGATCTAAAATATGATTCCTTTGTATTCTCTATAAAACCATGTTTGAAAAGAGCTTTTATTATTTCCCCTTCTATAGTTTTTAAATGAGGTTGCCTTGCATATCCTTGGTATTGTTTTCCATCATAGGCAAATTTTACAGCTATTCGCATTAGAATACAGTATTTGTTTTTTAACTATAAAAGTTCTATATAATGAAAAGGGTTTTTTAAAAAAATTTAATTATTAATTATCATTTGATTTTTTTCACAAATTTAATAAAATGATAAATTCTATTGGTTTTTAATTTTGGTGAGGGAGAAAAAAATGGATATTATGAAGATTATAAACAAGGCAAAAGATATTATTCTTAATCCTACGGGTACATTGAAGAAACTTAAAGATGAAAAAGTGACCAAAAAGGATATAATAATCTATTTAGGAATTGTAGGTTTTCCTTCATTTATTGGCATCCTTCTTGGATATGGATTTGTAGGTTATGGATATGGAGAATTTTTTGCAGCAGCATTTGTTCGAGCAATATTATATTATATATTAGCTATCGGAGGAATTATCGTTTTTGGATATATATTCAATGCACTCGCACAAAATTTCAAAACAAAACAAAACCTCATGCAAGCTGTAAAACTTGTTTCATATTCATCAACACCATGGCTTATTGCAGGTATTTTTTTCATTTTTCCTGCTGCAGGCCTTATTGCACTATTAGCAGGTCTTTATGGGTTATATATTTTATATATTGGAATACCGATATTAATGGGAACGCCTAAAGACCAACAATTAACCTATCTTATCTTTGGTATAATTGTGTATATAATAGTTATGGCAATTGTGTCATGGATTACAAACTGGATATGGTTTTCTATGTGGTGGGGCGCAACTGGTGGTCCGTACTGGGGACCATATTTCTGATTTCTCCTAAAATAGATTATTAATTTTTAATTCATTTTTATTTTATTGGGTAATAAGAAAATAATTTCTTCAAGTTTTATAATATTTATTTTCTTGGTTTTGAAAGATATTAATTTTGGTTTTCTTACCTCGATTGTTTTATATGTCATTGGATCCATTATCTGTACTTCGTCCTTTGATTGACTAACTAAAATCATCTCCGTAACTAATTCTTTTCCACCAATTATCCTTATTTTTTTAAGATCTTTCCCATCAAAAACTCTTTTAGTCCAATTGCATAGTTCAATTGTATGAACTTTATTACCACTTATGGAAGAAATATAGAAATAAGAATTATCATGTAAAATAAAATCTCCTTTTCGATAGCTAGGTATTCTTAAAAGATAAGTCATCCTGTATATTTGTCGTCCATCTTTTAGACCGAAATTTTTTGATGATTCTTTAATTACACCTCCACATTTATCTTGAATTTTTTTGGCAATCGTGTATGCAGAACCTTTTTCACTTAGATAGAAATCAATACCTCCATGTTCTTCCCCAACATCTGTAATAAATAATCCTCTATTCCCTTTATTCCTATAACTTTTAAGCAGATTTTCTACGTCTAATCTAATTATTTCAATTTCTTCTCTTGATAATTTCCTTTTATCTGCTCTTACTTGAAGAGTTGCCTCAAAATAACCTCCAAATTTTTTAGAACAAATATCACATACAATCCCTTTTATGCGGACAGTAAGAAAATGCTCTTCTGATATTTCATGTCCACCTAGATAACCTTTAATAATTATTTTACAAAATACATTTTTACCTTTTTCATTACAATCAGTTTTTATTTGTATTTTCTCTAGCTCATTACTTATTTTGAATTTATCCTCAATGTAACGGTTTAGTATATCATCAAATGATTCTCTTAGCCAATGGTTTTTATATTTATATGATAAACATTTTGAGCAAATATTGATATCAAAAATTTCTGGTCCTTTTGTAAAACTTTTATTTTTTAAATAACATTTAATACATACGCCGTTTCTGAATATTTCATTTTCTTTTCCACATTCTACACAAAACATACTTTTCTACCAGGATACTAGCTTTTTTGAGTTAAATAAACACCATATATTATTAATGTAGCGCCAAAAAGAAAGAAAATAGCAATCTGTTCACCTAAGAAAAAAGCCATTATTATTGCAAATAAGGGTATGAGATTCAAAAAAACTGCAGCTTTACTTGCTTCTATTTTTTTCAAAGCATAATACCAACTAATATAACCAAATATCGAACAAAGTATTGCAAGATATAAAACTGCTATCCATCCGTTTAAAGATATGCTTTGAATAGTTGTTATAATATCTGAAAAAATAAATGGAATGTAAAAAAGTATTCCGAGTCCAAAAGCATAGGTTGTAACGGTAAGAGTGTCATATTTTTTAAGTAAGTGTTTTCCAACGATTGAGTAAATTGCCCAACATAAAGCTGAGAGAAGAATTAGAATACTACCTATTAAGAAAATATTATTTAAGTTAAAATTCTCTTCTTGAAGATTTGAAAGAACTATTACAATCACTCCTAAAAATGAAAGAGAAATACCAGTAATTCTTTTTTTAGAAAGTGTTTCTTTTAGAATTAAAGCTGAAAGTAAAGCAATGAAAATAACATTTGTGTTGATGAGAACAGCAGAAGTCGATGCATTGGTATAATTTATACCTACAAATTGAAATATATACAACAATGTTACTCCAGTAAGTCCTAAAATTGAAAGAGATGGGAGTTCTTTTAGAGGAATATAGTATCTTTTATTTCTAATTAATAATATTAAAAACATTAGAGGTGTAGCAACAAGAAATCTTAGAAATCCCAGATCTATAGGATTTATTTCCTCAGTAATGGTTTTTACAACAATAAATGAACCCGCCCATACCAGAGAAATAAGGATAAGTATAATTGATATAGTTAGTTTATTATGCATTAATAGGTGAAATATTAATTTCTTTTTTAATAGATTTCATAATTTTATTAAAAGATTATACGGGTTATTTTTAGTCTTTATTATTTTTTAGATAATAGTCGTAAAGATAATGGGTAACAAATGAACAACAAATCCTTAATAAGCTAACAAACAAAATATGAATTGAGGTATCAAAAAATGATGATTGTAGGACAAGTATCAAACCCAGAGGAAGCCAAGGAAATAGAATCAATTACCAGATCATTTATTGTTGGAAACCGTGCTCGAGCACTTGCTTTAAGGATCAAAGAGGCGTAATTATGGATGAACAGAGTAACGATAAAAAAATTAAGAAGGTAATTCCAAAAGAAATACCAATAATCTGGGTAAATATTGTCTAGATGTAACTTATTATTTTATTAATTATTTACGTTTATTCTGGTTTATTTTGAAAAAAAAAGTGTTCGCATCAATGCATGAGACAAATCTATTAATAATAAATTTTATTGAGTTTTTGAAAAAAGACTAGTAAATATTATAGTAAGTAGAATTTATTGTTATTTTTGGATGGATAAAAATAAGATGTTTAAGAGGAAATTTGATGATAAAGAAGTTGAATGCCCTAATTGTCATAAAAAAATAAAACCACTCATTAAATTAAATAGAGTGAAATCTGAATTTTTTGGTGCGAGATATACTGGAAATGATAAAGCATATTGGTTAATTTGCCCTAAATGTAAATATATTATTGGAATTAAATAAGAAGATATTTGTATGTATTTCCTAAATTATTTTTAATCTAAACTTATCCACTTGGAATTACATAAATAAAGAACAAGAGGATTATTCCATCTTGTGTCCTTATGTCAGTACCTTCTAAAATCTCTGCTGTAACAGTCACCTGAGTTTTTCCAAGTCCTATTATTAAATCTGAAGTTATTGATTCACTTTCTCCTGGAAGAATATTGGTTATCTCACCAAAACTTTCTTTACCCATTATTATTGTACCACCGTTTAGAGTAATTTTCCATTTAATATTTGTTGCTTCAGTAGCACCAATATTTTTTATTTCAGTATTTACATTAAATAACCCACCACTAATAAGTTCTGTATAAAGTGTAGGACCTTTAACAATGGTGATTGTTAATGGAGGAGACCAATCGCTTTCCGTACCGTTCACGTCCTTTGCCTTGACTTTTATATCGTATTCCCCAGGATTATCCCATATATGCTGTGCTTCAACTGTTGTTCCTGAGTTATAAGGACCAATCCAAGTACTTGAGTTACCATCTCCCCAATTAAACATATAGTGTATTTGTTCACCCTCAGGATCTATGGTACTAGTTGAAAACGAATACTCTCTATCTTCTACTCCTTCTTCCGGTCCATCAGGTTGACTTGGTGGATCAGGTGGTCTATTTATAAAAACTGTAACCATTCCAAGGTTTGGATTTCCCCAAAGAGCCCCCCATTCAAACGTTTCATAATAATTATATGACCAAAGATTGTTTGTGTACATTTCTATTAAAGCATATTGATGGGCTTGTCCTTGTGAATAATTTCCAGATGTACAAGAGGTTGTAAAGAAGTAATCTAGGGACTGACTAGAGCCATCCATTGGATCATTCCATCCTGGACATCCTAGGGCAACCTTAGTAGCACCAAGAAAGCCAACCCCTCCCTGTTTCAGCATCATCTTACCAATATTTTCATAGTCAGTGTCAGAATTGCTGCAAGCATCTGCAAAAATTATCGCAGGATAATCATCATTAAGAGAATTACAGGTTACTGTGTCAACAAATTTCGTTGAGGGATAATATTCATAACATGCGGTTGGTGATCCATGACCTGCCCAGTCTACAAATGCATATCTACCAGCTGACCATACCGATTTTACATTATTATAATTAAGGTTATAATCAAACTCATAAGTTGTTTGTGGATCTTCATACATACGTGTCATATTCCAGTCCTCCATCCATTCCTGATCAACCTTAGCCTCCATAAGTACTGCGTTATCTGTATTAGGCCAGAAAAAAGCACCAAAAAGAAGAATATTTTTCTTAAAAGTTGGATCGGATGTTTTTTCATATGCAACGGATTTTTCACATATATGTTCAACTGTGTCAGGATCACTCCAGGGAATTCTCCCAACATTTACCTCTGAATAAAAATCTATTGGATCAGAATATTCACCGTATAAGTGATTTCCATTCTTGTCCCATGATTCACTATCTGAAAGTGAGAGTTCAGCATAATAGTAATCTGTTTCTGGTTTTCCATATCCAAGATCTTGTGCGGTTCGACGCATAGGAACATCATCATAATCACCAATAAGACAAACATCTAAAATACCCCATTCCTCTGATGGATATTTATCTCTAAGAAAATTCCTCATTTTTTCAGGTAGATCCCATCCATCATAGTTAGAATCAACCCAAGAAGTAGTTACCACTTTAACAGTTCTGCCTTTTTTCTCTTCCCAATCCACTAGTGATGTTATAGAAGAATTTAATGACTCAAGAGTTATAATGACATAATCATGAGAGGCTCGTCCCCTTATTTCTTTTGTATACCATTTTTTAGCTTGCTCATAATTCGTAATTATATATTCAGCAATTTGTTCTGTTCTGGCTAAATTATCACTCATAACGTTATCGATTGAGAAACCCTCAAGATGTGTATATGCTACATTAATAGTAACCTCTGGATAATACAGTAATTTACCAGTTAATGGATAATAAATGAATGGTTTAATTCTCACATCAACAAGATTGTATTTTCTATAACCTGAAGTTCTGACAAATTCCCCAACAGATTTTGGATAAGGATTATTACTTCCGTAAATTGTTTGGTAATTTTCTTTATATATCTCCTTTTCATGTTCGTAAATTTCAGGATTTTCTTTCCCAATAACTCGCGATAATGGTGATGGTTGTATCTTATAAGTTCCAGGCAGTGTTAGAGCTTTTCCTGTATCAAAAGTTACTTCTAGTAATTCAGTTCCAGGTGGAATGGCAATAGTGAAAATCTTAGAAGGTAATTTAGGTTTTCCCGGAATTAATAAGTTACCAAAATTTTCAACTAAAATTTCATGTCCCTTTTCGGTGCTTTCAATTTCATAAGTTCCCATTGGTATAGTCACGCTGATCATTTCTTTTGAAATATTCAAGTCTTGATTTTTTTCACTTGCGTTAACATTTACAAAAACACCACCTATCAGCAGCATAGCTGTTAAAACAACAAGCAATGTTTTAGAATTTATTTTTATAATTTTTTTCATATATTACCCCTATAAGGCAATAAGGTAATCTAATATATAAAATCTTCTACCTCGCTTGGATTTTTATTGATAATTGTTTAAAATCATTTGAAATAAAATATGGTTACAATTTACGTCGTCCTATAGATTAATTACTACGATGAAAATTTCAAAAAAAATTATACAGTTTCTTTAACCATGGGAAGGATTTGTTTATCTTTATATCCTCTTTGCTGCATCGCCCCTGATGGGCATGCACCAACACATGCACCGCATCCCATACAAAGGGCTTCTTTTACCTTTGCACGTGATTTATCTTTATCCTCTGTCATAAGTTCAATAGCATTAAATGCACAAACCGATAGACAAACACTACACCCAGAACAAGCATCTTCATCAACACAAGCAACTTGAGGTTCTGATTCTAATTCCTTTTTTGATAAAATATTTGCAGCTCGTGCAGCTGCACCACTGGCCATTGATACTGTATCTTGAATATCTTTTGGGCCCTGACAACATCCTGCAATAAAAATACCACTAGTAAACGTATCCATCGGACGAAGTTTTGGATGTGCTTCTAAAAAGAATCCATCACCACTCTGGGAAATTCTAAGTACTCGAGCAAATTCATCTGCATCAAAACGGGGTACTAATTCTGGAACAAGTACAACTAGATCTGTGGATATTTCTAATAATTTATTTGTTGTGGTATCAAAAATATCAATTAGTAGACGATCCCCTGCATTTCTAACTTCAGAAGGTCTACCACGGAAGAAATTTGTTTTAAGTCCACGAATATTTCGATAAAATTCCTCATACCCCTTTCCAAAACTACGAATGTCAGTATAACATACATTAATCTCTACGTTATCACCTAATTTCTCTTTTAACAGATAAACTTGTTTTAATGCACTCATACATCCAATACGACAACACCATTCACATTCAGTTTCATCACGAGATCCTACACATAAAATAAAAGTAATGCTTTTTGGTTTTTTACCATCAGACGGGCGAAGTATCTCTCCAATCGTTGGACCAGATGAACTTATTAAACGCTCCATCTCAAGAGATGTAATCACATCATCAGAACGTGAATAACCATATTCATACAATTTTGAAGGATCTAATACATCATAACCTGTTGCTACTACTATTACACCAATATTAATCTCAATTTCTTCTTCCTTTTGTTTGAAATCAATTGCATCTGCCTCACATGCTTGCACACAAAGCGGATCGTCCCCACATTTACTTCGAGTAAGCATTAAGCAATGATCTGGATCAATTGTGCATTTTAAAGGTACCGCTTGAGGGAACGGCATATAAATTGCACTCCGCTTACCCATTCCCATATCAAATTCACTTTTTATACGTCCTTTTAAACGACAAGCTTCAATACAGTCTCCACAACCAGTACACTTATCTAAATCAACATATCTAGATTTTTTCTTAATACGAACCTTATAATCGCCGATTATTCCATCTATATTAACTACTTCAGAATAGGATAATAATTCAATATTAGGATGATTTGCAACCTCCATCATTTTTGGAGTAAGAATGCAACTAGAACAATCTAATGTTGGAAACGTTTTATCTAGTTGAGCCATTCTCCCACCAATACTAGGTGTCTTCTCAACTAGATATACTTTATATCCTTCCTCTGCAAGATCGAGAGATGATTGAATTCCTGCTATACCGCCTCCAACTACTAAAGCTTCTGGAGTAACTTTAATTTTTGTTGTTTCTAGGGATTCTAATAATCTTGCTCTTGCAACTGCGCCCCGGACCAGTGCTTCTGCTTTTTTTGTAGCACGATCCTTATCATCATGAGCCCAAGAACATTGTTCACGAATATTTGCAATCTCTAAATTAAAACTGTTTACACCCCCAGCTTCAACAACTCCACGAAATGTATGCTCATGCATGCGAGGAGAACAACATGCTATTACTACACTATCGAGTTTATGCTTCTTTATCGAATCTTTAATAATATTAGCACCAACATCAGAGCACATGTATTTGTAATCCTTGCTTACAACAACACCATCTAAAATTTTCGCGTATTTTGTAAGTGCATTTACATCAACTAATGATGCAATATTTATACCGCAATGGCAGACGAAAACCCCAATTTTGTTGTTCATATTATTTATCTCCAAATTTTAATTTCTCTACAGGACTTAGATTTAATTCTAGACCAAGTTTATTACTATTAATTCCGAGTGCGATACCCAACAATTGTGTTAAGTACATTACTGGGATCTCAAGTCTCGATGCTACAGTTTCACCAGCCTTAGTTTGCTTAGCATCAAACATTCGATGACACCAAGGACATGCATCTACAAAAACATCAAAACCTTGTTCTTGAACCTTCTGCAATTTTTGTCCAGTCTTTGTTAAAGCTGAATCAGGAAGATTTGTTAATAACATAGCCCCACAACAATCAAGTTTCTCAGGATAATCTAAAGGTTCAGTACCTACTGCTTTCAAAATTGTTTCCATCTTTTGCGGATTTTCAGAATCTACGGGTCTACCAAATTCACTTGGACGTAGTAAATGGCAACCATAATGGGTCGCAACCTTTAATCCAGTAAGGGGTTTTTTTACATGCTTCTTTATTTCTTCTATTCCAATATGGTCATGTAAAAGATTAACAGTATGTATTACATCAATTGAACCATCATATGATAAATTCTCAGAGGATAGTATTATATTTAACCGATCTGAAATTTCTTTGTTGTTTTTCATGACATGCTGGCATTCGCTAAGTGAGAGATGACACATTGGGCAGGGTACAAACAAATCAAGGTTTTGTTTTTCAGCAAGTGCAAGGTTTCTAGCAGAAAGATAAAGTGTCATTAGTTTATTCATACTCTTCATAGGCTCTCCACAACAAGAAAATCCTTCAATATCGATAAGATTTATATTAAAAATTGGGAGAACCTCTCTAACAGATAATTCATAAGAATATTGTTCCGTAGGCATTACACAACCAGGATAAATCGCATACTTTATCATTGTTATTCACCTATATTTTTTCAACAGCTAGTTTCGTAAAAATAGATTGAAACTTCGCAATATCAACTGGTTTAGAAATATTTGGTAATCCAAGTTCCTCACGATTTTTAGTTTTATTATCACGGGTGGAAACACTCTGCACATCCTGAATCAATCCTATAGATAGAATTGATTGCAACATAGCAGTATATTTTCCAGGAATTTCCTTTCCACTTGCTACAGCTAAATTTTTTAATGCAAACAAAATTTCCACAGGTGCAACTTTTTGTGGACACCGTTCCCAACATTTAAAACAACTCATGCAAGTCCAGATGATATCTGAATTAACCATTTCATCGATTAAACCACGTTTAAGAAGAGCAACAATCTTATGAGGTTCAAGTTCTAAAATCTTATGAGCTTCGCAACCAGAGGTGCATTTAGCACAATGAAAGCAATAATCTGATATTTCATTTTGAAGTTTTGAAAGACGTTCATTAATTTCATTTCTTATCGAAGTTTGACTTTCTGCCATTGATGTCATATCTACAATGCCCATATGAGTCCCCGTCAAGCGTTTATCTAATTTTCCTATTTAAATTTATCAATCACATTAATATTGATTAATCATTGAAAAGAAGATTCTGAAAATTTACATATAACTAAATATAATTTTCAACAAGATCTGCGATATCTGTTGGAAATTTCGCTACTTTAACATCAGCTTTTTCAAAAGCTTTTATTTTTGAATCAGCAGTACCTTTTCCCCGAGCTATTATTGCTCCCGCATGACCCATTCGTTTTCCGGGTGGTGCTGTTCTACCAGCAATAAAGGCAAAAACTGGTTTTGTTATATATTCTTTTATATGCTCAGCGGCTTCTTCTTCAGCTGTTCCACCAATCTCCCCTACCAATACAATAGCCTTTGTTTCCGGATCTTTTTCAAATGCATCCAAAGCGTCTATAAATGTTGTTCCTATAATTGGATCTCCACCAAGCCCTACACAAGTACTCTGACCTATATCTTTTTCAGTTAGAGAATTTACTATTTCATAGGTAAGCGTTCCTGAACGACTTGCAACACCAACATTCCCTTCTTTAAAAATTTGACCGGGTAATATCCCAATTTTAGTTTTCCCGGGGCTAGCAATTCCTGGGCAGTTTGGTCCAATTAAAACCGCATCTTTATACTTGGAGTAATGAACAAATTCCATTGCATCCTGAAATGGGATATTTTCAGTAATTACCACTAATGTATTAATACCAGCATCAAGGGATTCAAACACTGCATCCTTTGCAAAACGAGCGGGGACCAACACAAGGGATGTGTTTGCACCGGTTTTGGAAACACCTTCAAATACATTATTAAAAATTGGCACTCCTTCTACAGTCTGACCTCCTTTACCCGGTGTCACACCCGCTACAATATTTGTTCCAAATTCTTTCATTGCACCAATATGAAATACTCCTTGATGACCAGTAGCACCTTGAACTAAGACCTTATTACTTTTATCTGCAAAGATAGCCATTTTCAAATCACCTCGCTAAATCAGAAGATTTCTGAGCTGCATCCTGTAATGTTGTACCGGTGATAAGTCCAGCATCCTTTAAAATATCCTTTGCAATATCTTCATTACAACCTTTTATTCGTGTAATAACTGGGCAATCAATACCCTCCTTAGTTATTACCTCTTTTACACCCTTAGCAACAGTATCACATCTTGTAATACCACCAAATAAATTTAAAAAAATAACCTTGGGATTAGCCTTTTTCATCAGTCCGAAGGCTTGTTTAACTTTTTCAGGATCGTCAGTACCACCAAGATCTAAAAATACACCACCCTTTCCTTGATAATTAGTTAACGCATCTAAAGTGGCCATTGTAAGACCAGCGCCATTTGCAATTACACCTATATTACCATCCAATTGAATAAAAGCAATCCCCTTATCCTTAGCATCCTTTTCAAGGGATGTTAATTCGACATGTTCGGGTACTATATCAGAATGTCGGTACATGGCATCATCATTGATATTAACTTTTGAGTCCAAAGCTATCACATCTCCATCCTTTTTAATGATTAGCGGATTTATCTCAACGAGTTCACAATCATATTCTCTAAATAATTTGTATATTTTTGAGATAACTTTAGCAACCTCTTTTCCTTCCTCCTTTTCTAGTTTTAATTTAGAAACAATACTACGAATGTGAAACGACTGAATTCCGATAAGGGGGTTTATCCATTCTTTGTATATTTTATCATCTGGTACACTCTCAATATCCATACCACCCTCACAACTAGCCATAATAAGAGGCATTCTTTTTGATCTATCTAATGTAATACTTAGGTACAATTCATTTTTGATATCAACTTTTTCCTCAGCAAGTACCTTTCCTACAGTATACCCTCTTATATCCATTCCCATAATCTTAGATAAATTCAAGTTCGCATCTTTTAGGTTATCAACAGATTTTATCCCACCTGCTTTTCCTCGACCACCAATTGGGACCTGTGCTTTTAGAACAAATGGAAAATTCAATCCTGAAAAATCTTTTTCATTTTTCACTAGCCTGCCATTTGGAACTGCTATACCATATTTGCTAAACAGTTCCTTCCCCTGATACTCAAAGAGTTTCATGAGACCCTGAATACAAATTCATATATTTAAGAGCTTTTTAACCCAAAAATCACAGCCTACCATTTTACTAGCAATTGGTGCAAATTTAAAATCTTTAATAAAAATCATTGTACTCAAACTATATGTTCTTATTCTAGGATCTTCTGCAATCCATTGATTTTCTTTTAGAATTTGTATAATTTTCATCATATCTGTTTTATAATCGTCATAATTCATATATATTGAAATCATAACTGCTTCAAATCTTCTGCTGGCAAAAAAAACTGTTGAATCGCTCATCAAAGAAACTGCCTGGTCATCCTCCATATCCGGTGGATTTCGAGGATTGAATCTTATGTGATAAAAGGCTAAAATTTCAAAACCTAGTTTTACAAAATTTGGTATTGTAAGTCTTCTCATTAAGCTAGAATTTTCAAATTTACGTCTTAAACGGGAAATCGTATGTCTTGAAACTCCTAATTCTCTCCCAATTTCACTGTCGGATAATTCAGGGTAACTAATTAGCATACAATAAGTATTTTTTTCAGTATCAGAAAAAATTATATTTTCTCCACTTCCAAAGTCGATATTTTCTACCTCAAATTCAGATTCTATACCCAAATCAAAACTATTATTCAATAAAGGAGCAAAATCGAAAAAACGATATATTTTACTAATCTCAAATGGAAATACCACCATATTTGGATATTCCTCTTCTAAAAGCCCACGTCCACCAAACGTCTGTGTTCTTATATCATTAATCCTTCCAATAGTAGCATAATCTCTAGAGAGACTTAAAGAAAAACCTTTATCCTGTTCTCCAACAGATAAAAATATCTCTTCAAAAACTTCAATGGTTTTTCCTGTTATTTCAATTCTTTCTAAAAGAGGAATTAATGGACTAAAATTTGTATATATAACAACCAGCATTTCACAGCCTATATTTTTAAGTCTTGGAAGTATAAGTTTTCTGAGATATTCATTTTCTTTTAATCTGTGTCTTATTGAAGTAACTGTTGAATGTTTCATGTCAAATTTTTCAGAGAGTTCTTTATCTGTTAATTGAGGAAATTTTATTAATCCATAAAGAACAAGTTTTTCTTTATTGTTTAACTCTAACTTTTTCATAGTATTATGAATAAGTTTTTCTAATATAAACTTTTTTCTCATTTTATCGAAAATGAAATTAATAATCAACAAATAGTGCAAATATTAATTAATTTATTATCAAAAAAACAAGAACAATGATATTATTTACTAATATGATAATCTAATCCAAAAAGTTTATAAAACATTAGTTATATATTAATATTTACTCTTAAATTTGGGAGGAGCCATCTTGGCGAATATCCACATGAGTAAAAATATCCAGGGAGATATGAGAATCAAGGAAAAATCTTTTATAAATTTAACTAGAGTTTTTAAAATTTATTTGATAGGTTTTTTGGGGATGAAGGCATGACTAAAAAAGAACAAGTCATTTTAGAGGAGACTGATACAAATAAAGCAGAAGATATAGAGAAAGAGGCTGGAGCTGTCGAAGTTTTTATTATGGGTAAAAGTTACAAAGTTCCTGCAGGTCTTACAATAATGAAGGCTTTAGAATATGCTGGTTATAGATATATTAGAGGTTGTGGATGCAGAGCAGGTTTTTGTGGTGCATGTTCTACCATATATAGAATTGAAGACGAGCAAAAACTGGGTTTTGATTTAGCATGTCAGAAGGTTGTCGAGGACAAAATGTATCTCGTTCAGCTTCCTTTCGTACCCGCATATAAAGTTGAGTATGATATTGATAAAATCGAACCTAAAGAGAGTACAATATTAGAGTTTTATCCTGAGATTGCACGATGTGTTTCGTGCAATACATGTACAAAATCTTGTCCACAGGATATTGAAGTGATGAAATATATACAAAGAGCAGTTCGAGGAGATATTTCAAAGTGTGCAGAGATATCCTTTGATTGTATTCAATGTGGTTTATGTGCAATGAGATGCCCTGCTGATATTAAACATTATCATGTTTCACAACTTGCCCGCAGACTACGAGGGAAATATCTTGATACAAGATCTAAAAATCTTGCTCAACGACTTAGGGAAATTGAAAATAGGAAATACAACAGTGAGATTGAAAAACTTATGAAAATGGATAAAAAGGATATAACAGAGCTGTACAAGAATAGAAAAATTGAGGCAGAAGAAGAAGGTCCTGGAGGGGATTAAGTGAAAGTTACAAATGGATATCCGGACTACATGTTGAAATCTATTAAACTCGTGGAAGAAAAACGAGAGAAAAATATGAAACAGCCCGTTAAACCCATGTCGCTTAAGGACAGAGAAGAAATTTTAAGCAAATATCACCCTGATTATATGGGAGGGACTAAAAGAGAACTTAAAATCGGTATAGACAAAGGAATGTTATTATACAATGGAATTGTAGATCTTCTTGAAGCTAAACCCATTCTTGATCCGAAGGATGTCGATTTGAGTAAAATTGATTACGATGTAGATTTGCTAATCATTGGAGGTGGTGGTGCTGGTACAGTTGCCGCATTGTTTGCATATGAATCAGGAGTTCCTAAGGATAAAATCCTTATCATAACTAAACTTCGCCATGGTGATGCAAATTCTATGATGGCACAAGGGGGAATTCAAGCTGCTGATAGACCTAAAGACAGCCCTGCTTTACATTATCTTGACATTTATGGTGGAGGACATTTTACTAATAAACCTGAGCTTGCCAGGGCACTTGCATTGGATGCCCCTGGGATAATAAGTTGGCATGAAGAACTTGGCGTTATGTATGATCGCCATGAGGATGGTGAATTTCAGGAATTATCTGGTGGTGGAACTTGTCGAAATCGTATGCATAGTTGTAAGGATTATTCGGGTATGGAACTTATGAGAAATATACGAGATCGGGCTAGAAACTTAGAAATTCCTGTGTTAGAATTTTGTCCGGTAGCTGAATTGTTAATGGATGATAAAGGCCAAGTTGTGGGTGGCGTTGCTTTTAATCTTGAAACATTTGAGTACTACATTATACGTGCAAAAGCTACGATCCTTGCTACTGGTGGTAGCGGTCGACTTCATCTAGCAAATTATCCTACGACAAACCATTATGGAGCTACTGGAGATGGCTTGATTATGGCTTACCATGTAGGGGCAAATCTACTTGATTTAGATACAATACAAATACATCCAACAGGGGATGCTTATCCAGAACCTTTAGTTGGAATACTTTCAACAGAAAAAATAAGAGGGCTTGGGGCAATACCCATAAACAAGAATGGAGATCCTTTTGTTTTTCCTTTAGAACCAAGAGATGTTGAATCTGCAGCTTTTATCAGAGAATGCAAAGAAGATAGAGGTATTGTAACACCCACAGGAATGCCTGGCGTGTGGCTTGATACTCCTATGATTGAAATTATTAATGGAGAAGGAACTATAGAAACTAAACTAGCAGGCGAGGTACGTAAGTTTAAACGATTCGGAATAGACATGACAAAACATCCTATACTTGTCTATCCAACTCTACATTATCAGAATGGCGGAGTGGAAATTAACGAAAAATGTGAAACAAAAATCCCAGGACTCTTTGCTGCAGGTGAAATCTCTGGTGGCGTCCATGGTAAAAATCGTTTAATGGGCAATTCATTATTAGATTTCAATGTCTTTGGTAGACGCGCTGGTATCTATGCCGCAAAATATGTTAAAAAAGCAAAAATCGGAAAACTAACCCTAAACCACCTTGATAAATATAATAAATTACTCCAACAAGCTAATATAAAACCAGATAAAACTGCACCGATAATATTACCTGAATATAGGGGTGAAATGGCAATTTCTAGAGCGTTAGATATTTTTTGAAAAGGTGTTCGTGATGATAGAAGTAAGGGATGATTGGTGTAAGGGTTGCAATATTTGTATCGATCGTTGTCCAGTAGATGCTCTGGAAGAGTCGAATATATTAAATCGAAGAGGGGTGCGACCACCTAAATTGAAAGAAAAAAATGAATGTAACTACTGCAGACTCTGTGAACTCATCTGTCCAGATCTTGCAATAACTGTTATTCCCGAGAAAGATGTTAAAAAAATAGTTAAAAAAACTCTTCTAACCCCTGTAGGAGGAAGAAAATGAAATATAAACGTAATCCAAAACAGATTAGAGAGGTCTTAGGTAATAAAATACAATTTATCCAAGGTGATATGGCTTGTGTCTACGGTGGTCTTCTTGCAGGCTGCTCATTTTTTGGAGGATATCCAATAACCCCTGCGTCTGAGGTAGCTGAGGGAATGGCTCGAAGACTTCCAAGAGTTGGTGGCACTTATATCCAGATGGAGGATGAAATTGGAAGTATCGCTGCAGTGATTGGAGCAGCTTGGGGTGGGGCAAAATCGATGACTGCCACATCTGGACCAGGTTTTTCACTTATGATGGAAAACTATGGATTTGCTGTTATGACCGAAACACCCTGTGTAATAGTAAATGTTCAAAGAACTGGTCCTTCAACAGGACAACCAACTCTAGGAGCACAAGGTGACATGATGCAAGTTCGATGGGGGACACATGGAGATCTTGAAGCTTTAGCATTTGCACCTAGTACTGTACAAGAATGTCTTGATTTCACAATTGAAGCATTCAACCTATCTGAAAAGTATCGAAATCCTGCCTGTGTTATGACCGATGGAGAGATTGGACACCTAAGGGAACGAATAATCGTTCCTGATGAAAAAGACCTAAAATTAATAGATAGAGTGCCTGCAACTATTGATAAGAAAAATTTCATACCATTTACTAATTCTCAAACAATAAAAAATTGTAAGGTTCCAGATTTTCCAACTTTTGGAACAGGGTATCGGACTTATGTTACCGGTCTTACCCACAATGAAAAGGGTTTTCCTGCTACCGACAAACAACCTGATCATGAACGACTTGTAAAGAGAATAACAGAGAAAATCAGTGATGATGCTGATAAGCTTGTAATGGTTGAAAAATTAAATCTGGACGATACTGACATTGCATTTGTTACATATGGCGCAACTGCAAGACCTGCTGAATCTGCAATGGAAATGGCTAGAAAAGAGGGTAAAAAAGTTGGTTTACTTCGTCTGCAACTTGTTTGGCCATTCCCTGGAAAAGTTGTTGAAAAGCTTGCGAAGAATGTTGATAAAATAATTGTTCCTGAGATGAATCTTGGACAAATGGTTCATCCAGTTAAAGAAGTTGCATGCAAGCACTGTGAAGTGGTCTCAGCACCGAAGATTGGTGGAGAAATGCATCTTCCAATGGAACTTTACAAATATTTGGAGGGAAAATAAATGGTTGAAGTTAGAACTGCCGATCAATTAAATAAAAAATTTCTCCGAGAAGGGATGTGGCCAACAATATTTTGTAATGGTTGTGGTCATGGTGTTGTTTTAGAATATACTTTCTGGGCATTGGAAGAACTAGGGCTTGATATGGATAAAGTAATATTTGCTTCTGGAATTGGATGTTCATCACGATTACCTGGTTATATCAATGCTGATGGGTTACATACTACACATGGAAGAGCAATTGCATTTGCTACTGGCATTAAAGCAGCAGATCCAGATTTCCATTTAATTGTTTTCACAGGAGATGGTGATTGCGCTGGAATTGGAGGAAATCATTTCATTCATGCAGCTAGACGTAATATTGACATGACTGTTATTATGATAAATAATTTTATTTATGGAATGACTGGTGGACAACTCGCTCCCACAGCACCACTAGGTAGCATTGCTACAACAGCTCCATATGGGAACATTGAACATCCATTTGATATCTGTAATCTTGCTTGTGCACTTGGTGCAAACTATGTAGCTAGATGGAATGTTACACATCCATATCAGCCAATTAAATCAATAAAAGAAGGAATACAAAAGAAGGGTTTTTCACTACTAGAATTTCTTGCCCCTTGTCCAACAGCTTATGGTCGACGTAACAAACTTGGGGATATTATAAAACATTGGGCATGGTATGACAATAATACAATTCTCAAAGAGGATTATGAAAAAATAATGAAATATGGAAGTGAGAAAGAAAGAGAGAAAGTAAAAGACAAAATTCAGTTAGGAGTTTTTCAAAATATTGAGAAACCTGGATTTTTTGAATTACACGATAACCTAGTGAAAAGATTGAACCAACCGAAAACTAAAAAACAGGGTGGGAAGTAATGAAAAAGGATGTAAGAATTTGTGGTTTTGGAGGGCAAGGTGTAATTCTTGCAGGTTTTATCATTGGAAAAGCCGCATCTGTTTTTATGGATTATCATGCTGTTCAAAGTCAATCGTATGGTCCTGAAGCTCGTGGTGGAGCTGCTAGATCTGAAGTCATTATTTCAGATGAAAAGATTGGATACCCTCGACCTATCGGAGTTGATTGCCTAGTAGCAATGTCTCAGGAATCATTTGATACATACCGAGATGATTTAAGGGATGATGTTGTAATTATTGTTGATCCTGATCTTGTAAAAAATCACGACATTGGAAAACCACTTTACAAGGTACATGGTCAGCAAATAGCAGAAGAACTAGGTAACAAGATTGTTACAAATATCGTTATGGTTGGAGCTTTCACAAGTATTTTTGGTTTATTGGATAAAGAAGCTGTAAAAGAATCTGTCATAGATAGTGTTCCAAAAAGATTTACTGAACTTAATGTAAAAGCATTTGAAAGAGGTTTTGAGGCAGGAAAGAATGTCCTTAAAGAGTTACGATAAAAAAATAGACCATGATCTGGGAATTCCTTTACAGGATGATTATTTCTACGATGAACCAGAGGAAATTATAGAAAGAAAATCAATGCCAGAACTGGAAAGTACGATAAAAACTGTAAGGGAAATCGCAAAAAAAGGAGAGAAGCGAGTTATTGATGCAGATGTTCTTATCATTGGGGCTGGAATCTCTGGTATGCAAGCAGCTCTTGATGTTGGTGATAAGGGTTACAAGGTTGTAATAATTGACAAAACCTCAACTATTGGTGGTGCAATGGTAAAGCTTGATAAAACCTTTCCCACCAATGATTGTTCGATTTGTACTGCTGCACCAAAAATGGTTGAACTTTCTAGGCATCCTAACATTGAACTTATTACGTATGCTGATGTAAATTCTTTAGAAGGGAAACCAGGTAATTTTAAAGTGAATATTTGGCGTAAGAGTAAATATGTTGATCCCGACAAATGTACTGGTTGTGATGACTGTGCTGAAGTCTGTCCTATTGATGTTGTAAATCCATTTGATGAAAAATTGTCAACACGAAAAGCGATATATATTGAATTTCCACAAGCAGTTCCCATAGTATATACAATTGATTATGAGAATTGTATTGGATGTGGTTCTTGTGATAGAGTTTGTGAGCCGGAGGCGATCTCCTTTTTAGAAAAATCAGAAGAGATAGAGGTAAACGTTGGAAGTGTTATTGTTGCTACTGGTTTTGAAGTATTTGAACCTACAGAAATGAGAAAAGAGTATGGGTATGGTAAATATGATAATGTAATTACAGCTTTACAATTTGAACGAATTCTATCTTCATTTGGACCTACAGAGGGCAAAGTATTTCGACCTTCTGATGGTAAAAAACCAAAGAGTATTGGCTGGATTCAATGTGTTGGTTCAAGAAGTGAACAACTTGGCTTCCCATATTGTTCCCGTGTATGCTGTATGTATGCAACAAAGGAAGCTTCAATTGCAAAAGAAGCAAATCCAGATATCGATATAACGATTTATTATATGGATATTAGAGCCTATGGTAAGGATTTCCAGCAATATTATGATCATGCGAAGGATCTTGGTATAAAATACATTCGAGGGAGACCATCCTCTGTTTATGAGAATTCCGATAAAAGTATTACAGTAAAATATAAAGATACATTAACCGGAAAAATTGAAGAAAATAAAGTGGATATGTTGGTTTTATCAACTGCAATAATACCAAATAAAGGCAATAAAAGGCTTGGCAAAGTTCTTGGTATAGATGTTGATGAAAATGGTTTCTTTAAACAAGACTCACTTTTAACTGACCCAATTCAATCTACTAAAAAAGGAGTATTTCTTGCTGGCTGTATTCAGGGTCCTAAGGATATACCTGATAGTGTTTCTATGGCAAGTGGGGCTGCTGCGAAAGCTGTTGCCCCTATCAAAGATAGGGAAAAACATGTTGGTAAAGAATTTCCACCTGAACGAGATGTCTCCAATGAGAAACCACGTGTTGGAGTATTTATATGCCATTGTGGTAAAAATATTGCTAATTATCTAGATGTTGAAAAGGTAACGGAGGAAGCAAAAAAACTACAAAATGTTGACTATGCAGAACATATGATGTTTGTTTGTTCTGAAGATAGCTGTAAAAAAATTAAAGAAACAGTTCAAGAAAAAGGATTGAATAGAGTCATTGTTGCTGCTTGTTCCCCGCGGACTCATGGTGGCCTTTTTCAAGATACATTGATGGAAGCTGGTTTAAATAAATATCTTTTTGAAATGGCAAATATTCGTAATCATTGTTCTTGGGTTCATTCTGATGACTGGGATGCTGCAACAAAAAAGGCTATTGGTTTAGTAAGAGCGGCTGTTGTTAAGGCAAAATATCTTGAATCTCTTCCTGAAGAAGAGTTTTCAATTTATCCATGTACCTTGATTATCGGTGGTGGTATATCTGGGATGAAAGCAGCACTTGCTCTAGCAGATATGGGTGTTAAGTCTATTATTATAGAAAAAGAACCTGAATTAGGTGGTAGGCTTAAGGATCTTCACTCAATGTTTCCATCAGATAAAAAATCGGAAGATATTATTAATCCCTTAATCAAAGATGTGACTAAAAATAAACTAATCACTGTTATGACCAGTTCAGAACTTGATGAACTTGAAGGGTATATTGGTAACTATAAAGTAAAAGTTAAACAGAAAGGGACGAAGAAAGAAATTGAATTTGGTACAATTATTGTTGCTACAGGATTCAAAGAAATAAATCTTAACGGAAAATATCAATATGGGAAAAATAAAAATATACTGTCTCAAACTGACCTGGAGAAAAAATTAAAAAATGATGATCTTATAGAACCAAAAAATATTGTTATTATTAATTGTGCAGGTGCAATGGATGAGGAGCGACCATACTGTTGTAGAATCGGTTGTGGAGTATCAATTAAAAATGCGAAGTTATTAGCCCAAAAATATCCAAAATCCAAGATATATCTTCTCTATCGTGATTTGAGAGTTTTTGGAAAAGAAGAAGAAGAATATTATGCTGATGTTTTGAAAAATTATCATGTTATAACTATTAGATACCCGGGAGATAAGAAACCGGATGTGCTTCTTGATAAAAAAAATCCTAAAAACGGGCCAATAACAGTAAAGGTTTATGATGATATTCTAAATGAAGAAATTGATCTTCCTGCAGATCTTGTTGTCTTAACGGTTAATACTGAAGGTGGATCTGAAACTGAAAAGCTGAAAAATATGTTGAAAGTTCCAGTAGATGCTGCAGGATTTTTTATTGAAACTCATGCAAAAATCAAACCTTTAGATTTTTCAACTTCTGGAGTTTATATGTGTGGTGCCGCACATTATCCAAAGAACTTAGTAGATTCAATTGCTCAAGCTGAGGGTGCTGCATCTCGTGCTGCCATTCCAATTGCTCAAGAAAGGATGAAGGGAGAAGGTATTGTATCTGAAGTAATTGAAGATAAATGTCGAGGTTGCGGAACATGTGAATTAGCATGTGCTTACTCTGCAATAGATTTAGTTCCCCATTCTAGGGATCCTGGTCGTTTGGTTGCTAAAGTAAATAGAGCGCTTTGTAAAGGTTGTGGTTCTTGTGCAGCTGCGTGTCTGAATAGTGCAATTGAACAGAAGGGATATAACAGCAAGCAGATCAATTTAATGATTGCTGCTCTTCTTGAGAAGGAGGTTGCTACATGAGTATAATTTCAAAGGAAATTGCTGATATCAATTCCTTACAAATTAAGAAAGGAGAGCTAGCAAAAGAAGTTGAAGAACTTAGTGGTGAAAACCTCTTTGGATGTTATCAATGTGGAACTTGCTCTGCAGGATGTCCATTTGTTGAAGAAATGGATCTCTCTCCTGATGAGATAATTAGATATATAATATTAGACAAAAAAGAGGTTCTAACATCAAAAACAATATGGCTATGCTCAGCTTGTTTTACTTGTGCTGAAAGATGCCCAAGAGATATTAACATTACAAAGATCATGGAAGCTTTACGTCAGATTATTTTACGGAAGAATATTGATCGGACAATTTTAAAAAACATCTCTAAAGAGGAAAAAGAATCTATTCCTCAGTTAGCATTTGTTTGTTTATTTAGGAAAAATGTAGGTTAAAAAATGAAGCTACTATACTATCCAGGTTGCACATTAAAAACATCTGCGAAAAACCTTGAGCAATCTGCATTTGCGATAGTAGAAGCTCTAGGTCATGAAATAGAAGAAATGGATGATTGGACTTGTTGTGGAGTAGCCTCCTCACTCACTGATGATGATCTAATGCATCATTTAGCACCATTACGAAATCTTATTCATGTGGAGGATCTCGGGGAAGAAAAAATAGTTACACTTTGCGATATGTGTTGTAACACATTAAAACAAACTAACCTAAGAGTAAAGGAAAAACCAGATGACCTTGAAACATTGAATTTATTTATGGATAGAGAAAATGATTACAAAGGTACTGTAAAAGTATTACATTTTCTAGAATTTCTTAGAGATGAAATAGGTTTTGATGTTCTGAAAAAAATGGTAAAGAATCCATTGAAAGGTATGAAGATTATGCCTTATTATGGATGCATGTTGCTTCGTCCTAGGGAAGTTGCAATAGATGATGCCGAAGAACCTACAATTATGGGAGATCTGCTCACTTCACTTGGTGCTGAAGTCATAGATAATCCATTTAAAATCGAATGTTGTGGTTCATATCACACCATAGAAGAAAAAAATCTAGTCTCTAATAGAGCATATAGAATTTCAAAATTTGCAGTGGATCAAGGAGCTGATGCAATTGTCCTATCTTGTCCGCTTTGTCGTTATAATCTTGATGTCCGAGGAAAGGAAGCAGAAAAGATATATAACAATTATAAACAGATTCCTGTTTACTATTACCCTCAGCTTATAGCTGTTGCATTGGGTTTGGATCCAAAATATTGTGGATTCGGTGATCATGCGGTAGATCCAATCCTATTATTGAAGAAAAAGGGGGTTTTTGAGAAATAAACGAAAATGGTTAAAATTTAATAAAATTGGTGATTGTATGAGTGTAGAAAAAAAAGGAAAGAAAAAAGAAGCAGAGAAAAAGAAAAAACTTCAACTTGCGTTTTATTGGGCTGCAAGTTGTGGTGGGTGTGAAATTGCAGTTTTAGACATAAATGAAAAAATATTAGATGTTGTAGCTCTTGCGGATATCTTATTTTGGCCAGTAGCAATTGACACGAAGTATAAAGATGTAGAAGCAATGAAAGATAATCAAATAGATGTCTGCTTTTTTAATGGTTCAGTTAGAACCGAAGAACAAGAACATATTGCTAAGCTATTGCGAAAGAAATCAAAAGTATTGGTAGCATTTGGTGCATGTGCTGTAAATGGAGGGATACCGGGTCTTGCAAATATTGCAAACAGGGAAGAAGTTTTCAACGTAGCTTATCTAGACAATCCATCCACAGACAATCCAAAAAAGAAAACACCAAAAACATCTGTAAAAGTAAAAGAAGGGACACTTACATTACCAGAATTTTATGATACTGTAAGAACGCTTCATCAAACGGTGGATGTTGATTATTTTTTACCTGGTTGTCCACCAACACCAGATATGATAATGACTGCAGTTGGTGCAATTGCTGAAAATAAATTACCTCCAAAAGGATCTATCATTGGTCCCTTAAAATCAGTATGTGATGAATGCCGTTTTGAGAAAACAGAGAAAAAAATCAAGGAAATAAAACGAATTTACGAACTTGATAAATGGGAAGAAAAATGCCTATTGGAGCAAGGGGTAGTTTGTTTAGGACCAGCTACAAGGGGAGGTTGTGATGCACGCTGTCTTGATGCAAATATGCCTTGTACAGGTTGCGGAGGACCTACTCCTAATTCACTTGATCAGGGGGCAAAAATGATGTCAGCGCTTGCCTCTATTCTTGGAATAGAAGGTGAAGAAAATATGAGTGATGAAGAAGTTGAGAAATTAATTGAGCAAGTTGTGGATCCCGTTGGAACTTTCTATAAGTATGGGTTACCAAGTGCTCTTATAAATAGGAAAGTGATGAAAAAATGCAAACTATAACAATTGATCCAATAACACGACTTGAAGGACACGGTAAAATTAGTATTTTTCTTGATGATAAAGGAGATGTAGGTAATGCGTATCTACAAATTCCGGAATTAAGGGGTTTTGAACGTTTTGCACAGGGGCGAAGAGCTGAAGATATGCCTCAGATAACCTCACGTATCTGTGGAGTATGTCCTGTTGCACACCATTTCGCTTCAACCAAAGCTCTTGATGCAGCTTTCAATGTAGATCCGCCATCTGCTGCAAAAAAACTCAGGGAACTAATGTACTCTGGTTATTATATATACGACCATATTCTTCATTTTTACTTCCTTGGTGGTCCCGACTTTGTTGTAGGACCTGATGCTCCCGCTGCTAAAAGAAATGTTCTAGGTGTTATTGAGAAAGCTGGAGTAGAAATTGGTAAGGAAGTCATTAAACATAGAGCATATGGCCAAAAAATCACTGCAATTCTAGGTGGTAAAGCAACACACCCTGTTTGTGGTTTACCTGGTGGAGTTTCAAAAGGTCTTAACAAGGACGAGGTAAAAGAAATTGAAACAATGACAAAATCTTGTATCGATTTTGCTCAATTTACATTGAAATTATTCAATGATATTGTATTACAAAATAAGGACTATGTAAACCTTATTCTAAGTGATCCCTATCAGTTAAAAACATACAATATGGGACTTGTAGATAAAAACAATAAAGTGAACTTTTATGATGGAAAAATAAGAGTGACTGATCAACAAGGGAAAGAGAAAGTCAAATTTGATGTAAAAGATTATACAAAACACGTTGCAGAACATGTTGAAGAATGGTCCTATATTAAATTTCCATACCTGAAAAGTGTAGGATGGAATGGGTTTAAAGATGGAAAAGATAGCGGAATATATCGAGTTGGGCCATTAGGGAGACTAAATGCTGCTGAAGGGATGGCAACTCCATTAGCAGATAAAGAATACAAGAAAATGATTGAAACCCTTGGAGGTAAAGCAGTCAATTCTACTCTTGCATTTCACTGGGCTCGTTTAATCGAACTTTTATATGCAACTGAGAGAACTATGGAAATAATTAAAGATCCCGAAATAACTAGTGAAAAAATAAGAAATCCAGTTGGAGAACCTGGAGAAGGAATAGGAGTTACAGAAGCTGCTCGTGGAACATTAATTCATCATTATAAACTTGATAAGCAGGGGCTTATTGACAAAGCCAACTTAATCGTTGCCACAACGAATAACTCTGGTGCAATCAATATGTCAATTAGAGATGCAGCTAAAGGTATTATCAAGAAAGGAAAGGTCAACGATGGACTTCTGAACATGGTTGAGATGGCGTTCCGTGCATATGATCCATGTTTTGCGTGTGCTACACACACATTACCTGGTGGTATGCCTTTAGAAGTAAAGATATATGATAAAAATAGAAAATTGTACAAAACCTTGAGACAAAATCTGTAGAGGATATAAAGATATGAAGACAATTATCCTGGGAGTAGGAAACCAGATACTGGGTGATGATGGTGTTGGAATACACGTTACTGACATACTAAAAGAACGTGTCATACACCCAAATATCACTATCGACGATGCAATTACTGGCGGGATGAATCTATTGGAACTAATCTTAGGATACGATAAGGCAATAATAGTAGACGCTGTAAAAATAAATAAAGGAGAAAATGGAGAGGTAAAAAGAATCCCTCTTGGTGATTTCTCATCAATGCACTCATGTAATCCCCATGATGTGTCTCTTATCGAGGCTATTGAAATGGCAAAAAAAATGGGGGAAAATCGAATCCCGCGTGAAATTATTGTCATTGGTATTTTAATGAAAGAAATACCCTGTGAATTTGGAGAAAAATTAAGTAAGACGATTGCCGCGGCTGTTCCAAAAGCCGTAGAAATGACTCTAAATGAAATTAAAAAAGATATAAAAATCTCGAGTTGAGGTGAAAAATAATATGGCAGAAAAATTTGAACCAAATATTATAGGTTTTTTATGCAACTGGTGTTCATATGCAGGAGCAGATCTTGCTGGAACTAGTAGAATGAAATACCCTCCAAATATAAAATCAATACGAGTAATGTGTTCTGGTAGAGTTGATCCTGTTTTTATACTTGAAGCTTTGAAAAAAGGTGCAGATGGAGTACTTGTAGCAGGATGCCATCCTGGAGATTGTCATTATCAGTCTGGCAACTATAAGACCAATAGGAGAATTAAACTTTTAAAGAAACTACTCGAGGAGATGGCAATTGATCCCAATAGAGTTAGATTCGAATATGTTTCTGCTTCTGAAGGTCAAAAATTTGCTACTATTGTTACAGAATTTGTTGATGAACTTAAAAAAATGGGACCTAATCCTCTAAGAGAAGTGGAAGCATGAAAATCGATATGGAGAAATTGAAGAAGATTGTTGGGGAAACTAACGTTTCAGATGATGTAGCTGATCTCTATGTATATGCGTCTGATGCATCTGTTCATCATGCAATGCCTTCTGCCATTATCAGACCTAAGACAATTGAAGAAGTCCAGAAAATTATGAGATATGCAAACACAAATAAGATTCCTGTAATTCCAAGGGGCGCTGGTTCTGGTACATCAGGTCATACGGTTCCAATTGACGGTGGTATTATTTTAGATATGAAACGTATGAATCGGATTCTTGAGATTTCTCCTGAAGATATGCTTGTTAGAGTTGAACCAGGAGTTGTTGATGACGATTTAAACCGCGCTCTAAAACCTTACAGGCTTTTCTATCCACCAGCACCTGCTTCTAGCAGAATAGCTACAATAGGTGGTGAGATCGCTGCTAATGCCTCTGGTGTTAGGTCTGTTAAATATGGTGCAACAAGGGATTATGTGCTTGGAATGAAAGTAGTACTTGCCAATGGTAATTTAGTTAATCTTGGTGCTAACACTAGAGTTCACTCATCTGGTTATCAACTTGAACGATTAATTGTTGGTTCTGAAGGGACTCTAGGTGTTGTTGTTGAAGCGACTATGGGTATAAGACCTGTACCAAAATATCGGTGCTTGGGTGTGGCAAATTTCGATAAATTAGAGGATGCTGGTAATGCAATATCTGACATTATCTCTAGCGGATCAGAACCATCTATGCTTGAATTAATGGATAAAATTGGTATTATCGCTGTAAATAAAGCTATGGATCTTAAATTGCCTGAGGTTGCAGCAATAATCATGTTCGAAGCTGATGGAAATGTAAAAAAAGCTGTTGATTTCGAAATAGATAAGATGAAGAAAATCTGTGAAAAACATAATGGAACCAATATCGAAATGAGCTACGATCTTGCTGAACGTACGAGGCTTTTTTCAGGAAGAAAAAAATTATTTGCCTCTTTATCAAAATATAAAGAGGGAATAATCTGTACAGATCTTGCAGACGACATGGGGGTTCCGAACTCTAAAATTGCTGTTACTGCTCAAAAAATACATGAAATAGCAGAAAGGAACAATGTTATCATGGCTGTTTATGGTCATTGTGGCTCAGGAGTGATTCATACAAAAATTATGCTTGATCCGAAAAAGAAGAGTCAATGGAAGGACGCGGAAAGAGTTATAGAAGAATTATATGATTATGTTCACTCTGTGGGTGGGGTTACCTCAGCGGAGCATGGTATTGGATTATCTAAAGCTCCGCCTTGGAAAAAGGCTAGAAAAGATATCATTCCAGTAATGAAATCGATAAAGAAAGCTCTTGATCCAAATAACATTTTGAATCCACATAAACTCATGGATGCACCAGATGATTGGGTTAGAGCAACAAATCTTAGATATAAGGTGGGATAATGGGAGTATTAGGTAGATTATTTTATATTAGAAAGAAAGACACTAACTTTAAACGATCTAAAAAATGGGAAAATGAACTAAATAAATGTATTAGGTGTGGATATTGCTATGAACTTTGTCCTTTATTTAAAACAAATAATTGGGAATCAGATACTCCACGTGGAAAACTTTTACTTATATATGGGATGATAACAGGAGAAATTCAACCTACTCAAGAAATTGTTGATAAAATATTCCAATGTTTCTACTGTAAAAACTGCAGTGATAACTGTTCAGCAGGCGTCCCAGTTACAGACATTTTAACAGATGCAAGGGCAGATCTTATTGAAGCAGGATTCGAAACTGAAGGTACCATTGTAAAAGTCGATGAAGATCTTTGTAGTGTTTGTGGTGTTTGTGTAGCGGTTTGTAAATATGAAGCTTTATCAATAGAAGAAGAAAGTAAGGATAAAAGTAAAATTATTGTTGACAAAGTAGAATGTAGGGGATGTGGTTTATGCGTATCTGCATGTCCATCTGGTGCAATTTCACAAAAAGAAGGATGTGAGATTACCCTCCCAGAACTTCATACAAAGGTTTCTGAACTTCTAAAAGACCGTAAGGATATGAGGGCCATTGTATTTTGTTGTAACTGGTCACTATTTCCAGGATTGCAATTGAGTGAATCACCAACTTTAGTAAAAACACCCTATGGTCTGATAGTAAGTATGTGCTCTGGTCGTGTAGCCCCTGAATTAGTATTAAACGCATTTGAGGAGGGGGCTTGGGGTGTTATGGTTGCTGGTTGTCCCCCTGAAGAATGCGATCATGATGGTAACTATAAAACAAGGAGGAGGTTAGTTCTGCTTAAAAACATGTTAAAGGAATTAAATATTGAACCTGAAAGAGTTAAACTAGATTGGTTCTCCACCGGTGAATCAGCTAAACTTAGCAAATCAATTGATGATTTTATTGATAAATTAGAGAGATTAGGTCCAATTAAAAAATTGGAGGCTAAAATATGAAAGAAAAATTTGAACCAAATATTATAGGGTTTTTATGCAACTGGTGTTCATATGCAGGAGCAGACCTTGCTGGAACTAGTCGAATTCAATATCCTCCAAATTTAAAGGTAATCCGAGTTATGTGTTCTGGTAGGGTTAATCCGATTTTTGTCATAAATGCTCTTCAGCAAGGGGCTGATGGGGTGCTTATAGGAGGATGCCATCCTGGAGATTGTCATTATGAACGTGGAAATTACTTAGCAAGGCGTCGAATAGCTGTTTTAAAACAACTATTAGCACACACTGGAATAGACCCAAATCGTGTTAGAATGACCTGGGTTTCAGCTGCTGAGGGAAACAAATTCGCTGAAGTGGTAAAAGAAGTAACTGAGGACATTAGAAAACTTGGTCCTATGCAACATTTCAAGAGGGAAAATAAATGGTAGACCAAAAGAAACTTCAAGATTCAGTTAAGAAAACTGTAGATAGAAAAGATGTTAAATATGTTGTTGGATATGAAAAGGGTACATACGGATTCCAAGCAACTCCATGTTTTGCATATAAATCAGAAGATGCCGAAAGATTCATTTTTTCACCTTTATGTGTCCACAATCTAACTGTTTTTCCTATGTTAGAAGAAAAGCCTCCACTTCGAAAAGGGGAAGAGCCAGATCAACGAAAAATTGGAGTTGTTTTAAAAGGGTGTGATTCTAGAGCAATAGTTCAAATAATTCAAGAGAAAGGATTGGACCGCGATAAAGTTGTGATAATCGGAATTCCATGTACTGGTGTCATTGATCCGAAAAAACTTGATGCTAAATTCCCTGGACATATTAAAAATGCTGAAGTAAAAGATGAAGATGATAAATATGCAATTACTATTGATGGAAAAACACAGAAAGTTCCAAAAGACGAATTAATGCCAGATAAATGTAAAACTTGTGAGTATCCAACTCCTATAATTTATGATATATTAATTGGTAAAGAAATTAAAAGTAATAAAAAAGAGGATTACAAAAAGGTTAATACTTTTGAAAAAAAATCTCTAAAAGAGAAATGGGAATACTGGGAAAAACAATTTGAGAAATGCATACGTTGTTATGCATGTCGAAATGCTTGTCCTTTGTGTTATTGTAAAGAATGTATGGTTGATCAATTAAATCCTCAATGGGTACGTCGTTCAGTTAATTTATCTGAAAATACTGCTTGGAATCTTTTACGTGCATTTCATCTTGCGGGAAGGTGTATTGGTTGTGAGCAGTGTGAGCGCGCTTGTCCAATGGATATACCTCTTATGGAACTTAATAAAAAAATCGAGAAAGAAATCAAAGAATTGTTTGAATACGAAGCTGGGATAAACGCTGAAGAAAAACCTTTACTTGCAATGTTTAAACCAGATGATCCGGAGGAATTCATTTTGTGAGGTGAAAAAAGATGGATAAATTATTGTTATCAAAAGACGATTTATCAAAATTTGTTGACGAGCTTATTAAGAATAATAATGTATATGCTCCTGTTAAGAATAATGATACCATTATTTTTGAGCAAATTAAAAAACCTACAAAAATGAACCTTGAATCCTGTAAATCTGAATATCCACCAAAAGCACTAATATTTAATCAAACAGAAACATTGTTTAAGTTTACACCTGGTACAAAAGCAAAAATTGAATCTATAGATATTGATAATAAAAATGTAATATTTGGAATTAGACCATGTGATGCAAAAAGTATTGCAATTCTTGATCATGCATTTAATGGTGACTACAAGGATCCGTACTTTTTAACCAGAAGAGAGAACACTGTTCTCGTTGGATTAAGTTGTAATAAACCTGAGATTAATTGTTTCTGTACCTCTTTTGATGATACTCCAGCCTCATCAAAATATGTAGATATATTACTCACCGACATCGGTGATAATTATTACGTTGAAGTAACAAATGATAAAGGAAAACAACTAACAAAAGGAATTAGTCAATTGTTTAAACCTGCTAAAGAAAGTGATGCAAAGAAGAAAAAAGAGATCGAGAAAAATGCAATTAATATGATATCGCGTCATCAAAATACCAATGGTATAACAGAAAAGCTAGATAAAATATTTGAAAATCCATTTTGGAAAGAAGTAGCTTTTAAATGTGTTGGATGTGGAACGTGCACATATCTTTGCCCAACTTGTCATTGTTTTGATATTCAAGATGAATCAACTCTCACAAAAGGAGCACGAATAAGAGTTTGGGATACATGTATGAACCCTGAATATACTTTGCATGCTTCTGGTTATAATCCGCGACCTGCCAGAACTAATCGTGTTAGAAATCGAATATATCATAAGTACAATTATTATCCTAAGAATTTCGATGTTATTGCGTGTGTTGGATGTGGTCGTTGTATTGATTTATGTCCCGTGAATATTGACATTATTGATGTTGTTACGAAAGCAGGGGAGGTGAAGCCATGAGCGAAAATCCTTATCAACCTTGGCTTGCAACAGTTGAAGAAATTAGAGATGAAGTAGGTGGTGAAAGACCTATAAAAACATTTAAGCTAAAATTTCAGGATAAAAATCTACAAGATAATTTTTCCTTTATCCCGGGACAATGTGCAATGGTTAGCTTATTTGGGCAGGGGGAATGCTTCTTTGCGATATCTTCTTCACCAACAAAGAAAGGTTACATTGAAGTCAGTGTAATGAAACTTGGAAAGGTAACCACTGCCTTACATGAATTAGAACCTGGTGATATTGTTGGTGTTAGAGGCCCGTATGGCAATAATTTTGATGTCTCTGGTTGGAAGGGTAAAAATCTTGTTTTTATTGGTGGTGGTATCGGTCAGGCTCCGCTTAGATCACTTATCAACTATGTTGTTGATAAGAGGAAAAACTATGGAAAACTAGATGTAATATATGGAGCACGAACATCAAAAGATATTAGCTATAAAGATGAATTTGCAGAGCTCGAGAAACGTAAAGATGTAGATGTTCATCTTTCAATCGATGTAAAAGAAGATGGTTGGAAAAAGTTTGTCGGCTTTGTTCCAGATAATCTATTAAAAGTTAAACCTTCACCAAAAAATTCTATTGCAATAACCTGTGGCCCACCGATAATGATAAAATTTGTGATTCAAAACTTAGAGAAGTTAGGGTTCACTGAAGATCAAATATTTACAACTCTTGAAATGAGAATGAAATGTGGAATTGGTAAATGTGGTAGATGTAACATTGGAAATCTTTATGTGTGTAAAGATGGACCAGTGTTTTCATATAAACAACTGAAAAATATTTATGGTGAAAGATAGGCGATTGAAATGAAAATTGGGGTCTATATTTGCCAATGTGGGATCAATATCGCGCATACTGTAGATACAGAACGAGTGGTAGAACTGGTAAATAATCTGCCAAATGTTGCAGTTGCACGTGATTATAAGTATATGTGTTCTGATCCCGGACAGGAGCTTATTAAAAAAGATATCAAAGAGATGAAGCTTGATCGTATCATTGTTGCAAGCTGTTCTCCACGTATGCATGAACCAACATTTAGAGCGGTTCTTGAAGATATGGATTTAAATCCATATTTTTTTGAAATGGTCAATCTTAGAGAACAATGTTCATGGGTTCATGAAGATAAAGAACAAGCAACTTTGAAAGCAGTTGATCTAATATCAGGTGCAGTTGCCCGTGCAGCATTTTTAGAACCTCTTGAGAAAAAAGAAGTAAGTGTCATCCCTAGGGCATTAGTTGTGGGTGGTGGCATATCAGGAATTCAGGCAGCGTTAGAGATTGCAGATAAAGGTTTTCAGGTTTATCTTGTTGAACGAAGCCCCAGTATTGGTGGACGTATGGCTCAGCTTGATAAGACATTTCCAACCATGGATTGTTCTGCCTGTATATTAACACCCAAAATGGTTGATGTAGCACGTCATCCTAATATCGAACTTTTTTCCTATTCAGAAATTGAAAGTGTTGATGGATATATTGGTAACTTCAAAGTTAAAATCAAGAAAAAACCACGATATGTCGATGAAGAAAAATGTGTGGGTTGTGGAGCTTGTGCTGAAGCTTGTAGACTTCATAATAGAATTTTAAATGAATTTGACATGAATTTAGCAAAAAGAAGTGCAATTTATGTTCCCTTCCCACAAGCTGTACCGTTAAAATATACTATAGACCCTGAGAAGTGTATAACTCTTAAAACCGGTAAATGTGGTGATCATGCACTTTGCATAGAAGCGTGTGGAGAGAGAGATGCGATAAATTTTGACCAGAAAGAAAAAATTGTTGAAGTTGAAGTTGGAACAATTGTTGTTACAACAGGTTATGATCTTTTTGATCCTAAAGAAAAGCCAGAATATGGCTATGGAAAATTCGAAAATGTAATTACTGGTTTAGAATTTGAACGCCTCGTCTCAGCCTCTGGTCCAACAGGCGGTCATATCGAGATCAACGGTAAAGAGCCTGAAAAAGTTGTCTTTATTCAATGTGTTGGTTCACGAGACAAGAAAACTAACGAGTATTGTTCTCGTGTTTGTTGTATGTACACAGCAAAGCAAGCTCATATGGTAAAGGATAAGATTCCTGATGCCGAACTTATAGTATATAATACTGATGTTAGGGCATTTGGTAAAGGATTTGAGGAATTCTATAATCGAGTTCAAGGTGAAGGTGTTACTTATAGACGGCGTGAGCTCGATGATCCTATTGAAGTAAAGAAGAAAGGCGATAAAGTGGTTGTAAAAGCAAAAGGACATCCTGATGTTGAAGCTGATCTTGTTGTGCTTGCCACAGGAATTATTCCAAGAAAGGATTCAAAAGAGCTTACTCGAATCTTAAATATTAATCAGAGTGCGGATGGTTTTTTCCTCGAAGCCCATCCAAAACTAAGACCTGTAGATACGTTTACAGATGGTATTTTCCTGGCAGGTTGCTGTCAAAGCCCTAAAGATATTCCTGATGCTGTTGCACAAGCTAGTGGTGCAGCAGTTCGTGCTTCTGAACCACTTGCAGCAGGCAAAGTTGAAGTTGAGGCAATTTCAGCAGCGATAGATGATGATCTGTGTAGTGGCTGTAGAATCTGTGAAGAACTATGTGCATATTCTGCCTTAGAGTTTGATGAAAAAGACAAGATAATGAAAGTGAACGATGTCATGTGCAAAGGTTGTGGTTCATGTGCATCTGCTTGTCCAACTGGTGCGATTTCTATGAGGCATTTTGATCTTAAACAAATTCTGGCTCAAATTGGAGGTATAGTAAAACAAGAGAGGCGATGATATGAAAATCGGAGTATATGTTTGTGAATGTGGGGTAAATATTGCTGCAACCGTAGATGTAGAAAAAGTTGTAGAGCATGCTAAATCTTTACCGAATGTTTTTGTAAGTCGTTTTTATCGATATATGTGTTCAGATCCAGGTCAGGAACTTATAAAAAAAGACATAAAAGAGTTGAATCTTGATCGAATTGTCGTTGCATCTTGTTCTCCACGTATGCATGAGCCAACGTTTAGAGCAGTTCTTGAAGATATGGATTTAAATCCATATTGTTTAGAAATGG
Organism: uncultured Thermoplasmatales archaeon; assembly: GCA_964347865.1. GTDB lineage: Archaea > Thermoplasmatota > E2 > DHVEG-1 > DHVEG-1 > JAGLML01. The sequence goes on from CAYGAC010000053.1 coordinate 53,353, forward strand.
TAAATATCCGAGAACAATGTTCATGGGTACATAAAGATAAAGCAAATGCAACAGAGAAAGCAAAATCTTTAGTAGAAAGTGCTGTATTTCGCGCTTCTCTTTTATCACCACTTGAGAAAAAAACAGTGGATGTTACACCCAAAGCTCTGGTTATTGGTGGAGGAATTGCAGGTATTCAAGCTGCACTTGATATTGGGGATATGGGCTTTAAAACATATCTAGTCGAGAAAACCCCAAGTATTGGTGGACGTATGGCTCAGCTTGATAAGACATTTCCAACCATGGATTGTTCTGCCTGTATTTTGACACCAAAAATGGTAGATGTAGGCAGACATAAAAACATCGAACTTCTAACTTATTCGGAGGTTGTGGATGTCGATGGATACGTTGGGAACTTCAAAGTAAAAGTTCGTAAAAAACCAAGATATGTTGATGTGGAAAAATGTACTGGGTGTGGTGAGTGTGTTAAAGATTGCCCTGTTAATGTAACTGATGAGTTTAATATGGGACAAGGTGACAGAAAGGCGATATATATTCCATTTCCTCAAGCAGTTCCACAGAAATATACAATTGATAGAATTGGAGAACCTCCCTGTGTTCATGCATGTCCAGCAGGTGTACATGCGCAAGGATATGTTGCTCTTATTAAGGAGGGGAAATTCCAGGACGCACTTGATTTAGTACGTGTAAATAATCCATTCCCCAGTGTCTGTGGGAGAATTTGTACTCATATTTGTGAGGAGAATTGCAACCGAAATGAAGTTGATGAACCTGTTGCTGTAAGAGCTTTAAAACGTTTTATTGCTGATTATGAAAAAAAGCATGGCCGGAAAATAAAGAAGAAAAAAGAAAGTGAAGAAAAAGAATTACCAGGTAAGGGCAGAAAAGTAGCTATTATTGGAGCGGGACCTGCTGGTTTAACTGTTGCCCATGATCTTGCGTTATGGGGTTACAAACCAACAGTCTTTGAAGCGTTATCAAAACCTGGTGGTATGCTAAGAGTTGGTGTACCAAAATACCGGTTACCAGAAGATATTCTTGATTATGATATTAAAAGGATAGAGGAGGATGGAGTTGAAATCAGAACGAGTACACCTATAGGTCCAGATCTAACATTAAAAGATCTTAAGAATGCTGGTTATGAGGCAATATTTCTTGCTATTGGTACTCATAAAAGCAAGAGATTAGGTGTTGAAGGTGAGGATCTTGATGGTGTGATTCATGCTGCTGGTTTTCTTCATGATATGGGTATT
>CAYGAC010000054.1:0-14926 GCA_964347865.1 uncultured Thermoplasmatales archaeon
TTTTCGTATACACCATATGTGGCATGGCCTGTTCTTGTTGGCAAACCCAAGCATACGGCATTCACACTGTCATCAATAAAATTTTTTGATACAACACCACCTTCTTTTTTCATTCTTCTAACGATACCTTGAAAATCATCAATTTGTTCTCCAATGCCTGTATATCTGACAACTGTAAAGTCGTCTACCAATAGTTTCTCCTTTGGTTTGAACGGTCCGATATATACTTTTTTTCGTAACCATATCGGTTCCTTTGTTGTTTTGTCTCTCCCAGATATCCGGTCGATAAAGATGCCCTCATTTGTCAGTACTACTTTTGTTGTTGCATCAATTTCTGTCTCTGTTATAATATCCTTCTGGGCATGAACTGGTTTTCCTTTCTCTCCATCTTTTGTAGTTTCTTTTGTTAGTTTCGGAAATGCACTTTCAGGAATACCATATTTTCCTATTGCCAGTTTTTTTACCTGTAAAAACTTATCTCCTCGCAACCCACCTTTTCGGCATTCGTGACAGTGTAATATTCCTTCAAATAAAGCTATAAGATATAATGCGTTGCCATATCCACCTCCGCTATGACAACATGGCGAACATATCCACATACCATAATATTTACTATTTTTATCCATGTTTATTGTTAAATCCATTCTTGATTTGCTTTGTGGATGATCGGGGTTATGCCCTCGATATCCTTTAGGGGCTGTAGATTTCTTAAAAGTTTTAGGGTGTTCTTCCATTATTTTCTTCATCACACTTGATATGTCAATGTCTATAGCACCTGCTTTATCTGTTTTTCTCATTTCTTCTTGTTTATCATAGCTTGCTCTGATTTTATCCGGCAAGAAAGGAGTAATTGCTGCCATCAGGTTTTCTTTTGTTATTATTTTTATATCGACATCTTTAATTATTTTGTAGGTTTTACCTGTGGGTTTAAAATTATCTTTGTCTATTTGTTCATAGTGTTTGCATCCTGGCGCGACTACCATTCTACCTTTGCTTGTTATATGTCCGATATTCCGAAATTGCAGATTATCGGGTGTGCTTTCTTCTGTTTCTTCTTCCAATGAATAGCTTTTTTCCAAACCAGGTACATAAAAATATAAGTGCTTTCTAAAAGGAGCCCCTGTTTTTACTGTAAGTGTATCTCCAAACATATCAAAAGCATCGGCAATTTTATCATTATCAGCATCGACAATCATTATATTGCCATAACCACCGATGACGCCGTAGTTGTTACCGATGTTTATCCGTTTTAACAATTTAGGATCATCATATTTGTAAGCATTTTCTTCTTTCTGCCATCCACGAGGAAATGGTATTTTATAATTAACGAAACAAAAACGTAAGGAGTTTTTCTGTAGTTGTCTTGGTATCTCAGTTGTCTCTTTTTGAACAATTTCTTTTTTTGTCTCCGCTAGTTCTTTGTTTACTTTTTTAGCCTCTTCTTTGGTGACTTCAATTTTCTTTTTATCATTATCAACGTATTCGGCATATCCACCTTTGACAACTTTCTCTGCCTCTTCGGGAGAAAATTTTAGTATTTCTCCCTTCTTATATCCCCCGAGTTTGAGCGCCCTTATTTTTACTGCTCTTTGCTCCCACTCTTCTTGTAGTTTTTTATCAGCATACTCCGCAGTATTTGTATCAATTATGGCTTTGGCGTCTTTTGCCTCACAGTCAATGACATCGCCTTTATTTCCTATATCTATGTCTCTCAAAAGTTTGATTTTAATGGATTTCATGATGCATTCCATCCCCTTGAATAATAATATGGTCTGGGCGCTGGGAGAAGGATTTGAACCCTCGATGGCCAGTCAGACCAACCAGATCATCCGTCAGACTCATAAAATCAAGCTTTGACATCCCAGAATAATAAAAAAATTTATTCTTGAAACAGTATAATTATATTTGTCAGTCAGGCCAATTTGGTTATCGGGTGGGTCGGGGGCATTGGGCTTTGGCCCCCTTTCTATCCTCACGGCATACCCTCCTTAATCCACAGTTTTTCACTACTTGTTTTAAAAAAATCAAATTAAAATAGGGCAAACCTTCAATGAGGTCCGTAAATTCTTTTAGGCCCTGTGGTTGAACATGACCGACAACAGCCACTACAACGGGACTAACATTTGTTTTCATTCTCCTTCCCTTTGCCTTCTCCTTTTTGTAATTCTTTTAAAGTTTTTCTCCTCACCATCTAGAAAAATTACGTTTTTATCTTACTCTTCTTTTTTTGCAGCTCGTTTTCCGTCCAGATCATTGCCTGCTCTAAGGTCATATTTGTTTCTTCAAGAAATTGTTTCGTTCTTGGGTACTTAGACAAATCCATTTATCCCCCTCCTAGATATTTTGAAACAGCCAGTCTTACTAAACTTGCAATTGATACATCGCTCTTTTCACTAACTACTTTTAATTCTTTATGTTGTTTTTTTGTAAATCGGACCATCATCGGTCGAACGGCAAGATTTTCGTTTTTTGATCTTCCTTTATTCATCTTTTTGCACCAAAAAATGTAATACAGATAGTAATATTTATATTTCACTTTTTCATTCTAAAAAATGAATAGTCAGGTGTTTATATGGTTAAAACAGAAATGACATTTGATAGATTGATGAAGAAGCCTTGGTACAAAAGTATACTCAATTTAACAGCACATTACAAAGAAGGTTTACAACATATGCATTATCGTTATGCACTGGAAAAAGATAACAAGATACCCTCGCATTACAAAGAAAAAATGAAAAAATTTTTCGGAGATACACTCCAAGAACTTTATGTGAGTGATTTGATAAAAAAAGATTGTATAAAATCATCAACTGGATTGAGTAATTTTCTAACGAAATTAGTAGACCTTAAGTTGCTAACACAAGAAGAAGACAAATTCGGGAGATATAGATATTATGCCTCACTATTGATATTTACTGAATTTTTTAGGACATCTGCAAAAAAAGAGATGGATTTGTATTCTGGAGATGAAATAAACAAAATTGAACTTATGCTTGGATCTCCTTTTATCATTGATAAACCGCCGCATCAGACGATTTGTACAGGTTGTCTTTTTGGTTTATCAACTGAGATAGATTCTGACAGCCATTATACTCCTGAGGAAACTAAAATTATCAAGGAGAGTGTCTTAAATATTTATGCTAATCTGGTAAAAATCAACGAAGTTAAGCAAGGAAAAGGACGGCCCCTTGTCTCTATTTTTGCTACGGCCATTACCTTCCCGAAAAAGGAGTGATTAATCTTATTTTTTCTCTTTTCTATTTTCTAGTTTTTCCAGTCTCATCTCAACAATCTGTGCCCTCATCTCTTCCATCTGATTTCTTAGGTCCTGTATCTGCGTATCTTTCTCTTTCAGTTGTTCATGTACTTCGCTAAGATCAGGTTGCGTTTCAAATACCAATAATGATACCATTCCTTTTTTGTACCATTCACCTAGTTCCTGTTCTGTGTATCTCTTGTAAGCACCGTTCAGATACCCTTCATGGCCCTCCAGCTGTTGGTATATTGCTTCTGGAACACCTGCAACGGACATCCTTGTTTCAAAGAATTTTCTAAGTGTATGAATATGCATCCTGTGATATTTCTTCTGGGTATTTGCATCCCTTTCATCTAACTGTGCATTCTTGAGAAGTCGTAACCATATTTTCTGTGCATTTGTATAACTGAATGGAAAAACTCTCTTATCGTTCAAGTCCTTTGGGTGAAAAAATTTAGTTCTGGTCTTTGCTCTATTAACCGCGGTTACTAAATATTCATCTCTTACTTTCAACCACTCTAAAAGAACTTCCTTTGCTTCACTGGAAAAAAAGCATATCCTGGGTACGTTGTTCTTTGCTATCTCTGCTCTTACATAGATTTTGGGCGGATCTGATGTTAAATCAATATCATTAGGTAAAAGCCCTATTGCCTCGCTTATGCGTATCCCAGAACTAGATAACAGCAAATAAAGTGCTTTCGCTTTAATCTCTGCATGGTGTAGTATTTTCCTAAGCTGTTGGTTTGTTGGAATAACATCCTGTGTTACTGGTCTGTTGCCCCTACGCTTTCTTTTTAGTTTCATCCAGAACTTGGCTGATAATTCAATATCATTATCTTCCAGGAATTGTTTTATTGTAGATATTTTCATGTTGCGTGTAGTGGGAGCATATTCGATAAGCGCCATCCAATGGGTCTTTACATCCTGTTCATAATCTCTTTTACCATCAAAATATTTTTCAGGATTGGCTTTGATTGTTTCAAAATACTTGTTCAGATGGCATCGGTACGTTGTCTGTGTTTTTGTTTTTGGAAAACTCATAACAAATTCATCTATTTTATTCATTTTAATCAAAAGTACTATATTACTCTATTTCTTTATAAATGTTCTGTTGGTAGATATAAATAAGATAATAGATATCTTCATTATCTGGTTCTGTAGCTACAATCGTATATTCATATGACCTATTGGTATTTCCATAGATTGTTCCGTTTATTGTTGGTTGATGGGGTCGTTGATTTTCAAAAGCAGATACTTTAATTAACAATACATCATAATTTAATCCATTACTTAGTCCCGTATAACCAGTAATAATATATCCATCATCTATAGTTTGTTGAACATCTTCTCCCCTGTCTTCAACATTTATCACAAAGGTCATATTCCATTCTTTGTTTCCCTTATAATCAGTTTTAATTAAAATAATATCATGTATACCATGAGGCCATTCCATTCTCATACCTACAATAATATACCCTCCATCTTTCGTCTGTTCAAGTGAATTACCTATTTCAAGAAATCCAGCATCAAATGTCTTATTCCATTCTTCATTACCATAAGCATCAGTTTTAATCAACCAGACATCGTAATATCCAGCAGAATATGATTGAGTTGCACCAGTTACTATAAATACACTATCATTAGTTTGTCTAACTGCTGAACCCCCATCATAATATGCTCCCCCGTAAGACCTTTTCCATTGTTCACTACCATTAGCATCTAGCTTTATCAATAAAGCATCATAGTACTTGCCAATAGAATGATAAAAATCACCAGTAATGATAAATCCTCCATCCTCAGTTTGCGCTCCAGGACGAAAATCATCAATAGTTCCTGTGGGAGAGGTTGCATTCCACTCTTCAATTCCTAATGAATCTGTCTTAATCACCCATACATCTTTTATAGCATAAGAATATGTTAATCCCACTATTATATAACCGCTATCAACGGTCTGATTGACCATAAATCCGATATCAGAATCAGTCCCTCCGTATGTTCTATTCCATTCTTCATTACCATAAGCATCAGTTTTAATCAACCAGACATCAGAGTATCCCGCTCCATAAGAATATGTATATCCTGTAATAATATATCCACTATCTTTGGTTTGTCGAACAGAATATCCACCGTCATTCTCTTTCTCACCAAAAGTTTTATTCCACTGTTCATTACCATTCTCATCTGTTTTTATGAGCCATAAATCAGAATCATGACCCCCTCCTGTACTATATGATTCTGTCCGTCCTGTTATAATGTATCCTTCATCGATAGTCTGCTGAACTGAATATCCATAATCACTTTTATCCCCCCCAAAGGTTATATTCCATTCATCATCTAATGGTGAATTTATAATTAGATGTTGTTCTTCGATACTTATTGCCCCAGACCGATTAATAGAATCTGTAATATTTCTATTTGTTCCGCAAATACTTGGAATAATACTCATACCAACAAGCAGAAGTATAACTCCTATTGCTATGCCTTTCTTCAGAATGATACCTCCCTTTGGAATATATATCTATCAGAGTGGGGATATATAAATCCTATTGCACCCCAGCATCTGGAATGGGTTCTGTTGACCAAGGCCGTAGGAAAGGAATACTCCAAAAGCGATATACAGTATCACCATGACCATCACGAACAAGATATTTATTTGCTCTATAGTCAAGACGGTAGATTTTCGGCCCATCATCGGCACCCCAGTAGTTATGCCTAACATTGATAAAGGATTTCTCTGCCCAGAATCCTGACCCCCATTCCCAATCATATCCGTTTCCATAGATGTTATTAAATTTTATAACTGCAGTATTATAAAATACTACAGATATTCCTCTATAACCGTTGTTAATTATATTATTTTCATGAATCTTGGTGTTCATTGACCTAAATAATGTAATCCCCCCATCATTATCAAAGATATCACAATCTGTTACTATATTATTAAATGAACCTCCTCTTCTTCCAAGAAATCCAGTTATGCCTATTCCTTCTTGAATGCCTGACCCGTTAATACGATGGTTATAAATCTTACAGTTCCTTATAGTATTATCTGATGATAACAAGATGTCTATCCCTCTCTTATTATGATATATACTACAGTTTTCAACTGTAACATCAGCTATACACCAAAAACGAATACCTGCTCCTCCACTTTCAATACCATTATCATAAATCTCGCAATCAAGTATCTTATGATATGAGGGATGCCTTTCATCGGGAGTACTTACATCGATGCCCCATGTATTATTGAACACTTTGCAATTCCTGACGGTATTGTATAATGATAATCCTCCATCTAATTCAATGCCAAAATCATCATTGTTATAAAATATCGAATTAGTAATAACACCATGGATAACATCAACTAAACTGGTACCAGCAAATTGATTGTTATAGCCTTCACATGCCATAATTGTAATGTATGAAGAATTGTAACAATCAATACCAGATGACCACCAAGAATCTTTATCTCCCACGTTTTCATAGCATGTACAGTTGGTTATGTCGATATTTGTAGATTGCTCTACTTCGATGCCATTATCATTTCTATATACCTGTGTATCTTCAATCCTTCCGTTTTCAACATTATTGAATCTTATGCCGTCATCGTATTTATCAGAAAAATCACTGATAGTACAATTTATAATTACAAAAAAAGCATCTGTATTATTGATGAAAATGCCCATGCTTGCTGAGCCATCGTCAACAATAATCCAGTCCTCTATAATATAAGGGTCTTCTTCAGTCCCATTGCCACCAGTGACACCGTTTTCAGATGTGAAGTTATCATTACCTTCTATGTAGATAGGTGGATGATTTCCTCCAATAGTACCAATCTGTTTTATCCCACTCCTTGGTTGTGTATCCACATCTGAGGTAATACCAGATACCAGAGTAGTACTAACCAATAGAATGATAATACCAGATGCTAAGCCTTGTTTAATCATAGCCTCCCTTACATATATCTATAGATGCTTGAGTATTTAAATGCTACCTTTTAGCAGGGATACATAAATATATCAGTTCTGCATTATAATTGATGGGGGAAGAATGAAAAGAATCCTTGCTATCGGTATTATCCTTCTATTCATAGGGATGAGTATATCATCATCTACTGGGTTTAATACTACACAGCAGTTTATTAAACCTGTTAATGGTAAAACACTCTATGTCGGTGGTTCAGGACCAGGGAATTACACGAGGATACAGGATGCGATTGATAATGCGAGTGATGGGGATACGGTGTTTGTATATGATGAAAGTTCACCGTATTATGAGAATCTGGTTATAGATAAATCTATCAATCTTATTGGTGAAAACAGAAATTCAACAGTAATTGATGGTGGAAGTAGTGATAATGTTATTCAAATATGTGTTGGTAGAGTAACTATTAAAGGATTCACCGTTAAAAACAGTGGAGATGGAAATTGGGAAAATTCAGGAGTAGAGGTTGGACAAGATTGTGCTTATGTTATACTCTATGATAATATTATTAGAGAAAATGAATTAGGTATTTTTCTTTTTTGCACTTGGTATTGTAATATAACAAATAATATCATAACAGATAATCTGTTCGGTATTTTCTGTTGTGGAGGAAGAATGATAGGATGGGGTGATTCTAACACATTTTCAGAGAATGTCATCTCTAACAATAAATATGGAATATTTTGTGGTGGTGAGTTATTTAGATGCACATTTTCAAATAATATTATTACAAAGAACATTTATGGGATGCGGGTTGAATATATGTCATATTTTCATAACTGCACATATAACACATTTTCTCATAATGTAATTGGTTTTGGTTCAGTTTATGTTGGGACTAATGTTTCAAATAATAATTTCATTAAAAACCTAAGACATGCTAAACAGTATACTCGTGCTTTTGGTGGTTTTGTTGATTATGGAACTCCTAATTGTAAATTTAATGGAAATTATTGGGGACGAGCAAGAAATTATCCTTATCCAATTCCAGTGAGGCATGAAATATTTATCTTGGTCTTACCTGGAAAACCTTTATGGGATATGAATCCTGCTCAAGAACCCTATGACATAGAGGTGTGATATGAAGAAACTACTTGCAGTTGGAGTAATTCTTCTATTCATAGGGATGAGCATATCCTCATCTACTGGGTTTAATGTAGAAAAGCAACCTAATACCACAATATCTAATGGTAAAACACTCTATGTCGGTGGTTCAGGTCCTGGTAATTACACGAAGATACAGGATGCAATAGATGATGCGAGTGATGGGGATAAGGTGTTTGTGTATGATGATAGTTCACCTTATATTGAGAATATTAATGTAAATAAATCTATTACTTTAAAAGGAGAAAATAAAGAAACTACAATTATTGATGGGAATGATAGTGAAATCGTTATTAATATATCTTCTGATAATGTGATACTATCTGGTTTTACTGTTCTTAATCACGGTGACAATACGTTTCTCAATAGTATAATATATGTTCAATCAAATTATAATGTTGTATCTGGGAATATTATAAAAGTCAATAATGAATTCGGAATTGAAATTATTTACTCTGAATACACTACTATTTCAGGTAACACTATTACTGGACACACTTCCGAATCTTGGCTTGCCTTAATAATACGTGAAGGAAAAAACAATAACATATCTGGAAATATAATAAAAAACTTCATGAGTGGTATAGTCTTTGGATATTCCAATAACTATAGCATCTATGGAAATTCCTTAATTGATAATAAATATGCTATAAATCCATCAGGTTTTTCTATCAACGATATAATCTCTCTAAATAATATCACAGGTAGTTATTGCGGTATTTATGCGGGAAATTGTTTTAATTATAAAATAATCAAGAATAACTTTATAGGTAATTATAGGAACGCAATTTTCGTTTATGCTTTATTTGAGTTATTTGGATTTGGATTTAAATACAGATCAATAAGAGATATTCGCTCAACGATTAAATGGAATGGTAACTACTGGAATAAACCGAGAAGTTTTCCTAAAATTATTTTTGGATCGTTACCGCCATTTGGAAGAATGCCTTGGCTTCATTTTGATTGGCATCCTGCCCAAGGACCCTATGACATAGAGGTGTGATATGAAGAAACTACTTGTTGTTGGAGTGATTGGTCTTTTCCTTGGACTTGCAGTTGCACCATCTATCAATGCCAATGTTGGCAGAGAGAATGAACTGGTTGAGATTACCACAGAAGTATGTGGAATGGGTGGTAGAAAGCAAACGATTCAATTGACACAGCAAGAAGCAGAAGAAGTAGATAGATTATTTGAGAATATTCGACAACAGTTAAATGAATCTACTTCAAGAGAAGAAGCAGAGGAGATATTCAACAAAGCAGTAGTGGAATTGGATAAGTATGGACTTCTAGGGGGATTAACAAAAAAACAAGCTCAACAACTGGCGATAAGTAGATTTAGAAATCGTATAGATAATCGATTTGTTGAGAAAATCAATACTAGCATTAGTAATGGCGAACAATGGAATCTGTTGTGTTTGATTGCAGGTGCTACAACAACAACTACCTTTTATGGAACTTTATCTACTGCAAGTTATGCGATAGAAAGCTTAATATTTTCTCTAAAGTTGAGATTTTGGTGGTTTATAAGTGATTTCTTATCTGGATTGCTCTATGAAATTGTATTTCGACTTTTAGAGCTTAACATTCTTAATATATTTTTTCTTTTATTATTCAAATTAAGTAGAGTCGTATCTTTGGTTATACCTTTTCAGCTAGGCGGAGTAATAACTTTTGGACTACACAAAATTAGTTTATTGCCACTACTTGGTACATATTGGATACCTTCAACTGGGTGGCTTTTTACTCTTGGTTTAAATGGAATTATTAAACCTACAACTCCTTTCTATGGGCAATTCATTGGATTTTCGACTTACCCACCCTTTGAAGCATATGAATATTACCGTCCTGTAGGGACTATCGGTTTTAGAGGTATTAAAATATGTGGTATTTTATCTGGGAGAAGTTTTTATCTTGGTTCTGCTTTCTTAATGAAAATTGGAGAAACACAACCACATTAGAATATGGAGTCAGAATATGAATAAAAAGATACTCATCGGCAGTATCATAGCAATTACCGTGCTTATTGGTGTATCATTCACCTCTGTCATTGGATATAATAGTATTAAATCTTCCGTAAAGGAATCGCCATTGTTCAATATCAGAAGTAGTAGGGCAATAGACAAAGAGAGTGATGAGTTGAGTTGTGCGTATGTTGGGAAGGGTAACAACATCAATCTGCTTATTCCAAACAGAGATAATAGAATAGAAGTAGCTCTAAAGGTTATGGATAAAATTAGAGTTATGGATAAAGCAATATTTGATAGATTTAAAGGTTCAGTCATTAATCATTTGCAACAGGAATCTAACTTTAATGAAGTGACTATTAATGAAGCAATTGCAGTATTTGAACAACTGAGAATCGGTTCAATTAATCAAATAAATCCTAAAAGATTAATTAATAATAACTCTGAATACCGATATCAAACATGGCCTGGCACTATGTGTGATACATGCGTGTGTCGTCCACCAATTATTTCATTGTTTATTATTGGTTGTTATCTTATAGCTATACTCCTTATTTTTGCTTGGGTGACAGCTCTTATACTCACGGTTCAAGTTCCTGTTTTTACTTGTGGAGGATAAAAGTATGAACAACAAGATACTCATCGGCAGTCTCATAGCAATATGCATCTTGATTGGTGTATCATTCACCTCTGTCGTAGGATATAGAAGTGTAGAATCAGGGGTAAAAGCATCGCCACTGTTCAATATTAGGAGTAGCAGGGCGATAGATGAAGAGAGTGGGGATTTGAGCTGTGAGTATGTTGGAAAGAAAGAAGAAATCAACATTCCAATACCAAAATACAATCCATATGGATATTTGATTAACCGTGCTTTAAATCGTTTAAAGGAAATGGATAGAGATACTGTAAAAAGAGTGCTTGATAATAAAGAAGTCATATATCGCCAATTAGTAGAAGATCCCATGGTTATTAACTATCTCAACAATTCCTATTCTAATATTGATGATATGCAAACTGAATCTCCCACATATGGACCACCTCCGTGCTTCTTACCTACAATTATTGAACCTGTTTTGGGTCTTTGTCTATTAGAGATTATCCTTATGATATTGGCTATCCCAGTTGCAATTCCATTGTTAATTATATTTGGTGGTGCATTCTTGTTAAGTATCATTGCATTATTTTTATGGATTGGAGGATATTTCATATATAATTCTTTCATTAATCGAGATTGTTTTAAAACACTTCCAGGACCATTTTCATGTTTATGTGAGCCATAGTCAAATTAACAGATTTTTCTGGTTAAAAACAACAGTGGTAGGGATTATATTATGAGTCTTTTTCCTCTAATTCTGCCAGTTTTCCTTCTATATCGTTGATTCTTGATTCTATATCGCTGATATTAAAATCAATAGCATCTAATCTTTTCAATATATTATCGACCAATCGTTTTGTTTCGTCATCCATCTATTATCACATCTCCATTTTCTTTCGTTTTTATCTTTGCTTGCTGGAGAGTGAGGACCTTAGGGAGGAGAAAAAGTGGACTACACTATCCGAGAGGACAGGTTTTGCAATAGGTTCCCTGAAAAGAGTTACCCCACTCTCAATGTCTTATAATGGTACGATGTTCTATATAAATCTTTTTTCAGATTCTTCTGGCTAAAACAACAATTGGCAATAATAATTAGTATTATTACATATACTCCCAATATTTATATACAGCTATCTAATTAAAAAATATTACAGATATTATAATCTGGGGAGGTAACAAAGAAATGAAAAAATTAATACCCTTGTTGGTAGTAGGTATTTTAGTCCTTAGTGGACTTGGAGCTGTTGCTGTACCAGAGAAAGAATCTTTGAATAAACAAGAATGGGCATTTAAAATAGAAGCTGAAGGTGGATTTTTAGGATACGAAGTAACCGTTACAAATGTCGGAAATGAAACGATTAATGGGAGTTTAAATATATCTATAACCACAGATGCATGGTTTATGCTATTAGGTGAACAAGTTGTTCCTACACACCCATTTGAATGGGATTTGGTCCCAGATGCTTCTGAGACTCGTTATCTTAGACCTGTTATTGGTTTTGGCCCTGCAACAATAAATATATCAGGTGTATTCACACATGAAATTGGTGGGGAATATCCATTTGTAGAAGAAACAGGTGGAATTATCTGGTTAATCTATGTCACTTGTGGTCACAAACCAATTATTATTTCACCATAGACACAAAAGGCACTCTCTTCTTTTCTCTTTTTAATTCATTAACATAGATTCTTCTGGCTAAAAACAACAGTGGCAGGGATTAATCTAAGAAAGTAAAAAAAGAGAAGAGAGGAGACAGTTTATTCTTCCGGATCTTCTTGTATTTTGAAAACGTAGGTATCTTCAACAACTCTTTTTACTTTGTATTCTTTACCGGGTTTAATTCCAAACTGGTCGAGTATTTCTTTTGGCAACCCTATACCTCTAATATCCATTTTTTTACCTCCTAAATTTATAAATCTAAATTCTGATTATAGTATTTAAATATATGTAAAAATACATAAATAGAAGTAAAGGTATTATAAATCGGTGGAAAGTTATGGATAAAATGCCAAAAATGACCATTTCTTTGAGCAAACAAGACGAGAAGAAACTAAAAGAATTATCAAAGAAAGAACATAGACCTTACAGTAATCAGATCGTTCACATGATGGAATTTTATATTGAAAATAAAGATAAGGTGAAATGAAAAAATCTATTCAAATACCAGGATGGTATTGGGGAAAAAATCAGGATAGCAATACCCTAATAAGAACGGTAGATCAAATTGATTATAATATAATCAAGGTTGTTTTTTATAAGATTAACGAAAACGGGAATCCGCTTATTAACGATAAAAAAGTGAAATCTATTAACAAATCTAAAATAGGAAGAAAATTAACTGAGGAAGAATTTAAAAAATACGAAATAGAAGATGTAGAAGGGCTTGATTTTGGTTATTATAATAAACCAACTATTTTTTAAAACCTGTGTTACAAAATCATCATAAAATATCATTTAACGCAAAACTTTTAAAATATTACTCAAATTATTATTTAACAATCAATTTAGGTAAATTGAGAACAGAGATACTAAGACATAATGTAAACTTTAAAAACAAAAAAATTTACCAAAGGTTGTGTTCATTAAACCTTCCAACTATCCAAAAGGGGATAGGGTAGAATAGGTAAAAAATGACACTTTTCAAGGGGTGTGGGAGGCACTCCTTCCGAAGTTGATTTAAAGAATTCAAGGAAGGTTTATAATGCACACAAGAGAAATTAGAATTGAAGAAGATTTTTTAAATGGAGAAATTGTCAAGAATATAGTAAAAACCCTTTTAGAGAGACATTACAAAGTAATATCTACAGGAATGGAATTTTTATATCCGAGTTGGTGTAAGATTAGGAAAATGGATACAGAGGCAAATAATCAATTCAAAGGAATACCTGATTTATTTGTTGATTTTGGAACTGATGACTGTCTAAATGGGAGATGGGTTGAAGTTAAATCTCGCAATTATGACAATCCGAAAAATGTAATGTTGAACAAACACAGTATAGATATCCATAGAGGTTTCAAAGAGACAATAGTAATAATAGCAATCAACAATTCAAATTGTCTTTACTCAATCCCTTTATCTTGGATTAATCCCAGAGAAAACCATGATGTAAAAATATCTAATTTCAGTAATGGAGACGGAAGATTAGCATATACTATAAATCTAACAAGATATCCGATAACAACCCAATTTCGAAGATTAAAGAAAACAGAGGATCTGGATATTGCCAGAAGGAGAATAAGAACATCATTTTTGTTAAGAAATCCAAGTCAAAAAAGACTTTATCAGTATTCATAGTTTTTGTGATAAATCTTTTAAAGTATTGTCAAATTAAAGATGCTGATCTGTGAGGAGAAATCCTAATAGAAATTTGCAATTAAACATTCTCCTTTCTCCTCACAATCTAACAATGTTTGTCCTTTATTGATGAACTTTTACATTGTTAGCACTTATCCTTTTTTAATAAGGGAAGACCTGTTCTTTCGCTCACAATTACTTTAAATTCATCTGGCAAATCACAAGGCGTTCCGCTTTTCGGTGTTCTCTTACTGAAGAAATATATCGTCTGCAATCTATCACATTTCAGCTTGACATCCTTTTTGTACAAAGTCCAATCTTTATATTTATATACCATATCAACCCCACAACAATTAACAGAACAGCATAATATTATTTAGTATTATTTCCCTCCTGTTGATATGAAGGGGATAATATCTTAAAAGGTAGTTTTTCGATGTAAACTCCCTATGTAACAGGAGAAAAATAGCGTTATAAACAATTAAAGTATTCGGATTCTTGGGAATTAAAAAATGAAGGTAAAGGAATACCCATACAATACACAATATATTATTAAAGATGAATTTTTAGATCAAAGTGAAAAAGTAGTTCGGAATTTGGAAACAAGAAAAGATAGTGAACGATTAGAGATACCTGTTAAATGGTTGTCAGTAAAAAATATAGAATCTGATACATTTGGTTGGGTTCAAACAGAATGGATTCAAGAAGAAAAAAAACAGTAGTT
>CAYGAC010000055.1:0-24278 GCA_964347865.1 uncultured Thermoplasmatales archaeon
AATACATCAACCTCATCTACACTTTTTATAATTACATCTTTTCGATATTAAGTATAAAAGGTCCAAATACAAATGCTGTCCCAATCCAACTTTCTGCATAATCCGCATCTATAATTATATCAATATTACCAAGTCCAAATATAAATTCATCTGTTTTGGAGATCTCTGTGGTTGCGATATCAAACATTGTTATTAAACCAGATTCTTTTACATCTATTTTTCCTAACACACCACCTGTTACTAAAATACTCTATTCTAATGTTTTAAATTTGTAATCTCCTGTATTTTCAATAGCGATATTAAAATGACCAATCCCACCCTTGACTTCTACTATTTCGATTGATTTTTTCGCTTCATCGTGAGCAACAGCACCAAGTCCACCAAGGACTAAAATACTAACTGCCAAAATTGGCAATATTATTTTCATATTTCTACCTCCATTTTTTATATCTTGATAGTTAGAATACTAAATAAAATTTTTTAGTTATTTTTTGTACAAAATGAAATATATTAAATTAAATTTTATTTTATGTACAATCATATATTGTTTCATATTCTTCTGACTAAAAAAATAAAATTAGGAGTGATTTATCTAAATAATTTTTAATAAGAGAGTGAGGGGTATGGGGAGGAGGAAAGATGAAAAGACCCCTATCAAAAGGATACCTAATGCCATAAGTCTCCTAAAAGAGTGTACCCCCACTCTCAATATATATTTGTTAGATATGGTAAATAAATCTTGCTGGAAAATATTTGTACAAAATAATTAATACCTTATTGTTAATAATAATAACGTACAATTCTCATCCAAATCTTGATTAAAAATTTGAATAGAATTTTAAATCTTTAATTTATTAGGGACGACAAGATAAGATATATTAATACAAAACAATAGTCTAAGAAGAGTTTATTACTATGAATTATTAAAAGGATGGATTACCACGTCCTCACACCAACCAATCAAGGTAACATTTCCATTACTGGGATCAGTTACTGTTTGTATCCAAAATAATGGCCCTAAACCGAGAAACTTATAAGGAATTACCATCGCTGGAACATCGACATTTTGGCTTTTACCATCAAGGTTTAAAATAAATTCTTTATCAATAATAAATGCAAGATAAGCATGTTCTGATGTAAACCACAAAGGACCAATATGAACTATTGAAACCACAGGTTTATATAAAATAATTTTTTGACAATCAGCTTTCATATACAAAGTCTTCATTTTACTATCATATTTATCTTTATGTATATGACTAATTAGTTCCTTAGAACCAACATTAAATGAAATACTTACACATAGTAACATATAAATAATACAAAAAATCAAGATTTTCTGCCATATTTTCTTATTATAATTCATATTCATCTTCCTCTTATTGATTATCATGGAAAGAAAGAGTAAAATTAGGGACTAAAATATACATCGTGAGGAAAGGATTTTGAAAGAAGTAGTCAGGGTTTTTGTAGGTAACCTGCTATTCATTTTAAATATAATATTTACGTCCCCAATTACTCTTCTTTCCAATGTACAAGTTTTAAAGTAGGTGATAAGTATAAAAGAATTTTTATTATAAATTTGTACAAAAGATTAGAAATATTCATACAAATTTTATCATGTTCAAAATAACTATAATTAAAAAATTTTTGGCTTATGTTTTTATAGTCCCAACATTAAACATAATATCTGAACTATATGTAGCTGATTTTCTAGGATTCGTAGAATAAAAGGAACGATAGAAAAGGTTTTTTTTAAATTAAGTAGCCACCTATTTTTAGACTTGGATCACCAATCAACTGGAATTCTTGAACACATTTACATTGAATTCTATCATCAGTTGCAGAATTATTTTCTACAATTCTTGTTATAGCAGAAGTATATACATCACCAAGTATATCGAATTCTTCTTCACCGATTATTTTGAAAAACTCTGCGCATAAACCTGATGTGTATCCATTTTGTACACTGTCTGGAATACCATCATGATTCTTATCACCTGCTGCTCCCCAAGCAGTAGAACTACTTCCAACATGGGCAATAGTACCTCCATCTGATTTTTTCATCAGATCCCAGGCAAGCACTTCATGGACACATTCATATCTGAAATTGAAAAAGTAATGATGTTGTTTGAGATTTTTAATTATTGTAAGAAAATTGAAAATCCCTACATCAAACTCTGTGGTTAAACAACATCCGACAACCATTATGGGATACATGCCCTTGTTTTGTAATTGTGGGATATACTCCCGATGAAATACCTTAATCTGTTCGCCCTCAGAGGTATGAGTAAATAAACTGACCTGGAGTCCATGCCCATGAAATAATACAAACCCGTTACCAACATTAAATGATTCAATAAAGTCATTATAATCTTTCAGCGAATCATCTGAAACAAATAATTTTGTCACATTATAGCCTTTTAGACATTGCTCTGTATAATTACAATCTGCTTCACCTTCATAGGGAAAAGGATTACCCACACCAGGATTGGTATCACCACCGATTAGCAAAGCTCTTTTACACCATTTTTTTCCATAAGCATTATTTTCGTAATCAATGATTTTTTTAACTATGGTAGTAACTTCATTTTGGGATCTACATGGTAATCGCCCAACTGCAACATCTGGTATAAGATCCATTATATCAGTTGATGACGAATCATCTTCATACCATTCAGAGTAAATACTGTTACCATTTGAATCCCAATCGTTAAATTCATTATCATTTGTGTAAATATCTCCAAAATACAAATCACTAAGGAATTGTTTATGCATGAATCCATCATCAACATTTGAAAATCTGTATGGAACATACCATCGAAATTGCTGCCCACGTCTACCTCCTACTAATAAGACATATGAAATATTCCATTGTTCTACTGCATCCTTAATATAAAACTTAACCTGTTCAGCTTTATCACGACCATCGTACTCCTGATAGATTTCTTCTGTTGTTTTTAAAATTGTTAAAACTTCATGACTATTTTTATGATCAATCAATGGTTGAAGCACTGAAGAAAATTTATTTGGAGCAATGATCACCATATCAAATTCATCTTCAAGAGCAGAAGATACGATCATATTAGGTTTTGATTCAAATAATGCACTAACTCCAAATCCATTAAGGATTAAAATTCCTATTGATATGATTAGTATTATTTTCTTCATATTTTTCCTCCTTAGAAATATCATATAAATGAGATATTAAATAAAATATTGTATTTGTAATTTGCACAAAAAGATAAAAAATCGATAAGAAATTGTAGTATGTACAAATTACTTTAATCTGGTATTTTTATTTTCGCTTTCAGATTTTACAATTGCTATATCTGTCTTTACCTCTGACATTTTAAAGATAAGATCTGCTAATCGTTCCGTTATCTTATTGTATAGTACATCGGTATTCATATGATTTTTAATTTTATTATTGAATTTCATATTATCTAATTCTTCTATTCATTTTCTATCAATTTGTTTTACCTTCTATTGTGAGTTCCCTATCCCTGAATTCCTCCAACCCTATATTTCCACCTTTCTTTCCAGAATATAGCATAGCCCCAAATGTTGGGCCCATTCTTGGGAGTCCATAGGTTGTAGAAACTGCCATACCAACTACTATAAGACCAGGATGAACTTTGCTTGTCTTTTCAACAACAAGATTTTCAGATTGCTCTACCCACATGCTACCATAACCTGGTAATTTATCAATAACTCCTCGTTCTTCGAGTTTCTTGATTACTACTGCATCATGACCCGTGGCATCAATAACAAGTTTTGATTCAAGTGCTATTGGATCAACACAAGTTATATGTCTTGGTAGACTTTTTACAGGTGTCCAATTAACAACCACACCACTCACTTTATCATTTTTAAATAGTATATCATCGAAACTTGTCATAGTGAGAAATTGTACACCCGCATCACAAGCGCATGAAATAAGTTTGGAGCAAGCATGAGGGCCACTAGTCGTATACAGACCTGGATAAAATTCATTGTATGGAATGTTTAATTCATCTAGAATTTCCTGTCCGGGGGATCGAATTGTAACTGTATTCATCAGGTACCCACCTATCCAAAAACCACCTCCAAGATAGTTATTTCTTTCAATAATAAGAACTTTAATTCCATTATTTGCAAGTTCTCTTCCAGCCATTAGTCCACTTGGTCCACCACCAACTATAACCACATCGGTTTTAGCAAATTGTTTCATATCTTCTAAAAAACTAATTACTATTGCATTTGTTATTTCACTCTCAGTTGTAGATTTGAACATATTCTTCCTCCATTATATACTTGCCAATTGGCAATTATATATAAATAGGGGTTGTCTATTTATAATTTATGGTGAAGTAAATGAAAACACCATGTGAAATTATCGTCTGGAAGATTTTACCCGTTATAAGAAAAGAATTAGCCAAAGCTCTAATTGAAGACTATAGATTTAACCAAAAAAAAGTTGCTGATAAACTAGGATTAACAGAATCTGCAGTTTCTAGGTATATTTCGGGGAAAAGAGGAAAAACAGAAATTCTTGATAGGAAAATTTTGAATGAAATAACAAAATCTGCTAAACGGATTTCAAAAGAAAACGGCTTAGCAGTAATAGAAGAAACTTGTCGGATTTGTAACCTTCTGAAATCCAGCGAAATAATTGAAGGTATAAATTATGCTTGTAAATAATAGATATAACAGACAGATTTTGTTAAAACACATTCAGGAAGAAGGTCAAGAAACACTTGCAAAGAGCAAAATAACAATAATTGGTTGTGGAGCTCTTGGTACCACAATTGCTAATAATCTTGTCAGAAGTGGTATTGGTTATATTAAAATTGTTGATAGAGATATTGTAGAATTAAACAATCTACAACGTCAAAATTTATTTAATGAAGGAGATATTGGATTTCCGAAAGCTTCTGTTGCTGCAAAGAAATTAGAAAAAATTAACTCGAATATTACAATCGATTATGTTGTCGATGATGTAAATCATGGAAACATTGAGAAGATTATCAGAAAAACAGACATTGTTCTTGATGGAACAGATAATATGTTGGTTCGTTTTCTATTAAATGATGCTTGTATAAAACACAGAATTCCTTGGATATATGGTGGAGCAATAGAAACTTATGGGATGACAATGAATATTGTCCCTGGTAAAACACCATGCTTTAGATGTATCATCCAGAATTTACCAGAAACTGGTTCACTTGCGACTTGTGATACGGTAGGTGTGTTAAATTCTATACCATCAATTATCGCATCGATAGAAAGTACTGAAGCGATAAAGATACTTCTAAAAAAGAATGTTAATAAAGATCTTATCGTGTATGATGTTTGGAACCATAATTTTCAAAAAATATTAGTTAAGAAGAAGAAAAATTGTAAATGTTGTGGCAATCATAATTTTGAATTTTTAAACGCAGAAAAGAAAGAAACCATGATTTCTTTATGTGGGCGAGGTGCAACCCAGATCACACCTGCAAACCAAATGAATATCTCTTTAGAAGAATTAGCAAAAAAGTTAGAAAAATTAGGTAATGTAGAACGGCGTGATATCATACTTAGATTTACAATTCCTGACTATGAATTAAATATATTCAGAAATGGTAGAGCAATAATTATTGGTACCAATGATATGAATATTGCAAAATCATTATATGCAAAATATGTTGGTTTTTAATAATGATTAATGAGAATTTTAGAGATATAAAGGCAATTGGACTGTTATCGGGAGGATTAGATAGTACCCTTGCAGTGAAACTTATGATTGATCAGGGAATAAATGTTACATTACTTAATTTTGTCACTCCTTTCTGCACATGTACCAAAAAGGGATGTAAACATGAAGCCAGTCGTGTTGCTGATAAGCTAAATGTACCAATAAAAATTATTGCAGGGGGAAAAGATTATATTGACATAATAAAGAATCCCAAACATGGATATGGTAGCAATATGAATCCATGTATTGATTGTAGAATTTTCATGTTTAAAAAGGCTAAAAAATATATGGGAGAAATAGGTGCGAGTTTTATTTTTACTGGTGAAGTTATTGGTCAGAGACCAATGTCTCAACATAGAAGGGCTATTAAAACTATAGAACAAGAATCAGGGTTGAATGATCTTGTTGTCCGACCATTATCCGCACGACTTTTTAAACCAACTATACCTGAAGCGAAAGGATGGATTGATAGGAATAAATTATTAGCTATACATGGTAGAAGACGTCTTCCTCAAATAGAACTTGCAGAAAGATTAGGAATTAATGATTATCCTTGTCCTGCGGGTGGATGTCGATTAACTGATCCTGGTTATGCAAAGAGATTAAAAGAAACTTTAGAACATAATGAAGATTCAATAAAAGACATGAAGCTTTTAAGATATGGTAGACATTTTAGACTTAATAGTAGTGCTAAGGTCATTGTTGGAAGAAACGAAGAAGAAAATATAATTCTCAAGGGATTTTTTGGTAAGGAAGATATTTTAATGGAAGTTATTGGCGCAGGGAGTCCTATTATTCTATTAAAAAAGAGTGAAGATAAGAGTGATGTAAAAGAAGCTGCATCTCTTTGCATCAGATATAGCGATTTAGATAATAATAATGCAATCCTAAGAATTAATTACGGAAATAATCATGAAGAATTTGTAAAATTTAGTTCTTTGTAGTTAACCAATGTTAAGTATATAAACAACATTACAAATAACAAGTTTATGATAAAATCACCCTGTGAGCATATATATTGGAATTTTTTACCTTCTATTCGTAAAGAATTTGTTAAAGGCATAATGAGAAGTAATGGTTTTAATCAAAAACAAGTTGCTGAAATATTAGGAGTTACTCCTGCAGCTGTTTGTCTATATATGTCAAATAAACGAGGAGAGTTAAATATAACTGATGAAGATATATTAAGTGAAATTAATAACTCGGTAAAAATCCTTCTTAAACGTGGATCATCACAGCTGGTTAATGAAACTTGTAGAATCTGCAGAATTTTAAAATCTAGTGAAATCTTGACTAGTAAGTAGATGTTGTTATTGAATTTGATGAAAATTCTTCTGACTAAAAACTAAATTGGCAGGATTATATTAAATAGTTCATTTTTAAAGAAATCAGAATTTGAACGTATAAGTGATAAGCTGAGTATAGGCATAAAACTTAAAGTTCGAGTCCGTCTACTCAAAAAAGTACAACAGGAAAAAAATGGTACTGGATCGCCGTCTGCCGGACTCGAACCGGCGACCGCTCGGTTAACAGCCGAGTGCTCCACCAACTGAGCTAAGACGGCACATCTCTGTGGCACAACAGAAATATAGTTTTATATTAAAACATTTTGTAGGACTGTAAATCATTAAAAATTATCGGTTGAAACTAAAAGATTAATTACCAAAATAAATCTTTATATAAGTTTCAGTAATGCTCTTTTTGTATGAAATATAAAAAATTTGGAAATAAAGTAATTGTTCGCATCGATAGTGGAGAGGAGATTGTTAATACGTTGAAACAAATCTGTAAAAACCTACATATTAAACTTGCTACAATTTCTGGAATTGGAGCAACAGATAATGTAACCATTGGTCTTTTTAACTTTAAGACCAAAAGATATCAATCAACCGAGCTTTTAGGAGACCATGAAATTGCACCGTTATTTGGAAACATTTCCACTATGGAAAATAAAATCTATTTACATTTACATGTAAATTTATGTAATAAAGATCATAAATCTTTTGGAGGACATTTAAACTCGGCAATCGTGAGTGCAACTTTTGAAGGAATAATAGACATTATTGATGGTGAGATAAATAGAGTATTTGAAGAAAAAATAGGATTGAATCTTTTAGATTTATAGAATTATGTATTAATTTTTTATGAAAATTTTTCGTTTTTCAAATAATAGTAAAAAAGCTTTATAAAGATTTATTTATTCAATCCCGTGTGGTGAGATGAACGAAACTTAGTCAAAAAAGTTACTACATAATTATAACCTTCCTGATTATCGGGTTATTGTTTTTAAGTGGTTGTGAAGAAACACCTTCCAAGAAAAAAAAATTTGAAAACAAGATATATATTAGAAATAGTGATGATGATGGATATGTTGCAGTTTTAACAAATAGTATGCCTATTACATTTGGATATATAGCAAGTGAGAATGATCAACCACTTGCCGTAGGATTGTTCACTACAGATATTTTGCCTAATGGAAATAATACAACGTCCAGAGGAATTTTACGGTTTAATATCTCAGAATGGGATAAAACTGACATAAAATTTTATTTAAAATGTGTAAGTAAACAAGGTAGTCCAGGTAATATAAAAGTATACGTAGTAAATGATACACAACCTCTTACTGATTTTAATGACATGAGAGATATTTCTGATATCTGGTATCTTATGGAATCATCAAGTGGAGAAAAAATTGAAATAACTCCAAAAAAAGGAAAATGGATAGATGTAACGTTTACTAAGGATATGATTGATAATCTTGATATCGAGAATGATTACATAGCAATTGTGTTGCAACTATCTAATGAATATATAGCATCCAATAACGATTATTATGGATTTGCAACTGTTGATTATACGCCATTGGATGATACAGATAAACCCTATCTTGTCTATCTTGAGAATTGAAAAACTTATCTGTCCTAAAGAATTTACAATTAATTTTTACTCTGATTTATAAAAATAAAAGTAATTACATTCTGATACCAGACATCAATGGTTTTTTCTTGAATTCAGTATCTATTCTTGAAAATGATTTATCATGAATCTCTTTGCAGAATCCTTCAAAATATTCAACACGATTTCTAAGCCAATCAATTTCCTCTTTATAATGTCGTAAGAGCTCATAGTTATCAATAATCTGAATAGCATGGTTTACCTGGTTTACCTTATTCACATTTTTCTCCTGTAAATCTAGGTTTACCTTTTGGTCTACCTCTTTTAATTTTTCATTGTTTTTCTTCTGTTGATTGAGGTTTACCTCTTCAATATACTGCCATAGGGCTTTTCGAAGTAACTTACTTGGCGTAATATTTTTTTTCTTGAGAACACGATCTACTTTTTTCATTTCTTTGTCATTCAATTTTAATGATAAGGTTTTACCCATGAATACGCCTCCATCCACTTTTTGTTTAGTTAATTATTAAATTTAAACATAAAGTTCTTATCTCTAATTCAATACCGACTATTTAATAATTTTACATAATTTTTATTATTGAAAATCTTTTACAATATTTTAATAAAGCCTTTTAAAAAAATCTAAAAAATTATTTAGATTTAATACCTTTTTTATTCACATTTTTATTCACAATGTAAAGCCCAAGAATAACTAAAGCACCTCCTAAAATAAATAACCAAGTAATATTTTCTTGTAATAATACATAGCTAAATATAGTTGCTAATACTGGAACAAAATAAAGATAGACTCCTAATTCGGAAGCTGTTTTAATTTCAAGTGCAACATACCATAATAAATATCCAATAACAGTTGGACAAACACCAAGAAATATAACAATACTCCACCCAGTAATTGATAAAGCTGTAACTTGTTCGAATAATGAATTACTAATAAATGGAATTAATCCAAGGCTACCAAATAGAAACGCATATACGGTAAGCGAAAGAGGGGAATATCTAATCAGCAGTTTTTTACCCACAATTGTATACCCTGCACCTACTAAAGCTCCGATGAGAACTGCAACCGCTCCAAATATGTATCTTATTTCAAGAATGGTGGTTGGTCTACCTACTGTTGAAATGATTACAACTCCAATTGATGAGATAATAACACCTAAAATAATTGTAGAGGTAATTTTTTCCTTCAGAAATATCGTAGCTAAAATAACAATAAATATTGGAATAGTAGCAATAATGAGACTTGCTGTACTTGGTGATATGTATTGTTCACCATAATTAAGTCCTAAATGATAGACTATAATTCCTAAAAAACCTAGTAAAAATATTGGAATTATATCTTTCTTTTTTAGTTTTGAAAATTTATTTGGTAAAGTTATAAGAAAAATAAGAAAAACAATACAAGCAACAAATAATCTCATTATTGTAAGATTAATCGGTGAAAGTTCCTCTAGTCCAATTCTAATAAAGGGAAACGCTAGTGCCCAAAAAATAACAGTCAATCCAATTATAAAAAAGAAATATTTTTTTGCAAACACAACCTTTTTTATGCTATATTTTGACATTATAGTAAATGGGGGAATATAACAATGATTTAAAATCATTTTTAATGATTATTGAAAAAAAAGTGCTGTAGGAAAAAGTCTTAAAATTTCCATCATTTCATGTTTTATGGATATTATAAATTTCGTAACAATTATTATTTTAGTGACAGCTTCAGGGGCTCTAGCACCAGGTCCCTTATTTCTCGCTACAATATCTCATGGGACAAAGACAGGCGCCAAAGGAGGTCTTGTTTTTTCTGTTGCTCATACAATTGTAGAATTCTCTCTTATTATGCTTTTTGCTCTAGGTTTGTTAACGGTTGCAAACGAAGAAATTGTAATCGTTGGTGTAGGACTTGCTGGGGGAATAGTCTTGATAGCTTTTGGTTTAGTTCAAATCCGTAATTCTATAATTTTTAAATTTGAAGAATCAAAAGAGAGGAGATCATCATTTAAACATCTTTTTCTTATCGGTTTAGCATTCACCGGTTTAAATCCATACTTTATTTTATGGTGGTTAACTGTTGGAGCTGAACTAATCTTAATATCTCTTGCATTTGCATCGTTTGCAGGAGTTATTTTTATGTATATTTGTCATGTATGGATGGACTATGTTTGGCTTATTAGTGTTGCACACTTAGCTAAAAAGGGAACAAATATCATAGGATTAAAAGTTTATAGAATATTTATAGTGGTATTCGGAGCAATTCTTATCTATTTTGGAATAACCTTCATTATGAACGCGATCTATATCTAAAAAAAATAAAATATTATTCGTTAACAAATCAAAATATCACCTTTGCGCATATGCATATAATGATGCAAATACAAATGCATATGGTTATTTACATAAGAAAATAGTTTATTAATAACAATTAAGTATCATAAGTTGGAGAAGATGGTAGATGGGATGCAAAGAGAGGCTAATATAGAACCCTCTCTCGAAATTAAAAAACCTCTTGCTATTAGAGCTTTAAGAAGAAGTAATGTTAGGAAAAGGATTGCAGAATATCTTTTTGATATCAGTCCAAGTTATAGTTATACCTCTGATATTGCATATCATGTTAGAACAACACCATCAAATGTGATTGGTGCAATGAGAGGCATGCAAACCAGGTATAAAGAAGAGGAATCATTGTTAAATCTCAATATCGTTGAAGAAAAAAGTTGTGGGAAAAATATTCGATTATACGGAATTACTGATTTTGGTAAAGAAATGTTGAAAACTATTAGAGATAGAAGGTAAAAATTTATTTCATATCTACCATCTTTTTAGATAAATACATTCGTTTTTTATATAACATACTATCTATAACAAAAATTATATTTTTTACCTGTAAAATACCCAAGATTTATATACTAAAAGAGGGATATAGATTTTGACGTGATAAAAGTTATCACGTCGGGAGGAAACAAAAAAATGAAAACAAAAATTGTTGGAATCTTTATTTGTACGCTGTTGATAGGCGCAACTACCGTGACAATAGCTGATTGGAGCGTAGGAGACGGACACAAAATGCATTACCCACAATTACCAGATCCAAATGGTTGGGATGTAGATTTCCACGATTGGCAGCTCGGTGATGATTGGAGATGTACTGAGACAGGGCCAGTGGAAGATATACACTTTTGGATATCATGGTATCATGATATGAATGAAACAATTCCTTGGATTAAGGTAAGTATTTATTCAAACAACCCAGGACCACCTTCTACACCTGAAACACTTTTGTGGGGCAGAACATTCACAGAGGATGAATTCATCATTGCAGGACCATGGGATGGTGATCAAGGATGGCTATGGCCACAAGGTGATTATGAAGAACACAATCATCAATTATATTGGCAGATTAATATCCCCGAAATCAGTGACCCCTTTGAACAAACGGAAGGAGAAATCTATTGGCTTGTAATCGGAATGCCTTATTATGATCCACCCATTGCAGTAGGTTGGAAAACATCGCTCGATCATTTTATGGACGCAGCAGTGTGGAGTGGTGGACCAACATGGCTACCAATCATAGATCCAATTACGGGAGAGCATATCGATTTCGCCTTTGTAATCACAGGTGGAGAAGAACCAGAGGAATGCTGTTTAGAAATTGATAGTATGCTTGGTGGATTGTTTGCACCAACAGCATCACTAAAGATAAACTCAGTTATTAAAAATACAGGTGGAGCAGAGTGTAAGGATATTCGCTGGAAATATTATACTACAGGTGGAATTGTATTGTGGGGACCAAAAAGTGGTACCGTAGCTTCTCTATTGCCAGGTGATACAGTGACGGTAACCTCAAGGATATTCATTGGACTTGCTATACCAGGTATCTTCCCCGGAAATGTTACAATTGAAGCAGATGCAACAAATAATGCATGTCCACCTGCAACAATGACAAAAGGATTGTTTTTATTACTCCTTTTACTCGATCTAGTATAATGTGATGGCATCTACCATCCACCTCTTTTTTTTATTTTTAACTCAATTAAAACACAATAATATAATAATCTGAATGAAAATTAATTGAACTATTACTTTTATTAAGAGGAAATTCATACTGAACTTTAATCTATAGGAGAAAAAACCCATGAAAAACCAAATTTTAACACTCGGAATATTACTCATATTTTTAATAGGGGTATTGAGTGGTTGTACAGATACAATATCAAACAACAGTGGTGGTGAATATGAATATACACAATCGTTTAATAAAGAATATCAAACTCAATCAAATACAACTTTGAACATTTCAACAATTAACGGTAATATTAAAGTTGTTGGCCACCAAGGAAATGTAATAAAGGTAAGTGGACTTAAAAAAGCTCACAAGCAAGAAGATATAGATAAACTTAATTTAGAGGTTACTAAAGAAAATAATTCAATAACTCTAAATGTCAAACATTCGACTGGTCAATGGAGAGGAGAAGCTCTTGATCTTGATATTTTAGTACCAACTTATGTTGCTGTTCAACAGTTACAATCTACCAACGGAAAAATAGAAATCAAGAATATCCCTATAATCGATGGAGCAAGCACTACAAATGGAGGAATTACTATAGAAATAAGAGAATTAAATTATTCCATTACACTAATTACTACCAATGGTAATATAGACGTATACATACTTCCTACACTTCATGGAGTATTTGATATGAAAACAACAAATGGTGAAATTAAAGAAAATGACATTCCCTTGATTTTTGATATTTACACCAACAATTTTAAGATTGGTTCATTGCAAGGTGGTGGACCCTTAATTGATATACAAACTGAAAATGGAAACATTGAGCTGCATAAACTTGAAGAATGATTTTATCTCCTTTATAATAATTAATACCGTCGTGCTTAGTCAAAAATTACAGATTAAATTAATGAAAAGAACATAATAACTTTATACAGAATCATGATAAATAAATCTGACATATGCTTTATTCGTTATTTTTAATACTCGGTATTCTTGCAATAATGGGAGAAATTGTGTTTCTATTTTTATGGATTAGTGCTCTATGGATTTCTAAAAAAGATAGCTTTCACTCATATTCTCCAAAGACCTGTGTCATCGTCCCTTGTAAGGGAGTTACGAAAGATTTTAGTAAAAATATTAAAGCAATTTGCTACCAAAATTACAAAGATTATAAGATTATATTTGTTATAGATTCACCTAAGGATCCCGCTTATAAAATATTAAAAGATCTGCTTAAAAAAAATCTAAATGTTAGATTAGAAATAGCAGATTTTTATGATACATGCAGTGGAAAAATTGCAGCTTTAATTAAAGGGATTGAAACAGCAGGTGATGTAGATGTGTATGTTTTTGCTGATTCAGATATTAGACCGCACAGGGATTGGCTCCGATATTTAGTTTCTTATCTTAACGAAAAAAAAATTGGTGCTGCCACAGGATTTAGATGGTATTTTCCTCATGATTTAAAATCATCTTTATTATCTACATGGAACTTAGCTAGTATTTCCTTTTTATTCCATCCGATGTTTAATTATACCTGGGGTGGATCAACAGCAATTAAAAAACAATTATTCAAAGAGCTAGATATTGAAAACAAATGGAAGTATGGTTTTTCTGATGATTTAATATTAACAAAAATAGTAAAAAATGCTGGATATAAGATTAAATTTATCCCTAAATGTATCGTTGAAAGTTTTGATGATGCAGATATTCATACGTTTCTTAGGTGGGGTAATATACAGTTTACTTGGGTAAAATGGTATTACCCAACCATATGGATAATATCATTTATTGGTATAGTGGGACTGAAAATACTCACAATTCTTGGATTGGTTCTTATTATTTCAGGTTTTATTATCCCTGGATTACTAATGCTCTCCACAATCTTTTTTGAAATTATCTATGGATCATTAGGATTTGTTATATGTAGAAAAATCATGTGGTATCCAAAAGAAAGATTTGGTTTTATGTTAAAATATGCATTACTAATGCCTGTTGCATTTTTCCTAATATCTTATAATTTCCTCGCATCTTTGCTTAAGAATAGTATTATTTGGAAAGATAGAAAATATAAGAAATCGGATTTAACTTATTGAATAAGAAT
This sequence comes from uncultured Thermoplasmatales archaeon, assembly GCA_964347865.1. Taxonomy (GTDB): domain Archaea; phylum Thermoplasmatota; class E2; order DHVEG-1; family DHVEG-1; genus JAGLML01. Next base: position 14,743 of record CAYGAC010000055.1, read on the forward strand.
ATTAAAATAGATTTTTTTATAAAAAATTCAATTATAATTTAAGCCGCTGGGGGGAATTGAACCCCCGACCTATTCCTTACCAAGGAATCGCTATACCTCTAAGCCACAGCGGCAGATTTACCTCCTGAATGTAAAGAAGGTTTATTTTAATTTATGCAAATTTGGGTTGAAGGGGAATATTTTTTAAAAGACATTTATTTTTAATCCCGATGAAATTTATTAAATCAATTGATTTACCCGATGTACAATCACGACTTTCTCCATCAAAATTTAAGATAACTAGGGTTGGAGTTACAGGAGTTAAAAAACTTGTTTATATTAAAAGACCAAATAAAGAATCCGTACTTCCTTTAGTTGTTACATTGGATCTTTTTGTTGATCTTCCTGCATCACAAAAAGGAAGTCATATGTCTAGAAATTTAGAACTTGTATCTGATATTATTGATCTTAATCTTAAAAAACCTGTTTCTGATTTAGAATCCTTTTGTGAAAAAACTGCTAAACAACTTCTCGAAAAACATGATTATGCTACATTTTCGGAAGTTAAGGCAGAAGCAGATTACTTTTTAGATATTACTTATCCATCTGGACGGAAGGGATCAGAACCATATAAACTAGTAGCAGAAGCAAGAGCAAGAAGTAATGGTGATATAAAAAAGCTGATCGGTGTCAAAGTAATCGGTATGACAGCTTGTCCTTGTGCTATGGAACTTGTTAGAAAATTAGACTCTAAAAATAAATCTGTTCCTGTCCCTACCCATAATCAACGAAATATTGGTACATTGATGATAGAAGTCCCTCGAGATGTTAAAACAGTTGATGCAGATAATCTGATAAATATCGTTGAAAATTCATTTAGTAGTTCTACCTATAGTATTTTAAAAAGAAAGGAAGAAGGGGAATTAGTACTCAATGCCCATAAAAAACCTAAGTTTGTTGAAGACGTTGTAAGAGATATGCTGAGTGCTGTTTTAAAGAAATATGAAAAACTATCTAATGATGTTGTCGTAATTGCAAGAAGTGAGAGTGAGGAATCTATTCACAAGCATAATGCTTTTGCTGAAAGGGTAACTAGCCTTGGTGAATTGAGAAAATAATTTTCGTAACATATCATCAAATTGGTATTTTTATAAGCTAAATCAACTATATCAAACTCAATCAAAAAACCTTTAAAAATAGGGGTTTGATTACAGCCATTTATGCCAAAATATCATATTGCTTGTCTTTCTGGAGATGGTGTTGGAATCGACGTTATGGATGCTGCAAAAATCGTTTTAGACACAATTAATCTGGATGCAGAATATATCGAGGGAGATATTGGTTGGGAATTCTGGAAAAAAGAAGGTAATCCTTTACCCGCTAGAACCATTGAATTGTTGAGAAAAACAGATTGCTGTCTTTTTGGTGCGATAACCTCAAAACCAAATGAAGATGCCCAAAAAGAATTAATACCCAAATTAAGAGGGAAAGGTATAGTCTATTCTAGTGCAATTGTACGATTACGTCAAGAATTGAATTTACATACCAATCTAAGACCTTGTAAAGCTTATCCTGGAAATCCATTGAACTATAGAGATGACATAGATTTGGTAGTTTTCAGAGAGAATACTGAAGGGCTTTATGCTGGTGTAGAGTTTAGACCTCCTAGCAAGGAAGTATTCAAGGCACTTCACACTCATCCAAAAATGAAAAAGTTTGAAAATACATCACTTGAAAATATAGCAATTTCTTGTAGAATATTTACGAAAAAAGCATGCCAAAATATAATAAAACAAGCTTTCGAATATGCAAAAGAACATAATCGTCGGTCGGTAACGCTTGTTGAAAAACCAAATGTAATAAGAGAAACGAGTGGAATGATGGTACAAGAAGCACGGAAAATCGCAAAGAATTATCCAGGGATTCAATATGCAGAAACAAATATAGATGCAATGTGTATGTGGATGGTAAAAAACCCTCAGGATTATGATGTACTCGTATCCTCAAATATGTTTGGGGATATCATCTCAGATCTTGCAGCTCAGCTTGTGGGTGGTCTAGGATTTGCAGCAAGTGGAAATATAGGTGATAACTATGCCATTTTTGAACCAACTCACGGTTCTGCACCAAAATATGCTGGACAATACAAGGTCAATCCAACTGCTATGATTCTCTCCGTGAAACTCATGTTAGATTGGCTTGGTAAAAAACAACAGGCATCTAACCTGGATAAAGCGATTACAACGGTAATTAAAGAGGGTAAAATAAATACCTATGACCTTGGTGGCTCAAATTCATCGTTAGAGGTAGCTACAGCAATAGCAAAAGAATATGAAGAATTGTAAAATTATCTCAATTTACTCCTATAAATAGTTACATAAAAAAAAGTTCTTTAAAAAATTAAAAAAAGAAAGAAGAATGATCTTTGAATGATTCTAATTATTGAGTAAGCCCACTTTACAGAACTTCTAATCCGCCTTCGAAGAATCCGAATACGTAAGTAAATAGGCCAAGACCTACCTCATACATTCGTCCTAAATAGGCTGAGTCTTTGAACCAAACGGTATTCAAAGTAACCCATCCCATGGTTCTCTCGGTCGGGGTGAATTCTATGTAAAATAGTCTTATTGCTAACGCGTGATTGACGTTTCCCTTCCTGAGTTTATGGAATAGCAATCCCTTAAGAAATACTCGACCAACGTCAAGTGTTGGTTCTTTCTCAGGTTCTGTTTCTGTCATTCCTGCAGCGAGGGGTATAGTAGTCATCATCAGCATGCATATTAGTAGGCCGATTATTTTCTTTTTCATAACCTTCATAATTTTTCCCCATTCACTAATATATCAATGAGTATATAAATGTTTTGTTAATTTAACCAACGATTTCTATTAGTTTACCTTTAAATCGAGCAAGTTTACCCTTAGATTTCTCCAAAATATCGTTAGAAATATCTACCAAAATTTGTAAATAATTATCCTCATTATATATAAATCCGTTTAGACCGATTGGAGCATCAAGACGTTCTGTACTACAAATTTCTATGACAATTTTTCTTCTTATAGATTTTAGTCCTGAATTTTTAAAACCACATCCTAATGCAATTTTTAATATTCTATCAGCTGTTTCAATTTCATCCGTAACAATATGTATTATGGGGGATTGTGCAATAAACCATACATAACCTTTTTTTACCTTTTGTAACGCTGTCTGAATTTCTTTTAGGTCAACTTTTCTATGCCATTTTCCTAAAAAGCTTGCTTTTTGTTTGTCTCCAATCTGTGGAATTTCAAGGATAACAATTCTACCTGAACAACTACTGGTTGTATAACAACCTTTTACTTGATTGATTAAAGTAAGTATAGGTAAAATTTCTTTATCCGCTTTATTTTCATCGCAAGCTTTTTCTAACGATTTGATTGCTTTTTCTTTTGCATCTAAAAATTCTTTTCCTATTATTTTTTTTATCATATTCTTATTTATGTGTTATTTTCTTTTTAATTATAATAGTGCGTTTCTTTAATTCCTCAAAAAAAGGTTTACATGGGACTATCTCTTCTGGACAAAAGACACCTTTTTTATTGATCAATCCAGTTTCAATCATTTGAGCTATAATTGATACAGGATATCCTGTGGTTTGCATCATGGCAGTGATATTGTTTTTTTCATCGTAATGATCTATCATTAAATATTCCATACAAATTTTTTTCTGATCTTTAATACCTTCACTTAAAACCTTGAGTAAAACTACATCTTTTTCGTTCTTAGGGAGTTTCTTCATAAGAAGAGTTGCTAATACTTCTCTTGGTATTATGTTTTTTTTTCCAATTTTGATTGTTTTTTCTTCTGCTAATCCTAAATCTAAAATGGTCTTAAACATTTTACAATGTCCGGGGTATCTAATTGTTTTATAATCTAATTTATCTATTTTAGTTCTATACGTATATGGAAGAGTAGAACAACCCCCTGAGGTCAAAAAAGCCTCCATTTCTCCAAATGGTTTGGGAAATGATATCTTTTCAAGACCAGTCATAGATTTTTTAGTGATAATCTTGCCATGATCAAGAACAATCGCATCTTCAATATATTCATTGATAAGACCAAAAGGGGAAAACACTATTTGATAATTTAGAGGAGGTTTTGGATGTACTGGGAGTCCCCCTACTCTTATTTTTACAAAATCAACATGATCCATCTGATTAACAATATCTCTTGTTATAACCGATGTTAACCCTGGGGCAAGACCGCAATCTGGAATTACAATTACACCATTCCTTTTAGCTTTTGTAAATAGACTTCGTTCTTGTTTTACAATTAAGTTATTTCCACCTAGGTCAAGAAAATGGGTTTTTGTCTCTACGGCAGTTTTGGCTAATATGTAATTATATTTATAGGGAGCAGCAGAAATGATAAGATCATGATTCTGAAAATGTATTTTTATTTTATTTGTATTTTCTATATTTAAATTTTGAAAATTTATTATTTTTCTATCAAATATTTTTTTTGTAGAATGTAATGCTTTTTTATCTTTATCTATGATGGTAATTGTGTCACATTTTGAATAATTACAGAGATCATATGTTATTGCTCGGGTCATCATCCCAGAGCCAATAATGAGAATCTTCATTTCATATAACTCCTGCAAATTCTAAACTCAAATCGCAAATACCATTAAAAATTCTTACTCTAAATTAATCTTTAAGAATAAGTTTATATTATATTTTTCATTTATATTTATTATAAAATATTTATTATAAATTTAAACTCAAAAATTCTTGATTTCTATTGGTTAACTCAAGGATGGTTTACAATTGTTATAGCTAAAGATTTATATAATGGTTGTTCTATAGTATATATTAACTACTGAAGAAACTTTAAAAGGGGTAATATAAAAATGAGAAGAATAATTATTTATATGCTAGTTGGTATGTTATTATTTACCACAGTTTTTGGGGCAATGTCTAATCCAAATTTGTCAACAGAATCAGAAAAAAATGAACCCGTTAACACGGCAGCTACCCATACTGTTCTTCAAGAATATGGTACCTATACAACGTGTACATATTGTAAATACGGTCATGAAGCGTTGATTTATTTATTTTTCAATAGGGGAGATGATTATCCCTTCTATTACGTGATTCATGTATATGATGTTAATTTACATGCGTACTCAAGGGTTAAGGGTGAGCTCGGCCTTACCAGTTCACCAACCGCATATTGGGATGGTGGTTGGAGAAAAGATATAGGTTCTCCCAACAACGCTACAGCTGTAGCTAATTATAAAAAAAGTATTAATATTTGTAAAAATAGGACTGTCTCTGATATAGATCTCACCGTTGATGGATATTGGCTTGGAGCTGTAAATAATGAACCAGAAGATGGTGCAACGAAAGTACCAATTGAGCAGATGATGAATTGGACCAATTCCCAATTTATGGTTAATGTTTCAGTAACAAATAACAAAGCAAGCCAATATAACGGTCATATTCATGTCTATGTATGTGATAATCAATCCTCAATGGATTGGTATGATACAGCAGGTAGACTCTATACCATGGCATTTTTAGATTATGCTTTTAATAATAACACCGCTTTAGGTGCTGGAACTACCTGGAAGGATTCTAAAATATGGGATGGGACAACGCGTTCCAACGGTACTCACTTATACGAAGATATAACCGAAGGTAATACCTGGGTGGTTGCCTCTGTATTTGATAGGGATAATGATGATTATTCGGATGAAACTGCTGGATATCGATTGGGTAAAGGTACCGATCCAAAAACCTTTTCCGTTTATTTCGGTAACACTACTCCTCCACCAGTATCCATCGAAAATGTATCGGTTATGTCATATACTAATGGCACACTTAATTGGAACACAACGTATTATTGGAAGATTGATGTATGGAACAAAAAAGGTGAAAAAACAAAAGGAAAAATTTGGAGTTTCACAACACGTGATAATCATCCACCCTATACACCAAGTAATCCATTACCACGGAACAATTCTTTTGGTATACCAATTGATGCTAATCTCACTTGGGTTGGTGATGATCCAGATGGCGATCCGGTAAAATATGATGTATACTTTAGCAAGGTTGAATCGGGAATGCCAACAAAAGTAGCTGGAAATCTCACAAATACTACCTATAATCCATTTGGAGTTCTTGAATTCTCAGAAGAATATCATTGGAGAATTAATGCATGGGATAAATATGGATTAAAAAGGAAAGGGGAGCTATGGAATTTCAAAACTGAAGATAATAAACCACCATACCCGCCAAGTGACCCTCATCCAGAAGATGGTGAAATAGGTGTTCCTGTAGATGCAATCCTGAACTGGACAGGGGATGACCCTAATTCTGGTGATATCTTAACATATGATGTGTGGTTTGACACTACAAATCCTCCGCAATTTAAACAAAAAGATAATCAATCTAAGGAATCTTATGATCCACCAGGTGACATGGAATTATATGAAACATATTATTGGCGAATTGTTGCGTGGGATAGCCAACGAGTAAAAATGGTAGGTCCAGTATGGAAATTTACAACAGGACTTAATACTAAACCCAATCCACCGATTATAGATGGACCGGCAAATGGAGAAGCTGAAGTAGAATACGATTTTACCTTCTCTGCAACAGATAATGAAAATCATATGGTAAAAATCTTTGTGAATTGGGGAGATGGCAGTGACCAAGAAAGCTCTGAATGGGTTGAATCAGGTACAGAGGTAACATTTAAACATTCGTTTAAAAAAGGAACCTATACAATAACAGCGTGGGCTGTAGACGAATATGGTCTGAAAGGTGATGAATCAACTTTAGAAGGGACGTATCCAAAGAGCAAACAATCTGCCTCCATGATATTTATTCAATTTTTACAAAATCTCATACATCGTTTTCCATTAATAGAAAAGATATTATCGTTGCTTCCAGTTTTCAATAGACTGATTACTCTCCAGTAATCATAAAAATCTCTTATTTACTTTTTTCCTATTTTTTTTACATTAGATATTACTATATGACTTATATTATTTAATTTTATAATAGATTTTCATAATTTCACCATTCGAGTAGCTATTTTCGCTTTTTTTAATTAACTACATCTGGTTATTATACTATCTAATTATAATTATTATAATTTACATATAAATATTAAGTGAATTGGCATAAATTTGTAGTATAATTCTATATTTCAGCCGAAATATTTATAAATAACTACACAATATGTTATTTATACCGTTGAAAAACGGGGAGGAACAAAAATGAAGAAACATAAAATTTTAGATAAGAAAAGGCTGATGAAGACAACGACGATTGCGATGTCGCTGCTTATTGCAGCTATCCTTGTTTCGAGTAGCGCAATGTCTGCAGCAACATCTAGTAACGCAGAAAATATGAATGTTGAAATAGAAGAATCACAGAATGTACCAAAACAAAATTCGCTAGGAATAACTGATAAGAATCCAGCTTTAAAAGCAGGACCTACTGCATCAATGGACATTACAGCAATGATATCTGCTGAACGAACACAACAAACACCTTTGGACCCTTGGGATGTTTTATTAGAAATAGATGTAACTCAGTCCCTTTACGTTTCTGCTTGTGGAGCTGATCCAGATTACATTTACGCTGGAGAATGGTCGGGTTCCAACATCTATCGATTCGATTATGAAGGTGAATACGTTGACTCATTTTCCATTTCCGGAGCTTCAAATTTCCGTGATATGGCATATGATCACTCTACTGGTTATATGTGGTCTGGTAACGGTTATGGAACTGCCTGGGAGATGGATTTCGAAGCACAATCCATAATCAGTACAATTACAGGAAGTTGGTCATGCCGTGCTATTACCTACGAGAGAGAGGATGACTGCCTCTACGTTTCCGGTTGGGGTGACCCAGTATGGAAATTAGATAAGGATGGAACAATAATCGAGTCATTCAACCTCGTCTTAACTACAAGCACCTACGGTTTTGCATACGATAAATGGGATACCAATTTTGCTGGCCTTCTTTGGGTACATGACCAAGGTGGTACTGGTTCAGAAATCCGTGCGTATGATTTAGAAGCTGAGGAGTTTGTAGAAGGTGAAGATTACTACCACAACGTACAATTAGAGATTCCCGGTGGAATTGCTGGTGGATTAGCGTTAGCAGAATGGGGATTCGGAGCCTATTCATCCTTTGTTGCCTGTTCTCAAGCATCACCTGATGCTATTGCAGTTTACGAGTGGTATATAACTATACCTCCAGAACATGATATTGGTGTTAAGAAAATAGTATACCCAGAAACTGGATATGCTGTCGAAAATGTACCAATGCAAACAATCTTTATAAATAATGGTAACCACTCCGAGACATTCGATGCGCAAATGACGATCATAAAGTGTGAAGTTTCTGACGCACCATTACTCTTGGAGAATTTCTCAACCTATGGAGCTGGTCCAAGAGGTTTACCAGTAAATTGGTCTACCGACTGGTGGAAATGGAGTGGAACATACCAAGCTTCTGACGATCCTGCAATGACCGGTGAGGCACGATGTTACTACTGGGATCAGCGCAGTGGCGGTGATTACTACGACAACTACATAGTGGGTCCGAAAGTTAACTGTAGTGGTTTAGAAAAAGTTACATTCACCTTTGCTCTCTTTCAAGACGTACAATACACTTGTTATATGTATCTCAAGTATAGACAGAATGAAAGCAGTTCATGGAGAGATGTAACTCCGTGGGAGAATCCAATTCCAGGTGACACTAGAGATTGGTACACAATCGGTTGTTATGGTTTCCAAACCGGTGGTGATATTGGATCTGAGTTCCAGTTTAATTTCAGCTATCAAGGATATTACAACAACTTCAGAAACTGGTACCTTGACTCATGTAGAATCGACCCATGTGGTGGTTGTGCCGAGTATGCTGAAATCGTTGAAGATATTACGATACCATCAGGTGAAGAAAAGACTGTTGACTTCCCCGATTGGACACCAAGTGAATGGCAAAATGAAACATCTGAAAACAGTTATGAAGAATACCCCGTATCCGCAGAGCATTTTCTTGATGATGATATTGCACAAAATGACATAAAATACAAATTAATCACGTTATACTTCCCATGGATGGATGACGTTGCTGCACTAACAATTGACGGACTTGCGTCTGGGCCTGCACAAACCTTCGGAATGGATGGTATCATCAAAAACGTAGGTCAAAACGATGAATGTTGTTTCAAGACACATATAACCGTACAAGAAATTGACTATGCAAATCCAGTGCAACTCTTCTTTGAGCACTTTAATGGCTATTATTATTCACCACCATCAGGTTGGACAAAGATTGGTAACTACTATGCATGGTATTGGTCTCAATACTACTACTATTACATACCCGCACCATATGGTACATACAAAGTAACTCGTTTGTACTACTATTATTCTCCTGGTGCAGAGCTCATATCTCCTGTAATCGACACATCAGACTATGGTTCAGTGGAGATGATGATGGGTAACGCTGTACAATATTACACTGCAGGTATAGACTTGATAATTGAAGTTCGA
>CAYGAC010000056.1:0-17372 GCA_964347865.1 uncultured Thermoplasmatales archaeon
TAATCCAAGCTGGAGAAGCAAGTAACCAAGTGGATGCCTGAGACCGAGGCATGCCAGCCGACGACTGACGTGTGGTCACCTGAAGACTGGAGTTGGCCAGATATTTTCGGTTTATACCCTAAACCGAACTCTTAGGAATACCAGAAATGTTATTACAACTAGAAGGTAAAACATCGGTTATAGAACTTTCTTGTTATATAAATAAAGATGGTTTTTAGCTATATTTCAAAAATATGGTGTTAAGTAATATCAGACTCTCAAAACAAGATTCCCTTCTATTACCAAAATTCAAGCCTACAAAAAAACTATGTTTTTCCTTGAAGACAAAGCTGATGTTGCAACAAAAGTATTTATCGAAAATTTAAATAGCAAAATTATGAGCTACCAAGAGTTAAACCAGATAATTAAGGTTTTCGATATCAATCTGGAGAAGCATGAGAAAAAACAATTTATATCTCCGAAGTCATCGACAGATTGAAGCACTGAGGTCCAATTCTCTTAAACATTGTCTCATTCTTATTTGGAGATATCGATCCAAATCATGTATTGCCTTTTTTATATCACAATGGAAGGAGGAAAGAATGATAGACTTCTTACCAAAAGATTTGATCTCCTTTCAAGGATATAATAATTGTTCTGTCTAATAAAAGTATTGTATTGTCTTTTTAATTAATGTTGGGTCTGACTAACGAGTCAGAAATCTTTGACTAATTAACTTCTGTTCATTAGTCAATATAAACTTGAAATAATTTATTCTTTCGTAAAGTTTCTTAAATCAATATAAAAATAAGCTAAACATCTTTTTTTTGTCTGATCTTTTAAATATGAAATTAATGGATCAGAAATAGTTTTTCCAGCACCTACAATTTGACCGACTACAGGAATAAAACTAACACCTAAATTTACTATGCTCTTGATTGTATCTTTTATTGGGGAACCTCTTTGAGATTCTATAACTTCACATATTGTATCTTGTATTTTCTCTCGTACTTGTTTTTCAAATTCCTCGGTATTTTCTGCATAGGGGATTTGTTCTATAATTTCACTCAACTTTTTCATTGCTTCATTGCGAGTTCCATTTTTTCTAATTTCAATAATATCATCAAATGAAAATTCATCAATTATATTATGGTTAGTCAAAGGAAGCATCGATTCCGCACCTCGAATATGTCTAATAGCACTAAAATCTCGATACCCACTGACTTTGTAATCATAATAAAATTTTGAATAAGGATCAATATAAGCAGAATGACTTGAGGAAAATTGATTTACAATTAGCAAATTTCTTAATCTGTGACTAACTTCTATATGTCTCCTATAGTGAGCTTCTTTTATTTTCCATATTTTATCAATTTCATCTTTTATGGTTCTTTTTAATTCTTCTGGAATACTTGAAGATGAAAATGTAATATCCCAATAATAATTTTGTTTCAATTCATCATTAAATTCTCGTCTATACTCATTAATAATTAATTCATTTAGAAACTCATCATTAATGTCCTTCTGAACGATTTCGTTTAAAATTTTTTGATAATGTTTAGGATATTTAGGCGGATTAGCTAATTTTTTCTTATTGTGATGTATCAATCCTAGGAGTTTTTTATCAGCAGTATAAAAAACCTTATCATGAAGATCTACATTAATTTGCTCTACTGTATCAGGTATTCTAAGAATATCATTAGTAATCAACCATTCAGCCATATCTTTATATTCTGATTTTTCTTGGACCCAATCACAGAGGCGTGCAATATATACATTAATATGATTGTAAACAAAAGCACATTGTTTAATTTTATTTATATTATCCTCAGCAGAGTAAAAAACATCGAAATCTTCCCAACTCATTAAAATCAATATTTTTTTATTACTATTTATACTTCACTCGAAATGTTTTATTTAGATTGATTAGAATAATGAGTAAAAGTTAATTAATCAAATCATAATTCTAATTGATACTATGGGTGGAGGAACTTCTTTAAAAAAATCATCAATCGATTCAATTTATGAGTCAAGCAGATATTCTCTTGATACAGAATGGGACCTATTCAAATCTTATGATGGCAAAGCTTCAACAATCATGGCTGCTTCAACGACAATTGTTTCAATTTTTCTTGGTATCAATATTTTTATATCAGATTTGATAAAGAAACCTGCAACCATCTATTCACCGATGGGATATTCTTTTTTGGTTGTATTACTAGTAGTTATATTTTTTGCAGTGTTAACTTCGCAATTTTTAGTAAGAGCCATATGGTCTTGTTTAAATTGTTTAAATAAAGTCGAATTTATTCGCTCTCCGAACCCTATTAGGTTAGCTGAAAAATATTATGATAAAAATGAGTTATTAACAAAGGTTGCGATAATTAAGGGAACTATGCAAGCTTGGGCAAAAAATCATGATTTTCATAATGTTGACAAAGTAGGTTGTATAATTTCTGCATTAGGCTTATTGAAATTAGGAATTGCATTTCTTATAACATCCTTAGCAGTTGATTGGGTAATTATTACTGTCTATAATCTGTATTATGTAGGTGCATAATATGACAAATGATAACCAAAAAGGGAAAAAACCTGAAAAAAAGAAAAAAGAAGAACCGAAAATAGAAACCTACAGTATTAATGATGTAAAGAATGCTTGGGAAACGGCTGATTATTCAGAATTTATGTACAGTGGTACTGCAACTGGGACTACTACCTCTAGTGCAACAATGACATCGATCTTTGGTGGAACAGATTTTTATAACACATGGGATCAGAAAATGAAAGAGAAAAAGTATTGTCAAAAATGTAAAATGTATTTTTCATCTTATTTATCTAAATGTCCTGTGTGTGAAACGAAAGTGAAAAAATAATTATCATTCAAAATATGCTATTTGGGTCAAATTTTCTATAATTCCATTTTGCGCTCTTGCCAACGCTATTCCAAGGATAGAAAGATATGTCCATCTTACATGACGTTCAACATTTTTTATACCACGGTAATCAAAGTAATTCTGCAAATTAAGATATTTCTTTACGAATCCATGAAATCCTTCAGCGGCATTCCTATTATTATAGGCAATTTGCTTTCCTTCTTGTTTTTCCTCCTGCCATTTCTCCCATTTTTTTAGAAACTGGTTTCTAAAGTACGCACCGACAACATCAATCTTATCATGCTTCATTAAATATTCTAGTTTATCCTGTAATGTAACTTTATTTGGTAGAACATAATCTTCCTTTTTCCAGAATTTATTGTATTCATGCTGAATACCCTCAACCGTTCCTTTATCATTATACACAGCATTGGTTCCAGGATTGGTATAAAATATAGCATTATAGACAAAATGAACCATCGCAAAATGTTCAAAAGTATCGTAAATACCATCAGCAAATATCTTCTCAAACTTGATTCCTAACTCCTGTAATTTTTCTAACAATGGTATGAAATAATTTGGATCTGCTTCATTCATAGTTGTAATGATTATCGCTAGTGGAATATTTCTATCAAGATCATATGCTCCATGAATTTTATAACCAGTTTTTTCGTAATGACCGCTATATTTAGCCTCCTCATCATTAAACAATGCTTCTAAAGGTGTAGAGTCGATACCGATTTTTCTACCGAGAATTACACCCTGTTTTTCCAGTTCTATTCTAAGAGATCTCACACACATATCCATAGCAATTTCAAGAGTATGATTATCTATCCGAATATTTTCCCAATGTCGAAATGTCCTCCTATCTGGAATCTGAAATCTACCGTTGCCGTTATTTTCAAAACCAATAGCATGTGCATCCTGTTGATTCGTTTCAAATCTATTAACAAGCTTCTGAAATGACCTCATACATTTTATTCTGCGAATCATAGATGATTTAATCATTGCATCCAATGGAAAACGATAATGATAATCAACAGTACCATATTGAGAATCAAAAATATTCCTTATAGAGGTTAAATCAAGATGTTTTCCTAAAAATTCAGCAACGCTTACTGGGTGCTTCTCTGTTGGATTTTGAATAGGATTTTTTATTATTACATTATCATCACAATAATCGTAGTCTCCAAAACTATGGTTAAAAGTAGTTTCAGTTGAAAGCTCATTAGTCAGATAGTTGAAATTATAGGGAATTGGATTGAAATCTACAATTGTTTCAGCATGGAAACATTTATTTTCAGTTGCCTTTATTTCCTTTGGGGGTTTGATAGACACGTTATCAGGCCTCCAAGACCTTGGGAAGTGACAGCTTCCCTTGGTCAATTTCTATTATTTGTTTGTATTCTGATGATTTTCCAAGACAACCACTTTCGCATTGTACCCTGCGAATTTTTTCAAACCGTATATCCTGCCGTCTTTCTTTATTTCGGTCTCGATTACGGTTTTTACGTTGTCTATTTCTATTTTCATATTTTACCTTTTTTAGGGAGTTATTATCCCTTTTAATACCTATATAGGGATTATTATATATATAATTTTCCCTTTTTAGGGGAATAGAAGGAACAACTCTGTCAATCAGAATATTTTTATAATATATATTTTATATTTGTTTCATAGTATTATCTATATATAAATTACAACTATAATTGATTAAGTTAGGAAAATTCTGAGCATTTAAATAAAACAATAAGATATAATACAATGTATCGGAATTATTTGAAAAGGGTTCCAGGTCATCAATTTCAGTGTGTAAGATGATTTTTTCCCTTTTCAATAATTCTAATAAAAATGTGGTGGACACGGCGGGTATCGAACCCGCATTCCATAGCTGGGCGGCTACGTGGTTTACCATTAACCTACGTGTCCATCGGGCAGGGAGAAATTCGAATTCTCGATGGGGACGCACCCAAACTGGTCTAAAGCCAGTCGCAGTAGACCAGACTGTGCCACCTGCCCATATTTTGTTATTTTTATTCAAACCCTTTATTCTTGACTGAACTCCCACCGAAAAAACGGCTTTTTCCTAACTTACCATCCAATTGTTAGGTATCAATAACGGATTTATTGTAATCTTTAATGTTTACTATATTCTTTTGAATTTGTCTGATATGCTCCGAATTATTTTCATTATATGCAAGTTCAACCAAATATTTTGACAGTATGAAGATTGCTTTTATTTCATCATTAGAATTGTTTATCAAGTCATGTAAAATATCGATTACCTCTTGGTGTATTTTTTCATTAGAAAAGGGATTACTTTTATCGTAATTAATTAACCAATTTAGAATAGTATTTAATCTGTTGAATAAAAAAATAGGTTTATTTGATAATAATGGTTTTTGGATAACTATTAGATTATTCTGCTCATGAGAGGATGGTTTACTGATTAAAGACTTATTTCCATAATCATTATTGAAATATTTATGGTAATTGTCACTTTCGATAAAATACTGTTGGAAGGTATATTTATGCTTTCTACCTCTCTTTACAAGTATATCTGCCTCCAACAACCAATTTAAAAAATTATTACCATATGATCTTTTTGTACCATCACCCCATTTTGCACCATTATATTCACATAAAATTTGACCTATCTCCTCAGTACTTATTTCATCATAATTATTTTTAATAGTTTTAATAATTTCAACGACATGAGGATTATCTAACAAAATTTCTTGAAATATTTTTGCATGTTCAGAAAAATTCTTTGACTCCTTTAATTTTCTACCCTCATGTGTTAATTTATAGAGGTATTCATCACTAGGAATTCTATCAACTAATCCAAGAGAAATTGCTGTGTTAAAATAATCAGTTTGTCTCTGTCGCTGATACTGTGTTAATTCTTCAGCGGGGAGACGATAAACATCATTTTCATTTTTAACAAAGCTATTCAATAGTTTATCGAGTAATATAGTTGACGCATACGGCATTATTTTATTTCGGAAGCGATCGATATTCTGGCGTTTATGTTTTTGAGGGATGTACTCAATTACTTTTAATCCTCCAAGTAATGATTTACATGTTCGAGCAACTTTAACATATGTTGTCTCATTTTTCCATTGTTGTTCTGCTGGAATTTCCAATTTTTCTACAATTTTTTTTCCAAATTTTTTAATAGAGATTTCAGGTTCATCTGATAAGATTTTATTTGCAATGTTTAAGATGTCAGATTTTTTATAAATTTCTCCTCCCAAATTTTTTAGGTCTTCATCTTTTCTCTCATTTATGTAATTTATTAAATCGATGCCTTTGCTTGTAATACCAATATGTTTTCTATGTTCTCCTGCTCCTCTATATATAAGTCCCAATTCTCCCATTATTGGGAGAGCACCATTTATCCATGATACACTTCTATGTGTTTGCTCAGAGATTTCTTTAATTGTTTGTGTTCCCTTTTGTGTTTTCAAAAAATCAAGTATTGTCTTTATAGATTCAAATGTAGTATTTGGACAAATAACTCTTTTTGCCATAACATCATCTAATTTCAGTGTGTGATGAAGAGTAATAGTAATATCTTTTTTAATGTTTTGGTAAATATGGCTTTACCCTAAAATTACCAATTCTGACTTAAAATTCAAGTATAAATCAAAATAGATAAATAAATAATAAAAACCAGCCACCTAAAAATATGAGAGGAATAAGTCCTAAATATATATTTGGACGTCTAAAAATTATTGGAACATCTTGGATGTTATATATTTCTTCTTTCATTTTCTTGTAATTTAAGCATAAATTATCATTTATTGCTGCGTCTTGTAATTTTTTCATATACATTAAATTTATCCAGAGAGCCATTGAATAAAAAAATGTTATGATAATAGCACCTACGTTTAAGTAATAACTAATTATTTTTAAATCCTTATTATTCACAAGAGTGACAAATGAAAGTAACAACAAAGACTCAGCAACTAAAAAAAGATTCATACGGGAGGTAAAAACTTTGTCTTCATGATACATAAACTCCATTAAAAAATCATCATACTCCTTGCTATATTTCCTCTTTTTTCCTTTTACCTCTCCCATATCAACAAATATATTTATTGATTTTAAGCTTAATAAATATTAGCTTGGCTCTAACCTTATCCTAAAATACCAATTTTCACTTAAAAATAAAAAGAAGAGTTAGGAGCTATTGCCCCATCTGATTTGAATAGCTAGAGTATCTTCTTCTAAATCCTGCAATAATTCAAATGGTATATATGGTTCTCCTGCTTCCCAATCATTTCTTTCAACTATTGGAGTATATCTCATTGTTTGAGTTTTTTTTTCAGTTTTTTTAACCAACTCATATATTGGTTCATTTCTTAATTCAGGATTTATTTCGATCTCATCTTGAGTATATTTTCTTTTATTTTCAAATTCTTCTGGATTTCCAATCAAAACTGTAATTTTTTCAGGAACGGGTTCAGGCGTCCGCCATTTTTCAATATATATCTTAAACTCTATACCATTAATATCTGCAATCCATCTCCACTTTCTATCTGTTTCTTTATTAAAAGCTAATATTTCTTTCATACGCCTCCCTAAAAATATGTAACAAACAATCATATATGAATGTATTTATCGTTTTAAATTTCTTTTAAAAATCAATATGTTGCACCTAAAATAATAAAAATATCTAATATATTACAAAATTTGGGAGGTAAGTAAAAATGGTAATATCTAAAAAAACCGAAAAGAATTTAGAAGAATCCATGAGAAGATCATCAGTCGCAGAACTACATCGATCTGGAACTGAAATTAGAAAAGCAGAATTAGAACGATTTGCATTGCAAGCAAACATATTGAAGGGTATTGCAGAAGGGCATTATGCTACTCTAACGAGTCCTGGCGGATTGAAAAGTCCGATGGATGATTTTACAAAATTATTGGAAGCTGAAGAAGATGATGATGTCATCAAGGGATTAATGAATCTATCATTAAGTTTTCCTCAACATATGAGCATAATGGAACAAATAGAACAATTACTGCAATATGTAAATAAACTTAAAAACAAACTAGAAACTGAAGGCGCTTATTTTACATTTCCAGAATTTACAATAGGAATACCTACCAGGGATATGGCAAAAATACAATTACGAGGAGCAATCGGTTTCTTAGATGGAATAATTACAGCATCGAAAGATAGAAAACATTGATTCACCAAAGGAGAAAATATTGAATGGAATTTCTAGATTTTATTTTTGGAGTGGTTATTACAATTAGTGGAGTCATAACTGTAGAAACAATAATTGAATACTATAAGGATAAAAAACAAAGGAGGAAATTGATTACATCCTTGGATCTTGAGATTTCAGGTAATATCGATATTGCAAATTATAATTTAAAAAACTTGGAAAAAAAAGAAAATACTAATCATCTTTTATTTGGAACGGATTCTTATTCATTATTTAAATTATCTATCACTCCAAAAATTATTCAATTTATTGGAGATAGATCAATATCATTACTATACCTTGGTTATATGTTTTGCAATGAATTTAATCGCAGATTTTCTGCAATTCCAAAACAATTAGCAGGATTTGACGAAAAAGATTGCTTTGAAGCTATCAAACATAGTTTTGAACAAGTTTCGAAAAATCTAAAAAAAAACTAATAGATTTTAATTTTTGATTTATTTCATAAAAAACATTGTATAAAACCTAATTTACATAGTAAAATTATTGATATGGATTTTAAGTGTCGCAGGTGGATTTTTTAACATCAGAGAAATAAGTCTCATATAAGAGGATACCATTTAGAACGTGGAATAACACTTGTTATTGGATTGCTCAATTTCATAGATATTACCGCAACAACTTGGCAAAGATAATATATCATTTAATAATTCAATTATGAGTGATTTAATGGTAAAATCTGGTGGCTCTACTGAAGATACTGTTACAGATTTGTTAGCAGATTATCTTAGGCAAAAAGACATTGACGCTAGGACACAAATTTCGGTTTCCCTTAAAGAAACCAGAAGACAGCCAGATTTAGAAATAAGAGATGGAGGAAAATTTTTTGGAGAGGCAGAATGGGAGAAAAGCAAGTGGTTAGGATTAGCTCAAGCAAGGGATTTTGGATTAAGCGCTTATGCCACAGGTTCCTTTCTTATTACATATGATGAAAGACTTGCTGATGTGATTAAACAGACCAGATTGACAAAAGAAATTGATTATGAGGTTTTATTTTCTGGTTACAAATTTTCATGCATTTTTATGATAAGGGATAGACAAACTGATATTAGGAAATTAACTATTAAACAGATTCCCAATTGGATTAAAGAAAACATAGAATTACAACCTCCCAAGATCGACTCTAGAGAGATAATTAATACATTAAGACAAGGGGTTGATTTACTTAGACCTAAGGTCGAAGAAATCGAGAATATATTAGAACTCTTTAAAAGCGTACTCGGTTCAACTGATATTGAAAGCGAAAAAGAAATAGATAAAAAAATCGCTCAAGTGGCAAGAAATGCAGCTGCATATTTATTGTTAAATCAAATTGTTTTCTATAGAATTTTAGCTGAGCAAAAAGGATATGAGAAAATCATACCTGAGAATATCAATAGCCCAAGGGATTTTATTGATTATTTTAGCAGAGTAGAAGATTATACACCTGTATTTGGTTTACATGTTGCTTCTCGGTTTATAGATGAACCCAGCACTTTAGACATATTGAGAACTGTAGTGAAAGCTGTAGATGCATTAAAACCAGAGCATATAGGATTTGGTGTTCTAGGTACAATTTATCATACATTTATTCCAATAGATGATAGAAAACCTGTTGCTGCATATTATACATTAGAAGAAGCAGCAAAGATTCTAGCGTATTTATCTATTGATAATTACAAGGCAAAAGTCATTGACCCTGCTTGTGGAAGTGGAACGTTATTGGGTGCAGCATATTCCAGAAAAAAAGAGTTGTATCATGATGTGTTTATTGAGAAGTTGCATAAGAAATTTTTAGAGGAGGATATAACTGGCGTGGACATTATGCCTTTTGCTGCTCATTTATCAGTTATTAATCTTGCTTTGAAGTCTACTGAATATGAATCAGATAGATTGAATATTGCTATATGGGATTCTACAACATTAAAACCTGGGAAGGAATTGAAGCCTTTGGCTGAAATTCCAATTGAGGCGAGAAAGCAAAGGCGTATAGTTGATTTTGAAAAAACAATATCCAAAAAAGAGAAGGTTTCTGTTGGTTCTGTTAAAATGGATGCAAAACCAGGGGAAATAATACATCTAAATAAGGTGGACACTGTTATAATGAATCCTCCTTTTACTAGACAAGAAACAATAACCAAATTCAGTGAAACTTACAAATCAAGATTAGAAAAGAATTTTTTATCGAGGAAACATCTTCTTCATGGTAGAATGAGCTATTGCTCCTATTTTTTATTCTTGGCAGATAAATTTCTTGATGTTAAAGGGAGGATTGCAGCAGTTCTTCCTGCAACTGTTTTAATGAAAGAGTCGGATTTCGGTATTCGTAAGATGCTTATGGATGAATATGGTCTCGATTACATTATTTTAAGAAGTGATGCGCCAAATTTTTCTGAGGATACCGATTTAAGAGAGATTTTATTAGTTGCACAAAAGGGAAAAAAGATAGATAATATAAATTATGTTATTTTAAGGAATATAGATATTCATCCTTCAAAAATAAAAAAGGCTGTTAGCAAATTAGAAATTGGAATGGAGTCAGATTTTGGTGAATATCTTATTCGAAATATACCTATAAGTGAGTTGGATAGAAACAATTTATTCAAACTAATTTCAGTTCAAAATTTTGATTTATTTAAGATTCTTGAATCCGTTGAAAAAGGTAATTATATATGTTCTATAAATAAGTCAAGTGTATCTGTAACCAGAGGAGTCGAAGGAGGCAAAAGGGCAATAATTTTCCCTAAGTTCTCGATTAATGAAAAAGGTGCTCCTTACTTAAAGAAAAAAGATGTTTGGATATTCAAGAAACAAACCAAAGGTACAATAGTTGTACAACACAGATTTATAAGGAATGAATTTGAAATCCCGATCAATTCGATATTACCTAATTTGAGACGTATTTCTGGAAGGGATAAAATTGATGTATCAAAGTTAAAAGAATATTTATTAACTGATTCCTTTGATGAAATAGATTCATTTCTAAATATGGTAGAAGAAAATGAAATACCATCAGATTGGAAAAGCTATTTGTTAAGACGGAAATCGCATCTTTGTTTTGTTTGTAGGTTTGATATGGGAGCACCTGGAACACATCATCTTGGTTTTTATTCGGATGTAGAAAGAGTATTTCCTGGAGTTACATGGGTTTTAAAAGATTTAACCAAAGATAATGCAAAAATAGTTTCTCTCTGGTTGAATAGTTCATTTAACGTTTTACAAGTCCTAGTTAATAGGATGCCTACACGGGGAACATGGATGGAATTTACTGGTTACCTATTGAATGATTTTAAGGTTCTTGATCCTAAGAAGTTGAAAAAAAAAGAAAAAGAAGATTTACTAAAAGTTTTCAATAAAATCTCTAAACTGGAGTTTCCTAGCATAGTTGAACAATTAGCAATGAATGTAAATATCAAAGATATGAAAAAGAAAGAAAGTAAGGCATTTGAAGAAACTTATAGTTTTGTTAAAGATAAAGTTGGAATTGGTTTTGCTCCAAGGAGAGAAATTGATACAGCTATTCTTAAAGTGTTAGGTTTTAAAAGAAAAGATATTAACGCAGTGTTAGATCAGTTATATATATCGCTACTGAGAGAACTGAAAATTCTTACTGATATGATGAAAGCAAGACCATACGAGTCCTAATTCTTTTTGACCCCATAAACCTCAAAATTCGAAATGTTTATATATTCGACCAATTAGCTTTTGACTAATGAGTCAGACCCTAATGTTATAACATCCGGTATGCATGGAATCGTGGTGGAACATCGGCCATTTTAGGGTATCCTCATTAAATTCACTGTTTAATTCCCAAACATAAATTGTCGATCTATCTTTACGCTCCTTTGTTTCTAGATCTACATCCCAATCAGAACTAGCAATAATTTCCACCTTCCCATCATTATCAATATCAGCGATAGTCGCGCTAGCCTGCGCATCAACATCTGTAACCTTCGGAAACCCATCAATCAAGGTTCCATCAAAGTTCCAAGCATAAACTCCCCCATCTTCTGAATACCATGGCACAACACCATTTCCCGCGGTAGTTACAACATCAGGTATGCCATCATCGTTAATATCACCAACAATCGGAGCACGCCAATCAACCCAACTTGTTTGTTGAGGCCATCCGGGAAGCATGTTTCCTTGATAATCAAGAACATAAGTATAGAGGGGATTCTCTGTTTTACTTATAACTATCTCTAGATAACCATTATTGTCAAAATCCGCTAGAGCCGGAGACGCCGAAAATTTTTTATCTATCAATTGTGGCCAACCAGTAAAATTGTTCCCATATCTATCTATTACATAGACTGCTTTTGAGGCAGTAATAACTATTTCATTAATTCCATCATTATTCAAATCACCAATAGCTGGTGCTTGGGAAATAAAAAATCTATCAATGTCAAAGGGAAATCCATTTAAAAGAGACCCATTTAAGTTGTAAACTAATATTCTTCCGTCGACATGCCATGTTTCTTCAGGATTAGAAGGATCATCAAACACGTTTCTATTAGCAGCGACTACAATCTCCATATCTAAGTCGTCATCAAAGTTACCAATTGCAGGTATACCCTCATTACCAGCGACATACATATTTCCATCAGGTCCTTCATAATCATAGCACATCTGAGGCCAACCACTCAGTACATTACCATAAATATCAAACACAGTGATATTTACACCACACCTACCTCCTTGATTATTGATTGCTTGATATTTTTTTACAATTTCTATGTTTCCATCGTTATCTAAATCATAAACAATACATTCTTGGCTCCATTGCGGCTCACAAGAATTTACTTGATTGATTCGTCTAAGAAAGCTGCCATTGTGGTAATAAATATAAATTCCATATTTCCCGTTAACGAAAATCTCCTGGTATCCATTATTATCTATATCAGCAATCGTCGGTGGCCCTAAATTACCCCCAGGAAGATCCTCGTTATCTACAGTAACAGGCCATCCATCAACCAAGGATCCATCTGGGTTAAATGCATATATTTTCGTTGGATTTCCCCCAATATAAACAACTATTTCCATGTCCCCATCGTTGTTAATGTCACTGACAACTGGTTCTACGTAACCAGCCCAGTAATTACGATGCCAATTGATCCTCTGCGGCCACCCCTCTTTTAACGTCGGATCAAGATAGATATTTTTGATATACATTTTTACCTTTTTATCAAGAAATGGGAGGGGAGCTATCTTCTCCATAAAACAGAGAGGGATACTCAGGAGGTTATGTGTTGGGGCTATGTTTTTGTAATTCCCTTGAACTGGCACATTGACAGCTCTACTAAAATGAGTGGTTACCCTCAATGTGAAGAAATCAGATTCTGTTATATGACTGGTATCCCATATGGCAACGATATCATCTTCAATAGGTGATTTACCGTTGTTAGTAAGGGTTATACCTGTTGTATGCCATTTTTTTGGTTCTCTTCCCTTTCCATATTCAATATTATAATATTTGAATTTTTCACCTTTAATGGTCCCATTGATAATAATAGTATCACCAGCTCTAAAAACATCATTATTTAATGGATGATTAAAATAGATAGTATATTTAACAAGTATTGAAGAAGTCTTATGGTCTAGATTTATGGTACCTAGTTGGTCTTTATTATCTATCATGAGATTATCATTACAGAATCTAACTCTTTGAGGAAATAGAAATTCTTTAACAATTTCATCATTTACAATGATTTCTTTATCTATCATAGAAGCATCGTTTTTATCCAATATTATTCCTGTGGTGGGAAGAATCGTGGATACCATGAACAATATAGTCACTGCAAATATAATCCTTTTTCGATATATTTTCCACTTAACCAATTTTGTAACCCTCCCTTGTATATTAAAATAATATACGATGGTGTATTTAAATGATTCTCTCCCGGAATAATAGATTATTCTGGTTAAAAAATCACGGTTTTAGATAATTAGCCATTCCTATTACCAGCTTATTGGGTTAAATAAGAAATCGATTTTTCACCTCTGCTGCAGATGGATTATTTTTCTCACCGATCCCCCACAATATATTAGTTTGGTTTATGGAGAATAAAATTAAATAATAAAGGGGGAAAACAGTTGAAAAGGGTGTTTTTCGGTTTTCCCCCCCGTTTCTTATCTTTTGTATCGTTCCTTTTTCCTAGGTATGACAAACACGTATCTCAACTTGAGAACAGTACAGCGTGAACTGGGACATACCATTAGTTTTTACTTCCACATCACAATCAAGATTATCTACGTCGTACCAATTCCACTCTTCAGGTGCTCTCTCATCATCTGTTATGTTAAACCAGGGTGACCACGCTGCGGTAGTAGAAATGTCAGTAAACTCGTAATTGCTTCCATCAAGCGACCCACCAAACACAGGTCGTAAAATAAGGACACGTTTATTGTTAGAATAATATGCTTTTGCTCTGATCCATACGCTTTTTATTGTACCAGATTCATTCTCACCGCACGTATTGTCATCCAATAGCTCTACATCGCCATTAATAGTTGATGAAGCATAGTTATTAACGCTTAAATCCGTCATATAGGATGGATTTGTTTCCCATACTTCAGCAGGACCTTCTGAAACATAGCTGTCAAATGTGAAAAATTTCCACTTTCGGGCTTTTAATACCAGCCAAGCTGTATCGATAACCTCACCATTGTAACTTAGATTAATTGATACATTATGCTCATCAGTATCACCTGGCCATTCGTACGACATATTTTCAACATATATGTTGCCTCCAGCTGGAACAACTATATTTTCTTCTCTTATCAAAAATGTTCCATCGAAAAACCACTCCACCATTACAGTGACATTATAATATTCTTGATTGCTTAATTGTGCCTTAAACCATTCAATAGTATTTTTATCTACTGGTGTAGAATCACACCATATACCTGCAATAGCTACATTGGGAGGATCATCTGCTTTAACCGTTTGAGAGATCATCAGAGGATTCACCAGTATTAACAGTGTTACTATTATGCTACCATAAACGAATTTCTTTTTCATATTTCTCCTCTTCCTTGACCCTCCGAGAATAAGGTTCCTTTTAGCATAATTCCGTCTCGGTCGTTATAATCTACTTTCAAATCAATGTGATCTCGAGAGAGACTAATTTTCCAAATTAATGTCATTTCTTTGCTCCCCTTAATAAAATATTTTCATTTTTTCTTACTAAATAAAAGCTCTTAAATATAATGGGAAAATAGGAGCAGAATATAGGTAAAAATAGTGGGAAAGTAGGAATTAGCACTATTTAATGAGATTTTTACACCATGAATTTAAAATCGAAATTATAATTCCATTTTTTTAAAAAGCATTCAGAAAAGAATCTGGATGGACGGACATAGACAGCAAACTTTATCATCAAGAAAAAAATTATTTATAATAAAAAATATTAATAATCAGGCAAAATTGCCTGATTCGAGGTAATTATTATCGATTTTGTTCATATTAAAACGTTATCGTGAACTCGTACGTTGCCACCAACTCGGTTTCATCATCACACTTCAGGATATTGCCATCGGGATCCCTGAACGCAACATAAATTCGATAGGTACCGTTTCCATATGATGAAAGAGATGACGTGTTAACCAGACCGTTGAAAATCGTATCCAATGCAAGAATATGCTGGGATGATGTATTTGGGTCATCCCAATGGATAGTCCTTGGTGTAGTCTCATTGATGGTATCATTAGCGACAATCCAAGTACTACTCGAAGTATTGTAGTACTGGACCTGGATCAACAGGTATCCCTTGATACTGGTGGATCCGGTATTCTTTATCTTCGATTGATAACCGGTATAGAACTTGAACACATCACTTATATTATATGAAGCCCCGTCACTGACGTTTACCTTCCAGTACCACCATTTTCCACTCTCCGTCGCATTCGAGAAAATCTGGCGATAGGT
Organism: uncultured Thermoplasmatales archaeon; assembly: GCA_964347865.1. Lineage (GTDB taxonomy): Archaea > Thermoplasmatota > E2 > DHVEG-1 > DHVEG-1 > JAGLML01. The sequence continues at coordinate 15,999 of CAYGAC010000056.1, forward strand.
GCCATTGCCAACACTGTTGTTCGTACCGAATATCTGCCACGAGCCGCTACTGTTACTGAGCCAGCTGATATCCATCGTGTTTCCAGCAGGATGCGTGACGGTGATATTCAACGTCGGAGTAAGTGATACTCCAGTACTTCCGTCAGCAGGATACGGATTGGATATCTGTGCTCCCAGATCGTATACGACCCGTATCTCCACTTTCGAACAATACAGCATGAACATGGGACCACCAGGGATAAATTCTGCAATTACTTCACAATCCAGGTTAACGATATCGGCCCAATCCCAACTTCCCGGTGCCTGAGCATCATTTGTTATATCAAACCATGGCGACCAACCAGCCGTAGAAGTCGCCTCATAAGGATATTCGCTCCCGAGGTTAATTCCACCGAATACAGGCCGCAATATGATATCACGCTGATTACTTGAATAGTATCCATACGCTCTCAGTTCCACCTTTGTAATATTACCAAGATTGGTCCCGGAGCACGTATTACCGTTACACCGTTCAAGATCGCCATCAATGGTAGTCGATGCATATGTGGACGTGTTTCCATCGACCATGTTGGCGGGATTTGTAGCCCAGGCTTGATTGGTATCATAACTGTTGAAATAATACGTTGCCGTTGACACCTTCCTACCATAAACATCCAAGATCGTCATAGGTGTGGGGAGTTTTCCAAACATGAGATAATTATCACCACCCATGCCCTCCGTATCCGTGATGCTGATGTTGACGTATCTCCCTACGGTATCCGTTATATCAACTTCAGCCCAGGTGCTCGTATCCTGCCAAGTGGTAATTCCCGTATGAACCGCTGATGCCCAGTAGGTGGGATCATCACTGATATAGATATCAACGGATGTCGGGTCATCCGATGTATCAGAACGTCCCCGTATCTTTTTGATATTGTACGTTTCATTGAGATCGATGACAAGCCAGTGACTCTCGTTGACCATATGTGTCCATACACCTATTCCATTCAACGCACCCCACGGGTTATCAGGCCACGTATGCCCGCATGACGAATGATAATTCCATCCGTTCACACCAAGCCATTTATCGCTGTCAAGCCAATTCATCATCGTATACTTCTCCTGACCCACAGCAAGGGTGCCTATCTTGATGAACAAGGTGACCGGTGCATTATACTGACCTGTTCTACTCTTTACCTTGAGGATATAATCCAGCGTATGATTCCATCTGAGATAAAGGGTTCTCTTGAGATACTCATCTTCGTTATGGCCTTCCAGATAAAACGTAGTGTTGTAATCCATCTCAGTGTACATGTTGTTCAAAGTTTGATTCAGATGGTAGCTTATCCATTCGGTTCCATTGTATAATCGAATCGTGTCGTTCTCATAGGTATT
>CAYGAC010000057.1:0-26718 GCA_964347865.1 uncultured Thermoplasmatales archaeon
TACTTGATTTTCTATGGGTAATTATTTACCTTCCGTATTATATAATTAGAAAACTTCTTTGTGTTAAGTCATTTGATTGTAATACTTTTATGTAAGTTAATTCTTCTGGCTAAAAACAAGAGTAGCAGGGATTAATCTATAACGATAAACTCTTTTCTAATAAACCTAAAATCTTATTATTCCCATTATTAAAATCAATACCTGCTATTTCAGAAGGAGTTTTACCATCTAAAGCCATATGCCCACGTATAAAATTATAATATAAACGCCAATACTCAAGCATATCTTCTGATGTTACTTTCTTATCAAGACATCGCATAACCTTGTCCCGTTCTCTATATGTCCCGTGATACCGTTCTATAAGATTATTATTTTTCTCCTTACTAATACCGACATTGGATATGTGTCTACAAGTCTTATGGTGTGTTAAAAATTCCTTTTTAAATGCTCTGTGATAGACAGGTAATCCATCTGTAATAACAAAACGTGGTTTACCTTTGGCGTGTTCCTTTGCCTTTCTAAATACTTGTCTTGCTTCTAAAATGCTTCTACCTTTAGTTACGTTACTGGCAATAAGGTAACGGCTTTCGTTATCAAGCACATTCCAAACCCAAACCCAATCATCCTTCTTTGTCTTAACCATCTGTTCATCAACGTGCCATCTGATAGATAGTTTTGGTTCTAAGGTTGAAACATAATCATTCATTTTCTTCATAAATGTGGTAATCCATCTTCTTATTGTTTCGTGATGGATTTTAATATTATAGAATTGGTAAATCGTATCGGTTATTTTTCTAAGTGACATACCCTTAAAATACAAATCCATTGAAAGAGTAATCATCTTTGCAGATACTTTCCTTTTCTTAATTAATTCCCGAGTAAAACGGTTTCCACAATCCTTACATTTATACCGTTGTCTCATCCCTTGCTTTGTTTTTCTGTTCCCGTTTTTAACGGCGTTAACTGAATGGCATTTATCACAAAACACTTGTTGTTTTTCTAATTCTTCTTCTAATCCAAGCGTGTCATCATTAACCTTATTTCTGAGATTTAACCATATTTCTACTGCTTGGATATGTTTGCATTTTATATGGCGTTTCTGGAAATCTGGGCAATCGCATTCCCATATATTGTGATGTGTGACTTTGTATTTTGTTTCTTCATTGCTTTGTGATGGCATAAAGAATGTTTCGTTATCTACTATTTTTGGTGTTTCTCCTTTTGCAAGGATGCAGTATGCTCTTATTTTTCGGCGTTTTTCAAGTTCTGTTTTATTAGGTATATCCATACTACCATACCACAAGTAGTATATACTTATATGTATTTAAATGTTGTGGTAAATCTTTATATACTATGAGTAGTATATAGTGTTAGTGGTATTATGGAAGAGATTAACATGAAAAGAGTTGCAACTTCGATAAAAATCGACCCGAATTTATGGAAGGAAACAAAAATCAAGGCAATACAATACGAAACAACTGTTTCTGAATTAGTCGAAACAGCGATAAAAGAATATATTAAAAGAAAGAAGAAGATTTAAGAAAAAAATATCAAGATGAAATAGAAGAAATAAATCATATAAATTTAGGATTAGACCAACTATATATTGATTATAGCGAATCTATTAAGAAATTTACTGAAGATATGAATAAAATTGAAGGGCGATTACCTGATATATCAATTGATGAATATCATTTTAGAGTAAGAGAATTATTTGGTATTGTAAAGGATACTCATGTAACAATGGAAGGTTTTTATCGAGAGATTTTAGAAAATAGAAAACAGATAAATCTCGTTAGTCTATATCTTAGAGTCATTTTTGATACTATCGGAAAATTAGAAGGAAAAGATTTTATTAGTTTCAAAAAACAATTGGAAGAATTAAAAGAATTTAATGCTAAAATCTCTAATAAAATGAAGAAATATGAAGAAGATGCATCTGATTTTAGAAGTTTTAAGAAGATAATTGATGATGTTGAAAAACGTGAAAAGGAAAAAGAGGAAAAAAGAAAGAATTATCGAGGACCAGAATATGAATAATTACTTTGAAAAAGAGATAGATAGAATATTTATTCTTAATAAAAAATTATTAGGTGTGATAAAAAATATTGGAATAGATATAGTTAATTTTGCGAATGAATATAATTATTCTATCCCTTCAAATTTAAGAAATTATGTAGATGAAGCGGAAAAACTCATGTATGAATTAAATCATCCTACATCTATAAGTAAAAAGTGTTCTGTTTGTAATAAATTAAATCCTGAAAATGCAGAATTTTGTTGTTATTGTGGTAGTAGTATGGTTATCACCCGAATTAGACATTCGGATAAATCACCCGTTAATGCGACAGAATATAAAACCGTAAATTTTATATATACATATATTAACAATTGTTAATTAGAGGCGTAATAGTAATTGGGGTAATTATTTTTAATCATCCTTTCCTCCTCTCCTAGATGACCTTTCCAAGTACTTTTTTACGCCTCACCTTTCGTATGATAATAAGATTTATAAAGAGAATGTTACAATACTGAACATCTAGAGGAAGAAAAATGAAACAAGTAAAATATTTTATGACCGACAGTGGAATAAATAAATGGTTAAAAGAAAATTCAGACAAGGAAATAATTGATATTAAGTTTAGTGCAGGTGGTTTTGCAGTAATTTATGAAGAATGAATAACAATCCATTGACGGTAATAAATTTGCAGATATGGGGGAACAAAGAATTGTAAAAAATCTCCTCACATAATTTTACGCCTCAAATTAATACTTACTCACTACCCAAAATACGTTTCATTTCTAATTAAGATATAAGACCAAAATACATAGTACCTTACCTATGTCCTTGATCTTATATCCTTTTGAAACAAGGTTTATGGTTCTGGTGGGGGTATGAGATATACAGGTGTCCATGGCATACTTAGAGCAAGATCAGTTTCACCTGTATTCGTGGGTATATTTGATGATTGAATGCTTACCGGTTCGGTGTTCACAGATATATAATTGGTTGCTGTGACTGTGAAAACGGGTACGATCATCAGCGTCCAAACCAATATGGTTATTATTTTTTTATTCATTTTTTTCACCTGCTACTGTAAATCCTTTGAATTAAACATAAAATGTTTTATGAAAATCTTCAGCAAAATCTTAATAATATTGTGAATATATTTTGTTTTGCAGAAATAATAGAGATAAAAGATATATATTTACAGGAGAAAAATGACAAAGAAAAAACCAAAAAAACGAGTTAGAAAACCTAAAATGCCTGCTCGGATTAAAAAGAATCAAACACATAGAAAAAAATTGTAAATAAAAATAATTCCTCCAAAATTATAAAAGAATCTGTAATCGATGACCAATTTAATAATTAAACAAAATTGATCGGGAATAATATATGGAACAAACATTTATCGATATGGCAGGTAATTCGCAATATTTAACTCCTCCAACTATTCAATCATTTCAATCTATTATATATCAATACTATCAAAATCACGGCAGAAAATTTCCCTGGAGAAGAACAAATGATCCTTATCATATTCTCATTTCAGAAATAATGCTTCAGCAAACCCAAACAGACCGGGCTATTGGCAAATATTTACAGTTTATTAAAGTTTTTCCAGATTTTCAAACTCTAGCAGAAGCCCCGTTACGTAATATTTTAAAACAATGGCAGGGACTTGGTTACAACCGACGAGCCGTTTCTTTAAAACAGCTTTCTGAAATCGTGTCCAATAACTATCACGGTATCTTGCCAAAGGATATAAATGATCTTAAAAACCTTTCTGGAATAGGTCCGTATACAGCTGCTGCAATATGTGCATTTGCTTTTAATCAACCCGTCGTATTTATAGAAACAAATATCAGAACGGTTATGTTATATTTCTTTTTTCAGGGGAAATCAAAAGTAAAGGACCAAGAAATACTCATAATTATTAAAAAAACACTAGATCTTTCTAACCCTCGAGAATGGTATTATGCATTGATGGACTATGGATCAATGCTAAAAAAGAAGTTTAAGTATATCAATAAGCAAAGCGCTCATTATCAAAAGCAATCGCCATTTCAAGGATCAAATAGGCAAATACGAGGCAAAATAATTAAAACACTCCTTATACATACAGAATTATCACCATCTGAATTATCAAAAATAATTAAAATTGAATCTACCAAATTAGAGAAAATTATTAGTCAGTTGGAAAAGGAGAAATTAATAAACATAAAAAATAATAAATTAAAGATAGTATAAATACGTGATTTCAATAAATAATTATTTTTTTATGGCGTTAGCCGAGTTCTATCCCGAGGAAATAAAATACATTCTCTGATATTTTGAATGTCTAATAGCTCCATTAAAAACCGTTCAATACCAAATCCAAAACCACCATGGGGAGGCATTCCATATTTAAATGCTTTAAGATATGATTCAAAATCCTTAGGATTTAAATCACATTCTTTCATCCTCTCTTGCAACAGTGTTATTTCATGGATACGTTGACTCCCAGATGCTATCTCAACACCTTTGCATGCAAGATCAAAACCACGAGAATACTTATCTCCTTCCGGCATGGTGTAAAATGGCTTTGATTCGATAGGATATTTTGTAATGAAATAAAATTCCACATTATTTTTTTTCATAATATCTCCGAGTAATCGTTCTTCGTCAGTACCAAGATCCTCACCCCATTTAATATCCGAATTTTTATCTTGAAGTTTATTTATCGCTTCATCATATTCAATTCTTAAAAATGGTAGTTTTGGAACAGAAATCTTCGTATTTAATATCGAGAGTTCATGCTTGCATTCACTTGCTCTTTTCCACATAGCATGAACAAGATTTTCTAAAATGGTCATAACTTCTTCTTCATTATTAATAAATGCCATTTCAAGATCAATAGCAGTTGATTCGTTTAGATGTCTCCGGGTATTGTGTTCCTCAGCACGAAAATACCAAGCAATTTCATAAACTCTATCCAAACCAGTGGCCATCAGACTTTGTTTATATAATTGAGGGGATTGAGCAAGAAATGCATCTTTTTCAAAATATTTTAATTTAAAAACATCTGTACCCCCTTCAGATGAACTAGCGATTATATTTGGCGTATGTATTTCAATAAAATTCTGCGATCTTAAGTATTTATGAACTGCTGCGATTACTTCATTTCTTATTTTAAAAATTGCTTGAGTTCGTTGTTTTCTTAAATCAATGAATCTATTATCTAGTCGTGTATCAAAATCTGCTTCGACCTTGTCAACAATACCCAATGGTAAGGGCGTTTGTGCAACTGATAAAACTATTAATTTTTCAGGTAAAAGTTCATAACCATTTCTAACTTTTTCATTTTCCTTACATATCCCTTCTACCGATATAACCGATTCCCGTGACAAGGTTATGAATTTTTCAAATAAGTCAGGATTTTTCTTTTTTAACACAGTTAATTGAAGGGTTCCTTTTCTATCACGAAGGATAATAAAAGCTATAGACCCAATATTTCTAATATCTTCAATCCAACCAGCTACTGTTATTGATTTATTGTAGTCTTTTTTTGTTACATCCTTTGAATAATGACTTCTATACATAATTAAAAACCCTTATCAAAACAATGAATTTAGTCTTTTTGAAATATAAGATGTTATCTCACTTAAATTTCTTTTATTGTGCCATTTTTTAATCAGATTATTAATATCATTTCTGTTAAATGTTTTAATTTTATTCACCCATTTTTCAATATTTGAAATTGCACGAGTTACATTATCAACAATGGTAATACTTGCTGTTTGTGCTGTTCTAGACAAAGGATTCAAATCAATAGCAATCACGGTTTTTCCCATATCTGTAAGGGCTTTACATCTATCACCGTCCTCTAGTGGAACGAGAACAACGTCAGCTGAAAAAATACCATCCTTATCACACAATGCACGGTTATGGTTCAAACCAGGAATTTTTGCATCAGCTTTTTTACCATAGACATTTTTTGCTCCGAAATTTACTAATTCTGTAATAATTTTATCAATTCTACTATTTGTTCTATGAAAAAGATTTACTTCGATTTTTGCTGGAATTGACTCAGCCAAGCTAATTACATCTTTTGAAACCAAGGTAACAACATTGCCATTTACTGATATAACAGGATTTTTTGCACATACCATAGTTATAGCCGCAATTTTTTCAGCTATGTCAGCTTGTGGTATTGTTATTTCACCAAGCAAATAATCAAAGGCTTCTCCTCTTCCATGGGCAATTAAACCTGTTTCATGGACTATTCCCTTTTTCATTGCTTGTGTTATTTTTTTCCGACTTATTAATGAGTTATAGCGAGGATGCGTGTCTGGAATCTTTTCCATAATTGAAAAAAAACAATAATATTGTAATTTAAAAGTTATTTGTTGAATTAATAAAAATAAAGAATAAAAAGTGTATCTGGATATTATAGTTTAACCGTACATACTTGGTTGAGGGATTTGACTCGCACCAGATACCACTGGTTTTGCTTGTTTATGGAATTTCTGAAGTTGTTTTTCGATACGCTCTGCTTCATCATAGAGTGGTGCAACATTTATTTTCACACCAATTATTGTAGCAATGACGTTTATCGCAGATGCGGCTGCTCGAGCATCTGGATAATTTGGATGTGCTTCTGAAAGGATTGATATTACATCGATGTTCTCATGTTTTCCTTTATTTAATAAAACTCCTGACACACCAGCGATTATACCATTTTTAAACTGAGGAATATTCATTGAATGAAGTAGATGTCGAGCATTTTCTGTTGATCCAATTGCATATGCTTCAACAATATTCTCTTCTTCCTTGGATGGTTTGCCTTCAACGACCATCCCTTCTGGGGATATTAAAAGTTTGCACCCCTTTTTTTTCACCCAATTCATGATTGCATTAGATAAAGAATTTATCAGATTGGGTTTTGGCTTGAATTCCGAGACAAAAACAGCAATCTTTTCACCAGTTTCTAATTTCCCTGCATAAATTCTAACAGGAGACAATGGTTCTCCAGTATGAACAACTGAAAGTGTAGGAAAATAGGGTGAATTTAATGCTCCAACTTGTCGTAAACCCAGAGCATCGATTGAATAATTTGCGACTATAGTACTAACTAAACCTATAGAAGGAAATCCGGCAATTACAATTGCGTCACTCAGATCTGTATCTTCAAAATCAACAATTTCAACATCTTCCAAATGCACACCATCCAATATACCTTAATATGCTTACTAGCATTTAAAATTATTTGGTGGATACCTACTCTATAATTCTACCCTTTTACCACCCCCAAAGGTAGAAGTTTTGCTACCTTAACAGATATTCCAGCACCATGAGTCACATTTACCACTTCAGTAACATTTTTATAAGCATCTGGTGCCTCTTCGGCCATTACCTTCCAGCTAGCTGGATGCACATATATTCCTTTCCTTTTTAAATTATCCAATATTGCCTCCCCACGCCATGTTCGTACGGCCTGATGTCTTGACATTACCCTGCCAGCACCATGACATGTTGAGCCAAACGTTTCCTCAGCCATTCTGGTACCCCGAAGAAGATAACTCTCGGTTCCCATATCTCCTGGTATTAACACAGGTTGACCAACATCGCGGTATTTTAATGGAATTCCAGGTTTTTCAGGTCCAAATGAGCGTGTTGCACCTTTCCTATGGACATATACCTTTCGTTTTTTGCCATCCACTTCATGCTCTTCAAGTTTAGCAATATTATGACAAATATCATAAATTATGTGCATATCAAAATTTTCAGCACTATCATTAAGTATCTTTTCAAAAGATTCTCTTACCCAGTGGACTATCATTTGTCTATTACACCAAGCAAAGTTTGCAGCACAAGCCATAGCTTTGAGATAATTCTGGCCCTCTTGTGAATTTACAGGGGCACAAGCAAGTTGTCTATCGGGAAGCCAGATTCTGTATTTTCTAACTGCTTGTTCCAACACCTGCAAATGGTCAGTACACACTTGATGACCAAATCCCCGTGAACCAGTATGTATCATAACCATTATTTGACCTTCATTATTTACTCCAAATGTTTTTGCAGCCTTAACATCATATATTTTTGCCACCTTTTGTATCTCAAGAAAATGATTTCCAGCACCTAAAGAACCTAATTGAGGAGCACCTCGTTGCTTTGCTTTTTCAGAAACTTTCGAATTATCTGCATAATCTAAACAACCGTTTTCCTCTAAATATTCAACATCGTTTTCCCATCCATAACCGTTCTCAACACCCCATTGAGCTCCCAATCTTAATACATCATCAAGTTCCTTTCTACTAAGACGTACTCTAGCTTTTGAGCCAAGACCAGATGGTACGTTTTTAAACATTTCATCGACAATACCTTGTATCTTATTTGTATCTAAGTCGTTATCATATAAATTTGTTCTTACAAGTCTAGCCCCGCAATTTATATCAAATCCAACTCCCCCAGGTGATAACACTCCTTCTTCGGCATCTGTTGCTGCAACACCACCAATGGGAAATCCATATCCCCAGTGTATATCTGGCATCGCAAGAGATTTACCAACAATACCTGGAAGCATTGTTACATTTGCAGCTTGTTCAGGGGCATTATCCTTTCGGATTGAATCAATCATACTTGTACTCGCATAAATAACGGCTGAGGTTCTCATGGTAAGATTATTTTTTTCACCTTTATAGTGAGATGGAATTTCATAACGGAAATCGTCAATTTTATTTAATGGACCGGTCCAAACCATTTATCAACTAATTGTTAAAACAAAAAAGTGTTTATAAACATTTTATTTAAGAATTATTTTTTTCTCCTTAAGTATGGAAGTTTAGTTATTTTATTTATCTTAACTTCATATCCTTCAGGAAATGGAACAGCTTGACCCTTATCAGGCTTTTTTTTGCTAAAAAAATGAATATTTCTAGTTTTACCTGTGGATGTTTTTATTTCTTTTTTATAGAGAGTAAATTCTCCATATTTAAATGGTGTAACATCATAATTATCAATTTCAGGACTGCTTTCATCGACATCATAAGATTCCCATTCTGTAAGTTCCTCATCCTCAGGTTTGGGTTCTGTTGAAGGAGTAGGTTTTTGCTTAATTGCTTTTTTTTCCTTCAATTTTTGTTCTTTCATTTGTTTTTTAATTTCTGCTTTCTTACTTCTCTCAGCTAACCTTGCTTCATGATCAATTTCTCTTGCTTTAATCAATTTATTCTTTTCTTCTATTTTTTTTCTTTGTTGTTCTTCTTTTTTCTTTGCTCTTTGTTCTCTTTCCTTTCTTTTTATTTCTGCTTGCTTTTCTTTTTTGGCAATTTTAGCTTCCAATATCTTTTCCTTTCTTGCTTTTAAGGCTTGTTCTTCTTCGATTTTTTTTACTCGTCGTTCTTCTTTTTTCTTTGCTCTTTGTTCCTTCTCTTTTTCTTTAATAGCGATTTTTCTTTCTCTTTCCTCAGATATTTTTTCTTTCTCTTCTGTTATAGGTTTTTCTTCTACAATTTCTTCAGGTACCTGAATTTCTTCCTCCAAACTTTCTTCACTAAAAGGTTCCCAAGTTGGAATTTCTTCTGCAACTTTATCACTAATAGGAAGGGGTTCAACTTCATGATCAATTTCCTCAATTGATTCCTCAGAAATTGGTTGTCCTTCTGCTACTTCTTTATAATCTTTCACTTCTGAAACTTCTTTTGGTTCGATCATTGATTTTTTAGATACTATTCTTTTCAAAATACTTTCTTTACGTTCTTTCAATGCCTTTTTATCTTCTAATTTTTTCGGTTTTTCTTTTTTTACCTTTTCTTTTGGTTTGCGTTCGGTCAATGAAGATATAATTCGTGCTTTAATTACATCCTTTCCTTCTGTAGGTTTTTCCGTTAATTCAATTTTTTCTTTGGCTATCTGTTCTTGATCCTCAACTAAAGGTTTTGTTTCTGTTTGTTCTTCTTGTTCTATAATTTTTTCCTTTTCTTCACTTATAGGCTCCCAAGTTGTAATTTTTTCATCTGTCTCAACGTCTGAAGCTTGAGATTCCTCAGGTTCCTCAATTTTTTCAAATTCTGGAAGTTTCTCTGATGTTTTATCTTCTTTTTCTTCTTTAATTACTTCCTGTTTTGTTTCTTCTACTAATTCCCATTCAGGGAGCTTTTCATCTGTTTCTCCTTTATCAATTTTCTCTTCTTTTTGTATTATTTCTTCAGATTTGACTTCTAAAAATTCAGGTTCTGAAATATCTGCCTTCTCGATCTCATAAAGATCTTCATCCTTGAAAAGATCCACTTCAGTATCTTTATCTTTTAATTCTTCAACTCTTTCATGAGATTCAGGTTCTTTGGTTTCTCGGGGAGTAATATCTTCTTTTATTGGGTATACAGTAACCCTTGGTTCCAAACTTCTATATCTTTGGGGTGTTGAATCAGTCTTGGGTTGCTTCGCATCAGTTTTTGACGATTCCCCCGTCAATCTTTGTCGTATAGATTCTAAATTTTCATTATCTACAGAAGGAGAGGTTTTTACGTCATAAGGGCCATCTAAAATTTTACGCAATTTTTCAATATCGTCCTTTTTAGATTTTTTATCCTTGGACATTATACCATATACCAATCAAAGTATAAGATTAGTCATATATTAATAAATTTTCCTTTCTTACCTTTTCTTATTGCTTTTATTAATTAACAGAAATTTTTAAACTGTTTTATCAAAGTAATGTAGAATTCCCTCGCTACTTAATCTTTTTTTTACTTGGGGATAGAGTTTTATTTCCTCTTTCTCGATCATTATCTGGTCTAAATCCATTTCTTTTAATCTATTTATTAAATTGTTATGATTTTGTCTTATGGATACTAGTGCAATATTAAAACTAACGCTTGCATCCCTCAAATGCTCAAGTGCTTTCAACTGATATTTAAATCCTTCATTTGCACCAGTGAGAAAAGAAAATTCTTCGGATGTAGCTCCTTTTAGACATACACGGATATGGAGATTTTTAAATTGAGATAATTTATCAACGTATGTTCTATCAGCACCTAAAAGAATTCCATTCGTTTCGAGAATAAATAATAACTTAGGGTGAATTTTTTTTAAAAGGATAAATAAATGGTTTCTACCAATTGTGGGTTCACCTCCAGATATTCTTAATTTGTTATAACCTTTTTTTCTAGCGATATCATGGATTTTATCGGCTACTTGTTCTGGGAGGTAAAATTCACCAGTATTTTTTGCATTCCAAACACTTGAACCAGACCAACAAAATTTACAACGAAGATTACATCCAACTGTATCAGCAGTTGAAATTCCTCCATAAAAACCAGTTCCTCGAAAACGATAATACTTTTTCAAATTACCATTTACAACGATATTTTCAATTTTTTTTGATAACGCAATTGGATTATACATATAGCGAACCAATTTATGTAGAAATTAATAATATATTTTTGGTAGATTTAAATATGGAATTAAATTAGCTAAAAAGTTTATTAATGGGGTAATCTATTAAACATTTTCTGATGTAAATGAATTTTAAGGACAGAGATATAATATCAATTAAAGATTTTTCTAAAGAGGAGATTAATTACATATTAAATTATGCTAAGAAAATGGTAAGTTATGCAAAAGGTGAAAAACATACTAGTATTCTCAGAGAAAAGATCCTTTCTTCCTTATTTTTTGAACCGAGCACTCGGACAAGGCTGAGTTTTGAAAGCGCTATGAATAGATTAGGTGGAAGAGTGATTGGTTTTGATGATCCTGGAGCTACATCACAAAAAAAAGGGGAGAGTCTTGCGGATACAATCAGGATGGCAGATTCATATAGTGATGCAATCGTAATACGACATCCTCAAGAGGGAGCGGCTCGACTATCAACAGAATTTGCTGAATCACCGGTATTAAATGCAGGAGATGGTGCTGGTCAGCATCCAACTCAATGTCTTCTAGATTTATTTACTATTCTTACGGAGCGTAAAAAAATCAGAGGAAATAAAATTGTTCTTCTTGGTGATTTAAAATATGGAAGAACTGTCCATTCGCTCGCATATGCACTTTCGCTTTTTAGAGCAGAATTAACATTTGTATCTCCCGAAACTTTGAGGATGCCAAAAGAAGTGATTAACGAATGCAAAGAATTTGGAGTTGAACCAAATAGTATCTCAAATTTAGAAAGAGCTGTGAAAGATGCTGATGTTTTATATGTTACAAGGATTCAAAGAGAACGTTTTCCAGATGCTGAGGAATATAATCGCGTGGTTGGAACATATAAGATTGATATGGATCTTCTAAAAAATGTAAAAGAAGATATGATAATTATGCATCCTTTGCCTAGAGTGGTAGAAATTGATCCAGAAGTCGATAAAACCCCTCACGCACTCTATTTCAAACAGGCCTTCAATGGAGTTCCAGTACGAATGGCTTTGCTTTCCCTTATATTAGGGGGAAATAAATTATGAAAAAATTGAAGATTACACCTATAAAAAATGGGACTGTTATCGATCATATTACTCCTGGATTTGCAGTGAAAGTTTTACGTATTTTAAAAATAACAGAATCTACCTCTTCGGTTGTTAGTGTTGCAATAAATGTGAAAAGTAAAATTGGTAAAAAAGATATAGTTAAAGTTGAAAATCGAGAACTTGGAACGAATGAAGTAGATAAAATTGCATTGATTGCTCCAAAAGCGACGATAAATATTATTCGTGATTATGAGGTTGTAGATAAACATAAGGTCAAACTACCAGATGAAATTATTGGTATTGTTAAATGTTCAAATCCTACGTGTATATCAAATTCTAAAGAACCTGTAAAAAGTAGATTTCAATTAGTAAGCGATGATCCCCCTGTTATTAAATGTTATTATTGTGAAAGAGAACCGGAAGATATTGCAGAAAGAATTATTTGATTTTCTCAAGAATTTCTTTTGCTTTATCAAGTTTAATCTTCTTTTCTTTAATCATTTGTTCTGCTACTTTATCTATCTGATCTCCAACAGCACCAGCCATGACTGCGATATTTTTAGCATGGAGAGACATGTGTCCTTTTTGTATACCAACAGTTGAAAGTGCAAATAATGCTGCAAAATTTTGTGCAAGGCCTAAACAAGCAACTACTTCAGCGAGTTCTTTGGCTGTATTAATGCCAAGGATTTTTTTGCACAGTTTCGCCTTTGGATGTATATTTCCAGCACCGCCAATTATACCAACTGCAAGAGGCAATTCTAATTCTCCGACAAGATCTCCATTTTCGTTTTTCTGATATGATGAAAGTGAGGTATAGAGACCATTCCTTGCCGCATATGCATGTGCACCAGCTTCAATTGCTCGAAAATCGTTTCCTGATGCAATAATTAATGCATCAATTCCATTCATAATGCCCTTATTATGAGTTGCTGCACGATAGGGATCAATAGACGCTAGAGTATATGATTCGAGAAATGCATCAACAACAGATTCACCACCCATCTTTACCTTATCAAAAACAGCTTTTGCTTTAACAATTCGTTTATCAGCAAGATTTGAAAGGATTTTTAATCTAACTTTACCGCCAGTTATTTCTTCTAATACAGGAGCTAATGCTTCGCACATTGTATTGACTGCATTTGCTCCCATTGCATCGCGTACGTCAACGATTAAATGCGTTACAATCATTTTCCCCATCGGACTATCAAGTATTCGAACTTCGATATCCTTTGCTCCACCTCCAAATTTTACAAGAATCTTATCTTGATCGTTAGCGATTTGTAAAATTTCTTTCTTATGATCAATAATTTTTTGTACCGCAGTTGCTACATCCACTAAATTTAAAAGTTGAATTTGTCCAATCATTAAAGGATTGGTACTCTCGGTAGTAAATCCCCCTTTTATTCTAGCAATCTTTGCTGCGTTACTTGCTGCAGCAACAACGCTTGATTCTTCGATTGCCATGGGCACCAGATAATCTTTCCCGTTTATTTGAAAATTAACTGCAATACCGAGTGGTAACTCAAATGTTCCAAGAACATTTTCTATCATCCTATCCGCAGTTTGTATATCCAATGAAGATGAAAACAACTTTGTTTCTTCTTCATTTAATCCTGAGAAATTTTTCACAATTTTTATCCTTTCTTCAATTGCCATTTTATAAAATCCTGAAATACTAGATGATTTCTCAACATTTGACATCTTATTATGCCTCCTGATATAGCTTACCTCAAAACAGTTTATTATTTTTATAACTGTGCATCATTGTTACGTTTATTGTCGATGAAAAAATAGCTGGAATTGTATTATCATATAATTATTAAAAATAAAAATACGATTATGTCTATATCTTTTGTACATAGAGGTCCATTGGATATTTTCACATTAATCTTAACATGACTTTTTCCGAATCCAAAAATAATTCGTGATGAGATATTAACTTCTTCTCTGGGAAGAATGCTTGGTATTGATTTTGATGTTTGGCGACCGAGTATTATTAAACCTTCAGTTAAATTTATGTTCCAGTTTATGTCTAAGGCCTCTCCTTCTCCAACATTTCTCAAGGTAGCTTTTAACTTAAATAGTCCTCCAGTTAATCCATTTATTTCAAGTTTTGGTTCTAACAGATGTATTGTTAGCGGTTTCGACCAATCACTCTCAGAATCATAATTATCTTTAGATTTAACTTTGATTGAATAATCTCCGCCTCTTTGCCAACTATAATTTGAAGTAATATTTATACCCGATGAAAATGGTCCAATCCATGTACTAAAATTACCATCACCCCAATCCCATTGATAAAATAGTTGATCATTATTTGGGTCTGTTGTACGGGTAGTAAATGCATAAATAAAACCACTTGTACCATTTTTTGGCCCAATTGGTCGCTCTGGGGTTTCAGGTGCTTTATTAATTCTTGTTGTAAAATGCCAAATGGGACCTGGTGTTGAAATATTATAACTATCCCACGAAATAATCTTCCAATAATAGGTAATATTAATATCAAGTTTACCTGGATCATATGTTGTTAAAGATTGATTATTTACAACCTTTGGTGGGGGACTAACGTTTCCAAAATAAACGTCATATGTCACAGGATCCAAATCTGGATCACCACCTGTCCAAGATAAATCTACATTTATATCAACACCTGTTGATTCATTAGACGGGTATGGATCACTTGGTTCATAAGGTGGATAATTGGGAAAAAGCGCTTTTACAGTTTCATCAACATAACCGGTATTATTATTATAAACCACAAGTATTAATTTGATATTATGGGGAATTATATCACCGAAAGTATTTCCATGTTCATCTCCATGCTCATTACCGTTCCAAATAGTACTGTTTTTATAAATTCCTCCTACATCAATTGAAATATTTTCATCAAAAGCAAAATCTAAAAATCCAAAATGAAAAGGCTCACCTTGCGACGTATTATATCTTGATTTGATCTCTGTAATAAATCCACGTATATACCCATTATATTGGGTAGATTCATTATTTGTAATATTTATAGAGATATTCATGCTTGCATTTCCAAGCCATGATACAGTCATATTAGCAGTTAAATTTGCTACCGTTCTATTTCCGCTTGCATTAAGAGCATTTGGAAGAAGTTCTGGATAATTTCCAACTATCCTATGATAATCCCCATCAAAAATTGAAGTAGGGTAACTTGTTATTCCATAAATTTTTTCCCAATCTTGAGCTTTACGAATCAGAACCTTTCCTTCTTCATCATAAATTATCATTGATGAATACTCGAAATCATAATCCCCAGAACTGTAGGTATTGTAAATATTTTGATTCCACGGGTGACAATTTCCGCAAGTTTGAGTAAACGCAACTCCTACAAATACGGTATGTGTATATTCTGAATTATCTATTGTTTCGTTGAATGATTCTGATGATTTTTTTGCAGATAATATAACTCCTGTAACAATAGAAAGAAGTAGGATAAACATTGTTAAATATACTAATTTATTTCTCATTTTACCATTTATTAATTATATTATATTAGAATGTCATATATATAAATGTTTATAGAAAAAAATTTAATTATTATCCAAACATAAATAGAAAAAACGTTCTTTTAAAGAGTTACCTTCAATTATTTATCTCTCTTGTTTTAGCTGCTACACCATAATTAAAAGAAATCATCTCGTTTTTATTTAATAAACACCTCCCAACTGCAAGTAAAGTATCTTTTTTATCAACGATTAAACATTCATCTAGAGGTATTAATGCTGGATCGCAATCTGTGACAAATTTAGCAAACACACTTTTCCTTTCTTTTATAAAAGGAACAGCATCTTCTTTTACAACAACCCTTAATTTTGGATATTTAAAAAAATTATGTAAAAGTTTTGCCCCTTCGATTTTTAAAGTAAACATACCATCTGATGCTCGCATAGACAAAATATGGTTTCCTTCACGATATATATTTCGTATTTTACCGGTTTTTTTTGATTTTACAATCCGTATAGATGCATTAAATAATGTTTTTGATGCATCTTTTCCAAACTGTATATCTGAAACAGCAGAAATTCTATTTAAATCTAAATCTAATCGATTCTTTCTAATTCCAGTCGTTGGTAAATGAGATTTTCCTTCTTTCCATAGTATTATTTTTTCTCCCTTAAAAAATTCATTAAATATTTTTTTTAATACATTACTTGTCTCTTTATCAATGGCCTGAGGAAAAACCGATTGCGCAAATGGATACATCTCATCGAGTTCAATAGGAACTGGACCTAAATGTGAATGTACAATTATGTTTACATTTCTCTTTTTTCGTATTTTTTTTATTAAATTAGCGTAATAGGTAGAATATGGTTTATTACCCTCGGGAAGAACAATGGTAGTATCAAATAAAAAATTGTAGTTTTTTAATAAGCGTTTATGCATCCTATAAACAATTGGTCTATGAATAGTATGATTTCCCGTGTAAAATAAAGCTTTTTTCTTACTAATCGGTTCAAATTTTTCTAACCAAATCTTATTTTTATTTTTTTTAAGTTCTTTTAAAGCATAAAGCAGGTAAGGATTTGAACTAGCACGTCTTTCCACAAGTTCCCAAAGATGACCTTCAACGATAGCAGTTCGAATTTTTTTCAATTCCGTAAAACTAACATATAGATTATGTTTTGCTAGCTGTAGAATAAGTTCTGATTTTTTCATCTTTTTTAATTCGGATACATTATTTTTTGTACATATTGGACAGCAGCACGGTAATTCATTAAGGTCATCTAGTTTCTCTGTTCCCCAAGGAAAAATTATTCTTCCATCATTTGCATATTTTGCATAAGCAGAAGAATCAAAGAAATCACAGCCAAGTGCAACTGCTAATGGAAATATCAATGGATGACCTGCACCAAATAAATGAACCGGTTTTGAAGGATCTAGTCCTCTTTTTGAAGATATTATGCATTTAACAAGATCTGAATATCTTTGATTTTCCATTAAAGGGACTACGCCACCTAGTGGATAAAAATCAGCATTAATTTTACTAAGTTCTTTTGCACATTTTGTTCTAAGATCTTGATATATTGAACCCTGAATCGTACATGCAAGTAACATTTCTCCCTTTTCAGGTACACTCATTTTTGCTCGTTTAATTGTCTCTGTTATTCCCTTTTCGGATTCATTCTTTGTTTGATCAGGTGTCCCAAAAACGTCTAATATAGTCCCAATATCACTGCCAATATCTCTCTGAAATTTTACAATATCAATTGAATCAATTTCAACATCGTTATATACGTAAGACTGAAAGGTCCCAGAATCAGTCATCACAGGTCCATTAAAATCTATTAATTTGTGAATTCCCTCTTTTAGTGCTTTTTTTTTAAGTTCTTTATGTTTGTGGATTATATATGAGTTGGTAATAACTATTTCAGTACCAAAGAGATTTTTCATTTCTTTAGGAGATATTAGTATTTTGTTTGGATTTATAACAGGCATTAAATTAGGTGTAGTAACCGTTCCGTGTTTGGTTTGGAGTTTACAAATCCTTCCCGCTGCATCTCTATCGATTATTTCGAACTTCATTTCATAAATAATATGAAAAGGCAATATTTATTTGTTAGTCGAAAAGAGATAAATAATAATGGTTTATTTTGACTAAAATTAATCATCCTTTTAAAATCATATTATTTAAATGTATTTTTTATCTTTACACCTTTACTTGGTTAAGCTCCTATCTGAATAGGACTTATGATTCTTTTAAGTGTAGCAATAGCGGACAACGACGCCATATAACTAGACATTGGATTGTTTGGATTAGGCATATTTTCTACTTCTGCCCTTAATCTGCCAAATTTTCCATGAGCTAAAATTTTATGATTTATTCTTGTTACCACCGGATCTGCAACTATTTCTACCTTTGTATTATTAAAACCAACACCGGCAAGAGAGACGCTTGCAGCTACGTTTATATTCTTTGGGAATTTTTTTACAGCTTCTCGTGCATTTCCTTCAAAAAGGACAGTTCTTTTATGGTAACTTTTTTCTAATGACGAAGGTGGTTTTGTTGTTACTAGAGTAACTCCATCCAATCCTCCAATACTAGCTGAATAAAGTCCATCAATTCCAAATACCGCCCCTGAAGGAATATAGACTTTACAATTTTTCTTTCTTGCAATATTTTCGAGTTTTAACCTAAAATTATCATCAAATAAACTTCCCACACTCATTAAGATTAAATCCTTTCCGGCGTTCAGAATTAATTCGGCATACTTCTTAACAGCTTGTTGTGAAGCTCCCTCAAAAATTACATCGACGTGGGGTAAAAAATCTTCCACAGTGCTTATTTCTCCTTTATTGATATTTTTACATAGTGTCTCGGATGCAGTCAAGTTAGTATCAAAAAGATATATTTTTTTAATCTCCTTTATCTTGTCTGCAGCATTTGCTACGTCAGTTCCTATTGCTCCACAACCAATTATACCAAGATTCATACTAATACCAAAACCTTAAAACGGCGAGCCAATATAAAAAATAATATCATGGATGATATTGACAGATATCTAAAGGAAGATCTTGGAAAAGATGGAGATATAACATCTAAATCTCTATTTACTAATGAAGTAACCACAGCCAAAATAATTGCAAAAGAAGATTGTATTGTTGCTGGTCTTGAAGAAGTAGAAGAAATTTTTCATAAAACAGGTACCAAGACTGAATTTCGAATTAATGAAGGAGATTTTATTAAAAAAAATACAATAGTAATGAAAATTAACGGTCCAGTCCGCTCTATTCTTAAAGCTGAAAGATTAGCACTTAATATTATCGGGAGAATGAGTGGTATTGCAACTGAAACGAAAAAACTTGTAGAAATATGTCAAAAAATCAATCCAAATGTAACTATAGCTGCTACGAGAAAAACAACACCTGGATTTCGTAAATATGAAAAAAAAGCTATCATAATTGGGGGGGGAGAACCACATAGGTTTGGTTTATATGATGCAGTTATTATCAAAGATAATCATTTAAAATTAATAGGTTCGGTAGAAAAAGCGATACAATTAGTTAATAAAAAAATAAAAAACAAAATTATAGAAATTGAAGTTGAAAATGAACATGATGCACTTACTGCAGCTAGATTAAATGTAGATTTTATTATGTTAGATAATTTCAATCCAACAAAAGCAAAGGATATTTCACAAAAAATTCGAAAAGAAAATCCACACGTTCGAATAGAAATTTCAGGAGGAATCACAGAGAAAAATATTCAACAATATGCATCATTTGCAGATCGTATTTCACTTGGTTATTTAACTCATTCTATAAAAAGCAAGGATTTTTCTTTAGAAATTGATAAATTTTAAGGAAATATTTAAGAACGGAAATGACTTTACAATATTGAAAAAAATATAATATTCACAAGTGAGGGATTCTTATTATGAGGATGGTGGCGTATTAATGAAAAAGATTGTAGAAGATGCTATGGCATCTGCTAATAAAAATGAAAAGAAGAAAATAAATAACACCAAAAAAAATGAAAAAACTGAAAAAATATCTGAAATAAATAATACATTAGGAAGGTTCAAGATAGCAGGTGAGGTTAATAACAAAGATTTAGAAGATGTTTTAGCAGGTCTTACAACGACTATTAAAGTAATAGGGTGTGGTGGTGCAGGAACAAATACAATTACCCGCTGTTATTCAGAGGGCATTACTGGAGCAGATTTGATATCTCTTAATACTGATGCTCAACATCTTTTACTATCAGAGTCGCCTCATAAGATATTAATCGGTAGACATCTCACACGAGGTTTAGGTGCTGGTTCGCTTCCTCAAATTGGAGATGAAGCTGCACGAGAAAGTGAACAAGACATTCGTGAAGCAATAGTACCAGCTGATATGGTGTTTGTAACCTGTGGTCTTGGAGGGGGGACAGGAACTGGTTCATCTCCTATAATTGCTCAAATTGCTAAAGAAGCGGGAGCATTAACAATAGGTGTAGTAACACTTCCATTCAGTGTTGAAGGTATTGTTAGAATGGAAAATGCAGAAGAGGGATTAAGGCATTTACGAGAAATATGTGACACTGTTATCGTGATCCCAAATGACAAATTACTTGAAATTGTCCCTAATCTTTCATTAAACGCTGCCTTTAAAGTTGCTGATGAAGTCCTTATGCGATCGATAAAAGGAATAACTGAAATGATTACAATGCCTGGGTTAGTCAACTTAGATTTTGCTGATCTAAAAACAGTAATGAAACGAGGTGGTGTAGCTATGATTGGTCTGGGTGAAGCAGAAGGTGAAAACAAAGCAGTAAACGCAGTTTCTGAAGCACTTAATTCACCATTACTAGAAGTTGATATTTCAGATGCAACTGGTGCGCTTGTCAATGTTACTGGTGGGGATGATATGACGATTAGTGAAGCTGAAAGAGTTGTCGAAGAAATTTATTCAAAAATTGATCGAAATGCACGTATTATTTGGGGTACAACTATCGAACCGTCACTAAAGAGAAGTATACGTGCGATGTTAGTGATTACAGGGGTAAAGTCAAAACAGATTCTGGGTCCATCAATAAGATCGTTTGAAAATAAAGAGTATGGAATTGATTTTGTAGCATAAAAATAGCCAAATTCTTTATATACGACCTAATATTTGACCCTTATCCATTACAGGTGTTTAGATTGAAAAATAACGAAGGTATAATCGACAAAGCTTGGGAGCTACAGCATAGAATTGAAACAAGACAGCAAAGAATAGGAAAAGGTAAGTACGGAAGAGTTCTGAAAATGGCTCGGAAGCCCACCAATGAAGAATATGAAAAAACATCAAAAATCACTGGTGCAGGAATATTGATAGTTGGGGCAATTGGCTTTGTAATTTATATAATTAAAGAATTAGCTATACCTTGGGTATTATCTGCGCTTGGTTATTGAATGGTTGGTGCTAGTTGTGCAAAACAACGATTTTGAAGAATTAAATGAAGAAGAGTCAAAAATATTTACTATAAAAACTCAGGTTGGCAAAGAACAAAACACTGCTGATCTTATCAATAGTAGAGCGGTGAAATCCAAATTGGATATTCCATCGATTCTTGTTACACCTGAACTTAGAGGTTATATCTTTGTAGAAGGTTTTGATGAAGAACGATTAAAAAATACAATCAAAACAATTTCTTATGCACGAAATATGCTTGAGGGAGACATTCCTATTGACCAAATTGAACATTTTCTAACACCCGCTTCTGCAGTTGCGAAAATTACAGAAGGGGATACTGTGGAAATGGTTGCAGGACCATTCAGAGGAGAAAAAGCAAAGATAACCCATATAGATTATACAAAAGAAGAAATTACTGTTGAATTACTTGATTCAATGGTTCCAATTCCTATAACTGTTCGTGGAGAGCAAGTTAGAATTATTAAAAGAAAGGACGAAGAAGATAATAAAGAAAAAGAAGGAGCATAGTAATATGGCAGAAACTATTAAAGCACTTGTTGAAGGGGGAAAAGCATCTGCAGGTCCTCCATTAGGTCCAGCTCTTGGTCCCATGGGTGTAAATATAATGCAAATTATCAACACAATCAACGATAAAACGAAAGAATTTGAAGGTATGAAAGTTCCAGTAAAGATCGTTATCGACCCAAAGACAAAAGATTTTCAAATCGAAGTAGGAACTCCACCAGCAGCATCGTTAATTCTTCACGAGATAGGTGCGGAAAAAGGATCGGGTTCACAATTAAAACACAAGATTGGTAATATTTCTATCGACCAAGCAATAAAAGTAGCTAAGATGAAATATGATAGTCTTCTAGGAAAAGATATAAAAGGAAAAACAAAGGAAATTATAGGAACGTGTATATCTATCGGTGTAACTGTAGAAGGAAAAAGTCCAAAAGAAATTTTAAAGGCAATTGATGAAGGTGAATACAGTTCTAAATTCGCTTAATTCAAAACAAATTTGAATTTAATAATTAACCTAACTAAATATAATAGAAGTTTTTTTATTAAATAATACCAGAAAACGACTAACAAATTATATTTCAAAAGATAGGACTTTTACCAAGCAAATAAAGAACAAGTTCTATATATCCCCAAGTACCAAAAAAACCAATTAAACCCCAAATCACACCTAGCTTCTTTAATTCTTCCCCTTCAAAATACAACCAAACACCGACTCCAAATATGATTGGAACTGGGAAAAATGGATTATTACCAATATCGGTGTACGTACAACTGATTAATATAGAAAGATAAACAGCTAGAATTATAAGTATTGATCTTAATATAAACATTTTTTCTTTTTTCATATTTTTCCTCCTCCAAATCTATAATTTTTTATATTGATTTAAACAAATCCATATATCCGAATATAATATTACTCACCTTGATAATAGATATTAGCATAGGTATCTCCAAAGAAATCTCTTAATTTATTCCTTTCATCCATTGGAACATCTATTTGTGACCAATTTTCTGAATCTGTTTGATTAATTGCTTGCTTCAAATGAGGGAACTTTTCCATTTGTTGTTCACTCATATTTATGAATTTTATAGGTCTTTCATCCAATTTATCGACATTTATTGCTCCACCTTCACTTAAAAATTCGCATCCACTCAATCCAACACAGATGAGTAAAGTAACTATTCCGAGCATTAAGATTAACTTTTTCAATTCCTGCCTCTCCCAATATACAATCTTGTAACATCCTCCTTATTTAATAATCTTTATACCTAACTAATGAAAAACGATTATCACGATTTATTATGAATTTTAATTTTTTAACATTAAAAATATATATTTGTACAACTTTTTAATGAAAACTGTTAAATTAACCTTCGAATATTAATAATAGGGGAAAATATGAAGAAGATAGTAACAATTATATTAATAGGAATTTTCTTTTTGGCTAATCCTATTGTTATGTCTTGTACTGTTTTTCATGCATCAAATGAGAGTATGGCTTTTGGAGGAAATAATGAAGACTGGTCAGATCCTGATACATATATCTATTTCATTCCTGCAACCGATACTGACTATGGTAAAGTTATCGTAGGTTATACTGGTAGTTATTGGATCCAAGGAGGAATGAATGAAAAGGGTTTATTCTGGGATGGTCTTGCTTGTCCCTATCTTGAAGTTAAAAATTCTTCGGGTAAACCGTATTATCCAGGAAATATTTTTGATCATATTTTCGACGTCTGTGATACTTGTGATGAAGCATTGGACATACTTGATAAATATAATATGAAAATACTTGAGCGAGCACAAATTCTCGTTGGAGATCAATTTGGAGATTCGTTTATTATAGAAGGTGATATTATTCATAATAAAAACGATTATTATCAAGTGGCAACTAATTTTTATTTATCGCAACACCCTCATCCTCCATACCCATGTTGGAGATATAATACTGCATTATCTATGTTTGAGAGTAATAGTAAGGATAATTTGTCTGTTGATTTTTGTGCATCAGTCTTAGATGCCGTTCATCAAGAAGGTGCTTATCCGACTCAATATTCAACTGTTTATGACTTGAAAAACCAATTAATCTATGTTTATTATTATCATAATTTTGATCAAGTTAAAGTTTTTAATTTATCTGAAGAGCTTAAGATTGGTTATCATTCATATTCAATTCCGGATTTATTTAAAAATCCTCCAGAAAAACCTTTAAAACCCAGTGGACCTAGGAATGGAAAATGCGGTGAATCATATAACTTTTCAACAAGCACAGTTGATCTATATGATGATGATATCTATTACCTCTGGGATTGGGGGGATGGAGAATATTCTGATTGGCTTGGACCTTATGAATCTGGAGAAATTGTAGAGGTATCTCACATCTGGAATAATCAAGGCATCCATAGTGTAAAGGTAAAAGCTAAAGATATTTATGATTGTGAAAGTGATTGGTCAAATCCACTGTTAGTGAGAATGCCAAAGAACAAACAATTCAACACAAACCCAATTATAAGATTCCTTGAAAATCATCCACGAATGTTTCCGATACTTAGACAACTACTTGGACTATAAAACTACAATCTCTCTTCCCTTCTTTTTTAACTCCTTAAATCTAATATCCTTAAAATAGTACTCCTCTAATACTCTCAGGGATACAGATTTCAGATATACTATTCTTTAGTATCAAGTATCCCTTTCCCCTATTTCCTTTTAAGTTTGATCATTAAACTATAATCCCAACATACTATTATACTGTGTAGAATACTCCTATCATCCATACACCAGCAACCATATGCAGGTATGGTTCAAACCAGGTATCATAGTATACTGGTTATGATACGGTAAACAGTATTATGACCATGATACGGATTACTTGGATTATGTGTATAGTATAAATGGTAGTAGTATTAGTATAATGTTTACCGTATTATAGTATTATAGAATAATAGTATAATAGTGTAAAAGGGGTCAGAAGGGAGGAAAGATAATGAAAAAGACTTATCCTTCAAAAGTTATGACCCCTCTTAAAGAGTATTATAGTATAATGGATTAATAAAGATAACTCTTATTGAAGGTATCGATTTCTAACCACCTGGGTTTACCTTTATAAAGCCCAAGAACACAAATCCCCTTTGTTTTCTTGTATCTGACAAGCCATCTGTTATCAAAGCGTCAACAGTTATCCGTGTTGACCCAAATCCAAGTATTAAATTTGAAGTCGCGGTTATGTCTCCACCCACAGGAATATCTTCTGTGCCCGTGGTTTCTTTACCAACAAGTGCACCACCATCTAGTATGATCTTCCACTGTACACCATTTGCAACTAATCCTCCATAGTTTTTAATTTGTGAACTAATTTTAAAAAATCCACCTTTAATCATACCAACTTCAATTCTTGGTCCTAAGATTATAGTAATTGTATGGGGATCTGACCAACTACTCGCTCTATCATATTTGTCCTTTGCTTTAGCCCTTACCTTGAAGATTCCTTCTTTCATCCATATGTGTGAAGCATATCCTGTATCACCAGAGTTGTATGGTCCTATCCAACCACTATCTTTACCATCACCCCAATCAAACTTATAATATATTTGTTCCGAATCATAATCGATAGTGGTCGCACTGAACGTATATTCTATATCAGTTATTCCATTATCTGGTCCATCAGGCGGATCTGGGATGCATGGAGATACAGGAGGAGCATCCATATTATGTGCTCCAAAGCCCGCTGCGATTTCCCGGTAATGTGGTGTGCCATCGGAGATATTGCCGTTGTCGTCATCCAATGTCAAATAATCTATAGTTATACTCGGATTGATCAGAGTCCCAGTGTGTAACAGAATAGCGTTAATTGCAAGGTTACTAATTATATCACTATAATTAGAAGGATTAGTAATCACTAATTGGCTACGAGTATCCCAGACACAACCTGAAAGCAATTGTCCGCAATAATGAATTGCACCAGAACAAGGATACTGTAAAAAATTAAATGCAGTTCTAAGTGGTGTATCACAGTCATTACTGAAGAAACCATACGCCAATCCTGGATCATCAGTGATCAGCACACCCATCACATCGCTCATACCTTCACCATATTGTCCTTGTCCACTACCAGCCATCGCTACTAGATGATGACCATATTCATGATGGACAACAGTTGAAAAGGCAGTGTTAGAGCATCCGCTTCCCGATCTGAAAAAGTTTATCGATTCACCATTATAATAAGCATTGCAATTGCTGTTGATATTAACGTTAACTGGGAATTCGGTTTCATTCAGACCTGGATAATCTGGATTATACATGAGTGTGAAATCACGCACAATGTTGGCCTGGTAATAACCATTAACTTCGGCTCTTATATACTCGTCATTATTCAGATTATTATGCGTAAAATTTGCTGGTCCTGGTGGTGTTATCCTCTTTTTTAATACAGTATCTGCTCCGCCCTGATTAAAAACTCTAAACCATTTCCCCCATAGTCGTGATTCAACGGTCACGGGAGACGAACCTGAATTAACAATGGTAAAATTACCGTTTTCATCAGCATAAGCGACTGTACTGCCGATATTCACACGAGCCCACATTAAATACTCTGCCGATTCGTTTTCGCAGATATCAGCTCCCTTATCTTGCGTCGCTTTACCCTGTACGTTCCCAGTTACATTTATAAAAATGATAAGATTCTCTGTGTATAAAATATCACCAGTTTCTGCATCAGTGAGAAACAAGTATTTCTCAGGGGATCTGTCACCATTTTGATATCCATTATCACCAATGAAACTATATGCTAACCTTGGCTGAACGATCATATCATCTATACCCGCCCAGATTACTAATTCTGGTTG
>CAYGAC010000058.1:0-9835 GCA_964347865.1 uncultured Thermoplasmatales archaeon
TTTTTAAGTAATAAGGATAAGAACCGAAAATAATAAAAAATATGAAACTATAAAAAATGAGTGCAGAGAGGCATTCTATGGAAATATCAGAAGATGAATTAATCGGTAAAACAGTAATGAGTGAGAAAGGAGTTTCGATAGGCGTTATAAAAAAGTGTTTAATGAAAAGCAATGATGCTGGAGATCCAGGATCGATATTAGTAAGTCCATCAAAAGAGATCGATATTTTAGATTACAAAACAAACACAAAGGGAGATATTATTATATCACTAAGTAATATAACACAAATAAAAAACGTGGTAATTTTAGAAAAGAATCTTATATAAATCCGACTTAATCATTTTCTTTACATGACTTTTTTCATTAATTGAATATAATCTAGTAAATGTCTAGTAATTAAGAAATTATTTTTAACATAATTTTTTCCATACTTGCCCATATTTTTTGCAATTGCTGGATGTTTTATAAGGTATGTTATTTTCTCTGCAAACCCATTAAAGTCAAATGGATCTATCAAATACCCATTTTTACCATCAATTACTTGTGAAGGTATTCCACCAACATTAGAAGCGACCACAGGAACCCCCTTCCAGAGAGCCTCACTAACTGTTATCGCAAACCCTTCTTTTAATGATTTTTGGATTACCACAGATGAAGCTCGTTGCAATGCATTAATTACAATATCTGGAGCGTTGATCAAGAGATGTATGTCTTTTCCTTCTTGAACTAATTTTTCCAGATTCTCAAATATTTCTTGACCTTCAGGATCATCAGAAGCCATTGAACCTACTAATACTAGCTGACAATCTATCTTTTTTTTAATCAAATTAAATATTTTTATCAAACCCTCTGGATCCTTCCATTTATCAAATCGAGATACTTGACATAATATAGGTTTCTCTTCATTTATCCCAGATTTCGAAAGATATCTTGAGATTGTAGAAGTAGAAATTTGTTTATTCTTCAAGTTTAACGGGTCTATCGATGGCCGGATTACATACTGTGGCATAATTGATTCTGGAATATCTCTTTCTTTAAACTTATCCATAGAAACAATCATGGCATCATATTTGAGAATAAACATTTTTAAATAATTCCACAATTGGCCCATGGGTTTAGATATATCTATATGACACCGCCACACCCATGGTTGTCTTTTTTTGTAGCATGTTATTATTGGGAGCGGTTGAGGATCATGCACAATTATTAAATCATGATTGATATGAGTAAAAATTGCATTGTTTACATTATTGATGTAATAGATTTCTTTTTTTTTACTTGACAGATTGATTTTTTCTCCTTGAAGTGCATTATGGAATTTCTTTGTGATAGTGAAAAAATCAAGATCGCCATGTAGTACTCGCCAATCAGTTTTAATTCCAATGTCGTTCATCAATATGATTAAACTATTCAAAATCTCTGCAACTCCCCCACCTTGATAGGTAGAGTTTATATGAACAGCCGTTTTTTCCGATAAAGAAGAAGACTCGTCACATATCGTCTCAATTACTTGATCACCAACGATATCTCGATACTTCTCTAAAGATATAACTGGAACTATTGCCAATTATTTCCTCCTAGTGCACCATTCTAAGAGTTGGAAATGTTTTACAATATATTTAAGTTTATTCAAAAAGAAATGTATCTTTAACCTTACTCGATTTTGATTTCAGATTTTGAAGAAATTTAAGAACGTCATCTGGATTCTTTAACCAATATTGAGCTGTTGTCGATTGACTTGATTTGTTTGAAACAAAAACTGTTATACCCCTATTTCCAATAGTGCGAAAGGCATCCTCATCGGTTGTGTCATCTCCAATATATATGGGAAGTTTATTCTTTAAATCATTGAAAATTGTAAATATGTATTCTATAGCTTTACCTTTATTCCATCCTTTTGGTCTTATCTCTACTACCTTTGCTCCATGTATTATTTCAAAACAGTTATTAACATCAATTTTTTTAACAACCTCCAAAAATTTATTTATATTATAATCTGTTTTTTCTTCAACAAGTGTACGATAATGAAAAGCTAAAGTGAGTATTTTATCTTCAATATAGACTCCTTTTTCGTCCTTAAATTTATACACCGATGTATTTCTTATTTTTTCTAAAATAGATTGAATGTTACTGTTGGGTTGCCAAGCATAACTTCTTCCATTTGCTAATTCTATTTGTAATCCATGTAAAGCGGCATAGGATAATCCATCAATGTCTAACAATTGTTTAATTTCATGAAATGTTCTACCGCTCACAATAACAACTATAAATTTTGGATTCTTTATAAAATAGATTAATAAATTCTTAATCTCATCAGAAGTCGTAACATCCATTGGTCTCTCTTCAAAAGATACCAAAGTTCCATCATAATCTAACAATAACAAGATTTTATCTGCTTCATCCATTTTAGTAAAAATATTATGAATATGATCAAAAAGATATTCAGGCATACGTTGTTTCCCATTCTTTTAAGAAACTATTGAGCCACCAATCAGCGTCACGGTCTTTCACCTTCTTTTTCATAGATTGAAATCTCTGCTTTTTTTCTTCATTAGGCATTTCAATAGCGGTTTTGATAGCTCCAGCCGTCTCCTGAACATTAAAAGGATTAACTAGGATCGCTTCGTTTAATTCTTCTGCTGCACCTGCAAATTCACTTAAAATCAATACACCATCATCCTCTTTACTAGCAGCATATTCCTTTGCAATAAGATTCATACCGTCTCTGAGAGGTGTAATTAAACTAACATCGGCGGCTTTATAATAGGCCAGCAATGATTGCTGTGTCATCCTCCGAGAGAAATACATAACAGGTGTCCATTCCTCATTACCAAATCTACCGTTGATGTTTCCAACAGCTTCATCAATTTCTTTTTTCATTGCACAATATTCATCGATTTTGTTTCTACTGGGAGAAGCTATTTGTACAAGGACAACTTTTTCTTTAAATTCCGGATATAGTTCTAGAAAGCTTTCGTATGCTTTTAATCTATCTAAAATACCTTTAGTATAATCCAAGCGGTCTATACCTAGGATAATGTCTCTATTTTTATGCATCTTTTTTAAATTCCTTGCTTTTTTAACTGCATGTTGAGATAAGATAGAATCGGCAAAATCTGTATAAGAAACTCCTAAGGGAACATGTCGTATTTTTGTTTTATTGTGTTCTGATTTGATAGTTCTCTTTTTTAAGTCAAGTTTGGTATTAGGATTTTTCTCTGCGCAATTCATAAAGTTATTTACATAGGATGATGTGTGAAAACCTATGAAATCGCTATTTAGGAGACCTTCGAGTATATCATTCCGTTGAGGGAGCGAACCAAAGATTTCCCAAGGTGGCCATGGTATATGCCAGAAAAATGCTATTTTTGCATCAGGTTTCTCTTTTCTGATAAAACGTGGGACAAGGGATAGATGATAATCATGAATCCATATCAATTCGTCTTTTTTCATTTCACTAAGTACTGTCTGGGCAAATTTTTTATTAACTTTGCGATATGTACACCAATACTCTTGCTTTGGATGCATTTTTTCTACAAATAAATGAAAAAGAGGCCAGAGTACGCTATTGGAGAAACCACGATAGTAATTTTCAATCTCTTTCTTTGTAAGTGAAATTCGTTTTAATACATACTTTGGATTTTCTTCTGGGACAACTAACTTGTTTTCAGAACCGCACACTGTAAAATCAGCACTTCCACTTCCCCAAGCAATCCATATACCCTTGTTTTTCTGCATTAATGGATCAAGAGCAGTAACAACTCCTCCTGCAGATTTTCTACATATAATACCTTTCTTAGTTTTGTAATGAGAATATGGTTCTCTATTTGTGACAAGTATAAAGTTACTTTTTTTAATACAACTCCCCGTTTTTACGTGTTTATTCATTAATAACCTTTTTCCATACAAATAGCGTGAACAAATTAATTTACTACTTTAATTGTCGTTTCTACGAATATTTTCTAGTTTTTTCTTAGTTCTTTCTATATCCTGAAGGGTAGTCGAGTGGAATACTTCTAATGCTTTGACTGCATTTTTTTTACCTTGTTTCTTTGAATTATCTATCAATTTTTCTAGTTTCATAAGAGATTTTTTCATTTCTTCGATTTTTTCTTCTAGAATGTCTGCATCTTGTTCTGTCAAATTTTTGCTCATATGTTTCGTTCTAGAAACCTTATTTTATATAAACTTTTTTAATTTCCTAAATTACCAAAATTTTTATAAGATGAGCACGTTCAAAAGACGTGATCATTGGGATAATATGGAAAATATGTCTGCACGATGCAGAAAAGAAACAATAATTAAAAGAACAGAACCTCGTAAATTCACCATTGTCTGTGTTGAATGTTGCTTTCAACATAGGAATCTTATAAAGAATGAGAAAAAAATGGGTTTTGTTTAGCACCTATTAAATAGTTAGCATACGCCCTTTGCCAAAAGCAAAAGGCGGGAGCTTCCTCCTGTTTTTTGTGTACCAATCGTGTAAAATTATATTATTGGTGTAAAATGACTATATATGAACAAAAGCAAAAAGCAATT
This sequence comes from uncultured Thermoplasmatales archaeon, assembly GCA_964347865.1. Taxonomy (GTDB): domain Archaea; phylum Thermoplasmatota; class E2; order DHVEG-1; family DHVEG-1; genus JAGLML01. The sequence continues at coordinate 4,540 of CAYGAC010000058.1, forward strand.
GCAGAAAAAATAAATTCAGAAACAACTTTGACTATGTGGAGAGATTACATGTGGCAACTGAAGCATGCCATAAAGGATATTGGCACATTTCAAACTCTAACAGGGATACAATTTAATAAAAATGAAAGAGAAAAACTTGAAAAGACAATTGCGAAATTCCCACTTTCAATTACTCCTTATTATCTCTCCTTAATTGATGCTAAGAATTATCGGACTGATCCAATTTTTAAACAGGCTTTCCCTGATCCCCGTGAGCTGGTTGTAAGCAAGTACGACAAATGCGATCCCTTGGCAGAGGATCGGGATAGCCCTACTCAAGGTATTACACATCGTTATCCTGATAGAGTGTTATTTCTTATCAGTAACACTTGTTCTATGTATTGTCGTCATTGTACGAGAAAAAGAAAAGTTGGTGATGTAGATAGTATTCCATCTAAATCTGAGATACTTAAAGGAATTGAATATATTAAAAACACTCCTGGTGTAAGAGACATTTTACTATCTGGTGGAGATCCGTTTATATTGTCAACTGATTATCTTGATTGGATACTTACAGAATTACAAAAAATACCACATGTTGAGGTTATACGGATAGGTACTAGGGTTCCGTCTGTTCTTCCTTATCGAATTACTGATGGACTTGTTGAAATGTTGAAAGAACATCATCCTTTATGGATTAACACGCAATTTAATCATCCACGTGAGTTGACAACCTCCGCAAGGGAATCAATAAAGAAACTTGCTGATGCTGGTATGCCATTAGGTAATCAATCCGTTCTTTTAGCCGGTGTTAATGACTGTCCTCGTATAATGAAAAAACTAGTGCATAAACTGGTAGAAAACAGAGTACGACCATATTATCTATATCAGTGTGATCTATCAGAAGGACTCACACATTTTAGAACACCTGTAGGAAAAGGAATAGAAATCATGGAACATCTAATAGGGCACACAAGCGGGTTTGCTATACCACGTTATGTTATTGATGCCCCAGGGGGTGGAGGGAAAATTCCGGTCATGCCAAACTACATTGTATCATGGGGTACAAACAAAGTAATACTTAGGAACTATGAAGGTGTCACTGTCAGTTATAAGGAGCCTGACTCGTACAAACCATATTTCTGTCATAGAAACTGTAAAAAATGTGATTTGCAACTAAATCTTGAAGGCGCTAATGAGTTTAAAGCTGTAGGTATTGCAAAACTCATGGCAGATTTTGATAAAACGATTTCTCTTACTCCTGTGGATAACGAACGGATAGAAAGACGAAACGGTGAAGGTGATTGATTTAATGAAACTTGATAAAAAACCAATAAAAAAGATCCTTGTTGTTGGAAGCTGGGCAAAAGAACAAATTACTATAGAGAACATCAAACAAAATTCGGAATACAAAGTCTATGCTTATTTGGACACTAAAAATCCAGGTATTATTTCAACAGTTGATGGATATAAGATTGGCGCCCTCAATGATTTGACCGATATTGTTTCCTATGCGAAAAAAAAGAAGGTTGATCTTGTTCTCATTACAACAGCAGCTCCTCTATCTTTGGGTGTAGTAGATGAGCTTGAAAAGGAGAGTATTTTTGCTTTTGGGCCGAAGAAAAATGCTGCACGTTTAGAATCGGATAAAGCCTACTCAAGAGAACTGATGAAGTCCCATGAAATTGAAGCAATTCCTCGTTTCGGCGTTTTTAATAATATCGATGAAGCCCTTATATTCAGTGAAGAATTGAATTGGAATGTCGCTGTAAAACCTATCGGTCTTACAGAGGGATTGGGAGTTCAGGTTTTTGGAGATCAATTGAAAAATAAGGAGGAAATTATAAGCTATATTCACGAGATTTTTAAAAAAAGAATTGGTGGTGATTCAAAAGTATTGATTGAAGAAAAAATAATTGGCGAGGAATTTACTATACAATGCTTTATTAGTGGTAACCAGATTTTACCGACTCCTGCAGTGCAGGATTTTAAAAAGTTATTACCCGGGGATGAAGGGCCAAATACGGCGAGTATGGGTTCTTATGCTGATAAGAATTATATCTTACCATTTATGAATCTTGAAGATTATGTCAATGCATTAGATATCATAATGAAAACTATAATTGCATTACATGATGAAATAGGTGAAACCTGCTGTGGTTTTTTATATGGCCAGTTTATGCTCACGAAAAAAGGTGTTAAATTAATTGAATACAATTTCCGACCTGGTGACCCAGAATGGTTGAATATATTGTCTGTTTTGAAAGAAAATATTGTTGATATCATTATTCAGCTTATCGGTGGAAGGCAAATGTCTATTGATATTGAAAGGCAAGCAACGGTTTGTAAATACATTGTCCCGGATGGATATCCAAAAAAACATAATCAAGTTTTAAACATCAGTTTCAAGAAAGATGAAATAAAAGAACTGGGTGTAGATATATACTATAGTGCTGGATTAGATAGACAAGGACGATTGCGAAACGGCGGTGAACGTGGTATAGCATTTGTTGCAAAAGCAGATACCATCTTCGAGGCAAACGAGTTGATTGAGCATGCAATTACCCTAATCGATGGGGATTTTCACTACCGTTATGACATCGGCTCTCTGGAATTATTGGATACAAAAACATATAATGTGTGGGGGCCTGGAAGTTGAAACCTCAAATTAATGTTCGCAAGGTTAGAGAAGATGAATTTTTAAAGGTTTATAACTTTGTTTCTTGCTGTAAACTATTGGAGAATTACGCAGAACATTTTTATAAGATAATGTTTCGGTATTTCGGCAATAGTTGTCTAGTCGCTGAATTTAATGACGAGATTGTTGGATTTGTAATGGGTTTCAGATCACAGGTTGATAATAAAACTTTTTTCCTTTGGCAGATTGGAGTCTTTTCATATTATAGAGGAAAAGAAATTGGTAAAACGTTATTGGAAGAGTTTGAAAAAGTAGCAAAAAAACTAGGTTGTAAAAGAATTGAATTAACTATTGATCCGAACAACCTAACTTCACAAAAATTGTTTGAAAAAACTGGATATCTTAATATTAGCTCTAAGGAAGGAGCTACTGTAAAAGTGGCGGGAAAAATTGCAGTAAAGGATTATTACCGTCCGGGAGGTCATTTTGTATTGTATGAAAAGAAGTTATGAATTTAGATGGAAGAGGGTGAAACATCCAAACTACGAAAATGAAAAATTATTCCAGAGGAGATATTTTGCCGAATTGTAGCACGTGCTCAATTTTCTATGAATGCCCAATCAATGTTCCAGGAGATGTTAAGGGTAATCCTGACGTAGATTGTCCTTTGCTTAAATTGATTGAATCGCTTAAAAATTAGATAATTCCTATTATTGACTCTTCATGATATTATGAGATATAGGTATGAAAAAGATAATATAAGATTACCATTGCCAGAAAATCAGAAAAATGAAATGTTTGCTCTAGTAGATCAAGTATTAGGTGGCTCAAGGATGAATGTAAACTGTGAAGACGGAAAATCCAGATTGGCACGAATCCCTGGAGGAAAAAGACGTAGAATGGGTCGAATTATAATGGGAGATTTGCTGATTATTAGTCCATGGGATATACAAGATGAGAAAGCAGATATTTTGTATAGATATAGAAGGAATCAAGCTAGATTTCTCAGTAGAAGAAAAATATTACCTAAGGTAGTTGATGTGTTTTAAAAATAATATCTAGAAAAAGAAATTATGAGGGTTTAGTTTGCCTCAAAAGAATAAAAATAAAACGTATGTAAATAGACAAATAAAATTAGATTTAAAAACCCTAAAAACAAAGGAATTTGAAAAAAAACTTTTTGATAGAATAATTGTATTTATTAACAGTTCTGAACTAGCTGAAAAAGCGGTGATAAATGGGATTTCTCTGGGAAAATCTTTAGATACTAGTGTAAAAGTGATTTGTGTATTAGATACATCAGGTGTGGTTCGTGTTTTTCCCCATCCTGATCGCGTTATTTCTCCACAACATTTAGAAATAATCGCGAATCTAAAAAAACAAACATATTCTTTCTTACAAGATATTGAACAATTATGTAATAAACTTGGAGTAAAGGTTACGACGAAATTAGTAGAAAACGTACCATTAATTGAGATTGCAAAAAAAGTAGGAAAGAAGGATTTAATTATTATTGGTAGTGATAAAACATCATATCCTAAAAGAAAATTCCACAATAATATTTCTGAAAAAGTTTAGCAACAAGCTTCATCAACAGTTATGGTCATTAAGTAAATGAATACTATAATTAATGTAAGGGATTTGTTTTGGTTAAGAAGAATAGACAAAAAATTGAGTATGTAAAAAAATGTCCTGAATGCAATAGTAAAAATCTAAAAAAAGATTATTATAAAGCAGAGATAGTATGTGGAGATTGTGGACTTGTTGTTCAAGAGAATTTAATTGATCAAGGACCTGAATGGCGTGCATTTGACAATGAACAAAAACAAAAACGTGCACGAACAGGCCCTCCTATAAAATATACTCTTCATGATAAAGGTCTAAGTACAACATTTAGCTGGAAAAACATAGATGCATATGGCCGACCGGTTCCAACAAAAAACCGTGCACAAATATATAGGCTTAGAAAATGGCAGCGAAGAACGCAAATTGCTAATGCAAGTGAACGAAGTCTAGCTATTGGTTTTGCAGAGCTCAGCAGAATATCATCAGCTATGAGCCTAACAAGGAGTATTAGAGAACAAGCAGGTATGCTTTATAGAAAAGCAGCAAAGAAAAACCTTATCCGAGGGCGAAGTGCAAAAACAGTAGTCACCGCAGCTATTTATGTTGCATGTCGATTAAATAATATGCCAAGAACCCTTGAGGAAATTAGTGCTGCATCAGGCGTTGAAAGAAAAGAAATTGGGAGAACTTACCGATTTATTTCTCGTGAGTTAGGATTGAAAATTGTTCCTACATCACCAATGGATTATGTCCCACGATTTTGTAGTAAATTAAAACTTAGTCAGGATGTAAAAACAAAAACGATTGAAATTTTAAAAGAGGGGGCTGATAAGGAACTTCTCAGTGGACGTGGACCAACAGGGGTAGCTGCTGCAGTAATCTATATTGCTACGGTACTTTGTAACGAACGAAAAACACAAAAAAAAATAGCTGCTGTGGCAGGCGTAACAGAGGTAACTATTCGTAATAGATATAAGGAAATTGTAGATAAATTAGATATTTCTCTTGAACTATGAAGGGGGGTTATTTTGTCTGAGGATACTATTGATAAATTAAAAGGAAAGTATTGCAAGGTTGTAATAAATGAACCAAGTAAAAAGAAAGCAAGTGTTA
>CAYGAC010000059.1:0-6222 GCA_964347865.1 uncultured Thermoplasmatales archaeon
AAGTACATCAGAAAGTACCTACCAAAGAACTGAAATAGCAGCGCATATGTGCATATATGACATCAATTATAAACGTAAAAAATCCCTTTTTCAGAAAAATAGCCATAAAAAATGAATAATAATCAAAAAATTATGGAAGAAAATCTATTTCAGACTAATGAAAATGCACAAAAGTATCAGGGAAAACAATCGTCAAATCTCTTCCGAATCCAACCTAAGAAGAATGGCAATGAAATGTTTTGAAGCTACAACATAGGTTTTCTGATATTTTCCAAAAACAGCCATGCAAATAATCACATCCCCCAAGATCCACAAATTATACAGTAGACAGGCAAATAAAAAATAGAATAACCGTATGTAGTAATTTTTAGAGGTCGTCTTAGCCCAGAAGGTATGTTTCAAAACTCGATATGTGGTTTCGACACCCCACCGCTTGCCATATAGATTAAATAAATAATTGGAAAAACCGACATCCTGTTCATTAAACTCGATGTTCGTAGCAAAGGCTCGACTTACCATCTGTTCGTCTTTTGCAATTGCAATATGAAAATGTGTATTTTTCATCTCATAATCCCTAACCATGGAGGAAGCATCCATTATCTCAAGGAGTTTTTTCACCCGATTGTTCTCTGATGCTGGAATAATAAATTTGATGTGGTACCGTTTAAATATCTCAATGCAAGAGGTGGTAAAGAATGCTCGATCTGCATAGAGTCTACGAATCTTTATTCGTTGCAGAGAATAGCTTAGGAGCTGATGGAGAATACGTTCTTTATTGTCAAACTTCCCATAGGGTACTGCTCGGAGAACAAATCGTTTATTCCGATCTACGATTGTAATCGTTGCGAATCGATAACAATGTGTGGTGCCATCTCCAGGTTGTTTCTCGACAATCATAGGAGCATTCTTATCCCCGTAGAATGGAATGTCGGTAAAGTCAATTCCGACATCCACGGGTCGATTGAATAGATTCATTTTTTTTGCGACCTGCCAATTCATCTCTAACATAGTGTCAAACATGCGCTTAATTTGATCAGTATTGTTGTAATTATGAAGATGGTATCGTAGGGTTCCACCTTGTGGAACTCGCTCTCTCTCTACTTTAAGACTACGTGAACCATTTTCAGCGAAGTCTTTGGTTTTGCACATATGGATAAGTAAATCGATGAACTCTTTTTTTGTGTATTTAGTGTTATGGTGAAGATTGAGATTGATAATAGAGACAAATCGTTTTTTAAAAAGCCTAGTTATCTCATAGGTTTTTTGTTTTTTCAGTTTAGCGATAGAAGAGTCTTTTTGGAATTTTTTTGGTGTTGGAAGCTGCGGGAGTTTGATGTCGGGAAGAAATCCAAACTTATCTGAGATTTCCTCAATTGTTTTTACGATGAAAGTGATAAGCTCTTTTTCATGATTTACAAGGATATGGGTAGTGAAATGGCTTATTGTGCGTTGATTTGGTGTTTTTTGCAGTCCTAGTTGGTATCGTTCTCTTGGATGTTTTTTAAGGTACTTTATGAGTTGTGTTTGGAATTTTATTCCCTTGAGTTTTTGAAAAATAATTAATTTAATCAATGATTCATAAGAGAACTTTATTTTCCGATAATTAACCTCATGTAAAAACGATAATTCTAATTTATTGAGATATTCAGCAATACTGATATTTTTTTTATTTTTGAATAATTCAAATGTCTTATATATCTCCAGTTCTATGGTCTTTTTGGAGATAACTCGTTTGGTTCCTGCCATACGATTATTTCCTGCCAAGGGGGAGCTCGGTACTTCCCTTGGCTATAATTCTACCTATATGTAGGTATTATATTATACATATATAAAGTTTTAGGTAAAAAATAATACATATTTAGAGGTAGAAAATATTATATAATTAGATACCTATTTAGGTAGTAGATATTATGGGTGAAAAAACAACTTTAACAAAAGCTTCTTCTCAAAGCGAATCCTTAAGAACAACGGTTCCAGCTGGAATTGTGAGTCATTTTAATTTAAGAGAGCAAGATCAATTGGATTGGAATATTGAAGTTAAAGGAGGAAAATTAATTATTCTTATCAAACCTCTACATCAAAAAAGATTGACGGAGTATAAAAAGAATTAAAATTGCCATCAAAACAACAAAAAATCACAGAAATTCATGAATAATGCGTGTCTATAAAATCAGCATTAAAATGTTTACTTCTAAGTGGCTTTGCATCCTAATTTAATTATTTGGACTAGTAAATTTATTGGAAATGATTTCATTTCGTTTTGCTATTTTATTCACTCGGGAATCCATATATTTATGAATAAACACTATATTATCTTTTCATATGGGACAATCAAATATATTATTAATTGAGCCAGGATACAAGTCATTATATCCACCACTTGGTTTAATGAAAATATCGAATCTGCATAAAAAAGCAGGAGATCATGTTGATTTTTTAAAAGAGAATTTAACAAAAGATTACTTTGGATATAAACAACCTAAATTAAAAAAACAATATGACCATATTTACATTACAACTTTATTTACATACCATTATGATGAGGTTATCAACTGCATTAAAAAATTTCAATCTCTCTATCCAGATGCTAATTTTAAAGTGGGAGGGATATTGGCTACCCTTTTACCAAATATGATAAAAAAAGAAACAGGAATTGACTCTCACAATGGTCTTTTTATGAAAGCGGAGAATATCACTCCAGATTATTCTCTCTTTCCAAAACTTGACTATTCGATAACTTTTACAACACGTGGATGCACCAATAGATGTACATATTGTGTAGTACCAAAAATTGAACCAAATTTTTTTGTACGTAAAAATTGGGAAAATGATATAGCAAAAGAACATAAAAAAATTATATTCTGGGACAACAACTGGTTCCGTTCTCCAAGATTTGAAAATGATGTTGAAAAATTAATAGAAATTGGAAAACCATTTGATTTTAATCAAGGTCTCGATTGTACATTATTTGATAAAAAAAAAGCTCAACTTCTAAGGAAGACAAAAATAAAGCCTCTGAGATTTGCTTTTGACCGCCCATCTCAAAGTGAATATATTCAAAAAGCAATAAAAATTGCTAAAAAATATAAATTTAGCGACATTCGAGTATACGTTTTATATAATTCAAAAGAAGATTATGATACACCAGAATTCTTTTACAATAGAATAAATACATTGAATAGATATGGAGCAGCTTCCTATCCAATGAGATATAGACCGATAGATAATACCGATCTTCATTTCTATTCTTCACGATGGGATAAGGATGTGTTAAGGGGTTTAAAACTAACTTTACTTTTCTACTATAAAGGTGGAATGATCAAAAAAAGTCGAGATGGTTTTTTAAAAATTTTTGGAAAAAATTCAAAAGACTTTGAGAAAAACATGAGAAAAATTAAAGCATATGATAGAGCATATTGGTCAAGGAAGTCCCTTGAAAGGCGAAGAAAAAATAGATATGAACAAAAAAGCACTTCAACAGTTCATTACTGATGTTGAAGAAGGAAAAGAGATAAAAGAAGCTGGATGGATAAATGTTAACGACACTGATTTACCTAAAAATTTAGATTTATTTGAGATAGAGCCCAAACGTATAAGAATTTCAATACATAAACTTCTTCCTATACATCTTTTAAAAACTGAAGAGGGAGACTTATTCTCGGATATTCAGTCAGCTTTAAAAGTAATGGAATCGATCAATATCATAAGAAAAAATCAATCTTTACAATGGATAGATAAAAGAGAAATTGAACTCAAAAGAGAATTAGAATCGTTACAAGAAACAAAAAGAAAGAAAGTAAAAGAGCAGAATGAAAAAGACATACAACAGATACAACTCACCGAGAAATACAATAGTTTTGTTAGTTGTTTAAAATTCCCTCCTGAAGTTTACAATACAAAGCGGTTAAATGAAAAATTTGGAACAACTATACAGAACCATAAACATTTTCAAGAACTGCAACAAAAAAATGCAGATGGTAATTTTTCTATTGATGAATTTAAACTTATTTTAAAGAATAAGGGAGTGATATAAATAGTAAGTAAAGAAGAAGTTGATGCGAAATATGAGAAAGTATTGAAGATGATGAAAGAGTTGAAAGAAATGGTCGATGATGTATATGAAGAAACATAAACCACGAGTAGAAACAAAGACAATAAGGATTCATAGAGCAGTTGCGGAAGATCTTGATAGATTAAGGGATTCTCCGCATTGTAAACTGTCATACAATGATGTTATTTTCTTATTGCTTGAAGATGCAGATGCAGTTAAACGCAAGGATATATGCAGTAGTTGGATTAAGTACGGTCATATAAGAGAATTGGCATGGTTGATGCAACAGTTGGATAAAATCTGGCATGAACTGTATAATGAGTATGAATATCCTATTTCCTTAAGAAATTCCAAGAGGTCGTAAATATGGGCTTACATACACGGGGTACATTGCCTTACCACCCGAATGGTTGTTCACTATTATCAGAAGAAAGAATGTTTTATTGTGTTTACTCACGTCTATAACGAAATCAAGAACTATAATGAAGGAATTAATTATATATGAGGGGGGAGGGGTATTTAGAAGTGGTTTTTACCATATGCTATATAAATTCTCGTAACAGTTAAACAAATATACCAGAAGCCTGTTATTATATGATGGGGGAAGAATGAAAAGAATCCTTGCAGTAGGCATTATCCTTGTGTTCATAGGGATGATTATATCTTCATCTACTGGGTTTAATGCGTTAGAGCAATCCAATATCCCTGCTTCTAATGGTAAGACACTCTATGTCGGTGGTTCTGGACCTAATAATTACACGAAGATACAGGATGCGATAGATAATGCGAGTGATGGGGATACAGTGTTTGTGTATAGTGGAATCTATAATGAAAGTCTCTTAGTAGATGTTTCAATAGTTTTAAAAGGAGAGAATAAAAATACTACAATAATTGAACTTAATTTTGGTAATTATATTATAAATGTATCAGCAGATGAGGTTACTATCAGTGGATTTTCCCTTATAAATTACGGTATGTTTTTCTCTGAATTTGGAATTCTAATAAATTCAGATTATAATTGTATTAATGAAAATATTATTTCAACAACAGGTTTTGATATTAATTTGAATGGAAAATGGAATAATGTTAGTAATAATATTTTTTATCATCTTGATTTACCTTATCCAGGGTTGTGCAGTGTTATATGTAAGAAGTCGAATAATATAATCCATAATAATGAAATCAAAGGTCCCTGTGTTGTTGGTATTATGTGTAGCAGCTCATCTTATGATAAAATAACTGGCAATAATTTTAATAGAACTGGTTTTGGAATTTATCTAATAAATTCTACAAATTGTGAAATTAGTAAGAACAAAATAGTGAATGGAAGTGTTTATGGAATCGCATTAATAGAAAACTCATCTGATAATTATATTTTTAGAAATGACATTAGAAACAATCAAGAATATGGTATTTTTCTTTATTATAGCTTTTCAAATAGAATCGAAGAAAATAATTTTATTAAAAATAAACCCAATGCATTTTTTAAAAACTCCAGATTTAATTCTTGGGACAGAAACTATTGGAACAGACCAAGAATTCTTCCAAAACTAATAAGAGGAGAAATAAAAGGGTTATTTATATTTTGTTGGGCTTGGACTAATATAGACTGGCGTCCTGCACTCAAACCATATAACATAGAGGTGTGATATGAAGAAACTACTTGTTGTTGGAGTAATCGTCCTTTTCCTTGGACTCGCAGTTGCACCATCTATCAATGCAAATGTAAGTAAAGAGAGTGAACTGGTTGAGATTACCACCGAGATATGTGGACTTGGTGGTGGGAAGCATACGGTTCAATTAACACAGGAAGAAGCAGAGGAAGTAGAGCAGTTATTTGAGAATATCAGATTACAGTTAAATGAATCCACTTCAAGAGAGGAAGCAAAGGAGATATTCAATAAAGCAATCGTGGAACTGGATAAGTATGGTTTGCTTGGTGGATTGAGTGTAAAACAGGCGCAAAGGCTAATTACAGGAATGTTTCAAACTCAAAGATTTTTCAACCGTATGTTTCCAAGAACTTTAGATGAAAACGAAAACAAATTTTGTTTAATCGCAGGAATGACCTCTGATACACATTTTGAAGGAATAGGAGCATTATTTTTTGAGAAATTGAACGATATATTTTGGGCTTATGGTTTAATCGGTTATTCTATATTTGAAATATT
>CAYGAC010000060.1:0-31550 GCA_964347865.1 uncultured Thermoplasmatales archaeon
CCTGATCTACGGGATAAAGCCCAGGATGATGGTGATGATATTTTGTTTATGAATGACGATGGTGTTGCACATAAATTGTATCATGAAATCGAACACTACGATGATTCAACTGGTGAATTGGTGGCTTGGGTGAATATCCCTAGTGTTCTAGAAGATGAAGATACGATGTTTTATATGTACTATGGTAATCCCGCGTGTAATAGTCAGCAGGTTCCTGATAAAGTTTGGAATATAAATTATGTTATGGTACATCACATGAATGACAAAACTACATCTTCTATAGAAGACAGTACTATTTACGATAATGATGGAATAAAGTTAGATAATAATGAACCCATGGAGAACCTAGCTAAAATTGGTTATGGGCAAGAATTCGATGCAGTAAATGATTATATTCGAATATCTGATAGTGATTCTATAAGTGTTGGTGCTGGTGATTTAACAATATCAGTTTGGATTGAACCTAAAAGTGACGAAATTACGGTATTATCAAAAGTTCAAGGCGGACATAACAAAGAATATTTTTTATCCACTAAACCGGAGCGGCAAATAAGGTATATGATTGAAAATCGGTATGATGATGGTGATCATTATACTACTACAACATCCCCTATCAATCATAATAAATGGCAACATATTGCAGTTACATTCGATGCAGATACTTATGAAGCAAAAATTTATCATAATGGAATATCTCAGAGTATTATTGGATCAATTGATGAGTTACCAAAAATGCTAGACGATGATTTAACAATTGGTATTTATGGTGGAGACCTGATGGAAAAGCCATTCGATGGAATTATAGATGAAGTACGAATTTCTGATATAACTAGAAATTCAGATTGGATTTTAACTGGATATAATAATCAGAATGACCCATTATCTTTCCTAAGTTTTGGTCCAGAAGAAATTGGTCAGTAATTATACTCTATAAAAAAAATTATTCTATTCATTATTGTAAAAATAAAAATAACATATAGAAAAATTTATATTTTTATTTATTATTTTATATCCTCAGAGAAAATAATATGATAACAAATATTCTAAATAAATTATATATTCTGGGTATAATCTCTTCATTGGTTATATTAAGCACATCAGCTGTTGGTAGTAATATAGTAGAAGAATCTAAAATATATAAAATAGAAGAATATTTCACAAGTCTTGATTGGGACGAAGAATGTCAACAAAAATTAAAATGCGTATTAAATTCAAATGGATCAAGTAAATATTATATTTTTTCTGCAGGTATTTTCGCAAATAGTTATTTTGTTAAAATGCCGAGATTGTTTACCCAACGTGGTATTATATTTGCAGCACAAATAAGATATAAATTACCACCTGCAATAACGATTGTTTTCGAAAAGAATAACAACACAGGAATAAAATTAATAACAATTGAACGAGGTAATCACCGAGTAACTCTTTTTGAATTAGGACATTCGGGTTTTACCCGACCGCATTTTTTTAGTTTTGGTAAAATTGTAGCTGTTAGTCGTATAAAACCTATAGTTTTTTAGTATTCAATTATATTTTATTTTTTACCAAACATTTAAATTTAATAAAAACATTACAAAGTATTGGGAGGTAATAAAAACATGAAGAAAATATGTATATTTGGAAGCTTTATAGCAGTTGCTTTAATAATGATGTTACCATCAACTTGTGCAATAGAATCAAGCGCAACAATTGAATCAATCAAATCTCAGCGTCCAATTATAAATCCAGCAATAGATTTTGAAAAGTTTATTAAAAAATACAAAGATATTCCTTTTGAACCAACGATATTTATTCTATTCTTCTTAACGCAAATAGTAAGGTTATTACGAATTATAAAATTTACAGGGATTTTAGCGATCGTTTTAATAATTCTATTAATTTTAGGATCTTCAAGTAATACAACGAGTATGATAAGTTAAAATAATCTCTTTTTTTCTTTTTAATATATTAATTATTACTAAATAAATAATATGTATTTAAATCTAAATTTGTTATCAAATTTTGGTGAAGATTTAATTGCTTAAAAAAACGTTTAGGAGACAGGCAGAAGAAGTGTTAAATAGGTTTCAAGATAGAAAAATATATCGCTCTTCTTCAGGTGCAAATTTTTTTGGTTTAGAATCACTAGGTCAGAGGCAATTTCGAGGAAATGGAATTCTTGTACTTACTGAAAAAGAACTTTATTTTGAGATGTTATTACCAAAGAAAGAAATCAATATTCCTCTCCGAAATATTGTAAAAATAGAAACTCCAAAATCTCATTTACATAAAACTAAATTTAAACCTTTGTTAAAGGTAATTTTTAAAAATGATATAGGAGAGATAGGTTCGGTTGCATAGTTGATTAAAGATGTTTTTAAATGGAAAGAAAATCTTGAAAAGGTAATACCTCATAATTACTAGGTGTGCCTATTTTTAATTATTAAGGTAAACATTTTTGAAAATACTGAAGATAATATATTTACATATCTATCTACATAATTATATGCGAAAAAAACACTTAAAACTCTTCATATATATTTTATTTGCTAGGAAGGGAATGCGTGCATCATATCAATTAGGTAACCTGTAAACTACCCATCTAATACTTTTTACATCCCCCTCTTCCTAGTTATTAATCAAATATACAATATTTTAGAAGAAAATAATACCAAGACTTATATTGTATAAAAATATAAGGAGTAAAGGAAAGGTGGTAAAACATGGCTAGTGCTTTTGTACTTGTCAGTATAGTTCCTGGTGATGAATTTCGGGTTTTCAAAAAACTAAAAAATTTACTTGAAATAGATGAAATATATCCATTATTTGGAGAATATGATTTTCTTGTTAGACTAGTTGCAGAAGATTTTGAAGAAATTGGGAATATTGTAGTAAATAAAATTAGAATCATAAGAGGGGTAAAAGCAACAAAAACATTAACCGAAACAAAGTTTTTTTTATAAATTAAATATAGGAGAATTTTATTTAAAGGTAAAATCTACTCTTTATTTGATAATTATTGTAACATTGAGTTATATGAATATGTTTTTAAAGAATGAGAAGTTATAAATTCATGTTTTGGGGAGAAAAATATGCCAAAAAGCAGTAAAAAACAAATTGATAAAGATGAAAAAAAGGTAATCCATGAACTACAGAAGAATGCAAAAGAAAGTATTGATAAGATTGCAAAAAGGTGTAAATTCTCTAGACAAAAAGTTTGGAGAATCATGAAAAGGCTTGAGAAAAATAAGACAATTTGGGGCTATGCTGCAATTGTGAATGAAGAAAAATTAAATTTAAAACACTATATCATTCTTATAAAAAGAACAACATTACCTATAGATGAAAAATTGGCTGATAAAATAGTTACAAGACAATTAGAAAAAATCTCACCAAAATTTGGGGTTAAAATTGAAAGTAGTTTATATGTACATGGCATTTATGATTGGATTATTACCTTTACTACTGAAGATATTAAGCAAGCAAAAAAATTTAGTGAAAAATTTAATGAATTTTATAAAGGATATATTGGTGAATTATATCTATTGGAGACTCTGTTTCCTATAAAAATTCAAGGTGTTCTAAATCCAAAAGCCATTGGACTTAAACAATTTTTATAATTAACTTTTAATATAGTATTAAAATACTAAAAAAGAATGTTTTTTAAATTATTAAGAGTTACAACATTTAAAATATGATCGAAGAATGTAATTTTAAATCTAAAATTAGACATCGAGATTCCCCTGGATGCAATTTAACTCCTGACACTATTGTTTGTCCTGGAGAAGATAAATGTGTTCTATATCAAATCTATAAAAACATCGAGAAGGATAAAATCAAATCTGTCATTTAATAGAGTGATAATAGATAAATGAAATTGGTGTAATTTTGATAGACTCTTATTCATTTGGTTGTATAACAATTGATGGTAAAACATTTACTTCAGATGTAATTATATATCCTGATAAAATTAATGATGGTTGGTGGAGAATAAGCGGACATTTACTTCAAAAAGAGGATTTAAAAGATATTATTTTATATAATCCAGAAATTTTAATCGTCGGTACTGGAGCAAATGGTTTAATGAAAATTTTAGATGAGACAAAGAGTTACTTGGAATCAAAAGGTATTAAATTGATAATTGCAGAAACAAAAAAAGCTTGTAAAATATATAACGAACTTAAGGGAAAAAAGAAAGTCATTGGAGCATTTCATCTTACATGTTAAAAAATTTTAATTTCAATAAGAAAAGTATAGAAATTTATAAATATGGTTAGCATCAATTAGTATTTTGAACAATGGGGAATATTATAATATGAAGAAAACTACATATTTTAAAAATGTAACATGTTTGTTTATAATTTTAATATTATTCATGTCTACAGTATCTGCCAATACTATAAACAAAAAGAAAAATTCTTTACCGTATTTAGAAGATGATTTAGATCCTTTGGTTGATATCGAAATAACTGTTGAAATCCAAAAGATACGAGCATTTGATAAAAATGATAGACAATTAAGTATAATTCCATATTCTCCTAAGTATTTTAGAAGTGAATATATAGATAAAGAAAGTGATCCTGATTTTTATGTTAAAATTATCATTAATGAGAATGAATTTACAAGTGATATCTGGTATGATACAAAATATATCTACGACCAACCGTGGTTAGCAACACTCAATGTTCCAGATAATGAAGAATTTGTCGATATAACCATTCAATTATGGGATTGGAATAAAAACGGCGATATCATGTGTGATATTGGGAATAAAAATGATGACGTAAACTTACAATATAGTATTAAAACAGGACATTGGACAGGTGATGATCAAATAAAAGATTTGAGTGGTTACGGAAGGTTAAATGGATGTGATGATGGAACGATATACAAGAGAGATAGAGATTGTGAGCTATGGTTTAATATTTATCAAAATGATTATGATGGGGATGGAATTCCATATTGGACAGAAATGGTAGATTATGAAACAGACCCTGAGATAGATAATACGGGGGATGATTCAGATGGAGACAATATTCCAATTGAATGGGAATGGAAATGGGAATATAATCCATTTCAATGGGAACCACATACCACTATTGACCCAGAAATCGATGGATTAAATAATTTAGAAGAATACAAAACATCACAATGGGATTCAGATCCATTTAGAAAAGATATTTTTACTGAACTTGATCAAATGGAAGAAGGATCTAATGGAGAAAAAAGTGTTTTTCCAGAAGGATCAAAGGAACTGCTTTATACAACATGGAATCGGCAAAATATTGTATATCATCTTGATGATGGACAAATGGGTGGTGGAGGTTTGATACCATTTGATAAAGAAACTTACCATGATGAATTGGAAGATTTTTACTGGGATTATTTCTTACATGGAAATAGTAATAATTGGAGACGTGGAGTTTTTCATTATGGTGTTCTTATTTGGAAAAGTGCTGGTGTTTGGGGTGCAGTTTTTGGTAAAAATCGGTTTTTTATTGAAAGTAAAGGACATGAAGAAATATCAGACGATTTTTTGTTTGAGAGAGATACCGTGTTTGCTAGTGCTTATATGCATGAAACTGGTCATACCCTTGGATTTCACACAATTCCAGGACATAATTCGTGGAGTAAGTATCCATGGCAACCAGGTTGGTGGATTAACCGACCCTACAAGAGTTGTATGAATTATGGATACATGTATTATACTGTAGATTACTCCGATGGCTCACGTATGCCACCTGATTTAGATGATTGGAGTAGAATGGATTTAACTTATTTTCAAAGACACTGGACATAATATTAAAATTTTATTGAGGTTACCTTAAATTATATGTTAGAATATTTTTATAGATATCTTATAAGGTCATAAAAAATAGTCGAAGATTTTATTTGTTTTTATAAATTGGATATTTTCCATTTCTATGTTCAAAAGATAATCTTTTATAATCCTCTGCATTCTTTTGAATCTCCTCAATAAAATTTACATCTTTTTTAACAATCTTACCTGGAATACCCAAGACTAAGCTGTTATTTGGTACCTTCATATTTTCAGTAACTAATGCATTAGCACCAATTATAGAGCCATTTCCAATATTTGCTCCATTTAATATGGTTGCATGAATACCTATTAAACACTCATCACCAATTGTAGCTCCATGTATCATAGCTGCATGACCAATGGAAACATTTTTACCTATTTTTACAAAATGATCCTGATCAACATGAATTACACAACAATCCTGAACATTTGTTCCATCTCCGATATCTATCGAATTTTCATCTCCACGAATAACTGCATGGGGATATATTCCACAATTCTTACCTATTGTAACATTTCCAATAATGACTGCACTTTTTGCAACAAAACTAGACTTATGGATTTTTAGCATAATCAAAACCTTATTTCCGAATTAAAAACTTTATCTTATAAGTTTCGTCTGTTAAGTTTATATGTTTTATATTTATCTTTAAGAAATATTTGTATAAATCATAATGTATTTAATTCAACAATACATTACATATTTGGAGAGATGACATATGGATATTATTGATTCATTTGAACAAAGTGTGGAAAAAGTATGGAAAACACTAGATTCAAAAGGTCCATTACCAGAGAATAAATTGATTAGTAGAACCAAACTTAAGAATAATTTGTTTTATAGTGCAGTTGGATGGCTTGCAAGAGAAAACAAAATTACCAAAGATAACATTATTTATAGGTTAGGTGAAACCAATTTAACTCCAAAAATTGGGATGGATGCAGGTAAAGTCTGGAAAGTTCTTGATACATGGGGAGAAGTTGATGTAAAATCAATCGCACGCTTAGCTCGAATTGAAGAGAAAGATGTGTTTTCTGCAGTCGGATGGCTTGCACGAGAAGGTAAAATAGAAGGAAAAGTAATAAATACAAAAGAAAATAAGATAAAATTTTGGTTAAAGTAGTAAACTCTAATAATATAATATAAATTAGTAGATTTTTCATTTTGTTATTTTTACAAGTAAACCTTAAATACTTACTAAAAAAGAATTATGTTTGGTGAGGTAGGAAAACTATCAGAGTTATTCTATGTTTTCTTTAATGATAACTTTCCACTGTGTTTCCCCTCACCTACCTCCCTAATTATAATATTTTCTAAAGACATTTTTTTAAATTTTTCTATAATTGAGGGGAGTATTTATATATTATAACGTTGATGAGAATAGACAAGGAGGTAGAGTTTATGAAAAAGGTATTACCGTTAATGGTAATAGGAATTTTTGTCCTTAGTGGACTTGAGGCTGTTGCACTACCCTTAGGTGAGAATAAGGCAGACACTTATTGTTTGGAGAAAGAAATAAACACTATTGGTGATGAGTTAGATCAATACCAGGCCACCACACCTAACGCTGCGCTCCCCGTTGGCAGACTAGCAGTTAATGAATCAATTATTTTTAATGTTTCTGTAGCACAATCGTTCATTCCACAGAAGGAAATGTTGACACGAGTTGAATTGTATATCGGTCGTAATGAAACAACAACTTACAGTTATGTAGTAGCTATTAGAAAACATTTAACTGAAGAAAATCTAGCGATAACAAGTGTGAGTGCAGATAAAATTCCAGTGGTTGAAAATATCACTGATTTTGAATGGATAGAGTTTGATTTCGCCGATCTTCTAGTTACCATTAATCAGACATATTATATAGTTGCGTATACTGCTAATGCGTCTGAAAATTTTTATTATTGGGCTGCCAATAACAATTCTGAGTCATATCCACATGGTTGTGCATGGATATCACTCGATGGTGGCGATACATGGACAAACGAAAGTACAGCTGCAGAGTATAAAGAAAACTGGATAAATGGTTATTCACCCTTGAATTACAAAGATAATACATGGGATATGAACTTTAAAACCTATGGGAGAGAGGCGTATAATCTTGAAACACAGATTAAAGGTGGTATCGGTGTAAACCTTGTTATCAAAAACACTGGACCAGGTGATGCCGAAGATATAGATTACAATATTACTGTCACAGGTGGATTACTAGGAATGATTAATGTTTCCGTTGGAGATACAATAGAGATGATTGAAGCCGACCAACAAACAAAAAAGGGAACAGGTCTATTTTTGGGTCTTGGACCTATTGAAATAAAAGCAACAGCAGACATAGATGAAATAACTGCAAAGGGGTTTGTAATTCTATTCTTTGTACTTATTACGTCCTAAATAGGAAAACCTCTTTTTCTTCTTTCTTTTTTAATCCCTTTGAAAATAATCCCTGTCAATGTTATTTTTAAGCAGAATAATTCCTAACTTCAATAATGTTAATATGGGAAAGATGATATTCCATATCTTGTGTTTGAAAATAGAAGTGAATGGCAATTGATTATAATATATGCATGTATTGCAATAGTAATTGCTCTATTGCTAGCTATATTACATATATGTCAAGGATTACATCCGTATTATATTATTATTGCAGCAAATATTGAATTTTTTTGTATTTTCTATATTTTATATCTACCAATAAAGATTAAAAAGAGGAAAAAATAAAATTTTGTAAAGATTGATAGGATCTTAACTAGTTTAAAATATAAACATTAAGCATAAAATTGTATAAAGTTTAAAAAAATGTTTATCGTTTATATCATAATAGAATTAGCTTTTTTTTAATTTTGTTCAATTTATAGATAAAAAATATTATATACTCAAATCAATATTAACTTATAAGATAATTTAAACAGATTGGGAGGAATAAATTATGAAAAATATGAAAAATTTGTTAAAGGCAGTTGTTGTCATAAGTATTGCATTTACATTAACAATGTCAGTTGCAGCCCAAAGTGATATAAAAACAAAATCATTTAGAAATTCAGCAGTTATCACAAACACAGAACCTTCGAATAGTCAAAGAATGAGTAATGATGCAATCTTTGAAGATGGTTTTGAAACTTATGGAAATTTTGTTCTTGACTTCCCGCCATGGACCCAATATGATGGTGATGGAGGGGAAACTTGGGGAAGCGCAGCCTATAATTTTACAAACGAATACTACATCGGTTCATTTATAATTTTTAATTCTTCCGCAACAGACCCTCCTGCAAATGGAACAGCTTGGGACGCCCGTACGGGAGATAAATATGCAGCATGTTTTTCTGCAAGACCTCCAAATAATCCCAATGACGATTGGTTAATTACACCTGAATTAAACATCGGGGGAGAAACAGCATACGTAGCCATTCATTGTGTCTCTAACGATGCTTTTGCTTTCCAACTGGATGATTTCTCGATTAGGGAAACTCGAAACAGTATTGAAATTTCATTCTGGGCAAAATCAATTACAGATCAATATGGCTTAGAGAGATTTCAAGTTGGTGTATCAACAACGGATAACAATATTTCAAGTTTTGAAATTATTACACCTGATCCTTATGTAGAAGCTCCTACTACTTGGACTGAATATACATATACATACGACCTTGCAAAACCAGTGCTCGAAATTGGAGAAATCAAAGGTGGAATCGGCGTTCGTACAGTGATTAAAAATAACGGAACTGCCGAGGCAACAAATGTGAGCTGGTTTATTGGTTTTAAGGGAGGATTAGTTATTCCCAATGAAAAAGCGGGTAAAATCCCAACGTTTGAACCTGGAGCGGAAAAAACGATTAATTTTATAGTTTTTGGCTTTGGTAAATCAGAGATTGGTGTCTGGGTTGATTGCAACGAAGGATCTTTTGATGAAAAACATGCAATTGGAGTTGTATTTCTTATTTTTGTTTTAGGAGTAAGTTAATACATCTCTCATACTCCTTTTTTCTTTAAAAAATATAGTAACTTTTTTAGCCAGAAGAATCTACACCTAATGGAGTTAAGAATATAACAAATCCAGCAAAGATTAAAACCATACCTAAAATACTACTAGCAGATGGCATAGTAGTTATAAAATAAAACATACCAATAACTATAGTGATTATTCCTATTGAATGCACTAATATTTTTATATAGATGTTTTTACAAGCTTTTCTCACTCCCACATATAATACTGCATAAAACCAAGCGATAAAACCTTCTTTACCATATACCATATATTTCATCCTACCAATGTTGTTATTAGGCAGAAGAATCTTTGATAATTATATTCCTATTGCTAACAAGGTAAAACCATTGTTGGTACACAATCGCTTGTAAGCTGTTCCCCTGTTAAGATATAGTAAATTATTGCAAAAAATGTTAACCCGATTAGATAAATCAATACGGATAATTGATAAAATAAAAAAAAGAAAATACAAAATATTGGATTAACAGTTAATTCATTCGGAATCGGATTATTAATAATTATTTGCGATTTACTATCTCTAAAAGAATTTAATACCAACATTAATTTAGATATATCATCTTCTTTAAAATTATCATTTTTTAAAATCTCATTTATAATTATATCAACAAACTTATTGAATTTGGTTTTATCCATCATACTAATATCATCTATAAACTTCTGAATCAATATTTTTCTACTATCTCTCTTTGGAATTGATAAACAGCATCCTTCTCCATTCCCAACATACGCACAGCTCAAAACCTCACTCTCTTCATCTATAACCCTGCTACTACGAATATTGAAAAGTGGTGATGTTTTCACACCTGATTCTACAGTTCTATAACCTACCACAGAGGTAAATGATACAAGAATTAGTATTGCTACGGATACAATACTTCCTATTATTATGTACTTTTTCATATTATACCAACCATTCCGCCCAATTCCAACCTAATTTTTCAGATACTTTAATCCATATATTTAGCCAAAAAGAATATCTAATTAATAAAAAAATAGATCTAATAAGTAATAGGGGATGTGCAACTTGAATATATGGTGGTGAAATTGAAAACATAAAATTTAATTTAAATCTCATAAAACGAAATTTTGCAATAGTATAAATGATAAGAAATAATAGAATATGATTTGGAAACTCTGGAAGTTTTTCGATATCTATAATATCTAACTTTGTTTTTAATTCATATTTATTTTGTTGTACAACTTCTTTTACAGTATTTATTTGAATTGCTGGTATAGATGGCATTAAAAGAAGTAATGTTAAAACCAAAATACTACCTATCAGGATTTTCTTCTTCATTCTCTTTTCCCCTTATTCTCATATATGTTATATTATTTAGTTTTTTTTATCTCGTAAACGAGTTATCTAAACTTCTTCAAAATGTACCCACAGAGCTGAACCAAGATAAAAATGATTTGTTGTTGAAGGATTATAAATATGAAGTCCTGTAAATCCAATCACTCCTGGATTAAATATAAACATATACCCATTTGATATTATTGCAGTTTCCCTTAATGGAATGGTCCAATAATTAATCCTTTGCATTTTTTTATTCCAAATAAGCCGACAGTGTGTAACCATCCATGTGCATAATATTCTTCAAATTCTGGAAACCATCCACCACCCTTTTCTCCTCCCAAATTTATTCTAGAAATTATAGATATTGGATTAAATGGATTTATTGTATTAAGGAATAAATATAGAAGAATGATAGAAGTATACAGATGAAATTTGTTAAAAAAAATTGGACCAATAAAGCTTAGTAGAAATGCTATTCTTACGCAGAATAATTCTAGTTGACTATCAAAATTTGTTCCATTTGTGACTCCTGCAATGAGGCAAAGATAATTACTAGTATTTTTTTTAGGTCTCTTAGGTAGCATATCACAAATTTTTATCACTTTTAAATCCCGATACTTACCAGTCACCAACCTTTGTACCCGTTTTGTGCTCAATCCACCAAGTAATCCATACATATCTAATTCTTCGATTGCCTCATTGAATATTTCTAGAGTTTCCTCCCTTGTTTCTACTATATCTAATCTTCTTTCTATATCATCTATTAACTGCTCTACTTCCTCTGCTTCTTCCTTGGTTAATTGAACCATATGCTTCCCACCATCAAATCCACTTATCTCAGTAGTAATCTCAACCAGTTCATTATCCCTGCTTACATTAGCATTGATACATGGTGCACTAGCAAGTCCAAGGAAAAGAACTATCACTCCAATTGCTAAAGGTTTCTTGAAATATGTTTTGGACATATCAAACCTCTAATCTAATCGTTCAATCTCAAGTATTTTTACTATTAACCCCCACATATGAATACTAACCTGATTCCATAATATTCTCGCTTTAAACTTCACTCGTGAACCATCTTCTTGAAATTCTACAGGTAAATTTATCGGATCTAAAGATTTAAATCCAAAAAACATAGTGTCTGATATAATTCCATAAAATCCACCTTCTAAGTCGATATACTTCACTGTCCCTGTTCCTTCGATTATAGATATTTGTATACATCCGCTTAATCCACCAAAGACAAGCAAAAGGATTATTACACTTATCAAGAGACGTTTATTCATTTTTCAAACCTCTATATTATAGGGTTCTTGAGCAGGACGCCAATCAAATTGAACCCAAGGAATAGTAAGAACAATTAGAGTAATTGATATATCTAAAATACCTAAAATCATTTTTGGTAACAATCGAGGTCTGTCCCAATAGTTCCTAATCCATAAATTATTAATTGAGGGATAAATTATGGGGGGTATAATAACCAAAAAACTGCACTATAATTATTTCCTATGAAATTATTTTTTTTGACTTGATTAAAAAAAGAGCCAAGTAGAGAGATACCATATTTAGAGTTATTAGAAATTAAATTATCAGATATAATACATCTATTACATAGTAAGAGTTACATAGTAAGAGTTCTATTCCAATTTTATTGCTTTTTATTATATTTCCAACTATTTTTAATCTAAAATTGTTGCAAAGTTTGATTCCCACGCTTTTACAAGATAAAATTGTATTATTTACTATTGTATTATTGAAGTAGTCACCAAAATATCCACTAATACCGTAGCGTGTTCCGTTAATATAATTATCTTCAATAAGAGTATTATTTGATGTAAGCCAAATCCCACGAAGAGTATTATTTATAAAAATATTATCTTTAACAAGATTATGGTATGCTTTATCGCCTAGTTCTCCAAGTTTAACACCATTAAAATTTTGTGAAAATATGTTACGCGTGATTATCGTGTTTTTTCCCCTATTTTCTATTCCACAGTCTTTATTATCTTCTCCACTTCTAATAATTATAAAACCACTTACTTTCACAAAATGAGCAGTAATAAAAACTACATCTCCACTATAATTTCCATCAATAATTGGAGTATTCCAATTCTCACCAATTAAATCGATAGTTTTGTTTATAATGATATTTTCATAATACCTTCCATCATACACAAACACCGTATCCCCATCTTCTGAATCATTTATCGCATCCTGTACCTTTGAATAGTTACCAGGTCCTGAACCACCGACATAGAGTGTTTTACCATTAAGTGGTGTAGTAGATTGCTTTTCCACATTAAACCCAGTAGAAGATGATATGCTCAATCCTATGAACAGAAGGATGATGCCTATTGCAAGGATTCTTTTCATATACTCCATCGTTCCTTAATTCTCATTATAAATTGATACAATAAAGGAAATCTACCTATCCATCGTTTGTACATTTCATTATGACTATCAGATGATATTTTTGATACAGGATCTGGCCATTGTTTTATTAAGGGATACCTATCTGTGCTATTTCCACTAGGTATTTCATAGGGAGTGTCCCAAATACCCTTTAGTCGTTTCTTATTTGCATCTGGGTATCTTTCTTTTAAATCATCCCAATAGTTCCCATACTTTCCATCATCCCATGTATTATTGAATTCATCATATGAGTTGTTAGAATTATTTATAAAATTGTTGTGATAAATGGCATTATTGCTACTAATAATGGTTGAACTTTTGTTGTCAAGTGTTATAATATCTATATTATCAATTTTATAACAACTATAATGGTTATGATATTCTTCACAATAATCATTGTAATAAGAACCTGCCCATAATCCGTAAAATCTACTGTTTGAAAGGTTGTTGTATATCATAGTATTGTATGAAGCATCCCAAAGAGTTATACCATATGAGCAATTCGAAACCATATTCCTATTGATAGTATTATTGATAGAATGACTGATATCAATCCCTCCACATAAAACAATATTATTTTTTCTAATTACGTTATTATTTGAATAATAGAGACGAAGAGTTGTACACCTGGCATCGTTATACAATTTGTTACAAGATATAGTGTTGTTACATGATTTACTTAATCCTATAGTATGACCATTATCTATAATAGTATTATTAACAATATAATTACCACAGGATAAACGAGTTATAATAGCGTCTCCGTTACAAGAAAAATAATTATCCTTGATTATATTGCTGATATTAGAATTTATAAGATAAATACCTATAGAGTCATTATAAAAAATATTCTCTGCTATTGTGTTATTACTGGAATTTGAAAGAATAACTCCCCCTTTAGATTCGTAATTATCCATCCATTTTCCATTGTCTGATATGACATTATCAATAATCGAGTTGTTGTTTGAAGAATCGAGATAGATCCCTCTATTCCAATTATATGAAATGTTATTTCTAATTATATTGTTACTGTTAGATTTTGAAACAAGCATTCCAGCGCCCCACCAATTAATCCAATTATACGAGATGTTGTTACCAATAATATCATTATTGTGACTGGAAGATGCAAGCTTTATTCCATAACGAGAGGAGTAAAAGATATCGTTTTTAGAGACGATATTGTAACTTGTATATATTTTAATCCCAATTTTTCCACCTGAGATATTATTTCCAGTGATGTTGTTGCTACTTGAATTTATGTTAATCCCTATATTTCTAAAAATGTGGATTTTGTTTCCCGTAATGATATTATAATTTGAACATAATTCAATTCCTACATCCCCCCAGCATATTGAAAAACCACTGATATTCACTAAATCCGCAGTAACATAAATAATTGCATCATACTTTTCCAAAATACATGTATTATTTCTATCTTCCCCAATCAAATTAATAGTTTTATCCACCAATACATTCTCCCAATACATCCCATTATACACAAACACCGTATCCCCATCACTCGCATCATCTATTGCATCCTGTATCTTGGTGTAATTACTAGGACCAGAACCACCGACATAGAGTGTTTTACCATTAGATGATGTATTATTCGAGTGTTCTCTAACATTGAATCCAGTAGATGACGAAATGCTCATCCCTATGAATAGAAGGATGATGCCTATTGTAAGCAAATTTTTCATTTTATTTCACCATTTAAGTATATAATAAAGGTCCTTTCTCAAATATTGCATTTATAAAAAATCTACCTAAAAAACCAACATAATTATTTTCGAATGTAAAACGATCAAACCAAATGGGACTCCATTTTGGTATAAAAGGGAGACCTATATATTCAGTTATATTTGTTTCTAAATTCCCAGCATTGTCAAATGCATAAGCTGTAACCCAACCTCCAGTTGTATAATTAAAATAGTATTTCATAAATCTTAAACCCCATACACCAAAAAAGCTAATATTTTCTTCAATAATTTTCCTGTTACAGATAAATCCAACAATCTGATAACTTTTTAAAGGTAATATTAACCATTCATATATTGGTCCAGGTCCAACGATTGTATCATACCAAATGTCATTTAGATTGAACTCTACTCTATTCATAGCACTAATGGTATCACTACAATTTGCTATCATAATTATATGCCACATACTATATTTTACATAAGCATACCAAGTTAGATTGATTTTAGGTTTAGTTTGGTCAATTTTAAAATCTATACACTCGATTTCAGATTGATTCCCATTAATATCAATATAATAATAACAAAATGTATGTTCCCCATCTTCACAGATTATGAACGGTCCTCCAGTATATACTTGCCATCCAGTATTATCGATTTGATAGTATAATTCTTCTATTTCAATATGAATTTCAATAATTATTCTAACACAGCTGATATACCAGCCATTATCTCCCAGAGTTCCATTTAATGTGATATTTACTCCATTTTTATCAATTTTTGTTATTGAATATATATACTCATTATTTTTTCCTAATGAAGGCGAGAAACTTATCCCGATAAACAGAAGAATTACACCTATTGCAAGGATTCTTTTCATTCTTCCCCCACTATTTATAATGCAGAACTGATATATTTGTTTATCTGTTAGGCCATTTCTGTAATGATACTTTAGAGTTAACATTTGGATTAGTTAAAAATTTAAAAAGTATCACAATATTAATAAAAAAAGTAATAATCAAGAATCGGAAATATTTTGTTATGTATGATTTTTTCATTGGTAATGTTGAACTTTTTACTCCTTTTGAATCAGAATAGATCAAAGCAATTGGATAATCAAAATATGTTGTTGCAAAGATAGTTTTGAGGAAATCAAATGAAGTTTCGCCAGGGTAACCAATTATGAAATGTCCTTCAATTAACGTCTTTGGTGATACTTTCTTAATTTGCTTAATAATTTTGAAAATTCTTCGAGAATCGTAATTTCGATTCATATTTCTTATTATCTTATTCGATCCACTTTGCATAGGAATTGTGATAAAAGGTATATTTGATTTGCTAAAGAGCTCTATATATTCCTTATAAAACTTGTCTAATAGATTTGGACTTAGATAATTCATCTGAAATGATAGTTCTGGAAATTCGTTTTCAATTCTATTTATGAGTTGAAAAATATTTGCACCAATATCAAGACCGTAACAACTACAATCATCTGCAGCTAAAAATAAAATCTTTGTAGAATCATAAATGCTTTTAATATCTAATATAATCTCTTCAATATCCCTAGATCTTAATTGACCTTTTGTCTTTTTAATGGTGCAATAATGACAATTTCCCATACATCCTCTACTTATTTCAACAAGTAATTTATCAGCATGATCCATTCCATATAGGAGGCGTTCATAATTTGATTTAATCTTTGGTGAAATTCGAAGAAATTTTCTTGATAAGAAGAAATTAGGATATTTGGAAAAATCTGGATTGCTCTCTTCCTGCAATATCTCTTCTCTTGTTTTATTATCACAAAAAGGTGTCATTTCGTCAAATTTCGTATTCTGATAAAAATATTTATCAAGAAGTTCACTATCGTTAAAATCAATTTGAATTAGATTTAAAAATCGAAGTCTTTCAGTATCAATTTTTATGAGACAACCAAACATGATTATCTTAGCATTTTGTTTTTTCTTCTTATTTAATTTATTATAGAGATTGATACTTGCATCTCTTGTTTTTTTATGAAATCCACAGGAGTTAATTATAATAAAATCTGCCTTAGAAATGTCGTTTATAATTTTATGATTATTTTTAAGAAGGTAACGATAAATCATTGAGGAACTCACTGTATTTAAAGAGCAACGCGTATGAGAACTCTTAATCATTATTTGGTAGGATTTCATTCAATATTCAATTAAATAACTATTATATAGAAATTTAGTTTTTTATGTTTATACTAAAACTAAAATTTTTAAAGCAATGATAGTTTTTTAGAGAAAATAAAAAGGGATATGTAAAACGATTCAAAGAAAAAGATTTAATCGTATTCAATTTAATCCATCTTTTTTTAATAGATTTACATCTAGGGTGACTATATTCATTAAAAAATTAGGAATAATATTTACTTCAAAAAAGGTATTTGGATTATTCACAATAACTGTAACTATCATTTATTTAACAGTTTAAATAATCCTGTTAAGAAAATTTATATATCAATCGGTTATTAGAAAGTAAAAGGGGGAAATAGAAAATGAAAAAAATATGTTTAGGAGATGCTGGGTTGTTACTATTATAAATTATTTAACTGATAAGAAGATTTTTATACGTGTTAAACATTAACATTCTTTCGGAGGTTATAAAATGAAAAAATCTATGTATGGAAAGATATTGATAATAGGCTTTATTATCATATTTACTAGCACTAGTATTGTATCAAGTATGGCAGATGAAAAAACAGAGCAATTTCAGAAAAATATGGAATTACCTAAGATGAAAAATAGATATGGCAGTACAATCCTCTTTGAAGATGATTTTAATGACAATGAAAAAGATTTTACAAAATGGACAGAAATTTATTTTGATGGTGCATGGACCGAATCAAATCAAAGATGTGAATTTATGGTATGGGAACCAGGATATGGTGGCAGAAATAAAGAAGGTATAGAAAGTCATGAATTTAACTACCTATTAACTACAGATATTCCCTTAGTTGTGACTTGGGATATCATAACAGATATTTATAGTACAAATTGGGCTGGGAAATTATTTTTGGAAGTAACAGATGGTATCAATTGGATATGGGCAAGATTCCACAGATTCCAACTAGCAACCCATTTTATGGATAGTAATGATGGTTCATATACTTATTTAAGTACATATAAACCTGATGGAAAATGGTCAAATGAAATTCAAATATTTAGTGATAGGTATATAATAAAAATGGCAGGAGATAGCAGTGGGAAGATATATGATACAATATTCACACCAGGTTTACCATTAAAAGTACGTATTTATATAATCTGCGCTGGTGAGCAACCACAGCTCTTTCAGAGATCAGGTTTTGACAATGTTATAGTCTCTATTGGAGAACAAGAGTCTAAACCTGATGTTAAAAAAGCCGTGATCTGTGGTCGTATTCAAAATCTAATTAAAAATGAAGATTTGATAAAATTTGATGCCATAAGAACACGGGTTTTAACATTTAATCCATTTTCCTTGAACACTTATACAAATGAGGGAACAATTGTTACCTTTGGATCCAAAATTGGAATCTTAACGTATAACTTTGCATTAGGATTCTTTAATATCGCGATATAAACTAACCATTTTCTTTTTATTTTTAATTCCCTTTTATAATTATTAATTTGCTAAATATATGTATGTGTAATAATTAATAGCATTGATATAATATAATGAGGAAAAACAATTATCTAAAGGTTTTTAAATAAAAAGAATGATACTGAATCAAAAATCTAGAGGAGACAAGGGATACGATTGAATATACATGTACTATAACAATAACTATCAATGAAATTTTGGTAGATACAGAAAATTCTGTATTTGATACTGTTAAAAAAGAAGTAGAAAAATTATATGGTAACCTTAATTCTAAATTGGATTTTGTTTTAGTTGGAAAAGGATTAAAAGGAATAGTAATAGAGATAACCTCTGGAGATGATCTTTTAAAATCGGATGAAATAGAAAAAACTTTGTTTAAAATTCTAAAACCACATTATAAAGATGTTAAAATTGAAGCAAATTGTGGATTTAGAGGAGATTAAGAAATAATAAATATAAGATTATTGATGAATTGAATCAATAAGGGATGATTTATTTGGAGGAAAAATACAGAATAAAACTGATTTCAAGTATTGATATTATTGTAGCAGTAGTTATAATGATAATTGGTTTTTTAGTAATATTTCTTGGAGAATCATGGTTAAGTTATGTTACTTTATGGATGGCACAATCCAGTAGCTCAAGTCCATTAGATTTGCTCGGTAGAACTCCATGGATTATAATTTTTATTGGAATAGCGATAGTATTATATGGAGTTAAAAGAATAGTAGATGATCTGAGTAAAATTCCTTATAAAATTACTCATATATTATTTTAAAACTATTTTATTGAATTAGAATTAAAAATCCAAATACTAGTCCATTTTTAGTACTTGTTACTTTATTTGCATTTTCTGCTTCTGCTGTTACCGTAATCTCAACATTTCCAAGTCCCAAAATGAACTTATCTGTGCATTCTATTTTTGATGCATTTGGTGCAATTGTCGTATTACAATGTCCGCAACCACTACACGTTTTTGATATGTTAATTCTGTTGAATATGCCCCCTTTAACTGAAATCGTTATAACAACCTTTTCAGCATCTTCATCTCCAATATTTTTTATCTCCGTGCAAACTCGACCAATTTTACCTGTTATTTCAACAATTTCGAGCTCTGGACCTGCTAGAGGTTCCGCATTCACTACACTAAAGGTTGCTCCTAAAAACATTAAAATTATAAAATATCCAATCAGCCGATTATATACTATCTTCATTTTTATCCCCTATCTTTTGTTCAATGCGATAAAATAATATCCTGCCTCAAATATTTATACATTTCTGTTTATAATTTATAGTTATTGTCTTAAAATTAATAATTTTTAAATGTCTTATTAATTTTCTAATTTTCTTTTTATTTTATACAAAACATTTAAATTAGAGAACTTTATTATTATATATACAACCTAAATTTCGGGGGAAAATATGAAACATAAAATTGTGAGCATTTTTGTAGGTATGCTGCTATTCGTTACTGTCAGTTCAGTAACAGGGACAATAAATATTGAAAAATCTGTTCTTTCATTATCGGAACCAAATCCAGTTACAACTGGGGTAATATGGTCTGATAACTTCGATAATTATACAATAGGTCCTTTACACGGTCAAGGTGGCTGGGAAGCATGGGATAATGATCCTACAGTAACAGGGTATGTAACTGATAACCAATCACAAAGTCCAGATAACTCAGCCGAAATTGCATGGTTTGGAGGAAAATCAGCGGACATGGTATATCAATTTTCGGGAGTTAATTCTGGAACAGTGAATTTAACAGTTTATCAGTATGTACCTAGTGATATGACAGGTAATTCCTATTATCTACTTCTCGATGATTACCATCATGGTGGTCCTTATACATGGTCACTTCAATTAGAAGTTAGTGCTACAAAAGGGACTATTGCAGATTTCGATGATCCAAGTACCTATTTGACACTTATTACAGATGCGTGGGTTGAAATCAAGGTTATTATCGATTTCGATGATTATATCCAGACAGTTTATTATGATGATGAAGAATTGCTTTCAAAAGATTGGGGAGCAAACAAGAATCTTGCATGCATAGACCTCTATGCAGATATGACGTTGTCCACCTCTGTTTATTATGATGATTTTAGACTAGAGGGAGAAGTTAGTGAAGATCCCGATTTGAACTGTGGTGACACACTAGAATGGGAAAATGTTACCGCGGGTTCAAGCCAGACCGGTAGTTTTGATGTCGAAAATGTCGGTAGTGGATTACTTGGCTGGAATATAGTGAAAAAACCAAGTTGGGGCGAATGGACATTTGATCCCGATGGGGGAGATAATCTTGCACCTGGAGCACCATTAGAAGTACAAGTAACAGTTGTTGCACCAGGAGAGAAAAATCAACAATATTCCGGACAAATTAAGATTCAAAATAAAGATAATCCCGATGATTATTGTACTATCGACGTACGACTATCAACACCAATGAACAAACCATCGTTATTCCTATCTTTCTTTGAACGACTCATACAACGATTTCCAGCACTTGAACTAATATTTTCACATATGTTAGGGTAAACATACAACAAATTACCCCTCTTTTTTTCTTTAGTTAATATAATTTTTATTTTTTAACAAAGAAGTATGTTGATATTAATTGAGAATTATTCTTTATATTCTGAATGTCGTAGGATCATAAATAAAACAACATGGATCACACGTAACACCCGCATAAAGTGAAATTAAAGGGATATAAAGTCCAAAAATTATTACAAAAATCAAAAGAATCAGGATGTAAAGAGGTCTATAAATCGTAAAAGGCTTTGTTATTGGATTATCTAAATCATCATGGAGATTTTGTATAATCTCTTCATTATTTTGTAATATTTGTTCTAGTTTGTTGATTATACCTTGGAGATTTTCAATTTTCATATCCTTAATCAGATACATTTGATTAATTTGTTGAATGTTAAATCTTAACAATCCATCATCCATATGGTTAAATTTATTTATCGCCTGATAAATAAGAGAAACTTCTCTATCTCGAATTGGAAACAGAATTGAATTTTCCTCACCTTTTCCTAAATATTCATATTGTATATCTTTATCTGCTAAATCAATTGCTCTTTGTATCCTAATATTAAATAATGGTGATAGTCCTTTTGCATCAGATGAAGTATATTGATATCCTATAACACTTGTAAATGATACAAAAATCAGTATTATTGCTGATAGGTAACTACTAATTAATAAATATTTTTTCATTCTTTTCCCCAGATTGAAATTGAATAACTAATATATCTAATTTTTGTTACAAAGATTTAATTTAACTTATCAAAAAGATTTATATATTGGAAGGTTTATGAATTAATAAGGGAGGTTGTAAATGTCAAATAATCCTTTCAGAAGGAGTTTGGTTTGTGGAATAATAATAATATTTTTTGGGCTGAACATTACTGCAAGTATAAATGGAACTATAAAAAATTCTCCCAAAGTTGCTTTAACTAACTCTTCGTTAAATGATTACATTCTTGGTTATTGGGAATTTGATGAATGCAGTGGTGATGTTGCATATGATTCCTCAGGACATGATTTTGATGGATTGATAAACGGAGCAACTTGGGTTGGATATGGTTCAGAATGTGCACTAGATTTTGATGGAGTAAATGATTTTGTTGGATTAGATGATTATTCAGAGAATCTCGGATTAAATAAAACCGATGATATGATATATTCAGGTTGGTTTATCTCAACATCAACAAAGGAGGGTTTAATTTATAGTATGAGCGATAGCTGGAATAAGGAAAATCCAGAACTTTCTATAAAATTGTGCTCGAACGGATCTCTATCATTTAAGGTCTGGACACTTTATTGTGGTATAGAATGTTTTTCTTATGCTGGATATAATGATGATAAACCGCACTTCTTTCAAATCTATTATCATGGCTCAACAGCTAAACCTACAATTGAAATTTATGTTGATGGTAACCTCGAAAACAGTGCAACAGAATGGATGTGCGAGATTAGTGCTGATGAATTTAGGAGAGCAAAAATTGGTAGAAGAGCTGTAAATGAATCAAAAGCTTTTGATGGATTACTTGATGATATTAAGATTATTAAATATCCTGGTGGTAATAAACCACCAAATCCACCAAATATATCCGGACCAGCAGTCGGATTACCTGGTGAACAATTAACGTATACTTTTATTTCTCATGATCTAGAGAAAGATGATATATGGTACAAAATAGACTGGGGCGATGGAGATATAACAAATTGGATTGGACCTAAAAAATCTGGTGAGGAAATTACCAGGAGACATACATTTGCTAAGGAAGGAATATATTATATTAAAGCTCAAGCTTCAGATTATTGGGATGAAGGTCTTTGGACAGATCCACCATTTAAATTGATAATTGGAAATGTACCACCAAATGCTCCAACAATAAGTGGTATAGTTTATGGTGAAACTGGAGTTGAATATGAATACACTTTTAATACAACTGATCCAAATGGAGATGACATTAAATACTTCATAGATTGGGGAGATACTATCAATGAATGGACTGGTGAGCATCCTTCTGGCATGAATGTTAAAATAAATCATTCCTGGAGTGGACGGGGAAATTATACAATCAAAGCAAAAGCAGTAGATGGTGATGATGCTGAAAGTGAGTGGGGTATGTTAGAGGTAACTATGCCAAAAAATATAGCTTTAAAATTTTATGTTTTTAGGTGGTTGTTTAAATCGTTACCTTATATATTCCCAACACTTAGATATCTACGTAGATTATGAGTTTTAATTATACCAATGTTATTTTGTAATTATATAAACCAACAGATAGATTATTTCAAATTTTATTGAGAATAGTAAATTTATAAAATACATGTAGTTATCACTTGACATATCATTGTTATAAGGTATATGAATTAAATATAATGATGAGAGTGGAGGATATTGGAAAAGAGGAAAGATGGAATACACTTTCACTAGAGGCGTATAGAACAAGTAGAATCCTAAGAAAGTGTTTTCCCCCACTCTCAAAATATATATTTGTAAGTTTAGATATATAAATCTTTTTAAGCAAATAGATGTTATGGGACTACTGGCGAGGAGTAGGAAGATATGTATAGGGAAAAATCCAGAAAAACTCAAACATTAATGTATTGGTATATCTTAGGTGTTCCGTTATCATTACTAATTTTTGGGATTGTTTTACATGAGATACAATTTCCAATGTTCTTAGGATTTTCATTTTTATTAATAGTAATGTATGCAGGATTAGTTAGTATTATGATTATATTTACGAATGCAATAATATCTAACATTAAATGATAAAAAAGAGGAAATCAATTTTAAATATAATCAGTAAAAAATATCTATAAAAAATCATATTACTCCCTTATTTTTATTTATTGTGGATTCTTATCGTTTTACATTTTTTTATAATTCACATATCCAATTTTAGATTCATCACAATATGGACAATAATACTCCAACATCATGAGGGAATTAACCTTCCGTAACGGAACTTGTATTATCCTATGTTTACAAACCTTACAGTACTTACTGCAAGATAGTTTACTTACAAAAATAGCAATGCCCCAATAATAATATTGTTCTCATAGTATTTAAATTTAACCCATGTTTGGTTCTGTTTCGTTATGGTTGAAGTATTAGCACGGTTCCATCTTTCTAAATAAGTTTCCAACGTGCAATATAAAATAAGAAATACCAGAATGCAAATGTGAATGTTGGTAAAACGCTTGACATAAAGAATCCATTATGTATTTTCGCAATCTTATCAATTGAACCTAAATAGTCATTAAACTCTGGATTCCTCTTCAAATATTTGTGTGTCAGAAAAACAAGACGCCAATCAAGCTTTTTATTTACATAGAACCAACTAAAAGTATATACTAAACCCAATATAGCAATTGCAACTCTGATATAATTTGCATATTCTTCATTGATGTTATTAGGGTTTATCAAGAGTGTCGTAACAAATGATACAATCAACATTGATTCTGCTACTAGAAAGAAATTGAATCTATGATGGTATAATCTATCTGTATGCCTGTAAATATCTATAGCATGCTCCCATTTTTTATTATCATATTTTAGTTCTTCTTCATCTTCAGACCATTTATTTTTTTCTCTTTTTTTAAACCATATATATTCTATTCCCAATAACAACATAAAAAGAAATATTGCTACAATAGCTATTGCACATCGAACCAAGAAACATGAACTTGAACTATCGAATGGGTGGTTACCAAACAAATCAAAAAATATACCAATAATTACGATAGAGAGAAAAATCCATTTAATAGTTTCCCATTTATTTAAGAGCCAATCCTTAGGGTGAAATCCAAATTCATCTTTCGAATTATTTTCCTCCTCTTTTTTCTTTCCCATTTTTTCCTCCTCCAAATCTATTTTTTCTGATGGATATGCGATATTCTAATCATAATAATTAAATTTTGAATTGTTACCCCAGATAGTACTATTAAATGAATGAGTTTTTGAAACTAAAACAGTACTGTTGTCTCCGTAAATCCATATTTCAACTAAGTTGGTTTTTTTGGTTACAGTATATGTGCAGTTATTTCCATAAACTTCCAATTTGATTGGTTTGTCGGGATAATTTACCGTTAGGGTTTCACCATCTCCGTAGTATTGAATTTTTCTGGGTTTTGATTCTTCACATCCACTTAACCCAACACAGATGAGAAGAACAACTAATCCGAGTATGATTATCTGCTTTTTCAGAATCTATAACCTCCGTTTCCTAATTTTACAACATATTATTGTTTAAAAATCTTTAGAACCTCGTTTTTTCTCTATTCCAATATAGGGAAATCGAATTTCAATGTCTGACTGGACATATACCATTCGTGAAATGAGTTAGGGTGAAAAACTATGCACTGGACTGGGCTCACAGAGCAGGAAATGGAAAATTGGAGAGGATGGTAGATGAAATTTATTCGTTTAGTTTTTAATTTAAATATTAAGGACCTGTTTCTTCTGATCCAAAACTCAAGAAACTGGAAGGATTGTTTTGATTATTGTATTCAGTAGAAATCCAATCTGGAGTTCTTACAATATCTGAAATTCGAACCTCGTCAAGAACACCATCTAATCGTCTTTTATTACTATCATAATTATGACCCATATATAATTTTGATGATTCAGTCCAAATCGATGCCTCATAACTTCCTTGCGCGTCCAAGATACTATCCATAAAAATCTTTCTATATCCCTGCGAAGATTCGGACCATGCTATATGATGCCATTTATCTATCGTCATAGGTGTATTTGCATCCATATAGGTTGATTTCTCTCTTGATCCACCATCATTCCAATAAGTATATACTGAAACTTGACCAGTTGTAAGTATATTGGTATAATAACCTTTATATTTTGTACAAAGTGTTCCTCTCTTGTATGTAAATGATTCTGGTTTAAACCATAGTTCAATTGTCACTTCAGATTTAAGGTCAAGACTAGATGAGTGTGGAAACCTTATTTGATCAGGATCATCACATTCAAAATCTAAAGCTGTTCCGATTTTTCCAATGGAACTATATGTTGCACCTAAATTCGTCCCATCATTACAATTAAAAGTGGAATCAGTAATTAAACCTGATACATCATTTAAATGCCAGATTGCTTTATAGTATGAATCCCAAACTCGTTCAGGAGCTTGTTGACTACAACAATCAGAATTGCCATAATACATATAAAACATAGTATCCTGAGTGGAAGCAAGATTGGTTATATTTACCCAAGCAATAAGTTCTCCAGTTGAACTATCATAGGTTTCAATCTCATGGTATAACCGGTTAGCAACACCCGTATCATTCATAAACAGAATATCATCACCATCATCCTGCGCTTTATCACGTAAATCAGAATCAACAGTACTCACAAGTACGGGGAAATTTATTTGATCTCCCGTAACTTGAGTATGGTCAATCGTTATTTTTTTCCGGTAATTCCATCCTCCTTTAAATGGATCGAACACCATTATTGGTTCAGTTTGAAATGTAAATGCTTTATGTTTCCAATTCGTCCCATCAGTAACATTTACAAACCATGTGTATTCCTGTGAGTAGTCAAGACCATTAATATTTACACTGTAAGTCCCCTCACCAACATTAGTTCCACTTCCCGAACCAATATCAGGTGATGTTTCAACCGTATAATCCATCAAATCACCCTGGGGATCGCTCAAATGAAAACTCAATTGAGGTAGATCTAAAGAAACATACCGTTTACCCTCCTCTGGTTTCGGATTAGAGACAACAGGAGCTACTGCTTCTGTGGTAAACAAAGATGATACATCAACTTCGTGCACCCCATCATCTACATGGATATACCATGTATATTCTTCAGTACCTTCAAGACCACTAATTGGTACAGAATACGTTCCATCAGGTTTATTACTCCCACTTCCCGAGCCAACATCAGGAGTAGTTGTTACCGTATAGTTCATGAGAGCTTTATTAATATCACTTATATGGAAGTTTAGTTCTGATGTAGAAATAGGTACATTCTGAGCTCCATTGGGTGGATTGAGCATGGTTACTTCAGGTGGATAATTGGGAGGCCAAAAGCTAATGTTTTCTGCATTAACCGAGGCATACAATGCATATCCAAACAGACCATATGCTTTAACTGGTGGGATGAAAATGCTAAATCCAATGCCCCAAAATCCAAGAGCAATACCCCGTTGTGCACCGGATGCAATAAATCCTTTACCAGACCGCAGTCCTCCACATGATGTTATTCCCTCATAGGTTGACCATCGTACAAAGAGTCGAGGGATCGGTGTGAGAAGTATTGGCACAAGCCGTGGAAAGATAATGATGGGTAGTGCTGATCCAGTACCAGTAGAAACATAGTTACAAAACATTTCAGAAGCTTTCCCTGGTGCACGAGGGACTGGTAGAACAGGTTTATTTGCGTTCTTTATTGGTGAAAAACTGGATAAAACTTCATCTATTGATATACCTTTTGGGAGAAGATTATGTTCTTTTGCAATAGTTATAATCTCTTTTTGTAACTGGTGGATTTTATTTGATAATGGGTCACGAGCTACTTCAAATTGCAATGCTTCGATTTTTTCATACAATAACTCTGCTTTATTGAGTGGTATACTATTTTCATATGATTGCTTTCCAGGAAATCCAAATGTTTGACAATTCACAAAAACCTCCTCTTGTGATATTTGAGTATCTTTAACATCAATCGCTAATTGATTAGTATCTTCTGAATATCCGCTGATACTTGAAGTAAAACTTGAACAGATAAAAATTATAACAATTCCTACTGTTAAACACTTATAAATAGTAAAATTTTTTTTCATATTTTATCCTCCGATCCAATTTCTCATACACGTTATTGTATATTAATCTTTGTAACAGATGTATGTCTCGGTTAATTAAAACCAACCTGGGCTAAGACACGCATGTAGTTTTAAATTCTATAAATTCTCCCTGTAGATTCTGATGCTTAACCGAGACACGAGGACCCTAGATTATCTCTAGAGCATCTAATAATCTATACAATCTAGGAAACCTCTCCAACCACCCCAGATGCATATTCTGATTCTTTGGCCTGGAAACTTCAATGGTTCCCCAATTGCTCACAGCACCATAGATATCTTTGGCTTTTACTCGAATCTTATAATCTCCTCTTCTAACCCAGGAATGATTTACTGCTGCTTCTTCTCCAGAAGAAAATGGTCCAAGCCAACCGCTATCCGTACCGTCATCCCAGTCAAACAAATAAAAGATATCGTCACCATCAGGGTCAGTAGCAGTAGCAGTATATGTATATTCCTCTCTCGTATTTCCATTGGATGAGCCATTAACGAATGGTGAATCTGGTCTATTGCTCGGGTCTCCGAAACAATAAACCTTGTTTTGGCATGTCCCAATAAATAGCTTCCCATCAGCGATAGAGGGTACAGAGTAAATATTTTGCCCTACATAGTACTGCCATACAATCTCTCCATCTTCAGCATTCAAGCAAAAAACATTACCTTCCCATTCACCCTGACCCTTAGCTGTACCAAAAAAGACTTTGCCATCAGCAATAGAAGGAGAACCGCTATATCCCTTAAAAGTCCAAACACGCTTACCTGTTTCAGCATCGAGACAGTAGAGGTTATTGATTTTATCATATATGGCAAAACTGATGTAGACTTTTCCGTATGCAGCAGAAAGACAAATGGATGGAAAAACATCAATAAATTTTGGTGAAAAACTCCATATTTTATTCCCACTTTCAATATCCAGACAATGTACCTTGGCTATTCTGTAACCTGATAAACTCACATATAACTTATCATTATAAACTACGATACCTGGAGTTACATGATACTCAGAAAAACCCATATATTCCCTCCAGTCCAGGTTTCCGTTATCAGTATTTAAACAGCATATATAGGTTGCTCCATAATGATTAGGTGGATTTTCATTTGCTACGCCAATGTATACCTTACCTTTATAGATAACAGGGGAAGAAACGAATTCATCAGATGTCTCATATGTCCATAAAACACTAGCATCTTCGGAATCGAGGCAATGAAACGCCCCTCCCTCTGGATAACCACCATCTATACTTATGTAGACTTTACCTTCGTATACTGCAGGACATCCACCCGCATCTCCAAAGGAGGAGGTAAATTTCCATATAAGACTTCCATTTTCAGCATTAAGACAATAAAGATTGTCATCCCTCGAGGTGAAATATACTTTACCATCAACAACAGAAGGGCTGCTCATTACCCAATGATCAGTCTGAAATTCCCATATATGTTCGCCTGTGCTGGCATTTGTACAATAAAGCTTGTCACTCATAGCCCCAAAGTAAGCTCTATCCTCAACGACAGCAGGTTGAGAATA
Organism: uncultured Thermoplasmatales archaeon; assembly: GCA_964347865.1. Taxonomy (GTDB): domain Archaea; phylum Thermoplasmatota; class E2; order DHVEG-1; family DHVEG-1; genus JAGLML01. The sequence goes on from CAYGAC010000060.1 coordinate 29,701, forward strand.
CACTAAAAAACCTGTATCGTAAGTCCATAAAAGATGAGCTTGGTTTGGAGCTTGTGATGTCGTATAGCCACTATGTGTTAGGTCATGTTTAACCATCGGCCACCAATCGACATCATTACCAGCAGAAGTTTGAATTTTCTCAAAATAAATATCTTCTTCTAAGAATGAGTTATTGAACCCTACTACAGGTACAGCAATAGTAATCAACAGCATACAAACAAATATTCCAATCAGTTTCTTCATTTTTCTAACCTCCCAACATGATAATACTTATCATGCCTAAAACTATATCTTGATTGTTGTATATAAAATTTTGGAGCATTTGTAACATAATCTAAATAATAATTTTAAAACACTAATCTCTATCCCAGATTCTTCTGGCTAAAAACCTATATAGTAGAATATCTTTATGAATATGGGGTATGGAGAATGAAGAAGAAAATATTGTTAGGTAGTATTTTTTCAGTGGTAATACTAATTCTAGTATCTTATACTTCCGTAATAGGGTATCAATCCAATCCTAATACTAATATTAAAGAATCACCGTTATTTAATATCAGAACAAGCAGAGCGATAGAGGAAGAGGATGGGGAATTTAGTTGTGGGTATATTGGAAAGAGTAAAGAAATAAAAATACCACTTTCAAAACTAGATCAAAGAATGAAAATAATTTTCAAATTCATAGATAGTATTAGCAAAATGGATGAAAATACATTCAACAAATTCATAGATTATGGTATCAATTATATTACCAACGATAAAAAAATCAAGAACAAACACATTGCAGAGATACTGTTTTCTTTTCGCTGCATTAGAAATAATCCAGAAGATATTAAAATGGATATTATTAATGAGAATGATGAACCTGATAGTAAGATTGAAATCAAACAGCAACAATATACAATAGACGAAGAATGGATACCTGGTTGCATACTTGCTCTAATCTTTTACATGCTAGTCATTTATCCCGTACTTTTAGTGTTCATTGCCTTATCAGCTTTGCGAGATTGTTTTCATTCCATAGGTACAGAAAGTGGATGTTGTCCATGTTTCAGACCTCAAAATGACTTACTCCTATATGCAAATGAAATAATCTGATAAACCTAGTACTGAGATTTTTTATTTTAAAACAGATTCTTCTGGCTAAAAACAACAGTGGCAGGATTCAATTCAAACACATTTACAAAAAATATTTATAATAGTGCGTGCATACGTGTGACACAGTAACACGCAAAGAGGGGTAATAATATATGAAGTTGAAAGTATTAATTATTATTGGGATTCTGACAATTATTGCACTACCATCTATTCCAGCTCAGATTCAAGATTCAGAGCTCAACACCATCAATGAAACAAATAAAACTAACACAGGAGTACCTTTTGAAGTTGTTTTCTTTTGTTTCGGAAGAATTACTAACCTTGAAGAATTTGCTCATGGATATTGTTTTTATTATACCTTTAATGCTATTAATGTTATTTGCATTACATTTACAGATGACCATCCTTTTATACCCGTTATTCGCCGCTTTAACAATAGTGAATGTTTAGGTATGGCATATCTTTGTGGGATAATAACTGAGCATTTCATTTTTGCATTTGGTGGATAATCTTCAATGAATTGGTGATAATTAATGAAAAACAAAGTGTATTTGAAAATCTGCATCGTAATTATGATCATTCTAACAAGCATTGTTTCACCATCCGTTTGGGGACAATGTCAGGTTCCAGAAGAAAATTCTATAACAAATAATTCAAATCCAGTGAACAATGAAGATTATACTTGGGTAAAATTTTGTCGTGGAAAAATTTCAGATGTATACGAGCTAAAAAGTGGATATACAATTTATGGA
>CAYGAC010000061.1:0-43208 GCA_964347865.1 uncultured Thermoplasmatales archaeon
AATTCGATTGTTGGAGGATAAAGGACTGATTTTCATAAAAAAACAAGGTAGATTGAAAACATTACATGTATCACAAAAAGGAAAAACATTATTGCAGAAAAGACAAGTGTTTTAATACTTTATGGATTATTTAACTGGGTACTGTTAAAACATGTAGTGTTAAATTTGTAGTGGAAATACATTCTTTTTAATCTTATATCGTTATTTACCACTATTTGTATATCTAAATTACATCTATTTTTCCATTATCTTTAAAATAATACCTATGGTTAATAAAATTCCAAGGAGAATACTTGGGGGAGGTGAAATATGAAAAATAAAGAAAAAACTATACTATGCGCACTAATTGCAACAGTATTTCTTATACCATTCATGGGAGATACAGCAGTAGCAGGTACGACAACGTATTGTTTCAGTGAATATGATTGGTTTATAAAATGGGAGACAAATCCGTGGAATATGGCCGATTGTGACGAGGACACCTATGCATCAACGGGTGTTAGTGGTGATGTTGAACTGTTATATGGACCTATAACCACTGGAACTGCCCCTAGCATAATAACAAAAGTAGAAATCAGAACAAAGGGTTATTATACCGGCGGTCAGCAAGGATACATTAATTTAACCCCTGTCTTCAGATTAGGTGATAGAGATACTTATACTTTTACTCCACCCAAAGACATAGGAGGTTGGTCAAGCTGGTATGATATAACTGATGATCCAAATGCACCGGATCCATGGACTGTGTTTGACGTCTTAGATCTCAAGTGCAAGGTCGAATCATATATTCCAGACCCAGCTGGGCTTACGTGTACATTAAACTGTTCTATAGTAGAGCTACGTGTTACATCAACATAATCTAGTAAGGACGAGTTTTAAAAAAAACAGGACAGGAGAAGAGATAATTAAAAAGGGGGACTACCCCTTCCCCTATTTTTAAAATATTTAACATCAGCTAGCAAATATCTATTGTATGGGGAGTCAGTAAGAGATATGGAGTTGCCATTCCTGAAAGGGAAAAAATTTGATGTTTTTTCGTAATCTTTCCTTCCTTTACTTACTCCCCACCCAGATTTAAGGCCTCAACTGATTATTTCTTTATGAATCTTATATTGCCGTTAATTTATCATTCTGCAGAAGATTCAGGGGCCACTTTTGACGTCATCAATAATTAAATTTGGTAATACATCGATTGGGATTCCTTTCCTCCTCCCTTAAATGGGACTTCACTTTTGACCTCCTTCAATTATTCTTATAGATAGATACATCTTATATCAAAAGAAAACAAAGTTGATAGAAAAATTTTTATTAATTTTATTAGCATGATTAATATTATAAATCAATGAGGGAAAGTTTATATATGCCCTAAAAATATAAATTATACGTAGGGAAGAAGGAGGGTTTTCTAGATAAATTGGGTTTCCCCCCAATGTTATTCTTCCTTCCTTCTGAACTACGAAAGCTTTTTCAGACAGTTATATTCTAATTAAGTGTTAACAACCATATATTTCATATAAGATTTAATAAAAAATAAACAATTAATCTGTAAAAATAACCTAGATTGGTTACATTATTTGTCAGGATTCGTTTCGATATTGCATTTAAGTATCTCTTTTATTATAAAACACTATTTAATACCTTCTATTCCTAAGAAAAGGTAATCAGTACCAATTAACTTTATACATCAAAAAGTTTAAATCCTTTAATTATAATACTTATATATATAATATATATCGGGGGAAAAAATGAAAAAACAAATAGTGAGTATATTTGTAGGCATGTTGCTATTCGTTACTGTTAGTTCAGTAACAGGGACAATAAATATTGAAAAAAGCATTAGTTCACATTTAGAATCTAAGCCCGTTTCATCAGGTATCTTCTGGTCTGATAACTTTGATTCCTACGAACTAGGTCAATTTCTAAATGGAGATGCAGAAGATGGAGGTTGGGAAGGTTGGGGTAACAATCCTTTAGTTGGTGCAAAGGTTACTGATAATGAATCTCTTAGTTCTCCTCACTCTGTGGATATTAGTTTGAATGTGGATGTAGTTCATCGATTCTCTGGTTTAAGCTCCGGTAATGCAACTTTTAGAGCTTGGCAATTTATTCCTGGAGACTATGTGGGCGATTCATTCTTCATTTTGCTAAATACCTATGATCCTCCAACTTATCATTGGTCAACTCAGTTAAAGTTTTTGAGCGATGGAGATGTAGTTCATTCCGATTTCGATGAGAATGAGTTACCGATTATCTACGATGAATGGGTTGAGATACGTGTAGAAATCGATTTTGATGCTGACGAACAAACTATTTATTACGATGACGAAGAGCTAGTCACTAAAAGTTGGTCTGAGGGAGTATCCGGTCCCGGCGGTCAAGTAAATCTGGCATGTGTAGATTTATATTCAGGTGATACTCTATCCACTCAGATATACTACGATGATCTTTCAATTTGGCATGAAGCATCTGCAGAACCTGACTTATTCTGTGAGGGAACTATTGAATGGAATAACGTAACAGCAGGTTCAACCCAGACAGGTAGTTTTGATATAGAAAACGTTGGTGGTGGAGCTCTTGACTGGAATATTGTGAAAAAGCCAAGTTGGGGAGAATGGACATTTGATCCCGATGGTGGAAATTTAGAACCTGGAGATCCACTGACAGTACAAGTAACTGTTATTGCACCAGGCGAAAAGAACGAAAATTTCGCAGGTCAAATAAAGTTACAAAATAATGATGATATTAATGATTCTTGTACTATCGATGTAAAACTATCAACACCCATGAGCAAACCATCGTTATTCCTCCATTTCTTCGAAAGACTCATGCAGCGATTTCCAGCACTTGAACTAGTATTTTTACATATGTTGGGGTAATAATAGGACAAATTACCCAACTCTTTTTTCTCTTTTTCGTTCATATTTTAATTGTATAAGTAATATCAGGCCACTAATCATTAGTTTTATTACATATATTTCAATATTATTTTATACAAAACATTTAAATTAGAGGACTTTATTAATATATATAATATATATCGGGGGAAAAAATGAAAAAACAAATAGTGAGTATATTTGTAGGCATGTTGCTATTCGTTACTGTTAGTTCAGTAACAGGGACATTAAATATTGAAAAATCTGTTCTTGCAATATCAGAACCAAACCAAGTTACCACTGGTATAATCTGGTCTGATAATTTTGACAATTATACAATTGGTCCTTTACATGGTCAAGGTGGATGGGAAGCATGGTTCAATGATCCATTAGTAACTGGCTATGTGACAGATAATCAATCTCGCAGTCCGGATAATTCTGCCGAGATTGCATGGTTTGGTGGTAATTCTGCAGATATAGTATATCAATTCTCTGGGGTAAACTCTGGTACGGTAAACCTAACAACATACCAATATGTACCGAGCGATTTACAGGGTAATTCATTTTATATCCTATTAAATACCTATAGCCATACTCCTGGCGACCAACATTGGTCCCTTCAGTTACAGGTTAATAAGGAGAAAATACAAGATTATGACAACGCAGATGATTGGTTACCAACTATAACTGACGATTGGGCTGAAATTTATGTAGAAATTGATTTTGAGGCAGACATACAAACGGTTTATTACAATGGCACAGAACTTCTTTCAAAAAGTTGGACTGAAGGAGTTCGCCCTGGTGGTGCGAAAAACCTTGCATGTATTGATCTCTATGCAGATCAAATATTTTCCACTTCTGTATACTATGACGACTTTACCCTTGAGGGAGAGGTCAGTCAAGAACCTGATTTGAACTGTGCTGACGTTCTAGAATGGGAAAATGTAACAGTTGGTTCTACCCAGACTGGTAGTTTTGATGTCGAAAATGTTGGTAGTGGATTACTTGGCTGGAGTATTGTGAAAACACCGAGCTGGGGAGAATGGTCCTTTGATCCAAATGGTGGAGATAATCTAGAACCTGGAACACCATTGGAAGTACAAGTAACAGTTATTGCGCCAGGTGAGAAAAATCAACAATATTCCGGACAAATTAAGATTCAAAATAAAGATAATCCCGATGATTATTGTACTATCGACGTACGACTATCAACACCAATGAACAAACCATCGTTATTCCTCCATTTCTTCGAAAGACTCATGCAGCGATTTCCGGCACTTGAACTGGTATTTTCACATATGTTAGGGTAAGCATATAATAAATTTACCCCTCTCTATTTTTTAATGCTTTAAATAAATTATACAAAGCCTAATTTGATCTAAACTCATTGTTTTTAATAATTTTGTTGTTACTAGAAATTTTGATAGAAATTAGGAACATCAACACAATATTTTGCAAGATAAATAAACATTTCTCCTAACTTTTTGCAAATTCAATCTCTTTTATCATTGGGAAATTTACTATATACAATGCACTAAATATAATGAAGATCGCTAACTATCTCATGGTAGATGCTCTATTAAATATAGAAACCTATAAGATGGTAGTATCGACAGGAAATACGGTTGAGTGCTGACCCATCTAGGTTATCATAAGCTAGATCAGAATTTCAGAGATACTGCTTGGACTGCTCCTTCTGATTAAAACACTGCGGATTTGATTGATTTTTTAAAAAAAGATAAGAGAGAATGATTAATTATTTAATTTTATTCTATTTTTTATCTAATTATCCATTCTCGTATTAAAGCCACCAGAATTGTTCCGTCAATTTATTATTAGATTCATTCCATTCATCTGTATCGTTATACCAATCGACATACACGGTAACTGTATGCCATCCAGATTTTGCTCGCCAATCCCAGTCATAATCGTCCATAGTTAAAGCAGGTAAATCAACAGTCCATTCAGGATAACCCATAGTTGCTTCCTCTTGAGTACCTTCATCCCATACAAGTTTATCATTCCAAGGAGAAAAGGCTGTCTTATTCCCATTGTTATATACATATAACCTAAACGTAGCATCTTTATTCCAAAAAGGAGTAGTACGTTCTATATCGTAGGGCATCAAATCAGCCTTTTTCTCAGGTTCGGGACCACTACTTACTAGAGGTATACTTGAAGAAAAAATTGCAATTATGAGTATAGCTATTATTTTATTACTTATTTTTTTGTTCATATGTTTTATATCCCATTTATTTCGACCTCCCGAGAATAAGGTTCCTTTATGCTTACTTTTCCGTCTCGGATCGTTAAAACAACTAAAAAGATCATCTTAATAAAGAGAAAATTTGCTATTCCAAACCGATTGATAACTTTTCAACCTCCCACCAATTTTTTGGCAATTAAAATTGGCAATTTAAAAAATTTAACCTAGTTAGAACTTAGCTATATTATATTCTAAGGAGATTTCTTTTTTTATTTCAATAAAATAATTTCCTCCTATTTTAAATTCTGATCGCAGATAAGAAGTGATGAAATACAGGTGACATTTAATGGATGATGGAACAAAACGGTTGTTGAATAATATATTGAAAAGATTGGATGCTATTGATTTCAATATCAGTAATATAGAATCAAGAATCAACGAGATAGAGACAAAACTGGCAGAATTAGATGAAAAGAAAATGAATTTTTGATATTATTTTATTCAGTAACCCTTCTTATGTTGTTTTTAGTCAGTAGAAATTGGTAATCTTTGCTAAATAGTCAATACGAATTTATTCAGATCCAACTTTTAATCGATAACGTGGGTATTTCATACTTTCTTTACAATATGCATCAATACCGATTTCTCTTATTCGTTTATTCATTAATGTCCATCTGCGTTTTAGGTCAGGATCAAAATTGGTATTTTTACATAGGAACTCATTACATTGAAAACAGAAATCTATGTTTTTACCTTTATAGCAATCAACAACTCCACAATTTGGATATATGGAACATTCCTGTTTTCGACATCCTTTACAGTTTACTTGTGTTAAATATTCTAATAATCCTTTAAATTTTGAATATTTTTTAAAAGTTGGACTAATCAGTTCTCCAAATCGTTCTGCATATAAATCAAATGATCCGAGTAATTTTTTCAATTCCACTGCATCATGATGTTTAATATCTCCATCTTTGTTTAAAACACATTTTTTACAATTAAGTCCACATGGTCCAAGAATATCTAAGATATCATCATATTCCATATTATTTACTCCTTCTATTTATCACTACTAAGTATTTTAGCTATTTTTTATACATTTTTGTCTCTTTTTTCATTATGGCAAATCTGCACTTATACCTGATTAATTATCAGCTGAATTCTTATAGGTTATAATTTTGTTTACAAAAGTAAAAATTTTAGAAGCATATCTAAAAGGAATTACCCTATTTGAACTAGTTGTGGTTGGTTGAGCCCTATTTTTTGGATTGATATTTAGCGATTTCCAAGTATCTCCACCATCTGTTGTTTTAAGGACTATACCATCATTTCCAACTATATAACCAATGTCTGGATTAACAAAATATACCGCATTCAGAGTAGAATCTACTCCACTATCCTGCAATTCCCAGTTATCTCCCCCATCCTCAGTTCTAAGAATACAACCGAGACTTCCAACTGCTGTACCAATGTCCATGGCAGGGAATGAAACATCGTTTAAAATGGTGATTCCATAATTACTGTATACCAGTTCCCAAGTATCGCCACAATCAGATGTTTTACAAATAATACCATAGTCTCCAACAACATAACCGACATAAGAAGAAGGAAAATCAAGGGCTCGAAAACGATAATCTGTCCAGTAACTAGTCTCCCAAGTTTCACCGCAATCCACGGATTTAACAACCACTCCATCTCCATTCCAAACTAAAGCAGAAGCAAAACAAATAGAAGTATTTGTAGAACATATATCTGTAAGACCACCTTCATGCTTAGAACCATTGTGATCAAGATAAAAATTAATTACATCCCATGTTTGCCAACAATCTTTAGTCCGTACCACTAGAGGCTGAAATATCGGGTTTACACCAATAGCAAAACCCAACGTAGGCGTAACCATATGAGCACCAAAAAAACTATCCATATTCCCAGTTCGTGCAGTCCTCCAACGATTACCACCACTTGTGGTATATACAACTGTACCATCAAAACCTACAGCCATACCTACATCTTCATTAAAGAAAGATACATCACAAAGCCTTACACGGGGTACCCATAATGGTTGTCTAAAAACCAATGTCTGTCTATTCCAACTATCCCCTCCATCAACAGTATGAAATATAGCACCATCTTCACCAACTACCGTACCGATATTATCATTAAAAAAAGAGACCCCATATAGACCTTTTGTAAAACTACTTAATGGAAAATCTTTCTTCTCCTTTAAAATAGGTTCTGAAATCAAAACATTATCTTTTATTTCTAGTAATTTTTCTGTATTAGATAATGCACCAGCTCCAAGTCCACTAAGAACTACTATCCAAATTACCAAGAAGGGTAATATTTTTCTCATATTTTTCCTCCTTTAATATAAATAATATTTGTTAGGAATGGTAAATAAAAGTTAGCATTAAAAAATTGTATATAATAACAAATTAATCAAAGTAATTTATATTATGTTCAAATTATACAGTACACATTGAAAAACACTTAAATCTAATAATATTCTAGATATTTATTCTGAAGAATATTACCTACCAATTTTTATTTTTCGCCAGAAAAACCAGTAAAATCATATTAAAAAAAGGAAAGAGGAGTATGGATTCTTAGAGACCCAGTAGGAAGAACAACAGTAGTGTCCCAGATGCTGATCCATTTACGGATGCACCTTCAGCACACTCAGCTGTAATCGTCATTGTGGTTTTCCCGATTCCGAATACAAGTGACATTTTGATGGTTGTAGAATCATCTGGAGCTAATGATGTGACGAATCCGTTTTTTTTACCAAAAATGACAAGACCACCTTCTAGATACATAGACCAATATATATCTGTTGCTTCTGCATTACCAATATTTTTAATGGTTGCTTTTCCACCAAATCCACCTTTAATTTCAATTATTTCCAGAACTGGTTTTGCTGGAATAGTAACATTCATACCAAAGACCGTATCTGGAGAACTTTGAGAAAGGCCAATAAATATTGGTTCTCCATCCCAATCTTCCACAAAGCAAGCGCCCCCTGCAATGTTTCTCTCAGCTGCAGGATCATAATGGCCAACAAATTGTACTCCTGTTGGTTCACCAGTTGTTGGATCAACTTGTGATACCAAAACCTTGACATCATCAGTAAGTTCATCCTGTGAATACACCCAAAGCCATGGTCCACCATCCGTTACATTATCCCAGGCAAGTCCATATATTGAAAGCAGATTTGGATAACTATTTATGATGTTACCACTACGGTCAAACTCAACAATATTTGATGCCCAGTTTGCAGTGTAAAAGTGATCAGTGGCTGGATCATAAGCCAATCCTCTACAAGGAACTGTTTCAAATCCAGCTGGTTTGGGTAAAGTGCCTACAATAGAACCTGTGGTAGGATCGATTTGTGCGAGTTCATTTTCATCTGATGCATAGAGGTAGTTACCATCCCAAGCAAGATCTCGCCATCCCCAATCTGAGGAAGTTCCTTGTTCATACGAAATAATATGGCTGCCATCAGCATCAAACTTATGGAGTTTATGGATATCTCCACTCCCCGAATCTCGCCCAGTTACCCATAAATAAGTACCATCGAATTCAACACCTAAACAACCAGTGTCACCTGTTGGCGTTTCGACATCATAGGTAAATAATATGTCCCCCGGATCAAATAATGTTTTTATCGACGGGATATAGCGTGATGCAAATTCAGTATTCACCACAGTTTTTTCTTCAGAGATTGTTGCAATGACATTTGAATTAGCAATGACTATTGCGATACTAACAAGAGCTGCTCCAAAATATAGTATTGATTTTTTTGCTTTCATATACATCCTCCCAATAAAATTGGTTATGAAACAAACAATCTTCTAAAATATAATACTTCTCTTGTTACTTTTATTATTATTTATATAATTGGGGGATTTTATTTTATTTTGTACAACTTTTATTAAAAAATTTATTAAAAAAATTTCTTATAAATATCTTATGTTTTTATATTGGGGACCAGATTATATCGTATTAAAAAAAGGAAAACATAATAAATTAGGGGATAGTAGAAACAGAATTGATTTAAATAATCCATGTTAATCATTAATCAAATCACCAAGGATTCGAAATTGTATTACGAATTGTATTACAAAAACATAAAAATCAATTAATATTTCTAATTTTGTTCAACTATATCATCATGAAGATTTAAATAACCCATCACAGGTAAATATGTGTAGGAAAGAAGGAAAAAAGATTTAACTGTAAAATTTTTCATATTTAGAACCCGATGTATATTCTTCCTTCTTTCCCCTTCGTTCCTAACCGTTTTTATTCTAAAATAATATGTTTTTAATCTCTTAATATCTAACAATACTACCTATAAAAGATAACTATAAAAACCATGAATTTATTAGATTTTTTGGGAGGCAAAATATTTCGTAACAGGGTAACCTCTTCGTTATATTTTACCTCCTTCATCTGTAATTTTCTTTGATGGTTGTGGAATCGATATGGTATATAAATATAAAGATTGGACGTTGTATAAAAAAGATGTTATGCTAAAGTGCGATAGATTACAGACGATATATTTCTTCAGTAAAAGAACACCGAAAAATGGTACACCGTGTGATTTACCAGACGGATATAAGGTAATTGTTAGCGAAAGAACGGGTCTTCCCCTTTTGAAAAAAGAGAATAATTGTTAACAACCGTATAATAATGTAGAATAAGTTGTGGAACGGAGGGAAAGGGAAGATAGGAAAAATGATTGATTAAACAAACTCCTCCCTACGTTCCAACAGATTCTCAATTATTAATAATATTATTTAAACTTATACCTAAAAACATGGTTATTGCAACATCTGTAAAAGGACTTTTATACAGGATTCTTAGTATATTAAAAAGTAAGGAAAGGAGGTGAAGGAAGGAGGAAATAGGGATTATTTGATACGAAGAACAATACTAATTTATAAAATACCCTTCCTTCTTGTTTCCATATAATTTAAATTACAAGGGTTATTTAAATATTTCTTAAATATTGGTGTTATGAAACACTTGTAACTTAGGTTTTTTTAAAAGGGACTTGTAAGGTTCTGTGTTATATGAGTGTGGGAATTTTAATTTGGGAAATTTAGGTTGTTTATTAATTTAAAATTATTATGTGATTAACTTTATATTTCTGAATAACGTCACACATCTATACGATAAAACAAAATAACATCAGAAATTTTTAATTTTCCCACTCCTTTATGCACATAAAAGGTGATTGTTGTATCTTGACCTGCGTACATAGCATTTGCTCCAATAGCTTCATGTTCAGTACGACTTTGACCAGCAGAATAGGTGCGATTAAATTCATCAGTAGTTGGTTTACGACTGAATCTAATTCTAAGATTGACGTTTGATGCACCAGAATATGGGTCTACACGAAAAAAAAGTACGCTATGCCTATTTGTTTTACCCGCAGATTGTATTCGGAATTTTTTAGACCATTGGTCTCCTTTCTTCACAGTGAAGGTACCATCTTTTATTACATAATATTCACAAACTTCTACCATTACTTTTGCCTCCCTAAGAAATATATTATAATTATTTCTCATTACTATTAATAAATATAACTTAATAATAGACGTAAAATACAAGTAAAATAGAAGAAATATTTTGTGTAGTTTAATTTTACAAACACTTAATATAAACATTTGATATGGTTCTGTGTAATATATATCAGAAGGAATGAAGGGGAAAAAAGGAAGCTACAATAGGGTATATAAATATGAAGAATTACTGAAGAAACCTCCTTCTTTCCTACAACCTGTTTATAAGCAAAAGAATTATTAAATGTATCTAATAGGTAGTGAAGGGAGGTCGAGGAAGGGAGTTCCTCTTGATGAGGAGGAAAGGATTCCTTATTTTGAAATTTCTATTGGAATTATTTAAAAATGTCGATCCTCGTTCAGTATAAAATTACAGGCAGGGTTTATAAATATATTGTAAAAGGGGTCAATCATAGGGAGGAAGACGAAACGAAAAGGAATCATCTTCAAAAAATATTGACCCCCATACTTCATAGTTGTTATGGTTAATAAAATTAACCTTTTTTAGACTGCGGGGTAAAGTTTGGAAGGAGGAAGAAAGGAAAAAATATAGACCTTAAAAAGATTAAGGTTCAATACTTTATCTTCCCCTTTCCACAAATTATTATGTCGTATATTTATTTAAACAATGCTGTAATAATCAATTTACCGTTTACTAGAAAAATAAAGGAGAGTTAGTTCTTTGTGCCTATGGTATCAGTATTAGTTCAAAACCCCCAAAGACATAGAATAGAAGGACAAATCCAACAGTTTCTTTCTCAAATGGATATTCCCCATCAGTTTCATGTGTAAATACACCTGATACATTAATTGTACCAGGACCGAAACCAAGAACAGGTCTATAAGGTAATGATATTTCTTCACCAGCGTCCCAATACAGATAGGAATCTATTGGTAATTCTAACCTTCGCCCAAGTATCATAATCCATGCGTCTGTGGTAATATTGAGTATAAAATTCCCACTCACCGATTCATTTCCAATATTAGTAATACTGACTTCATAACCTAAAAATCCACACTCAACATCTATTTCAAGTACCCAATCTTGTTTATTCAAAGATACTTTCTCTGGTATTGCTACTACTCCGATTACACTCAGAATAAATATACTCACTACCAATAATGGTAATATTTTTTTCATATTCTAACCTCCCTGCTGCATACCTCCTATACACGTTATATTATATAAATTTTCGTAACAGTTAAACAAATATATCAGTTCTGCATTATAAATAGTGGAGGAAGATTATGAAAAAGAATAAAAAATTGGTAGTTGGCATTGTTCTGTCTTTGATTTGTTTGGCAATTATACCTAATTTTAATGCTGAGCCAGATACTACAGGTATTTTTGATAGAGAGTTTTTTATGGCATTTGCAATTTTTCCAAAAGTTAACAATAATTCGTTTTTTGCAATCTTTCACATATGGGTTATGATGGGACCTTCTCAAAGGGATGGAGGTGGACACTTACTCAAATGGATAACTTTGGAAGGTAATTATTATCGAACATTCAGATTCCGATTATCTAGAGTAGGATTCATTTTTGGAATTGGAAAAAACCTTACATTACCAATATTTGGGGAAGAATGAAAAGAATCCTTGCCATAGGTGTAATTCTTCTATTCATAGGGATGAGTATTATCCCATCTATATCGTCAGAACAAATAAGTATAGGGGATGTTATCACAGTTGATGATGAGGGTGATGGGGATTATACATCTATAAAAGAAGCAGTGAAGAATGCAAGTGAAGGTAACACTATTGAGGTGTATAGTGGGACTTATCTTGAAGATGGGATTCGTATAGAAAAAGAAAACATTTCACTTCTGGGTATTTCTTATGAACTAGGGGAAGGCAATGATACCGGAAAGCCTTTTATTAGAGGGAATGGAACAGATATAATCATTCGGACCGAAGCAAGCTATGTGATTGTCTCGAATTTTCGAATTGAAAAATCATCTTCGATGGCTTGTATTCAATTAGGGCCTGATGAGTCAACTGATGAGTCAAGAAATCAAAACAATAATACAATATCAGATTGCATTATTCGTAATTCAACACATTCAGGGATTAGGGTTGGTGATATTGGTAGGAATATTAGAATTATTAATAATGAAATAAGTCATTGTGATACTTATGGAATCTCTGCACCAAGATTTCCATTGAGTTTCAACATTGCAGGTAATATCATAACAGATTGTATTCAATCAGGTATTTATTTCTCAGGTGGCGGGGATAATATTTCACATAATACTATTAAACGATGTTATAGAGGAATATTAGTATATGGCGGTAATAATATTGTATATGGGAATAATATTGAAGATTGTTCCATCGGGGTTATTAGTATTGGTTTAGGTATTGGAAATACTATTACAAAAAATAATTTCAAAAATTACAGTTTTATCGGATGTTGGTGGAAGAGAACTGTGCAAATATATCTTTTAAATGGTTTGATAAAAGATAAGAAAGATAGATGGATGGGTAATTACTGGGATACTTGGATTGATGTTGGTCCAAAGAAAATACATGGGAAATTAAATTTAATTTTAGGGGTTCATATTTATAGTGATATCTTGATAATGATCTCAATTCCATGGGTTGACTTTGATTGGCACCCAGCATCCGAATCCTATTACATAGAGGTGTGATATGAAGAAACTACTTGATGTTGGAGTAATTGTTCTTTTCCTTGGACTTGCGTGTGCACCATCTATAAATGCTAATATTTCAAACACAGTAGATTTTACAAAAGAAGTATATGAAGTACCTACGGTAGATGGAACAACAATTACTTTAACAAGATATGAAGGCAGTAAAAGACCATCTATTATGCTTGTTCATGGCATGGGAGTAAATCATAAAATATTTGACTGGGATGAAAACCATTCAATTGCCAGATTTTTAAATAACGATAGTTGGGATGTATGGATGTTGGATTTACGGACACATGATGGAGATGGTGGCTTCTGGTTTGGATGGTTATTTGGTCTGAATAGCGATAGGGAGGATATAAATAGATATTGGGATTTTGATAATACTCTTCTAAAGATAGATGTTGTTACAGCAGTTGATTTCATAAAGGAACAAACTGGTAACGAAACTATTTTTTTTATGGGTCATAGTTATGGAGGATACCTTGCATATGCTTATGCAGAATTGATTGGTGAAGAGAATTTATCAGGTATTCTTACAACCGGTTCTTCTGGAATGGGCAATTACATGGATTTTCCATTTTATAAATACCTTAAATATGGTATTAAAATTGGTAACAAAGTATTTGTTAATCCTATCGGTCGCTGTTGTTTACATCTTTCAATATACCGTCTTCTCTTTTTACGTCATAATATTATGAATATACCTAATGGTATTTTCTATGAAAATACAACACCAGTTTACATTAAAAAGGGATTTTTCTTCAGCTGTGATGATGAACCTGCGGGTGTTGTTGTTGATATGATATATGGTAAACATCCACGGTTATATGGGAATCACTGGGTAGACCCACAGACATTGTATGATTATACTGCCAATTTATATAAAATAACAGTACCTTTCTTAGCCATCGTTGGAGATGAAGATACAGACGACCCTATGGAAGATGTTTTTAAAACATATAAAAATGTTAGTAGTGAAAATAAAAAATTCCTTCATTTCCCAGAGCATGGACATCTTGATTTACTTTTAGGGGATAATAGTAGTAATTTGATTTTTCCTGAAATAACCAATTGGTTAAATTCCTTATTGTAAAAAATACTATTCTTCTGGCTAAAAATAATAGATCCTGATTTTTAGGGAAAACCCAAGATTTATTAAAAGAATTATAATTTATTAATAAAATGGATGGAGAAATTTAGATGGAGAAACCTGATTTTATTGACCTTATAAATGCAGGGAAAATTATCATTCCTGATAAGATCAGTCAAAAATGGCAGGAGATTGTAGATATTTTAAGTGATATTCTGAATGTTCCTGCAGCATTAATAATGAAAGCTAATCCACCGTATATAGAAGTATTTAAGGCAAATAAATCTAAAGATAATCCATTCAGTGAAAAGCAAGTATATAAACTGGCTGGATTGTATTGTGAAAAAGTAATCAATTCCAAAAAGAAATTAGTAGTTCCTAATGCTTTAAAAGATAAAAAATGGGATCATAATCCTGATCTTGAATTTGGAATGATTTCATATCTTGGTTTTCCTATTATATGTCCTGATAAATCAGTATTTGGAACAATTTGTGTTTCTACTACAAAAGAAAATAGATTTAACAAGAAATTCGAGAAACTCATGATACAATATAAGAATATCATTGAATCACATTTAGTAATGGTATATCAGAATTATTTAGTTAATGAAACACTTGAATCTTTGAAAAAAAAGATTTTGAATTAACCAAAGAACTTAAAAATTTCGAAAACAATCAATTGTTAAATGCAGATAGAGAAATGAGGATTTATCACTTGCAAAAAGAGGTTGATGATTTAAGAATTAAAGTTGGTTTAAATCCCAAATATTACTATTCATTAAAAGATTAATTTTTCAATTCTTTCTCAATATTTAATCAAAAATCGACTTTTAGGCCAAAATCAAGACTTTTAAGTTAAAACCGACTTTTAGGGCAAAGCCTCTATCTATAAGAATAATTGAAGAGGGTCAAAAGTGAAGTCCCCTCTATAGGGAGGAGGAAAGGAATCGCAATTGATGTTTTACCAAATTTTATTATCCGGGATTATTGAAAAGTATTGACCCCGTTCAGTATTAAAACATAGGCAGGTTTTATTAATATTTTGTAAAAGGGGTCAATCATAGGGAGGAAGACGAAACGAAAAGGAATCATCTTCAAAAAATATTGACCCCTGTAGATGATAATAAAGACGTTCAAGTTAATAAAGGCATTGCGATTAATTTACAAGCTGTCGTAGATACTCACGGTAGCATTACAATTATATCTTTCGCTACCACAAATAGGAATTTGATGTTTCCACCTGGAACAATAGGTTCTGGTTTAACAATACCTCTATAATCATGAATGTTTGTGACAAAACCATGACTTGTACTAGAAAACCAAGGTTTTCTGAAACAAAACCATTTTATTTCATGGTGCTGTGGTCGTAGTGTAATACTCGGATAGCTTTCAGTATAATCATACACCTCTGCATCGCCTCTATAAAAGACGATTGATAATCCAAAATGGGGTAGTGGAGTGAAATCATTATTAGGTTTTGGTTTGTTTTTCGGCATACTTACATCTAAAGTTCCCTCTGGCCCTTCAACACCATTTATATCTTTTGCTTTCGCTCTGATGGTATATGTTCCTTGCTGCATCCAGGTGTGTTTTAATGATATCTCTTCACCTGAATCCCCATATTCAGTCCAATCCGTATTATTATCTCCCCAATCTATATAGTACATGACAGGGTCACCATCTGGATCTGTAGCATTGAAGGTGTATTCGTACTCCTTTCCTGCTTTTCCACTGGTTTGACCACCTATTATTGGTGCATCTGGTGGAAGGTTATCTATACCATAAGTCTTAAATGTCATATCTGCATCGAGTTCTTCCTCCCATGTTTCACCATCATCTGTTGATACCCATGGTGTTCCATCTGGATAGGCGTCATTAATTTTAGCCCCCCAAACATACCAGTTATCAGTTGTATTTGTAGTATATGATACAATATAGTATGTCTTACCTGGGGTTACCTCTATATCGTCAAAATCAAACTCAACCCAACTAAAATTTTCAACAACAAAGCTACTTGGGGGAAGGCTTACACTAGTTAAATCTGCGCCTAATAAATCATCTCTTATTACCACTATATAATCATATGTGGTTGTACCGTTTCGTCCTGCCATAAGTTCAACTCGGGTGAGAATATTCAAGGTTGGTTTAAACGACTGAGCTACCATATAATTTACACCTGGTACTAAAGGAAATACACCGATTGGTGCAAACCAATCCATATCAGGTTGAGATTGATCTAGTTCATCATCACGAGTTGTAACACTTATTTTATCAATTTGTTCCCATTGTAGTTCAGTTTCATTATCATAGAATAATGTAGCATTAGCACAAAATGTGCTTAAAATAAAAATTCCAACTACCAATATCGGTAATATTTTTTCCATACTTTTTTACCTCCCAAATCTAATTTTTGTTACTTCATATTCTGCCGTATATTATATAAAACTTATGCTAACATTTTTGTACAAAATAAATTCCTCCTATTTTAAATACTGATTGCAGATAAAGGGAGATGAAATACAGGTGACATTTAATGGATGATGAAATAAAACAGTTGTTCGATAATATATTGAAAAGATTAGATGCTATTGATTTCAATATCAGCGATATAGAATCAAGAATCAACGATATAGAAGGAAAACTAGCTGAATTAGAAGAAAAGAAAAAGAGCTTTTAATATTATTTTCTTTAATAATCCCTGCCAATGTTGTTTTTGGCCAGAAGAAACCTAAATATCATACTGGCGTTGATGTGAAATCATTTAATTAAAAAATGGTTATGTTACAAATGTTGCATTAAATATATTGCAAAGGAAACATTTAAATCTAATCAATATATTCCTCTATTTACCCATTTTCTGTGTATGGGAAAGGAGGCATCTTATGGAAATCACATTGTGGTCATTGATCATTGCTTTAATTTTTACATTGTTGTTATTGTTTAAATTATTGTTGCCGCATATCCGGAAATTTCGGGGTAAAATCCCAGACGACTCTTCTGATGTAAGTCTCAAACCTCACTCATTCAAATTCAAGGAAAATCCCAACAATCCGCTTAACGAAAAAATAGTAGCGGCTATCAACCTGATGGGAGGAGTTGGTGATAACGCCGAGGCAGAGTATCAGACCGGCTTAGAAACGCTACGGGCAGTCGCAGAAGAAGCGGTACCAATCATAGTTGCGGAATATAATGATCTGCCAGAGATACAGTATCTTGACCGCTGGTCATTAATCCAATTACTGGCAGAGCTTAAGCACCCCATGTCATTACCAGACTTGGACGAGATTCTATCCAGTTCAATTCCACCCGAACGTTCTAAAGCTCCACATACCTTTTCCACACGTCGTGAAGAAATCATAATTCGGACTACGGCAGTCGAGGCAATCACACAAATCGCGGCTGAAAAGAATCGTGAGGCAATTGACTTATTACTCAAACATACTCAACATGAAAATTTTTCTGTTAAGCGAGCCGCAATCCAAAGCTATCTAACTGTTGGTGAAAAGAACGCCCGAAAAGTACTCTTAGAAAAGTTGCCAAAGAGTGACCATTACATCTTGGATATTCGCCGTGAAGATGTCCGTAAAATTCCGCAACCACAAGTAGAGAAAATCCCAAGGCAACCAGAAATAGATGATTTACCTAGAATACAACGACCTAAGCCGCCGAGGAATTCTGATAAAAATAATTTAACATAAAGAAAGGAGGTATTTTATAATGGCTAGTTGTACATATTCAGTTCCCGATAAAAATGCTAGTGGGGATAATTTTTATGGTAAGTATATTTGCCGACAAGACCTAATCGATTTCTTCTGGTATGGTTATGGTTTCAGTGGCAATAAGAAATACTGGGACGACGGATTTGGCTGGCATGACTGCTGTAATACTAACAAACCACTTGCTCGAACATTCAATGGTCTCTATCTTCTTAATTACTCAGCTCAGGACTACATGAATGAAAGCTGGGATTCTCCAATCTTAAATTGGGGATGTCGCTATGCCCGCAACCAGCTTGATGATTTACGCTCCAAGTGTGGTGACGGAAGCGCTTTGGCGACTTCTTTCTCTGGGTTTTTCGTTAATGATCGCGTTGAGCTTTACTTGGGTTTCTTCTATTCAATATCTGTGGTAGTAAGGGCCTCAACCCTACTTCATGAGGCACGTCACCAAGGCGGTAAAAGCCACAATGCAAAATTTCCTACAGGCTCGGTCTATGGCGCTGGAACAAGCGGTGCAGACTCAAGTTGGGGCTATCATGGTGCCTGGATGTATGAAGCACTCTACCTCTGGTGGTTCTATGCAGCTGGAACTCGTACAACTACTGCGATGAAACAACGGGCTCGCCAGGAAGGAAACGTCATTATCGATAACGCTTTTGCGACGCATCCTGGATACAGTATTTAATTATTGCTGAGATTCTAAAAATAATAATATAGAAAAATTACTTAATACCTTAACTAAAATGCGATTAATCAAATAATATAGCCAGCTTATTTTCATTACCTTTTAATCCCCCAGTTAAATCATTGGGATTGATGTTTTAAAGAAATACACGATATTATAATTATAGAATATAGAGGAAGTATTTTATGTTAGGACTAAAAATAAAAGTAGGCCATTACTATGAATTTAAATTAGCAGAGAAACAAACAATCGCATTCGCTGTGTTATATGGTTTTGAGAGGGGAAAAAATAGGGATGTATATACTCTTAGGATGTTCACCAGTAAAGGGAATTTTGAGTTTCCTATTAAAAATTCCACATTTGACAAATGGGCCAAAGATGGATGAGTTAAAGAGATAACTAGTGATGAAGCATTAGCTTATGTTTTATAGATATGATTAGATTCGTTTTATAAAGAATGAAAGGTTAAAAAAAATTAGACTATAATGATATGCAATAAATGTGGTTGGATGTTGGAATATGTACCCCGTTCTTTCCGTGAACAAATCGAAGAGAGTATAGGAGGAAAAGAGAGGAAGGGCTTTTGGAGATGCCCTAATTGCAATTTTATTATATCTTGTAAAGATTTAAAGAGAGGGAAAAAATGAACAAGAATATTTGGACACCATACAAGATTTGGGATGAAACCCAATGGTTTACCGATATTGAAAAAATAATGGAAAAGTTCCGGGAAAGAATAAAAATTTAATGATCTTAACTCTTTAGGTGGTATCTCTTTTTATTCTTCTCTAACTATCATATATAGAAGTATAATTTTAGATGAGGAAAAAGAGGTGTTAAAAGTTTTTGATGAAGGAGGTGTGTGTTTCCTATATCAAAAACCCTCTTTTCCCCCGCATAACTATCTAAATTTGTTTTATAAAATTATCCACTAAGAAAGTTAAGTAACAAATTATTCTTTGTTACAGATGTTGCAATAAATATACCTATTGAAGAAAAATTTAAATAGCTGTTAAACATTGGAATCATTGGTGAGGGGTGCAATATTAAGAAAAATTCAATTTACCTCTATAAATATAATTATTTTTCTTTTTCATAATCTTTATTATCCAGCATTCACCTCTCACGTTCCTCCCCGTTTTCTTCTAAATCATAATGTTTTCAATTCCTTTTTTATCCTCTCTACAAATTCCTAATAAAAAGGGAAACCAAAAATTATATAGTGTTTTCGTAAACTTTATATTAACTCCTTATTTGTTGTATTCTGGGGGTTGTAGAGTTTTGAGGAAAATACGATCTTTTTCCATCTCTTCTCCTCATCATCCATTCCTCACTTGTGATGACAACTCTGCAATCCCAACATAACCTCTAAAGAATCAATATCCCATTAAACAAATAATTAAAAATATGTAATATTACTTTGTTTATAAAATTTTATATTTTTTAAAAAATAAACTTAATTTCTACCCCTTTAAATTTTAGAAGTTTTGATTTTTTAAATAATGATTGATTTTATTAAGGATTTATAGAATTATAGGTCTTGAGGAAAAATGAGAGAAATTATCATTATTGGATTTTTTTACCAAATTTAGTAATAATCCGGTTGATTTCTTCCAAAGCATATTTTGCAAGATTCTTTTGTTTTTGTTTCGAATCCTGATTTTTCTCGAAAAGATCACCAATGATAATGATATTTTCATCATTCAGCTTATTTGCAGGTCCAGTATAATTAAAGCTACCTGCAATAATTAATTTTTCATCGATAACCATCAACTTATGATGTAATTTTCTGGGTCTTGGGCTTGGAAGACCTGGTTTCGGTACAAGATAAAGATCTGTAACACCGGCGTTCAATAAGGGTTTTTTGGCTGACCACTTTTGGTTTGCTGAGCATTTATAAAGTGCTCCCTGGATTTTTACACCCGCCTGTTTCGCTAAAGCCAGTTGATCATCAATTCCTGATGATTTAGAAAAAGTAAAAATCGCGAAATCAACACGGTTTTTCGCTTTTGCAATCTGCTTCATGATTTCCATCTCTGGATTGTGATCTGGTGCAAAAAGAATTTTAACTCTAACATTTGAAACTTTCTTATCACTTGGTTTTAAATCATGACCTTCATTTAATTTTCCAAAATGACCCTGCTGAATTTCCTTGTATTCTCTGTTATAAATACTGGCTATTTTTTTGTCGTGGATAATAACGATATGATTCAGATTCTCGGCGGAACCTGTATTCGTAAAATTGGTAGATCCAGTAAGAACCGATGTGCCATCCCGGACAATAAATTTCTGATGGAAGATGTGTGGATTATAATCAGTATTCACCTTTATTTTGGCACGTAGAGCAGCATCATGTAAAATCCTGTTTGGTTCATGCGGACCATCAGGCATAAATGGATCCAGTAGGGCTTTTTTTGCAATTAAATAGTCAGATTCAAGCACTAGTTTAACCTGAACTTTTCTCTCCTGTTTTGCTCTTATTATGACCTCGGCAATGGGTCGCGAATCCAGCTCTTGAACCGCTATGAATAATTTACTTTTAGCTCCATCTATAAACTGGACTATTGTATCGAGTAAATTGTCTTTACCTCCTAGCTGTTCCGGTCCCATATACAATTCAATATTTCCAATCTTTTCTGGCATATTCAACCTCCAAATTTATTCAAATATAATTTCTATATATTTACAGTGTTATTTCTCACCAAATTAATACCGCCCCTGTGCAAATACATCTTGTTTTAAATTGTAACTATTATCTACAATATTTTTGATATATACCATCTAGAAAGTGTGCTTTTCTAAGATAAGTTTCGTTTCTTGTCTGCTGATACAAGCATTTATTGTAGTTCATCATGTTAGAAATGATGTGGCACCAGTAACTTTTATTCGGATATGGAGATCTCAAATATCTACATTGATAATATAAGGCAATATGGTGGTAATACTCGCACTTGTCATATGGTCTTTTTGTCTGCTTGTAATACTTGGCCATAAAGTAATAATATTTGCATAAGTAGCTATCATTTCCTGTCTCGTTATATAAGCACTGGTAGTATTCTGCCATATATCGGTAAAACATACAAAGATCGTCGTTATTTCTACTTGTGTTGTATTTATTTTTATAACGGATTGCATCGTTGCGATAATCTGAACATTGTCTTGGTTTCTTCTCTGGAGGCTCTGGAATTTCAGGAAGGGTTTCATCTATCAGATCAAATTCAGGTGGTTCAGGCTCGAAAAATTCTTCCTCGGGAAATCTCTCCATTCCTGAAGGGGCTATTAATCGCTCTTCTTCTAAAAGATCCATGTCAAACTCATCCTCAGGTAATATATCCATTCCAGGGGGTGCTATCAGCATTTCTTCTTCAGGACGTATCTCTTCCTCCATGAAATCCATATCTAATATTTCCTCAGGACATATATCCATTCCAGGGGGTGTTATCAGCATTTCTTCTTCAGGAAGTATCTCTTCCTCAGGTTGTTTCCTATCAATTTTTTTCATTCTTACCTCCTCCTTTATATTCGTATACACTTTAGAAATAAATTATAATATGAACGGCTTTTTTTATAATAATTCAGATTTCTAGTGACCCTATACAAATAGTAGTAATATCTCGACATATAACCGTAGTAATAACACAAATGACGTCTGATTCGGGTGACCTTATAGAGACAATAGTGGTATAACGCGTAGTAGCGGTAGTATAGGTATAAGTATCTTAGATTTCTTGTTATTTTATATTGTTTAAGGTAGTATAATGCGTAGATTCGGTACCGGTCGCACTGTCTTGTTGATGGTCGGATTGCTGCTCGGAGGTTGGGACGATTGCCAATTCTCTGGGTTGTAGGTCGTCCAGGGGCATTTGTTTGTGGGCTACCCGTACTACGGAGAATATTTCGCAGCTCCGTATAGGTATAGGGCAATTTCTTTTCAGCTTTCCGAATTCCTTGAAGACAGGCTACGGCACCCACTACAATAGGTGAGGCTGAGGAAGTACCGCTGAAAAGCCTTGTGTACCATTTATTTTTATCTGTTCCTCCTTGCAGATCTCCATAACCTGTGGTAACCACCTCACGACCCCATCCTTGAGCGTCAACGATTTTCCCGTAATTAGAAAAATCGAGGCGTGACCGATCGGGTCCTTGATTGCCACTCGGTGGTGCTCCAGCACCTACAAGGATCGCTCCAGAATCTCTATAACTACGGTCAAACCTTCTCTTATAGATCGGTTTATCAAGATTTACAGCTCCATTACCTGCAGCAGCTATAACGATAATTCCTTTAGCAGTTGCATATCGTATTGCAGCATAGTCTGCAGCCCAATATTCAATAGGTATGTAACCTTGTTGACCTATACCAGTAGCTTCAGGACCAGGTCGATGAAGTTCAATTAAAATAATGTCACCGCGGGAAAGTCGATCTGCAGCACATTTGATAGCCATAGCAGAGCTGTTTAAAGGACCAAAGATTGAGCCAGCTGCAAACCAAGAGTTGGGAGCTATTCCGAGAATTCCAATACCTGCCGGAATGTGATCACCGCTGATTTCACCAGCTACAGCGGTTCCGTGATTTTCCCATCCGAGATTGCTCGTTGGTGTCCCACACACAACCCCGCCTTGGTTTCGACGAAGATCTTCATGACTGAATCTCCAAGCTCCTTCAATATCGATAATTTTAACACCATCTCCTTTACCACCAGGGATTGTCCAGGCATACTTGGCATCAATACCTGCAGTTGCTGGCCCCAAATATCCTTGCTGGTTGGAGAAATCTGGTGTAGCAGGTGGGGCTTCTTCCCCAAGAGCAGATGGCATTTCATCAAAAAGAGCAAGATAAGTAGGAGGTTCAATATATGCCTTTTCCACTATATCCTCTTTCTCCAAATCCTTTATCAGTGTCTTGGCATCTTCTTCCTTAGCGGTGGTAATCTGGTAGTAGGATGAGAGACCAGGTATTTCTTCTGTTGTAGTTTCTGATAGGGATGCTACCTCACGTTCCAAAACCTCTTCTGTTTGACTGAATACTCGATTTATATTGGCCCCATTATATTTAGAGAGACACTTCTTAAGACCACTCACATCAGCTGCTGCAACGGATACAAACTCCGTTCCCGTGTAGCGGATTTTCGCTTCAGTTTTTAAAAGAACCACCACACGATTTTCTTTTACTGGAGGTTGAACCAAAAATCCTCCCTCCTTTTTTTTCTTTTCTACCATTTTTTCCTCCTTTCTATATTTTATTTTTAAATGAATAATAAAATTAAGCTAATTCTGTTGGAGGTTCTATGTATGCTTGCTCCACAAATGGTAACTGCTCAAGATCGCGTACTAGAGATTCCGCAGCTTCTGTGTCCTCCAAATCAATTCCTATGTAGCGTTGCAACTCCCGCTTCTGGTCTTCCGGTGTTTCATTTGAGACTGATGTAAAAAGAGGATAGACTGACGTAATGCGCTTCTGATTCAAGAGAGTATTAAGTGTGGTTACATCTTCGTTACCAGAGGTGGTAAAACGTCCTGCAGATTCTAAACAGACGTTTGTATTTATCATAAACTTAACCACAATGCGAACCATGTAAATCACTCTATTTTTTTATCTATAACCTCCCCATTTTTAACACCACGAATAGATGTATTCTTTAAATATAATTTTTCTGTGTTTAGTGCAATCTAATAAAGATACGCATTTATAAATTTTTATCCTTTCCGAACAGAACCTCCCGATTTATTTGTGTAATTTTTTTTACACAATAAATCAAATCTTTAATATATTACGTGTATAAATAATTTTCCCATTCTCCCATTATTCATAAAAAGGGAATTAAATTTATTATATTAAATTGACAGTTATTTGGGCTTTGCACTTAAATTAAGGAAAAACATTGAATAAATATAAAAAAAGTAGAGATTTTAAGTATTTTTTATCTAAAGTTTGTTCATATTATTGGTAACTAATCATTTTTATTATTGTCCAATTTATTTGTGAGAAGTGTACTGCCGGATCATACGGTCTTGGATATGATGGCTGTTCCTTGATTTCAAATTTATCGAATAATCGACTAATATGATTTGCATTATCGAAATAGAACCATGCTGAACCATATGGCCAGCTTTTCATTTCGTCAAGTATTCCTTTAATGTATAACAACCAGGGAATTATCCAAACTATAAGTATGATACCATATATAAAACCGATAATTGGAATCAAAGCTAGAAACAGTGACCATATTAATGCAATACCAACACTTACTTCGATTGTCTCACAAATTAAACCCGTATGCGTTCTATTAAAGGCAAAACAATGCCCGAAATAAAGATCATAATCACCTTCATCTAGAAAGAATTGTGCAACACCATCGCTTTCATAAATTGCTGTTGTCCCTTCATACACTGGTGGCTGTGATTGTCTGGTCTGATAATATTGTTTAATAATTGGTTGCCACTGTAAAACTAAGCTTTTCTGTATTTCTCCAAATCTTTCGGGGGGTTCAGGTAAAGCTTCTCCCTTGTCATATGCTAGTGCTACCTCTTCAAAGTATTTATTGAGTGTTGCTAATTCTTCCTCATTTTTTTCAATTAATCCTAAAATTGCTAGTTTAATTTCATCCTTTTCTTTGTTTGAATTCACAACGGGCGATAACGCGATTGTCACTAGTAGAACAGCTGCTCCAATTCCAAATATTTTTATTTTTTTACTCATAATTTTTCCCCTATTTCTTCTCCTTTCATTCCAGTCAAATCTGGATTAAATCCAGACATTTTCTTTCATGTCACTTGCCTCTATAGATATAATCTAAATTTTACAGAGGCTGTCCATCGTCTGCCTCAACTATTATATTTCAAATATTTCATCTGTCCTTTTCTTTCACCTCCTTTTTGACTGAAAATATCAGTCAATTATATTTTTGTTAAACATTATATATAATTATGTCTAAAAAAATAGTGTCATATTGACTATATTAAACATTATTTTTAATAAATTATAACAAAATGACGAAAAAAATCTTGTAATCCATAAAACAGGTTCTCTTCAATCTAAAAAAAATAATTTGGTAATTATTCATTCCTTAAACATTATTAATAATTTCAAATTGTCTAATAATATTTAAAAAATTAAAAAAAAAGTAAAATATTTATAACATCATTGACAAATAGTTAATTATGGTAGATAAAAAAGATAAAATTATTCTTAGTGAACTGAAAAAAAATGCACGATTATCTACAAAAAAAATCGCATCAAACATAAACATACCAAGAGTAACCGTTCACGATAGAATACAAAAAATGGTGCACAATGGTATCATAAAATCTTTCACCATAATTCCAGATTATCATCAAATCGAATTGCCAACCACCGCATTTGTTTTTATATCTTATACTCCAAACCATGACACCTCACAAAGAAAACTCGCCACTCGCATTACTAAAATGGAGGGTGTATATGAAGTCCATATTATAACCGGTGAATACGATCTTTTGATCAAGGTACGAGGAAGAACAATGGAAGAAATTGGGAAACTTGTCGTAGATAAATTACGAACATTACCCGGTGTAAAGGCAACCCATACCAGCGCCTGTTTTGAAACAATCAAAGAAGATCATTAATTAATAGATCAATAAATACTAAATTCTTATTAAGAAACCAATCAAATCAATAAAAAAATAAAAAAAAGAGAGAATTTTTATATCC
This sequence comes from uncultured Thermoplasmatales archaeon, assembly GCA_964347865.1. Classification (GTDB taxonomy): domain Archaea; phylum Thermoplasmatota; class E2; order DHVEG-1; family DHVEG-1; genus JAGLML01. The sequence continues at coordinate 26,485 of CAYGAC010000061.1, forward strand.
GTGGTTAAAACAAGGAATATAGCAGCATTATTATCCATTCAAGGATTGGGAATTGCTCAAGTAATTTTTCTAATATGTTAAAGATATTAAAATTAGGTCTCCCGTTGGGATTAACGTTATTATTGTTGTTATTATTGTTATTTGTATTGACTGCATTTACATTGTTATTATTATTTGAGTTAACCACATTTACGTTGTTGCAATTATTGTTGTTATTAACAGCATTAACATTATTGTTGTTATTGTTAAAGTTATTTGAATTTACATTGTTGTTGGCATTAACAGCATTTATGCAATTAACGTTTTTATCAACATTTCCAGAAACTGCAGGAATGCTACACATACCAATAATAAGAATAGATACTATAAAAACCAGGGATGATTTTTTTGATAATTTATTTTTCATATGTCCCCCTCATTTTCTTTTTTACAATCTCGACACAATTCCTTCTGTCATATTGAGACAGAAGGTAGTTAATTACCTGCCTCAACTATTATGATTCAAAAAATTCATCTGTCCTTTTTTTCACCTCCTTTCTGATTGATCATATCAATCATGTATATTTTTGTAAATAATTCTATATAATTATGATGAAAAAAATTCCGACAAAAATACCATAGATAAAAACAAATACTTACTATTTTCGTCGAACTGATGGACTCTCAGATATAAATATAAAATTTTCTATCCATATTGAATATTTTATTATTCCTCCATTTTTCCTTTGTGTGATAACGTTCTGATTCTTTGTCCAAACATGAATAATTTAGCCACATTATTTACCTCTTCTTGTTCATCTAAATCTGAAAGGACACCAACAATAATTATCTTTCATACCCCCATGATACTATTTGTCACTCGATATATATAATTATGTCGGAAATAGATCCGACAAAAATTTAAAAAATTACTATTTTCACTTGTTTTTACCGTCAAAATGTCGGAAGAATTCAATATTCTTTTATAATGTTTATTTTTTATCGGCGGGAAAACAGGAATTTCAAGTTATCCTTTTCAGGAAACCTATAAGCTCTACAATTAGATGGACTTTACAACTTGTATCCATAATAATTCTTTTTTTGCGATTTTTCTTGGGGTAAATCGTTTCCCATTTATTATAATAAGGGTTTCATCCGCTCTTCCTTCACTCTCCATTTTAGACAACCATTTTTTTCTATTCATTACTTATTATTTTTCTTTTTTGTGCAATAAAAATATATTGTTTAATTTTCCGTCAGAAATTCGATTACAAATAACATATAAATTGTAATTTTGACATATTGTCGAATATAGAAGAGGAATATGCTGGAATTAAATTATTAAAAAAAGAAAAAAAGTACAATAAAAATTTTAAAAATAATAGATTTAATAAGTCAATAGACATTACAATCATGCTTAGGGGATGAAAAATTATGATTCATATTAAATGTAAGAACTGTGGATGGCGTTTACCTTTTTCTAGTAAACAAAATGAAGATAATGTCAGATGTCGTGGATTAGGGAATATCATATGTCCTCATTGTGGAAAAACATTGATTCAAACAAAGGTTTTTTAAGATGTATTTTAGAGATTAAACAAATATCCAACCACGTGTAGCTGCTATAGTTATAACAAATCCCACCAGAAATAAAGCCAATGCTTTTTTTTCCATTTTTGATTTCACCCGATCTCTAATCTATAAGTACATACATTAAATCATAATCGTTGAATTAGTAGTCGTAGTATTGGGAACATGGTTGGATGGTTATCAAGAAATTTTAGAAACATGGTATGGAAATGAGCTTTAGGTACTGAAACCTTCAGAAATCCAATATCGCTACAATATGCATATTTATCCACAGCATAACCATAAATAACCATTGTACCTTTAGTTTCCCATGTCTTATTAATAGAAATACTTCCAGTTTCATCAGCCATGTAGAGCCCACCCGTTTTATCACCCCAGTTGATGGTAAAGTATATCTGATTATCTTCTGGATCATCTGCTGAGAGGGTGTATGTATATTCTCCCCCAGGTTTACAACGCGTTGCACCTGTGATTTGGAAATCTTCTGGACCTTCGTTTGGTATAAAATCTTCAAGCGTACTGTTTATCCAATATCTTTCTTAACCACTAATGTCTGCTATTTGGAAAAGAGGTAGATATAAATCTTCTGTGCCATTGGGCGGATTTATGGTGATTTCCCACGTTCCTGGTTCCCAAATATATCCTGTTTCAAAATATCCTTCATTGTCTGTAACCCAAATATTATCAACCGAGCCTATTGCAATTTCTGCGCCTGCCAAAGGTATAGGGTCACCACCCATATATGCATACACGTATCCACAAAACATTCCCAGTTCATCAAGATTAAACCGATTTTCTTGATTTGTATCTTTTTTTACAGATTTCATATAAGTCGTATGCTCATTTTCTTTATTTTCAAAAGGGGTCTGTAATCCATACTTTGTTTCTTGTAGAGATAATAAGTGTTGAGGAGGGTAGATATTGGATTTCGAAATTTTTATTATTTCAATATTACTTTCCCATGGTAAGAAGTTATGTTTAGTTACTGTAATATCTGCAGTACCCTTTGAGGTTCCGGAAGGTATTATTAGTGTAACCTTTCCGTTTAACCTTGTTCTACCTGTTAGATAAAGATCTGTCTTTTGTAAGCATACAAGTGCATTTTTTATTGGATTATTACCATCCTTTACGGTTACTGTTATCATTCTTGAACCGATCTTTTTACACGTAACACTCATTGTCGTTGGCATAGCTGTCCAAATACTCATTGCTGGATCGCCATGCCAATGAAAATTTTCAAATGAAATCCTGTTATATGGCTTACTAGATGTCCAAGGGTACGGTTGACATCCGCCAGGAAGGATATATTTGTCATACATCCAATATTTTCCATAATCGAGTACAGCCCCCATATAATATATCGGACTAGGTACAGAATTGGTAGAGGAACAAGTAGGATACGAGGGGTCAAAATCTGGCCATATAGCATCATAGAATCCTGCACATAATTCATCATTGTACCCGCTCCAACTAGTTCTAGTGGATGCTACACAGCCTATTACTCCCTTTCCAGGTGCTCTTAAAAACACCTCAGGTAAAGATTCATAGTTACCTAAGTATGAATCTGTTTCCCCATCAAACCATCCGCTCTGACAATTAATACTAAACATCACAGGAAGCATATCACCATTGGTAAGTTGAGAGATATCACCTGTGGTCAATTTAGGATGACTCCATCCGGTATACGATGAACCCCAATTTTGCGAGGAACCATGGTCTCGATGATTGGCAATGATTACACCGTCATTAATAGCACTGATACATCCCGAAGTGGAACCAGGCGGATATCCGTTTTCATATTGACGATTGCAGTTATATCCCAAAGGTGTGGTGTAATTGTAGATCCTCCCTGAGGTATGGATAAAGTAACGCCCAGATTGCTTGTATGCAGCAAGGAGAATGTTAGCAAACCAGTTAGAATGTACTGGCGGATTTTTTTCATAGGTTAAAATCTTGTTCACGATAACATCTAGCTGGCTGGGAATTTCAACAGATATTCTACCTCCATATACATCGGGAAGATAATCATTTTGAATATTTCCAGAGAGAGTGAAATAATATAGATCTGTTCCGGTTAGGGTATTACTATGTCGAGGATGAGGGGTTATATAATGCACAGGTACAAAATTGGCGTCACCAACCAATAATACAAATGAAGGTGGACATGTCCCATTATTATATTCATTAAGTATGTAGTTTCTGATATCATTAGCAGTTGGATTTCCCCCTGCAATAGATGAGGTTTTGGTAATCTTAGTTTTTATCCCCATCTTAGTTCTTCAATTAGCCAACGGTAATATGCTTGTATAAAAATTATCATGGGTAATAATCAATAAATTTGCACCATTGCCACAGGACTTTGAATATGTACACTCCCTTAAGCTTTTATAATTAATAAGAATATTTTGATAAAAAGCATCAAAGAAAGGGCTCCTTTTTTCAATGTCACAAAATATTCTATTACCTTTTTCGAAACTTATCTTACCCTTTATTTTTGTATAACACCTAAGTTCCTTTGAGACGGGATTAAAGGTTTGAGGAAAGATGATGAGACGTGAAATTTGAACTCCCCTCATATCTTGAGGTGAAGTAATAGTAAAGATAACGTTAGGATAAAATTCATCAACATTGTAAAAGCTCTCATTTATTTTAAACTCAGGTTTTAATTCATCTTGATCCGTAAGATGTTCCTGTGCCGGGTAAATTAAATAGTTATTGAATGAAATATATTGAGAATCTATAATTGTAGTATGTGCTTCTGCCCCTTGTGGAATTGCAAAAGATCTTATATAGGTGGGCATCTCCGGTTTTCCAATTTCAGCAATAAAACCTCCACCTTGTATAGAATTTTTCTTGTATCTAATCCCTTCTACCTCGATTTCTCTTGAGAAAAAACCACTAAAATCAATTTCAAAAATAATATCATTTTCATTTTGTGAGATGATAGTAAATTCAGGTGAATTAATTTTTTCGATTTTGTTGAAAGAAATCCATTCTATGCCCATATCTTGGGGCGCATTAGATGTATTATCTAGGTTTGTAAATTCATACAAATTTCCTGCTACCGGCAAAGAAGTAGTTGCTATCAACAGCATACTTACAAATATTCCAATTATTTTCTTTTTCATATTCTACTCCCCAAAACATAAATATTTGTTAAAATCCATATTAATTACTTAAATTTAAATGTTTTCCAATAAATATGATTATTGCAACATTTGTAACAATTATTATATAATCAAGAAAACATTTATATCCCAGAAACATATTTAAATTTTTCCCCATATTCCCATATGAGGGGAGGTTTATAATCATATTGTATTTATTCTTCCTACAACTGACATATCAAATATGCTCACTACAGTCTTTATTGGATATTTGAATTGGATGAATCATATTAATCTTTTGAAGAAAGGATGAAGTCGAGTCTTGTTTCATCCTCACCTGTTAGCTTCACAATCTTCATTTGAGATTCATATTTTTCCTTGCTTGCAACAACTTCGAAAGTACCAGTGGGAATATTATCTAAATCATATTCCCCATTGTCGTCAGTTAAAGCAATGATATCTGGGTAACTAGCTGTTCCTTTTGTTATTCCTACCTTCACATCAGAAATCGGCACTTGCTTTTTGTCTGTTACTCGACCCAATATCACACACAACTTTTTCACCATGGTACATTCGTGTATAGTTCGATTCCTTATATAGTAATACTTTCACTGACGTTATTCTTACTTTCTCCAATTCAACATATTGTTGAATACAGCTTTAGTAATTCTTGTTCCAGAGTTGGAACTACGACCACCATAAGCGTGTATCGCAATTTGATGACGACGTCCGCTATGGTATCTCCAGACTGGGCTTCCACTCTGACCTCCATACGTATCCAGTAGATAATAGACTCTCCGTGGACTTACCCACACTATCCTATTGTAATTCCACCAACATGTTTTGTATGGTTTATCTCCGGGGTAACCAGCATTGTTTACGCGTAATCGAATTAAGCTTAACCACGTCAATGCAGCAAAACCCATCCATCCTACTCTACGTCCAAGGGTGTCTGATCTCAATATCACTGCACCGTAATCATAATCTGGGCTACGCTTGCGAATCCATCCCCTGACAGTTACGAATCGAGTGCCAACTGAAGATCCAAAAGGTTTTTCAGAACCATTAGCACCAGGGATGACATTAATGCTTCTAACCCAACCGCCATGTCTATGCATATATACACAATGGCCAGCGGTCATTACCGTGTGAGGACCGATGAAATTTCCACTACCGATGTATCTCCTACCATCAGCGGCAACTATTTGTAGAGAACAAATTGTACGCCATGGGAACGGTCTAGTGTTTTTAACTTGACGTCGGTCATCCTTGCCTAAAATTCTCTCCATTATCCACTCTCCTTCTCCAGCTTCATGATACGCTTTTTTGCTTTCATCAGCGAAGGATGTTTCAATGGATTCTTGGGTTGGTTCTTGTGGAGGATCATAACCTTGAACTTCAACAGGATTTTCCTCCTCAACAACTTCTTTTTCTTCAGCTTCTTTTTTACCTTCTTGTTCCTCTCGTTCCTCTATTTTTATCCCGGGTTTTCCATGATAATCCTCCTGAATCAAATCAGCTTCGAGTTCTTCACCTTCGGGACCTACTTCTGCACCTTCACCCCAAACTTCTTGATGGTCATCTTCTCTTTCAATTCCTTCTTCTATTTCTTCTTCGATTTGTTCTTCTTCTGAAAATTCAGACATATATTTTTACGCCTCCCACAAATTTTCCTGTTAAATAAATAATAAAATAAAATTTTTAAATATAACTTAATAATAGAGGTAAAATACAAGTAAAATAGTAGTAAATATTGTGTAAAACAATCATTTACTTTATCAAAATATCTAAAATAAGATTCTAAATTATTTCTTGATATTTTGCTAAAACTTCCAAAACAAATCCAGTCGTAAGTTCAGCAGAACCGGAATGTAATCCTGGGCATAAAAACCAAAATTCACTATTCCAGCTCCCGTCATCATTTTGATTTTCCATGAGATATTCGATAGATTTATCTATCGCTGTTTTAGCTTTAGATTTATCTGAAGGATTTAGTGTGTCATAGATGTTTAATAAGCTGAGTGTAGCTAAAGCCGTTTCAAGATCATTAGTTATGAGAGTTTTAATCTTTTTAATCAGTTCAAAATTACCCCAACTTCCATCTGGTTTTTGCCTGTCGGGTTGTCCATTATTATCATCATCAGCCAGTATATAATCTTGAACCTTATGGATATCTATAAAATAGTTTCCTGTAACTGGGGCACCACCATCTTTATATGCCCGTGATACAGCCGCAGTAAAAGTAAATGGAGATGGATAATAGAATGTGACAATTTTTTTACCAGTCCAAGGTCGAGGAAAGATAGTTTTTTGTCTATATTTATTCATTTTACATAAAGCATAATTGATATAATCAAAAATTTCTGGTATTTTTTGTTGCAGATCCGAGGTGTTAAGTTGGGTTGAAAAGAAAAATAATATATGTGCGTTTACAACAGCATCATAATCTTCGATTTTTTCAAAAAGATATTGCTGGTTTTGTTCATAAATCCATGTATTAAAACTGTTGTACTGAAATTGAATAGGAATAAGGATAAATTTGTGTGTAATAAATGAATCTCTCAATTGGTATTTAATAAAATAATCAACGGCAGTACTAGGAAAAAAGCTATCAATGTCTTCATCTCCCCCATACAATGCTTGCAATGCCATAATTGTATTATCAATATCGGGAACGCCCCATGGTCGAATTTCACCCCATCGAGCTCTTGGAATGTCAGATCCATAATAGTGCCTCCAAATAGCACCACCCAAATCAACCCCTATCACATTTGGGTCATCATATCCATCGATTTCTTTATGCTTTTTTATAAATTCTATAGCATCATTCCTCATAATAATAATCTTATTCAATGTTGATGAATTTAAGGGAAGATCTTCTAAGAATCCCAAAGAATGATATACAAACGGAGTGGCAAAAATAATTTTTTTATAAGCCTCGTTTGACATATCTCGTTTGAAAGATTGAAATAAGGCAAACTCACCTTTTTCTCTTAAGGGATCCATTCGAGTTGAAAATAAATATCCGACACCTCTTTCTATGGAATTTTCAATTTCAGGTAATTCTGGAGTAGCACGAAAAGCCTCTCCCGTTCTCAGATTTATTAGGAATAGGAAAATTAGCATAACTAATATAGATTGGAATTTTCTATTCCAATAATCCCAATACAATTTATTTTCTTTGTAAAATTTCATGTATTAGTTTTCCTAGGGCAGTAGAGTTCATAGGAGAGATATACCTTCTTCCATCCCCTTATTATATTGTATTATTCTTTTCTCCAGTGATGAAATTTACAACTCCTTAATAATTAAATAAATCAGAATTTTTTAAAAATAGCTGGATAATAGGCGTAAAATACAGGTTAATTTAGTGGTAAATACCGTTAAAAGCTCCTTGAGCTGTTCTGCAGAACGATAATTTGACGGCAAAATAGGGTTTAAAAAGAAATAATCAGTAGAGAACTTAAATCTGGGCGGGGAGTAAGTAAAGGAAGGGAAGATTATGAGAAAACATCAAATTTTTTCCCTTTCAGGAATGGCAACTCCATATCTCTTACTGACTCCCCATACAATAGATATTTGCTAGCTGATGTTAAATATTTTAAAATTAGGGGAAGGGAGTAGAACTCCCTTTTTTATTAGCTCCCTCTGCTTTTTATTATTCACTCTTACCGGGATTAACTAGTAACCCGGATCTCGACTATTGAACAAAATGCAATAAATTGAGCGCTCACACCACTGTTTTTAGCTTCGACATCGCAATCCAAATTCTCAATATCTGACCATGTCCAATTTTTTGCTCCTGGACCAGCAGAATCATTCGTTATGTCAAACCATTGTGAATATTCTGGATAATACGAAAGATTAAATTGATAGTCATCTCCGTCGGTTATCCCACCAAATACAGGCCTCAGAATTAATATATGTCCACCTGGATCCGAGGAAGCCAGTGCTCTGATTTCAACTTTTTTTATTTTAAGGGATGGAGGAGGACCAGAATACGAGTTGCCATCGCATAACTGAACGTCCACATCAATCGTTGTTGATGCAAATGTAAATGGAAAACCATCTACCATTTTTCCAGGGTCTCTTTCCCATGCTTCATTTGAATCGTAGAAGTTAAAGTAATAATTTTAAAATCTTAGTAAATTAGAAAAAATGGTATTTTTTAGTAAATATTTTTTTTATATGTACAAAAAAGCAATCAATAACTTTATAATTGATATGTTTTTATTATAAAATTAACAATAATTTAGAGTAAACGGAGGAAAAAATGAATAAAACCACTTTATGGAAGAAAGGTTTGGCAGTTGGTTTGACCTGTTTGTTGATGTTATTGTCGATTCCAATAACAGTTAGTAATGAAGGATATATTGAAAATAATTATAGCAGTGATTTTAGTATTTTATCTCTTAAGGCAGAACGTACTGATATGTTTTACTATGATAATGGTCACATAGGTCAAATATGGCTTCCAAATCATATCAATCAATTAACTATTTATGGGGATGAGATGGAACTGAAGATAAACGGTAAAATGCAGGAAGTGGAAAATCCTGTCTATATCATGCTAAGACGGTTTTTTGGATTAGGTCCATCAGTTCACAACAGTAAATATAAACAAAACATAAGTGTTAATTTTTTTGGATTATGCGGAGAAACAATAGTCATACCGTTTGATGTGTTGATCGAGTATATATATGAACAGCATATTTTTAATGTCGATGATATTCAGAAATTTGAGCAGACTGCATGGGGATTAACATCAGCAAATTTTAATAATGATCAATATTTTGATTTTGCCGTATCATCGGCAACTGTTCCCTTTTCATGTTCAACGATTTCAATCTTTTATAATGATGGTAATATAGGGTTTACACAGGATGATCTTTTTACGTTTAATTACTCATATATAAGTGATTTGGATTCAGGTGATTACGATAATGACGGCGATATTGATTTGATGTTCACATATTCTGAGTATGTGTGGGATCAGGGTCTTCCGGTTAATGTCAATGGTACAGTGAATCTGTTATTTAATGATGGGGAGAATAATTTTGGAAATTGTACGATGGTTGCCTGGCATGGTCCAGGTATCCCCTATCATCATGAAAATAGAATAAATCCACAGCTTACCTCGGCAGATTACGACATGGACGGCGACATCGATTTTCTCGTTGGCGATAACAGCGGTAAAGTTGAGTTTTATAAAAACAATGGTTTCGGGAATTTCACGAGTGATGGAGTTATCCATGATTTTGGTTTTTGTAGTTGGGGTCTGACATCTGATGATTATGATTATGATGGTGATATTGATGTTCTGATCGCTTCAGGTGTAGCTCCGGTTTATTATGATGGTCATGTATATCTGAAAAAAAACATGATGGTTGAATCGAATTATTCAACCTGTTTTGAACCTGGTATGGGTGAGATTCTTTTGAATATTTCTTCATTAACTGGTTCAGGTAGTTTACAAGTCCTTGATTATGATCTTGATGGAGATTTGGATATTATTATTACTCTTATGGATATGTTTTTTCTATATCTTCATGAGCAGGATGGTTTCAATCATTATTATCTTGGTAGACTTCCATTAAACGAAGAAGGATATGCTGATGATTTATCACTTGGTGGGATGACTGCTGCAGATTATAACAACGATGGAAAAAAAGATATTATCCTTGGAGGAGTACAAGGAATGGTGAGACTGTGCATGAATAATTATGGGCAGTTATCACCTCTTCGACCATGGATAAAGGAACCTCCAGGGGTGAGACCAGGTAAGGAGGCTGAATTTAAATTTGTTACAAAAGACATCAATGGAGATGATATCTCCTATTATGTTGATTGGGGCGATGGGACAAACTCTGGATGGATTGGACCATATACTTCGGGCGATGAAGTAGCATTAAATCATTCATGGCCGAAGGCTCGCACATATTTGATAAAAGCAAAAGATGATGATGGAGAAAGTGAATTGAAGGAATATGTATTAATTATATTTAGAGGAAGACCAGGTAGCTCATTAAAATTAATATATCCATTTACTGATTATAACAGATTTCAATTATGTGCACCTATAATACAAGATTCTTCATCGAATTTGGAATTTGTAATCGATAATATATTTATTAATACAATGGGGAAAAAATTATGATCATTAATAAAAAACTTATTATTAAGGGAAAAGTTCTTCTTCTTATTTTTAGTTTATCGACGACATTTATTTCCCCGTTAGTTGCTGCTGAAAATGTCAATGATTTTAATGTTATTACCATAAACTATCCTTTTACACGACCCATTATTAAGAAGGTGGACGTTGGTAAAGACGTTTATGATACGATAATTATGTCATCTGCCCCTAATAGCGGTAGTGTTGGCGAACCATGTTTACCTGCGAGGGGAGCTTATATCTTGTTACCGCAAAAGACAAAAATTAATAAGATAAGCTTTTCTACTGATAATAAAACATCACTTGGAGTTGATTTCAAGGTTATACCAGCTAGTCAGCCGATTCCCTTATCACAGATTAGTTTAGCCTCCATTCCTATCCCTAATGAAAAAATCTATGAAACTACTGACATGTTTCCTGGGAAAGTATTTACTGAAATCGGTACCTATAGTTTTCGAGGATATGAAATTCTTGTTCTCATGCTTCATCCTGTTCAATATGTTCCAGGTACAGGTGAACTTAGTTACTATGAAAATATAACGATTTCTGTTGAAACCGTTAAAGATGAATATGTAAATACTTTAATTCGCGGATTAAAACAGGATGCATCCGAAGTAAGAACTAAGGTTGATAATCCAGAGGTTATTACTACGTATTCAAATAAATTGTTGAATTCTGACTTATTCGATAGCTATGAACTTCTTATTATTACTACTGATGAGTTAAAAGATGCTTTTGAAAGGTTAAAGGATGTTCATACTGCTGAAGGGATTAATACAGTGATTAAGACGTTAACTGATATTGGAGGAAGCACTCCTGAGGATATTCGGGATTTTATTAGAGATGAATATGTCAAACACAATATTGAGTATGTTCTCCTCGGAGGAGACGATAATATCGTCCCTGCAAGGCAACTATGTGTAAGACCTGAGCCTGATGCTTCTACTGATGATATGCCTTCTGATCTTTATTATGGATGTCTTGATGGAACCTACAACTTTGATGGTGATGGTAAATGGGGTGAACCGACCGATGGCGAAGGTGGTGGTGATGTCGACTTAGTCGCTGAGGTATATGTGGGGAGAGCATGTGTGGATAATAGGGAAGAGGTAGAGTTTTTTGTTAATAAAACAATTTCATATCTTACCACTAATCCTGATGATGATTATTTAGATGATGCGTTAATGGTCGGTGAATATATTGGCATATGGGGAGAAGGAAAGTGGGGCGGTGATTATATGGATGAGCTTATTGATGGTTGTAGCGATCACGGATATACAACCGTGGGGATACCTTCTAATGAGTACAATATAAGCACGTTATATGATCGGCCTTGGGGAGAGCCCCATTGGCCTAAAGAAGAACTGATAATGCGCATTAACAATAATACTCATATCATTAATCATCTTGGCCATGGACATAATTTTCATGTTATGAGACTTGATGAACCAGTTCTTTATGATTTCCTTAACAATGAAGTGATTGGGGAATGTCATGATATTGTGGAAAATCTTACAAATAATAAATATTTCTTTGTATATAGTCAGGCGTGTTATGCTGGTGCTTTTGATAACAGAAGTATTAATTTAACTGGGAATCCTCCAATTATTCCATACGATTGTATAGCTGAATATTTCTCTGTTAAATCAGACCATGCTGCTTTTGCGGTGATTATGAACGCGCGTTTAGGATTTGGTTCATGGGATTATACTACTGATGGCCCTTCTCAACGGTATCATAGGGAATATTGGGATGCTGTTTTTGGAGAAGGAAAATCACAGATAAGTAAAGCAAATCAGGATTCCAAAGAAGATAACCTCTATCGAATTGGTGAAGATGCAATGAGATGGTGTTATTATCAGCTAAATCTTTTTGGAGATCCAACAATTGATTTCTTTTATCATATCAATAATTCACCACCTATGACGCCTTTAATTTCTGGAAAAATAAATGGAAAAGTAGGGGAAGCTTATAACTATACATTTGTGTCAATGGATCTCGATGAAAACCCTCTGTTGTATATGATTGAATGGGACGATGGAACTTCCTCTGGATGGATTGGTCCATACAATTCTGGTAAACAAATAACTCTTAACCATACTTGGAATAGACAAGATACATATACAATCAAAGCCAAAGCAAAAGATACATATTGTGCTGAGAGTGAATGGGGTAAACTTGAGGTTACTATGCCGAAAAACAAACCGTTCTTTTACAACTTTCCTTTACTTAGTTGGCTTTTAGAACGATTTCCAAATGCGTTTCCAGTATTAAGACAACTTTTAGGGCTATAAAACCGCCCCTTCTTCTTTTTATTATTCCCTACCAAACATATAGATTATTAACCAGAAGCTAACCATCTGCCTTCTCATTTCTTCCCTCTCATTAAATCTTCACAAGATATATTAAAATTGCAATTAGGACATCTCCAAAATCCCTTTCTCTTTTTTCCTCCTATACACTCTTCGATTTGTTCACGGAAAGAACGGGGTATATACTCTAACATCCAACCACATTTATTACATATCATTATAATCTAATTTTTTTAACCTTTCATTCTTTATAAAACCAATCTAATCATATCTATAAAACATAAGCAAATGCTTCATCACTAGTTATCTCTTTAACTCGTCCTTCTTCGACCCATTTTTCAAATGTAGAATTTTTAATAGGAAACTCAAAATTCCCTTTACTGGTGAACATCCTAAGAGTAAAAACATCCTTATTTTTACCCCTCTCAAAACCATACAACACAGCGAATGCGATTGTTTGTTTCTCTCCTAATTTAAATTCATAGTAATGGCCTACTTTTATTTTTAGTCTTACCATTATATAGCCTCTCCTCTAACTTTAGATTTCATAATAATAATCATGGAGGACATTTAGCACATATAGATCTGAATAAAGTAGTACTCAAATATCGATCTCCTCGATCAGGTAGAATTACAACGATTGTACCAAAATTAATATCTTTTGCTATCTGTAAAGATCCTGCTATTGCAGCTCCACTGGACATACCGACAAAGATTCCTTCTTGAGTGGCAAGTAGTCTTGCCATTTTAAAAGCTTCATCATCTTTAATAATAATCTTCTCATCTAAAACATCTGGATGATAAATCTTTGGAACCATAGCCTCATCCATATTTTTAAGTCCCTGAATAGAATGATTTTTTGTTGGTTCAACACCAATAATTCTAATACTAGGTTTTTGTTCCTTTAGAAATTTCCCTACACCCATAAGAGTTCCTGTTGTTCCCATGCCAGCAACAAATATATCAATCTCTCCTTTAGTTTGAGAAAGGATCTCAGGTCCTGTTGTCTTATAATGTGCGAGAACGTTATTTTCATTTTCAAATTGATTAGGCATAAAATACCGTTCAGGTTCTTTCTCCAGTAATTCATTTGCCTTCCGAATTGCACCATCAGTACCATCACATCCTGGAGTGAGTACAACTTCGGTGCCAAATGCTTCTAAAATTCGCTGTCGTTCAACACTCACACATTCTGGCATTACTAATTTAACATTGTATCCCTTTGCAGCTCCTATCATTGCAAGGGCGATTCCAGTATTCCCAGATGTTGGTTCGAGTATAATTTTATCACTTGTTAACTCCCCTGATTTTTCTGCCTTTTTAATCATATAATATGCTGGTCTATCTTTAACTGAACCACTAGGATTGCATCCTTCAAGTTTGCCAAAAATTCTTACTTTTGAATTATCATTTAAAAATTTCAATTCCACAAGAGGTGTATTTCCAATAGCAGATAAAATACTCACAGTAGATACCCTCGCAAACCTAATATTTCTTAACACCTCTTTATTTAAAAATCAATCCATGGTTTTTTATGGAAGAATAAAAAGGGATTGAAAATACTAACAGTACCGCTATCTCTGACGATGATAAGTTTATTCTTTATAATTCGGAAAATAATCAGCTAGATTTTTCCCTTCAAAATATACATCACATATCAAACGATCATAATCAATATCTACAAAATTTTTCAATTCTACTTCTTTTTTAATAGTAATTTTCGTAATTTATCCATTGCATTCTGATAACCTGATTGCCCTGCTTCAGGAATATTGTACCCTGATGGTCTCACTCTGATACCGCTTCGATCTCCCCACTTCCAAGGTGGCATTACTTCAATCGTATCGCCATCAATGATATGTACTACTTTAAATGTCATTTTACCGTACCAATTGTTTATTCCCTCTAAAAGTCTTTTCAATGGGGACAATCATTCTATCTGGGTCATCATTTCCTACTGATATTTCTACATAATATTCCTCTGGATATTCTTTTAATAATTTTGTTAAAAAATCCTCCACCGCATTGGCTAATGTGATTTGTTCATATGATTCATCATTTGCTATTTTTACTTCTTCCATATTCTTCTTTCTCCTCCCAATTTTCATATTAATTGTTTCTTTTATAAAATCAATCTTGATTTTATAGGAGGATAAAAAGGGACTCGAAGTTAAAAAACTTTGTTCCTGTTAATGTCTCGGTATCTATAACTCCCTTTACCATTCTAATCTTGTCTAAAACGATGGTTCCAAGTTTTTCAAAATCTTCTACATCTACTTTAGCAATAAGGTCGTATTCTCCAAATAGAGGATGTAATTCAATAATCTCTGGTACTTTGGAGAGTTCTTTGTATACCTTATGTTCACGTGCAGGTGCGACAATTATGAGTACAAAACCTATTGCCATTTACACTCCTTTTTATCATCAGTCTCATTATTATCCTAATTTAAATATTGGAAGTGGTGGAAAGATTTTCCACTCTCCATCCAAAATTGCTTTCCTGTCGCTACTCTCCCCTTGTTATCAAAATTCTTATATCATTTAAATTTAAAAATGTATCGTGCTATCAAGACAACTACCAACGCTCTTCTCTTTAAAAAATCATAGGCTCAACTTGGATAACTATTCGAACAAGAGTCATTGAAAATTATGTCATAAAAATAATAAGAAATCCAATGCTTATAACAAGCAGGAGGATCCACACTTCCTTTCTCCAGCTAAAGATTTTCATCCCATCTAAAGGACCAAAGGGAAGCAGGTTAAAAAAGGCTAGGAATGCATTGATATATGCAATAAAAAAAGAAAAATAACTAAGATAACCACTGGAAAAAAACCAAATGAGGAAAAATATTCCTGAAATAATAAGATTTGTTGAAGGTCCTGCAGCTGCCATCTTTCCACTCTCCTCCCTTGTTGGTCTTCCAAATATCTGCACAGCACCAGGGGCGGCAAAGACGATACCTATGGTCACACCGAGGAAGAGGGCGAACAAAAGCCCCTGTGGATACATCCTGAATTCCGACCAATACCCGTATTTTTGCCCCATGTATTTATGAGCGATCTCATGGCACACAAAAGCGGTTGCAATAGCAAGAAACGAAAGGGGCATATTCCCAACGACTGCCATAAGATTTGATAGTGGGGGATACGGTGCCAGTGCAAAGGAAAACGATACAGTAAGTACGATCATTGCAATGAGAATTTGAATAATCTCAGTTTGGCTGAATCTAAAAAAACCTGGTTCTAGGCTGCTATACGTTTCTGAAGTTCCAAAGGGGATGTCTTTGAATGAGTAGTATGTTTTTGGACCGTTCATTACAAATCAATCGATGTAAACCTATGGTATTTATCAATCTTTTCACAAAGATTATTTTTCCAGCTATTCTAATATTTATCAGATTAACTAATATATTCATACGATTCAAGTGTCTAAATGACGTTATACAAACCAAAACAAAGATTTATCATAAAATAGATTACAGATTAGGGAGATTTAATTTGATAAAAAACATCCTCAATCCCACAGTAAATGAATCATTATCTTTTATCGATAAATATCACAAA
>CAYGAC010000062.1:0-33110 GCA_964347865.1 uncultured Thermoplasmatales archaeon
GTTTGTGTTAAATCATTTTCTACATTGAAAAAAATGAAACCAAATTTTGAACAAATAAAGATAATTTGTAAAAAAATGGGAGTTGGAAGTTATCATGTATTTACTTTTGAAACAATTGAAAAATCATCTTCATATCACGCAAGAAATTTTGCTCCCTGTTATGGTATAAATGAAGATCCCGTTACAGGAACAGCTAACGGAGCAGTATCAAGTTATCTCATAAAAAATAGAATTATTAAAGAAAATAAACTTGTATGCGAACAGGGTGACATTATTGGGCGATCGGGAAGAGTATTTGTAGAGATAGAAGATTGTCTTGTGAAGGTTGGAGGTAAAGCTAAATTAGTTGAAGAAAGAGAAATTAAGGTTTAGCGAAAAGACTATGAATGATGTAGCAGTAAGTCCATACAATACATTACCGGATGTATTAAAGAATTTTATATTACCTGAAAATATAGTAATCTATGATAGTACACTTCGCGATGGAGAACAGATGCCTGGAATCTGTTTTTCTCCTGGAAAAAAATTAGAAATAGCTAAAAAATTAGATGAAATCGGCATACCTGAAATAGAAGCTGGTTTTCCGGCAGTTTCTAAATCAGAAATTGAATCAGTAAAAGCTATTGCAAATGCAGGGCTTAATGCAAAAATTTTAGCCCTCTCTCGATTGATAAAAGAGGATATTGATGCAGTGATTTCCTCAGATGCAGATATTATATTATTGTTTATTGCTTCATCTCCATTACATTTGAAATATAAATTACATTGCTCAGAACAAGAAATAAAGGATAAAGTCATTAACTCGATTGATTATGTAAAAGATCATGGAATAATTCCAAGCTTTAGTACCGAAGATAGTACAAGAACCTCACTCAAATTCTTAGAAGAACTTGTACTATTGGCAAATGAAACAGGTGCAAAACGTATTGGTTTTACTGATACTGTAGGTTGTGCTACACCACATACTATACAATATCTTTTCTCTCGTATGAGAAAATTGGTTTCTACACCTTTCTCTGCACATATGCATAATGATTTTGGATTAGGCTTAATAAACGCAATAACTGCACTTGCTTATGGCGCTTCTCATGTATGTGCAACAATAAATGGTTGGGGAGAGCGTGCAGGTAATGTTCCACTCGAGCAGCTTGTTATGGCTCTAAAAATCTTGTATAAACGAGAGGTAGGAATAGATACAACAAAACTTTGGGAAGTTTCGGAAATGGTATCAAAATTCACTGGACTTCCAATTCCAAAAAATCATCCTTTGATAGGTGATAATGCCTTTACACATGAATCGGGAATTCATGTTGCTGCAATCCTTGAGAATCCTCGAACATATGAACCGATATCACCAAAACTTGTTGGTAAACAAAGAAATTTCGTTCTTGGAAAACATACTGGAAAACATATAGTAAAGCAACTTTTAGAAGAGAATGGAATAGAAGCAAATGAGGAACTTGTAGGAACTATTGTTACCAAGGTAAAACAATTTGGGGAAAGAAATGGTTGTCTATTTGATAGTAATATCTATCAAATAATAAATAAAATGGTTGAGGATAAAAAAGATGAATAAGATATTTCGGAGCTATTATGTCTGGCCAAAATTTCCTTCAATTTCTATGTCGGGAAATAATTGTGCACTCTATTGTAAGCATTGTAATCATACATATCTAAACGATATGCAGAGTTTACCAAATCCTGAAAAATTTTTTGAAACTTGTAGAAAATTTGCTGATAATGGTACAATTGGTTTTTTATTAAGTGGAGGTTGCAATAAAAACGGAGAGATGTTGAATCTGAGAAAATTACTTCCTTTAATAAAAAAAGTTAAGAAAGAAACAGATCTCATAATAAAATTACATACTGGTTTTGTTGATAAAAAACTTGCAGAAGATATTGTTAATGCAGAAATTGATATAGCATCAATAGAAGTAGTGGGATCAGATGAAACAATAAAAGAAATTTTTGATTTTAATGCAACCATTAATTCTTATTCAAGTACATTACATAATCTAGAATCTGCTGGTATACCTTACATTATTCCACATGTTTGTATAGGACTACATTATGGGCAATTAAAAGGTGAATTTAATGCATTAAAAATAATAAAGAAATCCTGTAAACCCTCTTTATTAGTGATAATAATATTTAGACCAACAAAAGGAACTATTTTAGAAAATTGTAAGATTCCTTCGATTGATGATATCTCAAAGGTAATAAAAAAAGCAAAAGAATTTTTCCCAAATAAAGATATTTCACTTGGGTGTATGAGACCTCGTACAAAATGGAGGAACGAAATTGAATTCGCCGCTTTGCAATCTGGTGTTACAAGAATGGAAATTCCTTCAAAAAAAACATTAAAAGCTGCGAAGGAAATGGGTTATACAATCAGAACAATTAACGCGTGTTGTGCACTTCCAGAAGAATTAGAAAGTAGAGCAATTTTAAATTAGTATTACACACCCATTGTAACACGTAAAAGATCCCGTAATCCTGGTGAAAAACCTAGAATTAGAATTCCAATTTTAAGTAGATTCACTAGTGTCTTATGACTTTTTAATTCTTTTTTATACAGAATATCAAAAATATATATCACTGTGATAATTAATAAAAATTTTACAATAGGAAAAAGCGGAGGCCAAATTTCCATTAGAATATTAGAGGCAGGATGCTTTTCTATATAGATTGGTAATCCCATATTCAATGGATCATAGATGCTAAGGTAACTAGTAAGTCCGTCTATCATATGACCAACAATCATAGCTAGATTTAATGGTTCCTTATAAACCGCAATATTCTCTTTATCCTTATATATATACGAAAATATATACACAACTCCAGTAATTAACGCTACTAAAAAAGTAATTAATAGGAATAAATCGAATCGCACTCCATTTGTTAATCCCCATTGATAACCCGCAATCCATCTACCGATTAAATAGATGGAAGGAAATAATATCAGCAGTCCTCCTGAAAATATAACAGCATTTACCGATAATAATTTTTGTTTAAAATATCGGTATAATACAGGTGTTATAGAAAAAAATGACAGAAGGAAAAATATCAATGGATTAATTAAATATTCTCCATATTGAATGCCAAATATCCAAACAATAGAATAACAAATATCTATCAAGATAAAAATTGAAAATAGATATAATATTATGATTTTTTGTGATTTTTTTTCAGATAATTTTTCTAAAAAATATCCTAAAATTAGAAAAGCAAGAGCATAGATAGCAATTTGGAAATAAATCAAAGGTGAGATAAACCAATATGTAAAGGGTTCGATAAAATACTCTGAATCTTCAAGCACTCTTGTAACTGGTCCAAATAAGATATAGGGTAATAGAGCTAAACAGAATCTCCAGTCAATTTTTATTTTTAGCTTCTTAATGAGTTTATAAATTGCATATAAGGCAATTATAAGTAAAATCCCGTAGGTAATTTCAGATACAATTGTGTAACCTTCGTATGCATAGACACCATTCCATGATACCGAATGGCCAACAGAATCTGCCACAACAGGTCCCCAATAATATTTCCAAATCCATTGATCATAGAAGAGAGAAGGTGCAAAAATACATCCTGCTATTATAATAGCTATAATTATAAATAATAGATATAAAAAGAAACGTACCTTATATTTTTCATACCACATTTTGAGTTTCATTTACATCGTGGCAAAGGAAAAATAATATATTAAATCAACGGTTTACCTATTTGAATTTAGCATGGAGCGATTTACAAAGTATAAAACAATGATTTTCCCAAGAGAAGTTATTGTTGGACATAATACAACCGATCAGATAAAAGGCATGTGTAGACGGATTACTACTAGTAAAAATGTTTTACTTGTTACTGATAAAAATACTAAAAAGATATCTGGAGATAAAATTGGGAAAATACTTTCTGGGTCAGGTTTTGAGGTTAATATAACAGCAATACCATCACCTATGATTAAAAAAGATGTTCCAGTAGCTTGGCCTACTATGAAAGAAGTTAATTATGTTATAAAAGCCGCATCCAAAGCTGAGTCAGATTTTCTAATTGGTGTAGGAGGTGGCTCTGTAATTGATGTCACTAAGCTTGCCTCCTATGAACTTTCTAAATTTTATATTAGTGCCCCAACATCCGCAGCTCATGATGGTATGGCCTCTCCACGTGCTTCATTAAAAGATAAAACAGGATCTCTTTCAAAAATCGCTGTTTCTCCAACTGGAATTTTAGCTGATACATCGATAATCTCCAAAGCTCCATATAGAATGCTCGCGTCTGGTTGTGCAGATGTTATTTCTAATTTATCTGCAGTAAAAGATTGGGAGCTTGCTCATCGATTAAAAAATGAAGAATTTAGTACGTTTGCTGCTTCTCTCTCTGAAACCTCTTCTAGACTACTTCTTCATAAAGCCGAAGATATTCGATCTGGCTTAGAAGAAGCTGTTTGGCAAGCAGTAAAATGTATGATAGTATCTGGTGTTGCTATGAGTGTTGCAGGAAATACAAGACCTGCATCTGGTTCTGAACATATGTTTTCTCACATGCTTGATCGTGTTGCTCCTGGAAAAGCATTACATGGTGAACAATGCGGCGTAGGTGCAATAATGATGATGTATCTTCATGGGGAAAATTGGGAAGAGATACGAGATTTTTTAAAAATAATTGGTGCACCTACCACTGCTAAAGAGCTTAAAATTCCAAAGAAAAAGATAGTTGAAGCTTTAATGGATGCTCAAAACATAAGACCAGAAAGATATACAATTCTTGGAGAACAAGGCCTCACTCAAGATGCAGCTAAGAAATTAGCCAAAATAACAGGTGTAATATAATGGCTCTCGTAACACTAATTGGTGAACGTTTAGCTGAAGAAAATGAAGAATTCATATATCTTGGGCCCAATAACGAATGTAAAAACTGTAAATTAAAAACAGTATGTTTTAATCTCAAATTAGGGAGACAATACAAAATAACAAAAAAACGTGAAAAACAACATGGTTGTAATGTTCATGAAGGTAACGTTGTTGTAGTAGAAGTTAGTGAATTACCCATTATAACATCCACAGATAAAAAATTAACAGAAGGAACTAAAATAAATATTAATAATATAGAATGTAAAAATATTGGTTGCAATAATTTTGAAATATGTATAAATAAAGCTATCCAGAAAGGAAAAACATATACCGTAAAAAAAGTATATGAAAAGATAGACTGCCCAGAGAATTATGAACTTTATAAAATT
Source organism: uncultured Thermoplasmatales archaeon (assembly GCA_964347865.1). Classification (GTDB taxonomy): domain Archaea; phylum Thermoplasmatota; class E2; order DHVEG-1; family DHVEG-1; genus JAGLML01. Next base: position 5,243 of record CAYGAC010000062.1, read on the forward strand.
GAATTAACAGATTAATGACAATTTATATTATAAATTAACCCTTCTTCTCCAGTAGAATTCCCAATATTTCCACTAGGATCGATTACCATCTTTTGCCAATTATCTGTATTTTCTACATTTGGATTCTCGTTGTTTGTTATGTACGCTATACCTATACATATAATAGATATTCCAGCGTCACCACAATTCCAAACTTCACCAATTATTTTAATCTTCTCATTTTTTTTAGTACTTATTCCATCGTAGATTATATACATGGTCTGATGATTTTTTTCTAGTGTTCTTGTTCCTTTAATTCTGGTACTTTCATTCAATATTATACTATCTTTAAAAGTATTCTCCATTGTATTAATTATCCTTTTATAGAGCTCTTTTTCATCGATTAAAATTAATGTTTTAATAGTTGTAACTGTTAGGGATGCAGGATATTTTCCATTTATTTGATAAACTGTACTACACCACTTTTCTAATCCTAAAAATTGCGTTCCTGTATTTCTTAGAGATAAGTTTTCATACCAACCTTCATTAATTATCAAATCCGGAATATAAGGACATTTTATACTTATACATCCAGTGAGAATTGTCAATAATATAATAAGAAATGCAATAATTGGTAATATGTAATTTTTTCTTTCTCCAACTACCATCTCGACAAATATTTTAATCTGTTTATCTCTACTTTAATTTAACTACCTTAAAAAACAAATAAACAACTGAGATTTTATATTCCAGCTTCTTTTTTCAGCAGTACCGCTTTATCAATTTTTTCCCAAGTAAAATCAGGATCATCTCTACCAAAATGACCATATGCTGCAGTTTTTTTGAAAATGGGTTTTCTTAGATCTAGTACTCTAATAATATCACTTGGTTTTGTTGGGAAAAATTCTCTAACGAGGGTTCCTATTTTATCGAGAGATATTTTATTAGTTCCAAAACAATCAATATTAATCGATACTGGTTCAGATACCCCAATTGCATAGGCGAATTGAATTTCACATTTGTCCGCAATTCCTGATGCAACTATGTTTTTTGCTATATAGCGTGTATCATATGCCGCGCTTCTGTCAACTTTAGTTGGATCTTTACCAGAAAAAGCTCCACCACCATGTCTACCAATACCGCCGTAAGTATCAACTATAATTTTTCTACCTGTAAGTCCTGCATCTGCATAAGGGCCTCCTCTGACAAAAGCACCGGTTGGATTAACTAAAAAAATCGTATCTTTATCAATCCAATCTTTACAAATCGGTTTAATGACCTTTTCAGTAATATCTTTTTTTATTCTATCATGAGCAATTCCCCTGTCATGTTGTGTTGATACTACTACTGCGTCAGTTCTTAATGGTATACCATTTTTATCATATTCAATAGAGACCTGTGATTTTCCATCGGGTCTCAAATATGATATAATATTATTTTTTCTGACTTCTGATAGTTTTTTTGCGAGTTTATGAGCAAGTGATATTGGTAAAGGCATCAATTCTTTCGTTTCATTACAAGCGTATCCATACATCATACCTTGATCTCCAGCTCCTTGTTCTCTATGCAATCCCTTTCCTTCAGAAACCCCCTGGGATATATCTGGACTTTGTTCTGTAATCTGAACCCATACTGAACACGTTTCCCATTCAATACCGTATTCCGATTTTGTGTATCCTATGCCCTTTATAGTTTCTCTAACAATACGAGGAATATCAACATAAGCTTCTGTAGTCATTTCACCAAAAACCATGACCCCACCGTTTTTTGTTGCTGACTCAAGTGCAACGCGAGAATATTTATCTTGTCTTAATGCCTCATCAAGAATAGAATCAGATATAAGATCACACATTTTGTCTGGATGCCCTTCAGTTACTGATTCTGAGCTTAATAATATCTTCCGTTTTACCATTATATCACCAAATTAGCTTACTCCCACATGACGAGAAATCAGAAAACTAAAACTTACTTATTAATTTTATTAAACACGATATTATTTGTTAATAATGAACTTCTATTATCAATATCAGAAATACAATAACTTATAGTCGCAGTATTTTCCATTTAAATCTCCTCTATTTCATTGGAGTTACAGAGTGGACAGTATAAACAACCATCCACTTCTTTTGGTGTAATAAATACAGTTTCATCATCAGTAGAACAAGCAATACACTTGTATTTAATCACTAGATTTCACCTTCTTTTTCAGATAATAGTTTTTTCTGTACTGCTTCACTTTTTCAGGATTATTTTTTCTCCAGTTCTCCCCCCATTTTTTGTACTTCTCTTTGTTTTTATGATAGTAATCCTTCCATTGTTGTCGTCTCTTGTCAAGTTCATTTTGAATGTCTTTATTGTTGGGATTACCTTTTAACATGATTTTTAGTTCTGCGGTACTTTTACTGTAAAGTCCTTTTTGTTTAGTTGTTTTCTCCACATCGACTTTTTTACTGTTTCTCTTATTATCAATTATTTGCTGAAGTTGTTTTGTAACATCTTTTGTGTTATTACCAGCTTTTTGAATATTTTTCTTTTTAGTCATTTATATACCTCTGTTGAGGGATGTTACTCTTTACATATAAAAAGTGTGATACAGATTAACATACTTGTTGAATTTATTACACCATTAACGTTAATCAAAAACACAACTTTCTGATTGTATTCAAAGACTGTTTCTCCTGTACTTTTCTCATTCTGAATTATAATTTCGCAGTCTAATCATCATGAGATTTTCCGTGAAAATTAATTTTAACGGCGATTATACTTCGTTGAATTAAAAATGAATGTAATTACTCTCGTTGATTTTGATTTTTAACAGTTTTTTGAAAGTTACTGGATACAAATTTCATTTTAAACGCATTTTTTACGCACGAGAATCGATTTTCTCATTTATTCTTCAGGAGAAGATGAACGTAAAAATTATTAATACCAATTCAAATTTCAATTTTTAAATGTTTGAAAATTTAAAGAATGACCCATTAAAAGTTCCAAGAACAATTGCTTTAATATTCCTTATATATTTTATAATTGTATTTTTGTTTAAATTTACTATACTGCCTTCAGTTTCAATTACAATTGGAGATGTTGTTTTACCTGCTTATCAGACAACTCAAGTGTTATTTGTACTTCCTCTAATACTAATAATCTCTTATCTCTTATTTATCAAAACTGGGATTATTAAGTGGCAAAATATTGGATTTAATAAAGGAAAATATGGTTTACTGGTAACAATTTCTTTAGGCTTATTTGGTGGATTGATTCAAGGAACATATAGTTATTTTTTGATAAATTATTTTATTTTACAAGAGGATGTGATTGAAAATTTTGTTGAAAAATGTATATTTGCTTTATTATTTATAATAATTTTTTTAGGCTTTGGTTTCATTTTGGGTGTTATACTGTATCCACTCTGTGAAATACTTCATTTATTTAAGACAATTGATTAGTAAACTACTATCAGCCTTATTTTGATTCTTCTGGCTAAAAACAACAGTGGCAGGGATTATTTACATAATTTAAAACAGGAAATGGCTTTTACCGTATGGGTGTAAATGTTCCTGTAATCCATCCTCTTAATGGTATGCCTCGCCCCATCCAAATTCCAGTAAAAGTTTGATATCTATTATCATATCTACATCGTCCATATACAGTAAATATCCTATTTTCAATTATTGTTCTTATGATAAAACGGTTTCCATTAAATATTCCATTATATCTCCCTAAATGAATTCCCACCTGGGCAGTACCTTTTACAACAATATATCTATTTCGCGTATGATAACTACCGTTCAGAAAAAGGAAGGGTCTATGATTTCCTCTTCTTCCTAATTCAGCTTCAAATTGCCCCTTATTTGTATTTTTTGGAAATCCCTTTATTTTTGGGATACTTACATCTAAAGTTCCCTCTGGGCCTTCTGCACCATAAATGTCCTTAGCTTTCGCAGTAATCGTATATGTTCCTTTTTCAATCCATGTATGATTTAACGAAAAGCTTTCACCTGAATCATAAGGACCAATCCATTCCTCAAGGTTTCCATCGCCCCATTTGATATGATAGTATACTTGATCCCCATCGATATCAACTGTACTAAAGAGATAGTCGTATACTTCATCTGGTTTACCACTTGTCGGACCGTCAATTTCTGGTGCGTTTGGTGCTTCGTTTATTGACTCCGAAACAACGTAATCAACCTTGAATCCATTGAAACGCCATTCATCACCGACTTTTGTTAATTCACCCTCTTTTTCACCAGCATCACCTACAAGAGTATCACTTTGATTTTCATCATCTCTATATTCAAGGAAGGTCTTTCCGCCTTGCTTGTACATACCTGTTAACGTTATACAATGAGAATCATAGCACATCTCTACATCCTCAGTCTTTAATTCCTCTTCAAGCCAGTCAGCAAGATTTTCTGGACTTTCTTCTGGTACACCATCTGGATTACTCTGACCTGCAACATCGCCCAAATAACTAAAATCAACAAACTTGGTCACCGCTCTATCATCGAGACCTTGCAAGTAGTCAGCTTTATCCTCTAACATCTGCCCCTCATCATGTCCCTCATTGCCATGTCCAATACCAAGACCTACCAAATCATCGTAAACATCTTGAGCAGTCGTAGCTGCAGGAAGATTTACCAAATCATATTCATTATCCAGCCATTTAATACTTCGAGCATAAGAACCTGTGATACAATTTAATGTGTCTTCTTGGACAGCAGGAACATTTTTATGTTTAATCGCATCCTCAACTTCACCATCAGCTTTATGTCCATTTGGTTTTCCGACTGTTTCAGGTACCTCAAGAGTATGACCCCAAGCATCACGGATTGAATCGTTTACAAAAAACAGGTAAAATTCTCCCTGAGGCTGGGTTTGTTGAGGAGATGAATCTAAAGTGATTATCGCATTTATATCCCGTAATGACATTCCTTCTTTGTATCCAAGGTCTTCAATATTAAAAAATATCACCTGATCATCAGGCACACTATATTCCTCAGGAAAGATTGGATAGTTTTGGACTATCCACGCTTCTTTAATTCCCGCATCAGCAACTACATTCATGTACCAAAATGAGGAATCTGGCTCTGCGATTATGTCTATCCGGCCCCAAAGCGAATCCAGTGTATGGGCTTTGCCTTGATAATACCAATCAAGTTGACTGAACGTAATTTCTGATATCATATTGTTGAATATTTTTGATTGATAGTATAAACTGTCCATATCCAAATCGATTGCTTTGCTGTCAATATCAATTTCACTCCCCAAAATAGCTACATCCACAAATGTTACAATCATTAATAAACTTACAACTATTATCACTAATTTCTTGTTCATAATCAGTTTTCCCCCTTGATTTTATAACGTCTGTAATACTATATCATTACTTAAATTTACCTAACAAGATAATTACAATGTATAAAAAAAGTTATTAGACTAATTTCATCTCAACATTGCATAAGTTTTTTAGATTCTTCTGGCTAAAAACAACAGTAGCAGGGATTATTTGTAATAAATAAAGATGTTATTTGGAATTATAAAAGTCATTCATCTAGCTCATCTTGAACAGCGAAAACCATCTCTGTAAGTACATCTTCAAGACTTTTATGACGATATTCTTTGGTAGTTCCATCGACTAAATGAATTCTAGCAACGAACTCATTTCCATCTTTTATTATTTCAATATTACAAACAGCAACCATAAGTTTCTTTCACGAATCTACTAGAGATATTTATATTATTAAGTATGGTAAAATTACTACAATCCAAATGATAAACTTTCTTTTGAAATATTGTTGAAAAATCAACTTAGAGTGAAAAATCTATAGGGAAGTAAATTATATTAATAAGTTCCATGTATTGAGTTAACGGAAGGAAACAAGCTGGTAGTTGTTGTTATTGGAGATCATCCCATTCCCTCCTAGTGAGACCAGCCCTCCTTCCAACTATGTATGAATAATTTTATGTATATTTAACATGAAACCAAATCAAACATTAAGATTTCTTCAAGTGAAAACCAACAAATGTACTTCATGCGAAAACTATATTAAGCACAATTAACAATAGTTAATACGGGGGCTAATATAGTGTAATACCGCTTGAGAGATACCTTCTGTATTATTTTCGCATCCCATCCTTCTCTCCTTTTATTAGCCCCTACACTCTGAAAAATAAGAAAAATGAATAATAATTTATTGAGTTTTAGCGAAAGTATTATAAAGGGGAATTAACAATTGTTAATATGGGCTAATAAAGTGGAAAAAAATGGGATTAATTCTTTTTCATTCTTCCTCCCCATATTGCCTCCCCAAAAACATTAGCCCCTCCATCTTTAACAATATTATTAAAAAAAACGGATATCATGGAATAACGATAAGAAGTTCAAATAATAATACCATTTTAGATAATGTTATCTGTGATAATGAGCAAGGTAATATAAATCTCCAAGATTCATGGTACAATATCATCTCTTCTAACATAATCTGTCACTCAAAAAGCTTTCATGGTATGTACCTCTATCAATCGAATGGTAACAATATCTCAAATAATGAGATATCAAATAATGGGGTAGCTGGCATATGCTTATACTTATCTTCTAATAACACAATCTCAGGTAACACTCTCATGGGAAATGATAATGATGGTATATTCCTGTCGGATTCCAGTTATAATAATATCTCGAGCAATACTATTCTCTTTAGTATCGGTGATGGTATATATATCGTTAATAGCTACAATTGTATCATCAGAGACAATAACATCTCGTCAAATGGGCAGAAGGGCGTACGTGTTGCCATTTCTTGTAAAAACATCATCAAGAAAAACACGATAAGATCTAACGCTGAATATGGTATCATTGTGCATTCTTCAAGTGACAATAATTTACTCTATCACAACAATTTTAAGTATAACCAAATAAACGCAACTGATGAAGGTTCCAACAACGCTTGGGATAACGGCTATCTCTCTGGTGGGAACCACTGGGATGATTATAATGGAACTGATACAAATGGAGATGGTTTAGGAGATAGACCATACAATATACCCGGAGGAGATAATCAAGACAGATATCCATTGATGCATCCATTTGAACTGTATTATATATTGAATATTTCTGCACCTTTAGAAGTAAATGAAGGCGCTGAATTCAATATTACCATCAAATCAATGGGAGGTCCAGTAGTACCAGATGCAGTAGTCGGATTTAACGATGAACTAAAGTTTACTGATTCATATGGGAGGGCTTATTTTACCGCACCACAGGTTGGAGAAGATACGTACTATGAAATTACTGCAACCAAGGAAGGATATACTGGTTGTTATGAAATGATTCTTGTAAAAGATATTCCGTTTGAACGTATGTTCATGTTTGGAAGGATTAATAATCTCAATACAAGTGGATATCACATCACATTTAATGTGGTCAATGTTGGAGCAATTAAAAAATCTCCATTTGTGTTTATGTGGTTAAGTTCTGGGGAGAACATATCCATAGGGCATTCGTTTGAAGGACTGTTAGGTGCTATATGGGGAAGGGAATTCATATTCGCTAAATGTGACGCATTTATTAAATAGGATTTTAGTAGATTTTAGGATGGAAAAATGAATCGCCACGAAAATAGAGGAAAATATTGTAGCGTTTCCGGGTGTAACAATTTAGCCAGAGTGAAAGGATTGTGTATGAGGTGTTATGGTATTCATAAGAGAAAAGAGAAAAAAGAAATGGATGGAAATGGAGACGGTTATATGATTTAGAGGTGGATAATAGGAGGTCGTGTAGAGAATTAGCTCAAATAATATGGGATAATGGGAAAGTAGGATTTATAAATTGATAGGTGTTACACAATGGTACATTTGTAGGAATAATAAATCAAAAAATGGGGAGGATAAGATGAAAATAAGCAATAAAATTATTCAAACAGTCATTATATCTAGCAAGAATATTTTTACAAGTTTATTTGGATTCAAGTTTGAAGCCGTACATGTTTTTATTGCATTATTTCCTCTTGTTTTGGTGGACAGTTTTTATCGGAATAGGAGCAGAAAACACAGCAATCACCATTTCCAGTGGCAAAAGTTTTCTTGCATTTCAGACATTTGAATCTGATTAGACAATAAGTCGTCGGCATCTCTACCTCATATGATTTATTACAATAGGGACATGTCAAAGTTGCTCTAGTGTCAACCGTCCTAAATCACCTTCATTTATACATTGTTTTATTACTCATTTTTCTTGCTTCAAATCCATATATCTTTGTAATGCTTCTTTTGTTATTTCTGGCAGCCTTCCCTCTACTAATTGTTGTATAGCGTTTTTTATTTTGCCTTCTCCTTGATAAACCTTTATTCCATGTTGGTCGAATATTTCTAAAGCTCGAGGGCCAATATCAGAGGCGACAACAGCATCTACTCCTTCAACTCCTGCATTTGAAACCAGTTGCTCTGCTGTACCTCTCACTTCACTTGGAATATCTTTATTTTCATTTTCTACTGCTATCATTGAATTAGTTTTCGTATCTATTATCAAAAAGAAATCGCATCCACAAAATGTTGCAATCATATTTCTTTCAACATTTCTTCCAGTTGCACTTATCGCTATTTTCATACCTTTTTTCTCCTTATATTATAATTTTTTTATTTTTATCTCTTTTATGTGTTTATTTTTTTCAATAAGTTTACGCATTCTTTCATGAAGTTCTCTATATCTTATATCTTTATGATTTTCATATTCATCCATATTTCTTTGCCTTTATAGATCACTCTTATCTACTTTCAACGTAAATTCTTCAAAATTACCATTTTCTTTATTCTTTCTAACATTTTCATAATGATAAAATTTCCCATTCATTGTAATATAAACTCCAAAAGGCAAGGTTTGTACAAAAGCTAAAGCACTTCCTAAATTAAACATCCCATCAGAGCTACCAAATGCATAAGGTATTATTGCACCTGTTAGAACTATGGTTTTATTTTTAATAGATTGCCCAAGAACTTTAGCGGTATTCACCATTTTATCTGTACCATGTGTAATCAGAATTTTATCTTCTTCAGAATTTTGACATACATCACATATAATTTTAATATCCGAATCTGTCAAAAGTAAACTATCTCGCATCATTAGTTCTACAATTCTTAATTCAAGTCTTGATCTCCCTAATTCTAACATCTCAGGTATATGTGTTTCGTTAAAAAATAACTCACCTGTTAGCTCATTATATTCTTTATCGAATGTTCCCCCAGTTATTATGATTTTGATTGGCATATTCTTAAACAGATTTCACAACCTGTTTCCAAAATATGTAATCCATAGAAGCTATTTGTCTAGGTGTATATTCTTTACCACGAATTATTAAAAAGACTTCATCTGCTCTTCCTTCACTTTCCATTTTTTCTAACCATATATCTGGTGTTAATTTCATAACCTTTATACCTCACATTTTTAATCGTCTATCTTAAGACATCCAACTAAACTCATTTTCTGTATGTGGCCACATTTTGCACATCTCTTATGCATTATATGATGAATATGGGCAAAATCTTCCATTGTATTAACTGCTTCGCATTTAGGACATATCACTTTAATCTCATTCATTTCACTGCACCGAAATTCATGTTTTCTATCCTAATTATGACTTTTTTCCTTGAATCCACATTTAGGACATTTTACATACATTGTCTTAGTTGGATTGCCAATCTTCTCCATTTTTATCAATAATCCACATTTACTAAAGAGCCATGGAAATGGTTTACCATGATTGTAATCCCAACTCCAAATCGCATCAGTTTTTCTATCATCCATATCAATCACTTATCGAGATTTTCAATACAACATTATCTAATTTATTATCTTTAATATTACTATAATGTCCATTATATTAATAAATATTTGGACAATTTATTAATTATTAACGAAATAAGCCTTAATTAATGAAAAACTAGCATAATAAAAGTAAAAAATTAGACAAAGAAATAATTATAAAGCAAAAAAGCATATAATTATTGGAAATATAAAGGTAAGAATTGACATATGTCTGATATTAAAATTGATAAAATAAACGCAAAGTCACTAAGGATGTTACAAAATGATGCTAGAACATCATTCAAAGATATCGCGAAAGAATGTAATGTTTCTTTAGATACAATAAAAAATCGATATAATATATTAAAGAAAAATGGAGTAATCCGTGGTAGTACCATCGTTGTTGATCCAAAAAAAATGGAACTAGGTATTTTAGTAATAATCGGAATTCAAGTAGTACAGCAATTCTCTGAATCAATTCTAAACATGATTAAAAAAATGCAAGGATTATGTGTTGTTACAAAATCAATTGGACAATATGATATCGAAGCAATATTCTTATTAAAAGACATTGAGCAAATTGGTATTACAAAAGAGAAAATTGAAGAGTTTCCCCAGGTAGAGGTTGCAAATGTTGGTATCTTTGTTGATAGGCCTTTATTATGTCCAAAAAATTTTGAGTTTGATTAGTGATCTCTATGAAATTGGATAAAATTGACTTCACGATCTTGGAAATGTTGATGGAGGATGCAAGAACTTCATTCAGGGAAATTGCACGAAAACTCCAGGTATCTCCTGATACTATTAGCAAAAGATTTGAAAAGCTTAAAATAGAGGGAGTGATTGTTGATTCAACAGTAATAATTGATCCGAGAACGATTGGTTATTCATTTATCGCTCGTTTTGGCATTGATGTAAAACCAGCTTATTCATCACAAATTCTCGAAAAAATAATCAAAATTCCAAGTGTAATTGTTGCTTCGAAATTAGTCGGCAAATATGATTTAATTTCAATAATTGTAGTAAAAAGTTTTCAGCATCTATGCGAACTAAGAGAACACATCTTAGAAATGTCTTATGTAGAAAAAGTTGAGACAAGTATGTGGATAAATACCATGGAATTATGTCCGCGTTACTTTCTTATATAAGTATCGCAAGTCATTATTGGAAAAAAATTAAATTATTTTAAAAAGAGAAAAATAGAGTCAAAATTGTGCCGAAGGACCCTATACTAAAGGTATAGGTTAGCACCTAAATAACGACACATCAAACAATACAAGATTTGAATACACTTTTACCGGTAAAAACGAGACAAAATCCCTTGATTATCTCATAACATTCATAATACTTTTTTACTAGTAAATTAGAAACTAAATCTCCTATCAAAAGTTTATGTTTATGACATCATTTAGGAGTTCGAATCCCGAAATTTGAGGAATCATTATATTGTGATAAACTGAATGTTGAGTTCGATTCTTATACTCAGCTTGTCATTTAGACGTTCGAATTCCTATTTTATTAGGAAATTTGTTTGAAAGAGGCAAGAAAATTGAGATGGAAATGCTTTTTAACTATCTTTATCTGTTTTACTTGTTTCTTCTTTTTTAGTGGTATCTTCCTTCACAGATTCTTCTTCAAAATATAAAATTCCTGTTTTAAACAATACTACGATTATTATAACTATTATTATTGCTATCATTGGTACGATAAAATACAATGAAAATCCTTCGTCTTGCTTTTCAGATGTTGATGTTTCTCCAGCTCGAATTCCAGAATCATATAATACACTTATGATAGCTTTATTCCTTGGCGTTTTTGCTGTATCTATTAATATTTTTACCTCGTCTTCTGTGAGGCAATCAGCGATAGTTTTCAATTTGTATGCTCGTTTCACATTTAATTTTAAAAAAGCAATTTGTTCAGGGAGTGCTTGTCCTTTTTCCCAGTTATACAACCATTTAAAAAATTTCATGAGTTGCGCTTTGAAGATTACCACACTGTATGGTCCATATGTTTTCCCTCTCGACGATAATAATGTTCCATGTGTCAAAGCATTAATCAGTTTCACTATGTCGTCTTTAGTGATTTCAGTATAAGGTTTCTTAACAAAATTTGAAAGAATAGTTAATATATTTTTATCAGTAGCCTGTGTACTCTTTGATTGTTGAGAACCAACTTCAGCAGTATATTTCTCATAGATGTGTTCATTTGTGATTTGATACTTGGGTTTCTCCATATCGTTATTATTTAAGCAGTTATGGTAAATAGACTTATCCGACGATACGACATGTTTTTGCTTATTAACAAAATTATTTTGCTTATTAATTTTATTAAAGAGCGTAAAAAAATTCGGAAAAAATTGAATTATTACTTATTTATCTTTCTCGTGATCCACAGATCTTCTTCTAGTGAATCATATATGTCATCGTCAGATACATTTTTTGGTTGTTTTTTGTCGATCAGATAATTCCTAATTCCATTTTCTTCTTTTGAGTATCTTGAGATTGTATCTTTTTTTAGTCGCCAATAGTGCGTTCTCCATTCTCGTCCATCATATAATGTTGTTTCTTCTCTTTCGGTTGTAAGCATTCCTTCTTCTTCTAATATGTAAAAGAGCTGTCTATCTTCAGGATCAAGTACATTATCGATAACGCGGTCATCGAAACCAAAAATATCCATTACAAATCCAGCATCTCTTCTTGCTTCTTCGATATCTATACCTACTCTATTTGCTATAGCTTTTGATAAATCATCCAGTGTTATAATGGTCATAAAAATCCGGTTCCTGATCTCTCTTAATCCTTCTTCAAATTTTTTTTCTTTATATATGGGAACGAACTAGTATATATAATTTTCTATAATATGGTTTTTTTTACCATCATTTGATAAACTTTATAAATTGTTCTCATTTCTTTGATTTTTAATTTTATATTTATTTATAAAGAATATTTTAATAGTATAATAAAATTTATATACTGTTACTCCTTATGCTTCCTTAAGAATGGGGGAGTCAGTATTTTTTTCACATCTCTCCTCACCACCTTCGACCTTCCCCATTCTCTCCTTATTAATCCTAATTAAATAATATTTTTTTGGCTTTTTTTGATACAACTTCCCTATATTTATCCTCAGTAATAATCATAATAATCCAATCAGGTATTATTCGTGATCTAATAGCTTTAGCTATTGGTGTAAATTCATCAATATTTTTTACTTTATTTCTATCAATAACTGATATATCTGTCTGGCTAATCCTTGGTTCTGCTATAAGTAAATCGCGACGAGGTATATCTATTATAATATGTCCTCTTGGAATATTTAAATTATTTTCTAACTCTTGTTCCATTTGCCGTCTTTTTTTAACATCCTCTAAATTCTTAATTAAATTTTTCTTATGGTTATCTAATTCATAAAATGAAGCTGAATAGGCTTGTTTAAAGAGTTGTCTATATTTTAAGCATGTTATAATTTTGTTTTGAAAATCTCCCATTTTCTTTAATTTATTAATTATTTCTACATCCGTCATTCTAAAGAATTTGAAAGGTTTGGGATCAGTTACCTCTTCAAGAGCTTTTGATAGCATTAGTTCAGCAATTCGTACAGTTTTATGAAAATATACAGAAGAATACATAAGCCCACGTGCCATTAAAATATTTTCAATTACACCAACACCTTTTCTTTTTACAGTTAAATTATCTTCATAGATACTGAGTGTCTGAAGAAGGCGTTCGATATCAATCATACCATAAGCTACACCAGTATAATATGCATCACGAATAAGATAATCAAGTTGGTCTACATCAATTGCGCTATTTAAGATTTGATTTAGATATGGTTTTTTATAAGATTTTCCTCTAATAATTTTTACAATAGCTTTTCTATCTATGCCTGTTTTATCTAATATCTGATTTACACTTGGAGAATGTATAAATTTTTTTTCATCTGGTTCAAAAATTTCATATTCTCCTGTAATGAGTTTCTCGGTTAAATCTATATGATCGACATCAAATTTTTCTCTTAATATAAATTCAAGTGTATGTGAAAAAGGACCATGACCTATATCATGAAGAAATGCAGCGCATGTTATAATATCTTTATCTGTATCTTCTAATTTTAGGATTTCTGATATCTGGGTAGCAATCTTATATGTTCCAAGAGAATGTTCAAGTCGTGTGTGATGTGCACCAGGAAAAACCAAATGAGCAAAACCAAGCTGTTTAATATTATACAAACGTTGTACTTCCGGTGTTTCTAATAATTCAATGAAAAAATCCTTAATTTGAATATTTCCATGGATGGGATCTCTCACAACCTTATAATTTTTTTCCATTAAGCTCTAATTTTAATATAAAAAAATGATTGATATAGTTTTTTTCATGTTAACATCTATCATAAGTAAATTATAAAAAAATATAACAAATTAAGTATCTTAATCAATTGTCTTGTATGAGGTAACTTTTATTTGAGGAGATAGAGATGGATAAAGTTATATTATTTTCACTTGAAAACTGTATAAAATGCACTCAGACAAAACAACTCTTATTAGATAGAGATGATGTAGAAATAATAACGTTTCCTCATGATATCAACGAATGGAGTAAAGAAAATCACGAACTTGCAAAATCTCACGATGTATTTAATGATTTACAAAAAACTGCACCAATATTATGGATCGATGGTGAAAAAAAGGTAGGTTATTTAAGGATAAGAAAGTGGCTGCAGGATAATTGGTAATAAACTCCTCTTTTTCCAAATATTATATACTAGAACTTCTATTACCCATAATAAATGAATGAATTGGAAGAAATAAAAAGAAGAAAACTAGATGAGTTAAAACAAAGATACCTAAACGGGGGTAAAAATATGGAGGATGATTTCCCAGATACACCACTTAAAATAACAGACACAGATATTGATGAATACATAAAAAAATATAAAACTATTATAATAGATTGTTGGGCACCATGGTGTGGTCCATGTAGAATGGTTGGACCTGTTATTGAAGAACTTGCTAAGGAAATGCAGGGAAAAATTGTTTTTGGTAAGTTAAATGTTGATGAAAATCCAATAACATCAGCCAAACACCAAATAATGAGTATCCCTACATTATTGATTTTTAGAAATGGTAACTTGATTGATAGATTTGTGGGAGCAATACCCAAGGATCAATTAAAACAGAGAATTGAAACATATAGATAAAAATAAGGTGAGAAATATTAAAATTATTAAACATATGATTATTATCTTTATCGTTTTATTTACTATCTTATTATCTGGGTGTGTTAATAACAATAATATTAAATGGGGAGAAGCACCAGATTTTACACTTACTACAGTTTATGGGGAAACCTTTACACTTTTAGATCATCTTGGTAAAATTATAGTAATTGATTTAATGGCTACTTGGTGTGGACCATGTCGACTTCAAATGAATGAGTTAGAAAAAATTGTGGAAGAATATGGAGATAAGATAGTGGTAGTATCAGTCGATATTGACTACCAAACAGAAACAATTAATGATATATTAAACAATTTTAGTGATTATGTTAATAAATGGACATTTGTGCTTGATAATGATGCGGAGGATGTAGGTAAAGCATATCAAGTATCTAGTATCCCCAAAATTGTTATAGTTGATAAAAAGGGAAATATTTATTATACACATGTGGGTTACATAGAACACTCAGCATTATCCACTAAAATAGCTGGATTGCTTGAATAAAAATGTTGGAGGCATAATATATATGAAGAAGACTTTGAAATATACAATTGCAATGATGCTAGCAGCTGGACTTCTATTACCATTTACTGCAATAGGAGTTGCAGATGATCCAACTTATGGAGATATCACTCTCGATCCTGTGGAACCAACTCGGCAGTCAGAAGTAAAATTTTCTATTGCTGTCACAGGAGAAGATATAGAAGAAGTTTGGATTATCATAGAAGAATGTGTTCAAACACCAGTTTACTTCTGTTATTCGGATTTACTAAATGTAAGCATGTCAAAAGTAGATGGAACTTGGGAAGCTACAGCAACATTAGTTTTTGATGATTCTGATGAAGGTCATGCCTGGCTCGCAATAAAAAGCAATGGAACATGGTACGACTTTAGTAATGATTATACTCAACATACGAATTTTTCAATTAAACCAGTCGATGACGGCGGTAACGGTAATGGTGGCAATGGTGATAACGGTGGTAATGGTGACAATGGCACACCTGGCTTTGAACTTATTGTATTAGTAATTTCAGTTATAGTTGCGTTATCCATATATAAGAGAAAGATCATGAAATGAACCTGAGAATTAAGAGATTAATATCACAGGTTTTTTTCTTTTTTTCAACTAATTTAGGGTTTAATATAGAAGGTATTTTTCCAGGGTTAAAAACAGGTTTATGTTTCCCTTTTTTTTATTGCCATGCTTGTCCTACAGCTTCTGCTGCTTGCCCCTTACGAGCAATTGAGATTGGCGTATACAAAAAAGAATGGAAATTTAATTTTATTCTTTACCCTATTTTAATAATAAGTTTTGTTGGTGTATTATCTGGACGAGCTGTATGCGGATGGGCATGTCCGATTGGACTTTTACAGCGTGTTACAGGTAAAGTTCCTTGGAAAATAAAAAAGAGGTATCCTTTTGCAAAAAAACTTGGTCAACATATGATAGAACCATACCTTCGCTATATCAAATATATTCTTTTTATAGGTCTAGTTGTAATTACACCAATATACATAGGTTTTATGTTTACTGATGTTTGTCCCATTGGATATCTTGTTGGTTCTGTTCCTATATCAGTACTTAATCCTGGAGGATTTTCTCCAAATGAGTTTTTTTATATAGCACTAGTTATCTTCATACTTTTCCTTGTTTTAATTTTTATTATTGAACGTGGATGGTGTCGATATTTCTGTCCAGTCGGAGCAATGCTTGCTCCATTTAATAAAATAAGTGCACTACGAGTTACAGTTGATAAAGATGAATGTGTTCACTGCAATTTATGTTCAAATGAGGCGTGTCCTATGGGAATAGATGTACCGAATATGGACAGAGATCCAGAATGCATATTATGTGGAAAATGTATAGAAGCCTGTCCAAGAAAAATAATTAAATTTGAGAGGATATAAATTATGAAAAAAATATTTGTTGTGAAAATAGCTTTAATTATCTTAATCGCAGCGGGCATAGGAAATTTGGTATATTATGGTACTTACGATGAGATTCATGGCACAATAGTCTCTACGCTATGTCTTAGTTGCATAAAATTAGATCCAGTATCACGTCTTGATTTTGTTTTTGAAACAGCAAATGGTGCAGAACATCCAAAATTTGTATTAGAGAATTTAACAACAGGGATACTTTTTATTGAATATAGAAGTGATGTATGTAAAGCGTGTGACGATATGGCACCTATAATAAAAGATATTTTTGATTTATCTTTTGAAAAAGAAGATACACTTTATGAACGTCTTAACTATAATGGATCAATTGTTAATTTCTATCATATAAATCTTGATCATGCTACCACTATTCAGATAGAATCATTTGATATGTATGATAAAGATCAAAGAGGGGGTGTACCAATGTTTGTTGTTATGACCGTCAACTATGATCGAGGTACAATAAAACCTTGTTTTACAGCTGCATATGGTACACTTGGTCTTGATACCGACGAAGAAAGGAGAAATTTTGTAACTAATATAATAGATGATGGATTAAATTTATACGAACTAAATAGTGCAGGATATGAGTATCCTTAAACTTTTTAAAAATTTTTATAAAAAAATGGGAAGGTGAATTCCTCCCTTTAAATTTCGTTATTTTTTATCTTTTCTTTTAATATATCAAATTGTTCTCTTGTGAGTGTACAAATATTTTCTTTTTCACCAATAACAACTTGGTTATCTTGTACATCGACCACCGGACATTTGGGTGGTACACAAACACCTTCTCTACATAGAATTACTTTCATAATTATTTGCCTCCATTTAATAACTGGTATTTAATATAATCTAGCGTTTTAAATAATTTTTGGTCAGATGGATTTAATTATTATGTTTAAAAATTCAAATATACTCTGTTATTTCGATTTTATTTTTATCTACTTTTGATGTTATTCGCGCTTCATTTTTTGATAATTTTTTGATTTCATTTATAGATATGTCGACATCCCGTCCAACTTTATCCTGAAATCCATTTTTTAGAAGAGAAAATATTTCATCAACAGATGGACCCACATCTCTTAGTTTTTCATCAATTACAACTTGTATTTCGATTTTTTTTAGATTATGTTGGACAACTCTTGCATCTTTCAACTTATTTGTTTTTAAAACATATAGAATTTTACTAAAAATCTCTCCAAAGGATGAAGGAAGTAATGCTTTACCGTCTTGTGTATAAATTGCTATATCTTCTCTTCCAAATATCTTTTTAATTGATTCACCAGATAAACCGCAATCACATTTTTTATTTATCGGTGCGACAATATCATTAATTGCATTATATCTTATAATTGGAGTACCATTACCAAATAATTTTGTTAATATGAGCTTACCTACCTCACCTTCTTTAACAGGTTCTCCATTTTTTAGATATTCTAGATATACAAAATCAGACATTACATGATATCCACCATTTTTACACTGAAATGCTATTAAACCAGATTCTGTTGAAGCATAAGTTTCATATGCTGGAATATCGAACGTTTTTTCAATCAAATCCTTTAAAGTTTTACCGAGAGGAGCTCCAGTTGAAGCAATTATTTTTGGAGAAATGTCCTTACCTAAACCCTTATCTTTAAGGAGAGCTAAATGGCCAAGCATTCCTGTATATCCGCCGATAAAATCAGGTTTAAATTTGTTAATTTCTTTAATTACTTTTTCAGGAGGATCATTAGTATTGAGCCATTGTATATTCTTAAAAAGAAGATTGGGGTTGAATCTGGATTGCAAACCTCTATGAATATATCCACTTTCCACCGTGTGGGGTGCAAAGTCTGCAATAATTGAGAGTTTATTTTTTCTCCAATTTAATCCATGTTCATGTAAAAATCGAATATATGCAAAAAGACCTATTACAATATCAAACATATCAACATAAATAGTAAGTGGCTTTCCAGTAGTTCCAGATGTAGAAACTTCAATTAATTTTTTTTTATTGATTTTTGAGGATACGATTCCATTTGGATAATGCTTTATAAGATCCAATTTAGAGATTGTTGGCAATTTATGAATATCTTGAATTCCTTTGAAATTTTCAGGGCTAATTCCTACTTCTTTGTATTTATCGTAATATAGGAGTACAGTATAAGCAAATTTAACCATTTTTTTTAATCGTTTATTTTGATAATTTCTTAATTGATCATCCCTTAATTTTCTTAATCTATTAATATCAAAAATATAACTTTTCAGAACCTTGGAAATGAATATTGGATTAAACAAATAATTCATTTGAATCAGCGGCTTTTATTTTTTATAATAGTAATTGCAAATGTTATTGGATATAAGTGGATAAAGTGAATTACTTAAATATATGTTTCTGATATTTAATCCGAATTAAGAATGAAAATCCTGATTATAGAAAATACTTGGCTTGGAGGTTTAAAGTACGGATTTTTTGAAAAAACAATACTTACCGCTTTTTCAATTCTTCCTACTTTATATGCTCGGAAGATTGCAGCTATCACTCCTAAAAAACATGATGTAAAATTGATAACTGAAAGATATTCCAAAATTAATTTTGATGAAAATTATGACATTGTAAATATAAATTTTACTACTTCTACAACAGCTAGAGCTTATGAAATTGCAGATAAATTTAGAAAAAAAGGTACAACTGTAGTTTTTAGTGGCCCGCATCCTTCTGTTCTTCCAGATGAAGCAAAAAAACATGCAGATAGTGTTTTGTTAGGATGGGGAGAACTCAATTGGCTTCAATTACTGAAGGACTATGAGAACAATAAATTAAAACCATTTTATCAGCCTATGAAATATGATAATTCTGTTCATCTTCCTCCTACAAACGTTGAATTACCAGGATTTGTTATAACTGGTGCTATTGAAGCAACTCGAGGATGTCCATATAAATGTGACTTCTGCCCTGAAACAAACATGCCAGGAGGATCACAATTCTATACACGTCCTGTTGATGATGTAATATCTGAAATAAAATCAATACCTCAAAAAACACTGATGTTTTATGACACCTCCCTTACAATCAAACCTAATTATACAAAATCATTATTTACAAAAATGGTAGGACTTCATAAAAAATTTTTTTGTAATGGAAATGTAGATGTACTTGCTCACAATGTGGAATTTGTAAAACTTTCCAAAGCTGCTGGTTGCTTAGGATGGCTTATCGGGTTTGAATCAATATCGCAAGAAACTATTGAAAATATGGGAAAAATAACAAATAAGGTTAATGAATACATGCAAGCTGTAAAAAATATACATGATAATGGGATGGCAGTTATTGGCTGTTTTATGTTTGGTTTTGATACTGATACCAAAGATGTTTTTGACGACACACTTAAAGGAATAAAAGACTTAGAAATAGATATTGCAGATTTCTGTGTCTTAACACCATTTCCCGGAACACCGATTTTCAATAAACTTAAGAGAGAAGGACGTATTATAACTAAAGAGTGGTCTAAATATAATATGAAAGATGTAGTATATGTACCAAAAAATATGACTGCTGAAGAATTATTGCAGGGATTACGAAAAATGTATACTAACTTTTATTCTACTCCTTTTACAATAAGAAGAATAATTAGAAGTTTAAAATTAGGTATCTATCCATTTTTTGTGGTGTTATCAAGAAATGTAATTGCAAATATGAATAGTAGAGTGTTATTTAATTAATAAAAGCACAGTAAAGATTTGTTTTATCTAGATATTACCCCTAAAAATTTGAATCCTTCTCGTATATTTGAAAAAAATAATGATAGATAAGATTGCAGGAATCCTAAGTCATCATTTTTAAAAGATTTTATCAAAAGCCTTAAAAAAAATCTAGGTCGTAAATAGAAATCTCGATGTGCTCTGATAGAATACGATTCAATTTCCTCCTGTGAAAATGAACCTAATCCTCTTTTAGAATCTGCTCGTACCATATATTCTTCTTCAGATATTACTCCCTGTTGCACTGCCTGACACCATAAATCAGAACCTGCAACATAATCTAGAGGTAAAAATGAGACTGAATCAAGTGGTAGAGTTTTGGCAAAGTTAATTGTCTTTTCAAAATGTTGTTTTGTTTCAACGGGTGCTCCAAGAATAAAAGAACCAATGTTAAAAAATCCTAAATTGTGGCTTAGATGTACTGCATATCTAATTTTATCAAGGGTTGTTTTTTTATTATAAAAATCAAGAACATCTTGGTTTCCTGATTCTAAACCATAATAGAGATGAGTTACACCTGCTTTTTTCATCTTTTGAAATAACACATCGTCCGCAGCATCAACACGAACACCAGTAATGATAAATTTCATATCAAGCTGTTCTTCAATTATTCTATCAAATATTTCATGTGCTTGTTTTTTATTACTCAGAAAGCTATCATCAACAAATATAAGGTACTTGAATCCTTGTTTATAGAGTTCTTTTATTTCTTCAAAAACGTTTTTTGCTGAACGTGTTCTATAGATTTTTAAACTAATAGAATTTCTTGAACAAAATTTACAACTGAACGGACACCCACGACTAGTTATAATTGATGTAAACTCACCCTTCTTCATTTTAGGATTGTATTCTTTGCCATAAACATATTGCTTAACAAGGTCTCTATTTGGAAATGGAATAGTATCAATATTTTTGATGAGTTGTAGTGGCGCTCCTTTTCTGATTTTTTTATTATCACGATAATAAATCCCGGGTATTTCTGAAAGGTCAATTTTTCCATTAATTGCATGCTTAATATTGATAATTACCTTTTCTCCCTCCCCTTGTACACTGATATCTGCTTGCGTTTTTTCCAAAGCTTTTTTAGGAAAAAGCGTACAATGAGGACCACCAATTATAACTTTTATTTGCGGTTTTAATTTCTTAATTAACTTTATTATTTCTTTAGAATTTTGTAATGAATAACTTAAAACAGTCATTCCAACAACATCTGCAGTTTTTACTGACTTTGTTAATTTTTCCTCTGAAAAGGATTCGGCAGCAAAATCAAGTATTTCTATATCGTTTTTATCTTCTTTTAGGATTTTAGAAATATAAAGCAATCCAAGTGGAGGAGCGAGACCCTTAAAATTAACATTATAACTTTTTTTAATGTTAAAAATTGATTCAATCGGGGGATAAATCAATAGAAATTTAATTTTGTTACCTCCTTATTTTAAGATTTATAAAAGTATTATTACTTGCAATCTTTTTAAAACCATTGATATAAATTAAAAAAATACTGGAAGAAGGACATTATAAGAAAATTGCAAACAATTCCATACTATCATCAGCACTTCTACCCTGAGTATCAATTACTTTTACAAGGACAGTATGTTTTTGCATTAATTGTCTTCTTTTACCAATTTTATTAAAGCTCCATTCGTATGGTTCTTCACTTGTGTTATACTGTAATTCACCATCGATATAGAATTCTACCTTTTCAATTCCTGCTGGAGCATCCACTGTTACTTGGATTTTATTCCTTCCGAATAAAACAGTATCTCCAATTAAAGTCATATTTAATAGAGGAGAAGTACCGTTTCGCAATTGTCGAATAAAATAGGATATGATTGCTCTTCCAGGAGGCATTGCGTCAAAAAATCCAAAATAATACCGGTGACCTTTTTTAGGTACGGCAATTCCTATTGTTGGGGGAAGAGCTCCTTCCTGAACTCGAGTTGCCTCTACAGCGTCTGAATAATATGCATCAAAGGGATCTTTATCAGGAGGTCTTGAATATCCTTGATTTTTTTCAGAATTAATAACAACAGCAAATATCATCAGATTTTCAGGTGTAACATCAGAATATTTTGATTTACTAGCATTCCATATATTTGAAAATTCTTTATTCTCCCCAGAGTTTATTGATATATCCTGATCAATGGCATATTCTAAAAAGGCATAATGAAACGGATCCCCATTATAATCTTTCCATCGAGTACTTTTAATCTCACTTATAAAAACTTTCAGGTCTCCAGTATATGTATCTGGATCTTTATTTTCAATATTTACCATACTGGTTAATTCTGTTCTGCTTTCGTTCCATTCTGCATTTACTCCGACGATAAGTTCGGGGACCTCGCGAAGTAAAGAATTCTTAACTTTTTGTTTAAAATCAGATTCAAAAACATCCGGATCAAATCCAAAAATAACCTCATATCCACCATCAATATATACTGTTGGATTAGCAAATCTATGGTAGTGATTAACTACCCGATCATAAGCTAAATCATTTTTATCTTCAACTAAACTAATATAATAAAACTCAGGATTTTCTGGATCAAACAGTTTATGTAGAACCTCTGCAACATTTGTACAATATTTACAAGTTGATGCTGTACTCTCCTCAACAAATACTTTACGTGTGTATTCATTATTACCATTGCTATCCTCTTTAACAGTAATCGTATAATAATCGCTCCCATCTATAGAAGGATCACCAACAGGACCATTACCGGCGGCATCATCTACTGTTACATAATAAAAAATGCTTTCATTAGATTCTAACGTAATATCATAGCCTCCACTTATTATGTTTCTAGAAATCCAATTACTCGTGTCTGCGGTTCTATAATATAGAGTTGCTTCAGTAACATTGATATTATCAGAAAATGATACTAAAATAGTGATTACATCTCCTATCTTTCCAGTTGCATCTCTTGTTTTTACAGTTACGGTAGGCGGCTCATCATCAACATTACTACTATTATTTCCATTACCTCCGCCATTATTACCATTATTGTTTTTACTTTCCCCGTTGTAGAAATAAATAATATACACTGATGATGAAATGAGTAAAATTGCTATTACTACAATAACTGCAATTACTAAACGAAGTTTCATTTACACATTTATATAGCTTTACTATATATTTAAATTTAATGATTCTTGATTTTATAATACTTATATATAAAAACTAATAGACATAAAAACGACGATTTATAGATAAAAGGGAGTATTAATATACCAAGATATCTATTTGACTCTATCTGGGGGTATTAATAATAAAAAAGGTTTTCATTTATGCCTATTCATGTGAACTAAGATCTTTGGATGCTGAACGAGTAAGATCTTATTTTTCCCAAAATAATTATCAAATCGTTAAAAATCCTAAAGATGCTGATATTATATTTTTTATTGGTTGTGCTGTAGGTGAGAATGTCGCAGATATGTCAATTCAAATGGTGAAAGAATTTCAAAAATATAATGCGGAATTAATTGTCTCTGGCTGTTTGCCAAATATAGAAGAGGAAAAATTACATAATATCTTTAATGGAAGATTAATTGGAACAAAGGATTTTGATAAAAATCCAGAAAAAATGGATGAATTATTTCCAAAGAATAAAATCAAATTTCAAGATATAAATGATGCAAATATTGCATTTAAAAACGTAAATGAAGATAAACCCAAAACAGCGCTTAAACAGACCTTTAAAAATATGCAATTAGTAGGAAATTTTAATTTAAAAATTAAAGACCATATTTTTAAGAATCTTTTAGGTGAAAATTCATTTTTTTATTTTTTATTTTCTTTAATAAATAAACCCATGTATCGAGTTCGAATTTCATGGGGATGCAATAGTAATTGTACTTATTGCGGAATAAAAAAAGCTATTGGTGTTCATAAAAGTAAATCCGTTGAACAATCAATAGAAGAATTCAAAAAAGGTGTAAATATAGGTTACAAATTTTTTGCACTTAATGCAGATGATATTGGTGCATATGGAACTGACATCGGGAGTAATTTTGCGAAATTGTTAGAAAAAATAACAAGTATCCCTGATGATTATAAAATATCACTCTCTAATCTTAGTCCTCGTTGGCTTGTTAGGTACATCAATGAATTAGTTGAAATTATCAAAACCGAAAAAATTATTGCTCTAGGTGTGCCTATTCAATCAGGTAATAATCGAATTCTTAAATTAATGAATCGATATCATGACAAAGAGAAAATAATAGAGGCTCTTAAAAGAATTAAGAAAGCTTTTCCCAGGTTAATTCTCCATACTCATATAATGATTGGATTTCCCACTGAAACAGAAGAAGAATTTAAAGAAACTATGTATTTTATAGAAAAATGCAATTTCGATGGAGGAAAAGCATTCCCATACTCATGTAAAAGTGGAAGCAAAGCAGAACAAATAGAACCTAAGATCCAAAAGAATGAGATTAATAATCGCCTCATATTTGCAAAAAATTTCCTGAAAAAAGCAGGTTATAACGTATATAAACCGAAGGAGTATGGTTTTATATTTGAAAAAATAGGGACAAAAGTTAGCAACTAAATTATATAATATAAAAAAGTTTAAGGAACAGGTATCGACTTATATTTTAATTCGCTTTTTTCATACTAAATCATATTTTTCGTTATAAAAAAGAATTTTCTACAATTAAGAGGCGAAGATTGCAGGGGAAGGGATATGAACACCATTTTACTAGTAAAAATTATTTCTCTTCTTCTGTTGACAGTTGTCAGACGGTACTTGATAACTTATGACAGATGATAATTGAATACATTATTAATGTTTTTAGGCTTGCATGCTTTCATCATAAAGGGAGTATGAATTTACTATTAAAAATTTATTATCCATAAATGTGCTCTGTTGAATTGGCGAGTGTTGGGTGGTGACTAGTTCGGGTGGTGAAATCGGGTGGTAACATTTTTATCAAATTATGCCATCTTTACCTATAATGTGTAGAGATTTAGAAGGATGGCAAAGAAATGATTTGAAGATAATTGGATTTTTCGGTTTAATATTTTTTATTGTAGGAATTTTATTTTACTTTAGAGCCTTTGATTTTAATGCATTTTTTATGTTTGTTCTAAAAACAGATAAACTTAGTTTTAATCCATCGAATATCTACTATTTAACCAGATATTTTTTAGTATTTACTATAGGGTTCTTAACTGAAATTATTAACAAAATTCTTTACTATCGAAATTCAAATGTCATTCCGCCTTTTAATAGGCAAGATATTGATAGAGCATGGCAAATATTTGAAACAAGAGATAGATTAGTTCACAACAGAATAAATTATTTTATTGTTGCTGAATCTATGTTATTATTTTCATGTGTTACCTCTTTATCATTTTTTACACTTCAAATACTGGCTCAGGCGATTGCATTTACGGGTTGCATAATTACAATTGCATGGTATTATAATTTAAGAAGAATTAGAGTTAGAATGAATAATCCACTTTTAATATTGAAACTAAATGACCCAATTTGGCAAGATTTTGAAGATAGTGGAAAAACATCCATATCAGGACAATTTATCTTAACATCTTTTTTACCATCATGTATCTTATTCTTGTGGATTTTTATTCTATTTTTTTCCTTTAAATTTAATACTACACTATCAGTTTATAAAGTAATTCCAAACTTTTTAATTGTTTTTTTCTTAGTAAGAACATATTGGGAATATAGGTTTCAAAAAAAGCAAATATAAACTAAATGCATATCCTATTTATTTGTTGATTATTCAGGTTACATAACTTCCAAGTATAACAAGAAACAATCACCTATATAATGAAACGATAAATGAAATAACCGCTATAATTATTGCAATTGATGAAAGAATGAGAATATATTTGTTAAATTTCTGTTGTGATTTGTGTGCTCTTGCTTGTGCTAACATATTTACTATTCCCATATAGAATCTAAAATGCGATGGAAAACTACTCTTTTTAGAATGGTAATAATCACATTCCTTAATTTTTGAATATTTACAGTTATCTTCAAAAATAATACAATAACCATCATGACATGCGAAACATGTATGAACTGAAATAAGAAATCATAATGTAAAATTAGGATTTTAAGTTTCTTAGTATTGATTGTTCGGGTTGCAAAATCTTATTAACTACCAACTTCTGGAGATATTTTGATGAATCTTCGATACTAGGAAAAAAGAAGGATATTAGATGGTAAAAACATCATATGCTGGAGTGTGGGTTAGAGATCATCTCATGGAAATGGGTGAAGATTACATCCAGCATATGTCTACAACATATCGAACGAAGTTAAAACAAAGTAAAAAAGTTGTCAGCTCATATCATCAGTTTTGCAAAATGATCTATGTACTTGAGAGCATTGGTCTTATTGAGTTTGTACGCAAGGAACCCGCTAGCAAAAGTTGGCTTAAACCTAAGAAATATTATAGAATCAAGCCAGGTAAAGAAGAAAGTATTAAATGGAATAATCCACAAAAGCACTATGTGCCTAAAACTACGTAGGCTTTCTTAGTTTAATCAATGAGCTATTTTCCACCTTATATGAATGATAAACCTTTAGTGATAGAGTTTTTAATCGTAGAGGTCGTTTTAAAAAATAATTTTTAATTTTACTATTAATCTTTTTATAATTGAATTTTAATTTTGATTTTTTCTATATGTTATTGAAAATAAACAAAATCATAAAAGATGATGCTCTTTTATATTTCTATTTCGGTTTATCCCATTAACCGAAATGTTGTTTTATCGACAAGATTTTAGTAAAATCTAAAAAAATTTTTGAAATTTTCTGATTAACGAAATTATTTAAATCTTTTATACCACTTTAATCTGTAGCCTTTATACTTTATCTATTTTACACTTAAAATTTTCTCAATTAAATCTTTTAAATCTGTGATGTCAAAAGGTTTTTCAATATAGCCTTCACCCAAAAAGCGTCCAGCATTTCTAGCAACTCTATCGGTTCGTCCTGTAAGAAAAACAATAGGGATATCTTTCCATGACAAGTTTTCTTTTATTCTCTTAAATGTCTCCCATCCAGTCATTCCAGGCATCATAATATCTAATATAATAAGGTCAGGTTTCTGATTGTCCTTTAGTAACTCCAGGCATTTTTCTCCACTATCTACAGGTATCACATTGTACCTAGCATCTGGATTTTCCAGCAGTCGTTTAAGAGTATAAGTTG
>CAYGAC010000063.1:0-22477 GCA_964347865.1 uncultured Thermoplasmatales archaeon
CTTCTGGCTAAAAACATAATATAATCTATTTTATACTCATACAATTAACACCATCCAATAGGGAATTAACAGTTGAGGTAGAAAAAAATCCTTTAAACTTTAAAAATCATCGGTTAATGCGATTAACCGATGCGACTATAATGTATGATTTTATTGTCAATCACCTCTTTTTTTCCCTTGAGGAATCCACTGTAACGCATCACCAACCTTGATTTCTCCTTCTTTCAAAACTCTAGCAAAAATTCCTTGTTTTGGCATTATACATTTCCCGATATCATAGAATATTTTGCATGGTCTATGGCATATTTTACCAATTTGAGAAACCTCTAAAATGACATTGTTTATTTTTAATTTTGTTTTTAATGGTAATTTATAAAGAGTGATACCTTTTGTTGTTATATTTTCTCCAAAACAACCACAGCTTATGTTATAGCCCTGCCTTTTCATAGCTTTTATACTTTCACAACCTAACAGAGAAACCTGTCTATGATGATTGCCAGCATGAGCGTCTCCTTCTAGGCCATGGTTTATTATAAGTCGAGCTTTTCTAATCGGTATTTTTGCTGTTCCTTTTTTAGAGCTAATATTGATTGATATTATTTTAACAACCATTTTTCTCCCTTGTTAAAGATAATCCATGCGAGAAATCTATGACATTTATGTCATAGATGAATCGCCTGGATATTTACTGGTAAAATGCCGTAAGGCATTTTCTTCCCCTCCAGGGGAAAGCCACGCAATTTATTGCGTGGAAGGGGTGATTATTAATCCATATAAAAGCCATTAAAATAACCTAACCTCTACCTCCTCACCCTTATCAATTACTTCAGTATTTTCACCAACCTCTATAAAACCATCTGCTTCTGCTAGAGTTGTAATAGCAGAAGAGCCTTTTTGCACTGGCACTGCTACTTTTTTATCTAGTTTTACAGACAAAAACTCAAATCTACCTATAGTTGAAACAATCTTTTTACCAAGTTTTGCTTTTACTATTCTGTTTTTTCTCTGTTTTCCAAGCATCTTATCAATAACTGGTAAAACAAGGATATAAAAATTCGATAAAGCCGAGGTCGGATAACCGGGAAGTCCTAAGACTAGTTTCCCCTTGATTTCTCCTATCAAAGTTGGTTTACCAGGTTTCACCGCTATACCATGAATCAAAACCTCGCCTAGTTCTTCAACAGCCTCAACCACGAAATCCTTCTCCCCCAGCGAGGAACCACCTGAAAGCAAGAGGAAATCCGTTTTCTCTAAACCCTCTTTTATTTTTTGTTTAACCAGCTCTTTATCATCCCCTAAGACCCCTAAAAACATGACATCACAACCCTGTTCTTTCAATGAGTTTATAATTGTAAACGAGTTGATATCATATATCATCCCATCTATCAACTTGTCATCTAAACTGAGGATTTCATTTCCTGTTGAAAAATAAGCGACAACTGGTTTTTTCTTAACTAAAATTTCTTTAATGCCTTGAGACGCTAAGACACCAACATATCTTGGATTCAAAACAATTCCTTTCTTAAACAGGAGATTTTCTTTTTTTATATCAGAGCCAACATTGATTACATTTTCCCCAGGTGGTACTGCTTTATAGAACCTGAGTTTATCGTTGATTTTTTCAGTGTATTCAACCATTAACACTGCATCCATGTTTTCAGGCAATAGTGCCCCTGTTGCTATTTCGACGTATTCACCCTTGGTTAACTCTTTGGGATTCACATTAGAAGCGCCGAATGTGGAAGCTGCTTTCACAGCAAAACCATCCATTGCCGCTTTCCTAAAATGAGGGACATTGATTTTTGCTGCAACATCTTCAGCTAAAACTCTATGTAGAGCGTTTTCCAGCTCTATGCTTTCATTTCTTTTTTCTTTTACTAAGCTATTTAGTACTTCTATCGTTTCTTTTAGATTTGCTAATTTTCCAAATCCTTGTTTCATGGCAACACCCCCTTTCTTCATCTCAATAGACTAATTCTCCAGAGAGAAATGATTTAGTAAGTTTATTTTTTGGATCTGAGAAAAACTCTTCTTTTTCTGCTTTCTCAACAATTTTGCCATCAAAAATAAAAACTATTTCATCTGCTAACCGTTTAGCCTGAAACAAATTATGAGTTGCCAATACAATTGTAGCGTTGTTTTCATCATGATATCTAGCGACCCCTTCTTCTAATAATTTTACATTTGCATGGTCTAAATTCGCGGTGAACTCGTCTAATAATAATAGCTCTGGTTTAACAACTATAGCCCTAGCGAAAGAAACCCTTTGCGCTTCTCCCGCGGATAAACTAGGAGCAAACTGATGTTTTAATCCTTCTAACCCCACCAATTTTAAAGTTTTAGATACCTCTTTCTTTATTGTAGCCGGATGTATATATCGAATCTTAGGCCCATAAGCTACATTAGCCTCGACAGATCGTTGAAATAAACTAGGATTCTGAAACACCAAAGCCATTTTTGTTTTTAGATCATAGCGCCCAGACTTCGATAACTCAAACGGGTTTTTTCTATCTATTTTTATTGATCCCTTCGATGGTGAATCCAACATATTTATTATCCTAAGTAGAGTAGTTTTTCCTGAACCAGAAGGGCCAATAATTGCAATAATTTTACCATCTTCACCTTTTAATGTAATATCGTTTAGTGCATGTTTATCTTCAAATTTTTTTGAAATATTTATTAATTCGAAGTTCAATTACTCCCTCCTATTGCTGAATATACGGGGTTTTGAACCAGTAAATTTACTTTGAAGTATAGTTAAAATTACTGAGGTAACAAGTGCAAGAATGATAAGAATAATACCTAATAAAAGAGCAAAGTAAAAGTTTCCTTTCTGTGTTTCAATAACAATTGCCGTTGTTAACACCTGTGTATGGAATTTTATATTGCCGCCAACGAGTATTACAGCGCCGACTTCGGAAATAGCTCTTCCAAATCCCACCATTATTGCGGTAAATATTCCTATTCTAGATTCAATGACAAGTGTTTTAAGTAAATTAAAACGTCTGGCACCAAGACTCCTAGCTGTATCTATTGTCCATTGCGGAACAGCGCCTATAGATGAAGCACATAAACCGATTATTAACGGTGTAATTAAAATTACCTGCGCAAAAATCATAGCTGCAGGAGTAAACAAAATCCCAAGACTTCCTAAAGGACCTGCTCTTGATAAGAGGATAAAAACCACAAGCCCTGCAATAACAGGTGGAAGACCATATAGGGTATGGGTGAAAACTTTAATGAGAGTAGCAAACTTTGTTTTCCTTAAACCTAAGTAAGTACCTAACGGAATACCTATGAGACTTGAGATGAAAGTACTGCATCCTGCTACATATAAAGTAAGTAATGTAATTCTTAGCAGTCTTTCTGATTCTATGGGATCTAAATCAAATACCAATGTATTGACCTCACATTATTTTTGAATCTTTTCAGGGAGATGTCTCAGCGGTTGGAGTAAAAAGTTGATGACCATTGTTTGTAAAATTACCAATTCTCTCTCGTGTTTCTGGCGAAGTTATCCATTTCACAAAGTTCATGACAAGATCATATTCCACATGTGAGAATTTTTCCGAATTGACTGGAATAACAGAGTATTGATTGAGAAGATCTGGGTCATCTCTAAGGAGGATTCTAAGAGCGAGATCCCCATTATATGCCCAGAATGTACCTTCGTCACTAAGAGTATAGGCTTCAAGCTCATTTGCTCTTATTATCGTGTCACCCATACCAGCACAGACAGAAAAATACCACTCTTTGTCAAGAATATCTATTTCATAGGTGTAATCAAATCCTGCAGCCTTCCAAAGTAACTTTTCCTTTGTATGTGTACCTGATTCATCACCCCGTGAAATAAATTTTGAATGCGTGTTAAAAATACGATTTAGTGCTTCTGTAATGTTTTGTGCATGTCCAACGTCTGCTGGATCAGATGGTGGACCAATGATAACAAAGTAATTATAACACACCTGATACCTTTTTGTTCCATATCCGTGGGAGACAAACTCCTTTTCTTTTATTGGAGCGTGAACCAGTATGATATCAACATCACCTCTTTTACCCATTTCAATAGCTTGACCAGTCCCTACCGGGAGAACTTTAACCATTACATTATATTTTTTTTCGAAATCTGGTAGAATTTTATCAAGGAGTCTTGAGTTAGCTACTGATGTTGTGGTTGCTAGTAATATGGTTTGTTTTGAAGTTGAACTGGTTACTAGATAAAGTGAAAAACCTATTACTAATGTCATCGTTATTATTGCAGCGATTTGAGAAGATTTTCGTTGATATAATTTCCAAAAAGATTTCATTTAATCATGTAAATGCTTTACGCTATGGCCTATTTCAGGCAAAATTAATTTATTCATGGTTAGTTCAACTGCATTAGGCGAGCCAGGTAAACAGAAAATCATAGTTTTATTGGCGATACCCGCCGTTGCACTAGATAAAAAAGCAGCAGAGCCAATATCTTCATAGCTGAGTTTTGAAAATAAAGAAGAAAAACTTATTAACTCCTTTTCAAATAATGGTTTTATTGTCTCTATTGTAACATCTTTTTCTGCAACTCCAGTACCGCCATTTGTTATTATGACATCAACTTTATAATTTTTTATTAACTGATTTATCTTTTCATTGATTAATTTCTTATTATCCTTTACTATAAAATAATCTACTGTTTTATGAGACTTTTTTCCTAATAAATTCTTTATTAATCTCCCAGATCTATCTGTATTAACATCCCTGCTATCAGAAATAGTAACTATAGCACAATTTACTGATTTCGGTGCTTTTAACTTATGTTCTTCTTGCAAAAATTATTCACCTTTCATTTTCTTTAAAACTTTTATATCAGTCATCTTTGTTGATGGATACTGTCCATTTTCATCCTTCTCCAGATACTTTACCATATCCCAAATGGTATTAAGACAAATAGAAACACCAACCAATGCCTCCATTTCAACACCTGTTTTCGCTATTGTTTTTACTGTAACTATCGCTTCAATATTATCTCCATTAATTGTAAAGTCTGTATCTAAAGAACCAATGGGAATTTGATGACATAATGGTATGAGATTTTGCGTTTGTTTTACTGCATGTGTCGTTGCATATTGAGCAGCTTCTAATGGATCACCTTTTCTGGTTTCCTTATTTTTTACTTTCTCTATTGTCTCCTTTTTTAGATAGATTTTTCCAGTAGCTATAGCTTCTCGATACACAGCTTCTTTATCTGAAATATCAACTTGTTTGAGCATATAGAACACCTTTCTTCTTAATGGCTTCAACAAAAGAATATTTATCCTTAAACTCAACCAGATTATCGTTCCTCATCAAACAAGGTTTTATTTTACCATCAGCTGTTATTCTTATCCTTCTACAATTTTTACAGAATTCATTTGTGAACGGTCTAACAACCTCAACCAAAACATCTCCAAGATTATACTGTCTCCTATTATGCCTCTCCTTCTTTATTATCAAAACAGATTTTCTCTCAAATTCCTTTTCTGTGTCGCCTAGACCGGAAAAATGTTTTTTATAAAATTTTTCGTTTACGTTCATATTTACTAATTCAATTAATTGTAAAACGGCCTTGTTTTTTCTTGCAAATCCAATCATGTCCTTTATTTCTTTATCATTAATACCTTTCAAAACAACCATGTTAAGCTTGATAGGATTTAAACCGACATCCTTTGCTTTCTTTAAACCAGCTTCAATATTTTTCTTGTTTTTTAAAAGAATATTTGAATTTAAAGAGTCACATCCGATATTAAGCCTATCTAAACCAGCTTCCTTCAAATCTTTAGCATATCTGGCCAATAAAAAACCATTTGTAACTAAACTTATATCCTCGAAATCATATTTTTTTATTATTTTTATTATCTCCATAATATCATTTCTCACTAATGGCTCTCCACCAGTTACTTTTATTTTTTTAATCCCAATTTCCTTAGCATCCTTTATTATTCGTTCAATCTCCCCAAGTGTCATCTCCTTCTTTGAGGTAGGTTGCCCCTCCTTATGGCAGTAAGGGCAGTCAAGATTGCATCTTTGAGTTACAGATAATCTCAAATCTTCAATATTGTTCATTTTATCCTCCTAACTGCCTCTTCATACCTTTTTATTAGTTCTTTACCCAAAAGAGTTAATTGAGTATAGCCGCCCGCTTCTTTTCCGCCCTTGTGGCTAAGAATTATTTTATTAGAGAATTTATTTTCATTAGAGAGTCTATTTTCAATCTTTTTGATATAATTATATGCGGTCTTATAACTAAGTCCTGACTTCTGCGCACTCTTCTTTAAAGAATTAGTTTTATCAATATTTTTTAACAACAAATACCTGCCTTTTCCAATTAGAGGCGTCCCTTTATACGTTAACCAAACTTTATAGTCATAATCAATACTCTCTACCACCAAAACCCACAGAACGAATAAAGCGATATGTATTCAAATACATTTCGATTATAGTCTAGACCCAAGATAGAACGGGGCTGTATACGCCTCTGGAGTCTACCCATACCAGTTCAAGAAGGATTTTATTGAGGTGTGCAAAAGATTCACACTATCATTATGCCTTTCTTAAACCCATAAGTATAAGCACCTAAAAATTCGGTTAAGATAATTAACCGAAACGTAACCAATTTTAAATTGTAAATGCTATAAAAACTTAAAAATAATGTAAAAATATTTCTAAAACGCATTAAATATCTACTAGAAAGCATTGCAGAAACCAATCAAAAATTCTGCATTTTGATGTGTAATACAAAGTTAGGTATTGCTCTAGGCTCTCATATCTGTATACGCCTTAATCTTCAATAATAGTCTCTTGCCTTACCAGGAGTACTTATTGACCGAATTTTTAAGTTAATTAGCCATTTTAAAAAAGAATACACTACAAATTGTATGTTTTGAACCACCATCATAACAATTTGAAATAATATATTCCTCAGCAAAATAAATCGCTGTCAACTGTCCACCTACACCCAGCAAAAAATAAATTATGGATAACTCTTTAAAAACTTATCGTCATATTCAGTAGTTCCGAATGTAATTTTTTACGAAGGAAAGACATATTTGTAAGGAGAAAAGTGAGTCCAAAATTTTGACATAAGAGAAAAGATAGATAATTCCTACTTACAAGAAAAGGAGGCTTTGCCCTTAAAGTGACTTTAGGGTCAGACTTTAAGGTCAAAATTATGACTTTAGGGTCAAGTATAAAAAGATATTAGTTTTAAATAGGGAGTAACTCAAAAAGATATTAATTAAATTTGATAATATCTTGTTCGTGATAGTATTCTAATATATCTTCTAATTTAGGTATATTTCTACTTTTTTTAACAAAAGGATTTAAAAAACAATATGTAGGGGGAAAAGTAAAATCATTTCCAAATGAATGAAAAACGCCATTCAATTTTTTAGCATTTGACTCGTAAAGGTACCATCCTTGTTTACTTGAAAAATTAAATTTTACTGGTAAAAATCCTAAATCTTTGAGAATTTTTCTCCATCCCAATTCATATGCATCAAGCGCTTCTTGAATTACTGTAACTTTTTCTTTTATTACTTTCGTCCCTTTTCCTGGTTCAGAAACTATAATTTTTGGGTCGTCTCTACCATATAAATACTCTCTTAAATCTACATGTCCATAATTGAAAACATCAATATCATCTAAATAAACAAAACATAAATCTGAAGAATTGCAGTAAGCATCAAATTTTTCAATTGAATTACTTAAATCATTTTCAATTCCACCTTCAATTTCCTGTCTTGAAATATCGGAATCATCTCTTCCTTCTTTTTCTTCTTTGGTACCTGGAACGCAGTAAGAAATCGTTAATCTGAAAGAAGGTTTCGTACCTTCCATTTGTTTTATTCTAAATTTTCCATATTTGAAAGAAACTGTTTCATAAAAATTAGTTACCTTACTTGGAATATTCTTTTTTATTTCATTTATAACATCCGATGCAGAATATAATACTGTCTGCAAATGAAATTCAACATCATATTGAATGTTTTTCTTTTTAAATTCATCCTGTAATTTCCCATCTTCGAATCTTCTATCGGAAATTCTCTTAACTTCAACAAATGCATCTCTATCTTCAATTTTTGTTTTTATATCTGGAGTTTTTTTATCTCCCTCTTTTATATATTCTATGGGAAATTGTTTATGAGCTAAATAAGACCCCGCTCTAATTTCAGAAATTAATGAATGAATCCTCTCCACATCATTTATACCCTTTTTTTTATACCATTCAATAAATAGATCCACATTGCTTTTATCGAGATGATCAAACATTTTATTAAAATTTTTTAATGCTAAATCACGCTCATTTTCTAAACAAAAATTAATAGGATCGTTTTTCATTTTATCAATAATATCACCAAAAAATTTATTGATATTTTCATATTTATTAATACAAAGGCTCATAATTATCAAAGGAATAGATTAATAATTTAATTATAACTTTTCTTCTTTCCTTGTTTTATCTATTTTTGAATTGCCAGCATTTCTTGTTTCTGTGCATGCTCATCACCCCATTGAGACCAACCAGGGCGGGGATGACGAGCAAAAAGTTCAAGATAAGGATCAGAGCTACATTGTTCAATAATATCATATAATTGATCAGGTTTTCGGGAATGTTCACGTTTTCTACTTGAAATAATATTTGGCATAGTTCTTGCAGGTTGTAATGTTCGATTATTTTTACCCCGAATCCCAAAAAGAACCATCTCGGTAACATTACGGAAATAGAATCCCACTCCTCTCCGATCAGGGCCACCATCCTTACGTATTTTATACCAAATGAGATTTGTTTTATACTCAAAACCCCAATGTTTCATTACTTCAAGCCCTTCCTTCACAAGAGCATTGGGAATCCATAAATACAAATGACATTTTTCATCGGTTAGCATTGAAACAGGGAGTTCTTTTATTTCTTCAAATGTCATTGAATGGTATCGATACAATCGTTTATGTTCAGGAGCCATTTTACCAGTTCGATTATTAAATCTCCAAGGTGGATCAGCAAGAATAGTCCTAAATTTTTGACCCTTAAATTTCTTAAGTAAATCTTCAGATGGAGATAATGAATTATTATTTTCCATTAAGTGTATCCTCCATATACAAAGATTTTCTTATTCCAAATACAAGAAGTGGACACCCACCATGACCACCACCCTCAATCCGAGGAAGTAGCTTTTTCATCCAAGTACTAGACCACCCGTATTTCGTCCAAATTCCAAGTTTCTGCATGATTTCACTTAATTCATCTGATTTGGTAATAATAACTCCAACACTAATTGCTCCACGATCAAATAATAAACGAAAATTATTCAAATCCCTATCAAAAAAGGGATCCTTATTACTCCATTCAATTTCAAGTGCAATTCTATTTTTAACACAATCTACTTTATGTGTTGGTGTTTCAGATGTTTTATCATCGACAGTAATTTTCGTATCAAATTCATGTTCTTTCCAACCTTTACTATAGAATGCAGAGTCTAAAGATTGAGTAACTTTTGATCTTCCACCACCACCAACAATTATATGAGATTTCTTTACTCGGAATTTTTTTAAAATATTAATTATATCATTCCATTCATTTGAAAAGTCATTTTCTAGAATAGCAGAAGCATGATTCCATTCATGGACTTCATAATTATCTTGAATAAATTTTGGTAGATTTTTTATTGCCATAACTCCCCAAAAAACAATCGAATATTTGGTTATAGTTTTTTCTAATAATTGATTAGTATTATTAGTTTGTTTTTGTAGATATAACATTTCTTACACCAACGTTTGTGAAAAAATCAGGAGTAATTCCCATTTGAACCATTGAACGGATAAGAACTGTGATGTTATATGCGATAATCTTACAGAGCATCTCATTCTCCTGAGCAACACGGTTTTTAGATTTCAGATTTTCCAACAATTTACTCTTAACAGAATGAAATGTCGCTTCGACATTTGACCGTTTGTGATAGTGTCTATCAAAATCTTCACGGTGAAGCTGGAAATAATGAAAAGCCTTGTTCCATAAAGCAGATCCACAAGCCTTACCTGTTGCATTCTTTTTAAATGGAATATATGCAATTCCTCCAAGCTTGTCGACAATTTCATGGTTTTTCCGAGAGCTGTATGCAGGATCTGCACTGACCTCTTTTATTGTGAAAAATTTTGATGTGTTTAGCAATAATTTTTTGAACTGTGGGCTATCAGCCTTATACTCATCTGTGATAATTACATCGGTAATAATCTTTGATCGAACCCCTATGCAAACATGAACTTTTACCCAGTTATGCATACGTTTTGTTCCATGAGCATGCTCGCAATATGCACCAAAACTACTACAACAGAATCCCGTACTGTCAATAGCGAAATTCCCATCCTCTATTCCAACAAATGGTAGAGATGATAAATGAATAAGATCATGTAAAATTGGAGTGATCTCAGGTTTCAGAAGGGTTTTAGATAAGGCGTTACAATGCGGAGCATGAGAAATATATTGTTTTCTTAACGCCTCATGAAAGAGATGTTTAGCCCCTCTACACGATGTTTTGTTGTAAATTTTATCGATGCAGCAGAAAATCAGATCACGCAATTTCAATCGTGGTCTCCCCATATGCTGTTCTGATTCTTCAATAGTTGATATAAGTTCATTCAATATGTGACCAAAAAGATCGTGCTCTTCCATCTGGGCATAGTTATAAGCTGACCAATCTCGGGAATAAGTAACCTTTTTTTCCTCTAGCTCTTTTCCTTTAATAGTCACATATCCTAAGAGATAATATTGAACTGCAAGAACGTGTTTACAGTCCTTATTATTCTTAGTATAATACGGACAATTGCAGATCCATTTATTACCATTCCATTCAACACGATAACGTCCAACACCTGACTGTGATTGAACAGCAAAAAGTCCTTTATCAATCCACTTTATCGCTCCCTCTTTTGAGAGGAGCATTCGTGCTCGTTCATCTAAAAGCTTGTCACTATAAGTAGTTCCAGCTTGATGGAAAGTTTTATTTCCTTTATTATCTATTTTCTTTCGGGGTTTGATACTCACGTTATCAGACTCCACGACCTTGGGAAGTTCGCCCTTCCCTTGGTCAAGTTTTATTTGTCTAATGGGCATAAACTTGATATATACCCATAGTATTATACTATAGGTATATATTAGCTTGTATATAAACTTTACCTATGATAATATACTATAGGTAATTTTATATAGTAGCTAGACAATTCATATCTCTGTGGCAATTACTGAAATTACTGTTAGGAAATGTAAATGTGAACGTTGTGACCATGATTGGATAACTCGAAGTAAAGAAATGCCAAAAGTATGTCCAAAATGCAAGTCACCATATTGGAACTCTCCTAAAAATTCCTCAAAATAACAGGTTATTTTTTTATTAATTATTTTCCATCGTTTTTTATCCCTAGAAAATTCTTTAAAATCTTATTTTCACAACGGGAGATATACTGTTCAATAGGATCAATTTCCTTTTTTTTAAGAGATTCTTTCAGTCGTCTAATTTCTTCTGTTCTGGTAGCAAATCTTCGGGGTTTAGAAAAATGATCTCTAAATCTAGTCGGATTTTTTAATTGTTCCTCATTAGGTATATTCGACACTCCTGGAACTTCTGGCAGTCTTTCATTTCTCTCTAAATATTCATCTAATTCTTTTTTTGTTAGTTCAACACAATCATCGATTATCAATGTTTTACCATACAAATTTTCTTTTTTTGGGTGGGATTCTCCAATTTTAATTTCCTTAATATCACTGAGATCACCGGTTGTTGGTTCAGAAAATGCTTGGATGCCTTTTTCTAAGCTATAATATCCAAAATATCCTGAACGTATTAAAAATACTGGTAATTCAAATGATTTCGATAACGAACCAAGCCAAGATATAAAATCGTGTAATAAAGATTCCGATTTTTTATAATCCTTTCTTGCCGGAAGGTTATCTATGCCTCTAATTCTAATATACAAGCCCCAAAAAAGTTTTTTATTAAATTCTTCAGTGACATAAGATTTGATATTCTCAATCAAATCATTTTTATGTTTATAGAAAACATTAGAATTTAAGGTAAGATTATAAAGCAAAGGTAATTTTTTATTAGAGTCTTTCATTATTTTTGCAATAGCCGCATTAAAACTATTTACAAATAATGGACTGGATGGTGACATTCCATCAATGACTGGTGTCGGCGATACAAAAAAATCGAATCCAAAATTTTTCTCAAATCTGATTAAAGCATCTGCAAAATTAGCAAAATCACCTCTGGCAGCTGCGTCAGTCCAACCTCCATAATTTTTAGATTCATATTCATTAAATACATCACAAAATTCGGAGGGGACCTCAGGTATTTCTTTCAATTTTTTTCTCAATTCAGGACGTTTTAACCAGAAAGCTTCGGGGCATGGATCTGCAATAATAATATGATTTTTACATATTGTATCAAATGAGGTTTTTGGTCTAGTTCTCAAAGGTAGATTCTCTAAGAAAGTCGCTCTTCGTTTAATATCTAAAATATACGGTAGTGAAATTATTAAGGGAGAATTTGGAGAAATAGTATTATAATGATAAAGAAGGGGATCAATATCATGTCCACCTTTTAGTTCAGTGATTACATTAGGAAATACTGCTTTTTTCTCCCCTTTTTCGGTTTTAACAACCATTTCAACTGCAACAAGTTCACCTACAGGTTCTTCATATTTTATTATTACTAATTCTTCATCTTGCATGTTTTAACTCCTCCAATTTTGAAATAAGTCTTTTAATTTCCATTATTAAATTATTAATGTTACTAACATCTACGAGAATCCCTCCCTCAGATGTTTCTCCTTTAAGTAAACTATATTTCATTTCTTGAATATGGAGAACCTCTCTGTTACCGATTTGATTGATGCTTATTTGAAATGATTTACTACCAAATTCTTTTTTAACTTGTAAAAAGGGATGGATTAATTTTCCGTTTGGAAAATATATCTTTGTTGACCTATTGACATTAGTTGAATAAATTTCTCTTAATTTTGAAAGGTTGTCAAGATGTCTCCTTGCAATATCTTGTTGTATTCCGAATTTTTCAGCTACTAGTGATGTAGAAACACCATCAGGATTTTGGTGGACAAATTCACGGATTTTTTCAGATAGATATTCAGATCTTTGTTGATTACTCATTCTAGAAATCTTTCTAGTTGCTATAGTCTCCACATCTATTTCAGATAATTTTGGAATTTTTTTTACCATGTGACCACTTTTATATTATAATTGGATATAACGACAAACAAGTTGATTGTTATTAACGGCGATCATGTAAGTCGTCAATAACGAATGTATTAAGTTATATATAAAATTAACTTTTTTTATCTTTGGCTTTAGTTATCTTCCAGAATTTGAAATTAGCCTTGGAGAATATCTCTCCTATATGAATATCTTTTAATTTTTATATTGCCAATCAATATCAATACTAACAATTGCAGCAGGGAAACACCCTAAATCAAATTTTGTGTATTTTATCCTGTCTATTCGATATGATACTTTATCCTCCAGCCAATGATGTTCACGTAAATTGACAATAATATTGTCATTTAATCCCAATTTTAAAAGCTGATCTGGTACTTTTCCATAAGCACCTGAAATCCATGTGTGATCATCTTTAATAGCTTGTCCTGATCGAATAGATTGAATTAGACCACTTGCCTGAAATGGTATGATTTTACTGACTTCAATTTTTTTTGTTATAACTAAATTATCATTTTTTCTATTTAGAGGAAATATGTGATAATTCGGTAGAATTGTGAAAGGTTCTATATCGATATTATTAAAAAACTCATTAAATAATCTACTGAATGGTTGATATTTTAAAACAAATCCAACATCAAAATAATCTATTGTTAACTTGTTTGAATATTTCATAAAATTAGGCTCGCAAGAAATAAAAAATAATCCATCTTTAATTTCATCTATAAAAAATGCAGCTTCTCTATGATGTATATGAGTTTCTTTACCATATTTTTTATAAATAGAGTTGTATCTATTTTTCTGTTTTTCTATTGTTTGTATAAAATCTCTTGGTCCAAAACCAACCCAGTTAAAACCAGATTGTACAATGCTAAAGGCAGACGTATAATATGAGAAATCTCCAAATATTTTATAATATTGGGCAAGTATTTTTGTTAATTCCTCGATGGTAACATTATATAAAGTGGTAAATATTAATTTAGAAGTCTCATCAAAGGATTCATATAATTTACCATAAATGTTACAACTACTGCTTATGATTGGACCTGAAAAAGAATCTAAAGTCAAATATTGTTTTTTCTTTTGATTTTTATCTAATAATTTATCTCTATAAATTTGTTTTTCATCAATAATTTTATTTGCATCCTCAATCTTAATTATTTTATAGATTTTTTGTGCCTCTGCAAACTTCTTCTTAATTTCCTCATATGTCATTTCTCGGGTTTGACTTCCAACTCTTTTATAAAATTTACCATTAGCTTTTACTGGTTCTCTAGATGGAACTATTTCTACAATTATTATTTTTTTACTATTAAACTGACAAACATCAAGACTTATTGGACGAGGAGGATCTATTCGATCTCTACAGATACTTGTAAGTCTTTCTTCATCTTTTTGTTTAAAAATTAATCCATCTGGTTTATTATTTTTCACACCAATTAAAATTAATCCTCCATCAGTATTCATAAATGATGAAATCTTTTTTGCAATATTTTCTTGTTTACTGTGAATAAATTCTTTACCTTTATGCTCTAATTTTGGTCCTTCCATCTTATTTAACAAAGATTTAACTTTTTCTTCATTCATTAATAAATAAATAATCAAAGAAGGTATAAATAGTTTTAATAAAAGGGGAAAAACTATGATTAGCAGATCTAGGTAAACCGGTAGAATTAAAAAAGTATCAAATATTCAAAAATATCATAATAAAATGGTGGAGGTTAATTAATGGATCTTTTTGGTTTACAAGAAGATTATGTCAAAACTTTAATAATGGACACTATTGAGACATATTCAGGTCAATGGCGGATTGTTCACGAAGCAATTCAAAATTCTCATGATGCAATTCAACTTAATGAAAAACTTGATCAAGGAAAAATATCCATCGATTTACATATTGGGACAAATAAAGTAATAGTAAAAGATAATGGTAAAGGTATTCCAATTGAAGAGTTCCCCACTATCTTTACATTAGGAGGGACGGTAAAGAAAGATCGTAGTTTGAGAAAGGTTCTCAAAGGGAGCCAAGGAGTTGGTATAAAATCAACGGTATTTACCTCGAAATTTTTTAAGATTGAAACGCAAAATGCTAATTCCAAATGGGTAAAAAAAGTAGAAAATTGTTGGGATTTTATGAATCCTGATTTCGATGATCATATCGATGAACCTAAACCACAGAAAACTGAGTCTTCTCCTTCTTTTACTAAAGTTAGTTATTCACTTCATGATTATAGCGTGAAAGATTTTTTTCAGGAAATAATAACAGAATATTGTGACGAATTGAAAATTGATAATATTGAGTCAGAACAAACCCTTTTTGATATTATTGAGCTTTACTTCCGCACACAAACATATCTCGGCTGTGTTCAATCACTTCTTGGTATTGGTCATGATCTCAAACCTATTAGAGTTAAAATAAATATAATTTTAGATTACCCCACTTTGGGAGAACATCGAAGAAATGTCATTGAAAAGTGTTCTTTCTTAAGTACTGATGAATACCA
This sequence comes from uncultured Thermoplasmatales archaeon, assembly GCA_964347865.1. Lineage (GTDB taxonomy): Archaea > Thermoplasmatota > E2 > DHVEG-1 > DHVEG-1 > JAGLML01. The sequence goes on from CAYGAC010000063.1 coordinate 15,745, forward strand.
TGGTCGCACTTTAGAAAATGAATTTCCAGCATTTTATATAGATTATGAAGAGATACACCAAACTTTGAATAGATCAAATCAAGTTGATAGATTATTCGGTCATATTAGTGAAGTGATTGAAAATCCACCAGATCCCAATTTAAAGAAAGTATTAATTCAGAAATTTAAAACAGATCAGACAAAAATGTTATTATCACAGATTAGTCGAGATCGTTCTACAGGAGGCAATCACCTTGTAGAAATCCCTGAAAAACTAGAAAAATATTCTAGATTGCTAGAAAGAATGAACGGTATTTATTTGATCATAGGACCTCGTCAATACCTTACAAAATTTTTACGTCTATCTCCTAAGCAATTAATTTCAATAAATGGATTACCAACGAATATAGTGTTAAATCCACCAAAAGGAGCTGGTGAACTAGGTTATTTACTAAATATCCATTTAATAATCGATTTGGATACTACTCTTGGTTTTGGAAAACGCAATATTCCAAGTGTTACAAAGGGGAAAGTAGATGCATTTTTTGCAGAAATATTTGGTTTATTAAGACGTTTAGCCAGAGCTATTGTAGGAGAAAGAGAAGCAGTCGAACCATTTGGGGAAGTCTGGGATAAAGAAGAATTATTTGACGCATATAGAAATACTGATAATCTTTTTAAAGATATGGATTTACCACTTAAGTTACCACCTTTAGAGGAACAAGATGTTATATGTCTATTTCATGAGCTATTAGGTAGTGAAAAACTCAAATCTTATTATCCTTTTCGAACTAGTGATTATAAAATCTATGATTCTTTAATGTATATATCAGAAGAATCTGATGGAAGTATACCAACTGAAATACGGTGGAATGATCTTAAAATTATTGAGTTTAAAGTTAAGTTATCCTCTCTAATTCAAGAATTTGTTGATGATAAAAAATTTCTTAGAGATATTGACTTAGCTGTGGTTTGGGAGGATGATTATGACGGTGATACAGAATATATTGTTTCCTCTCTTGGAAGAGATGGGCTTCCCCCACTTGGAGAAGCGCAAAAACGCATACGGTCGGGAACGCAGTCATGCCAAGTTTTGATACTTAAAGATTTTTTATTTCCAGATGAATGATCTTCAATTTTGGTTATTAATTATTATTCCACTATTAAAAATACCTTTAAGGTCAAAATCCAGACTTTAGAGTCAAAACAGACTTTAAGGGCAAACCCAGAAAAGGAATAAAATCTAAATATCAGAACGTATATGATAATATGGGGAAAGAATATGAATAAAAACATACTCATCGGCAGTATCATAGCAACTTCAATTCTTATCGGTGTATCATTCACCTCTGTCGTTGGTTTTAGAAGTGTAGCATCTGATGTGAAAGCATCACCACTGTTCAATATCAGAAGTAGCAGGGCGATAGATGAAGATATTAAGGATGTTACAAGTGATTATGTTGGAAGAGAAGAAAGAATTTGGTTACAAATTGCAACTAGAAATAATTTAACAATATTGTTACTAAAAGCTATTAACATTATTAAGAAAATGAATGAGAACAAATTTTACAAATTCCAAAATCTGGTCATTTCAAACGTGCATAAAAATAAGAATGGTAATAATATTAATACCGACACCATTTTATTAGTTCTAAATCAAATTAAATCAAATCCAAATAATATAAAAAATATGTGTCTTCTATACAATAAAAACGATAATATTAAAGGTTCTCAAATAACTTCGACTTGCTTTGGAATTTGTCTCCCAAGTTTGGCTTATTATATACCTGGATGTAATGTAATAGTGATTATAATTATAGCTCTTCAATTTATTTTTGAAATCTTATATTCAATCTTAGATTTACTGACAATAAGAGTTTGTTAACGGTAATAATTTCAGCTGTTAATAAGTCATGGATTCTTCTGGCTAAAAACAACTTCTACTACTGAATAAAAACTTTAGCAACAGAAATCTGACTTTAGCACTAATATTAACTTTTGCAACAAATCCTAAGAATATCCAACAATCTCTATAGTAGTGGAAATTGCTCAATCCATTCTTTGAACCACATATTTTGACCTTTGGGCATCGTGACTTCCAATATCGCCCAGTCACTTTCTTCACCCAGATTATCTATTGCCTTTGCTTTGATAGTATAAGACCCTTGAATGAAATATTTATGTTTCACCTTTACCTGTTCACCAGAGGCACATTCACGAGTTTCCTCATTGGTTCCATCACCCCATTTAATATAATAATACACAGGGTTGTTATCTGGGTCGGTTGTTACAAACGTGTATCTGTATTCAGTTCTAACACTACCATTTATTTCTCCAGAGATGGTAGGTTTATCAGGTGGATTGTTTGATTCTACAGGTCCAAATGCATGAAGATAGCCAAAATCATCTTGCGCAGAACCCACATATATTGTTCCATCCTCAGCGATTGCAGGAGAAGATTTACATTTGCCAATTTGATACCGCCATTGCTCATTACCATCAGGATCAACAGCGACAAGGTTGTTTTTTGCACCAATATATATAGTTCCATTTAAGGAAATAGCAGGGGAGGAATCAAACATATCGCCGTCCAAATCAACAATCCATTTTTTTGTCCCATTTGGATAAATCGCATACAATTTATTTGACCCGATGAACAAGGTTCCATCCTGAGCAATAGATGAGCTTGCATCCCCCCCTGGACCAATTGTAGTCTTCCATCTTAATGTCCCATTTGGGTATATAGCATAAAGATACCCATCGAAGGAAGGGACATATATAATACCGTCATCTGCAATTGAAGGATGCCCTTGAATCCAATCATCGGTTTTAAAACGCCAACGCAGAGTACCATTTGGATAAAGTGCATATAAATAAGTGTCACTAGAACCAATATAGACAGTACCATCATTTCCAACAGCGGGGTCAGAGACAATCCAATATCCAGTATCATATACCCATTTCCTTGTACCATTTGGATTTATTGCACTTATTCTTCCTTTATTTCCAGGTCCCATTGCACCAAAAAAGATAGTTCCGTCCTTATCTATCGCTGGAGAAGAAGATATTGAACCTCCTCCCCCTATCCTCCATTTTAACGTTCCATTGTTTGAATGAAGTGCATGTAATATAGCATCATATGATGTAACATAGATTGTACCATCTGCGGAAATGGCTGGTGCAGACCAAATCCAACCTCCTGTCTTACATTTCCATTTCAATGTACCATTAGGATAGATGGCGTAAAGATAATCGTCAAAATCTCCTACATAGATAATCCCATCATTCCCAACAATAGGAGCGCTTTCTATACAACCACTTGTCAGAAATCTCCATTTCTCGATACCAGTAGTATTTACGGTCCTAAATGGACTTCTGCTTGTATGATGAAGGTCATGGCATTTCATCGGCCATGGAGAACCCATCTGTTCTTCAATTAGTGAATACGTTTGTTCAGCATTAATTAATTTATTGGTATTAAAATCAATATTGGATTGCCAATTATAAAAATGTCTCCCATATTCTGACAAATCAAATGTTTGATTTTCATAATATCTATCAAAAATATAATTTTTAAAGGAGGTTATACTCATTTCTTGATCTGCTATTGTTTCAACATATCCAGTGGATATTTGTATAAACGATGAAATAAGGAACAGGATTATTATTCCAGATATTATAAATTCCTCTTTAAATTTACCTACTCGCATAACTTTATTCCTTTGTTATATATATTTATATCTATATTGTTTATAAAACTTTGCGAGATTAAGTTATCAATTTATAAATAAAAAAGAAAAAATGAAAATAAGATATTTAATAAAGAATAGAAGAAAGGAGTTACATTGATACAGAATTTATTATTTGCAGGTCATTTAAAATATATAAATACATTCTTTGTAGCAGATGTATATCAGTAGTTATTACCTCTTATAATAAGAATAATCTTCATAATCTTTTAAAAGTAATCTCAAAATCTTTAGGAGATTTTAGAGACATTTATTAGGTAAATGGGCGAATAGGAAAAGTTTAAATACCCACATTTATTGCAAATTTATTAAAAAATAATTTGTGGGAGGTAGAATGATATGAAAAAAATAATTTCTATAATTGTATGTATGTTGGTGTGTCTGAGTTCTATTCTAATTATGCCCGAAAAGATGAAGGTAAAAGCTTCTGGTGGAAGCGGAGGAGGCGATGAGGGAATAGGACTGGATAAAGACTTCGTTTGGAGCGTAACGGAGAATTTAAGTAGAATAGTTCATAGTGCATATGATCCCGGTGATATTCGTAAGGGACGGGCGTTTGGGACAAAAGGAGATTGGTATGCACAAAATTTGACTGCAGATTATATGGGTGATTTCAATCTTTCTGGTGTTACACTATTGCCTATCAATTATATTAATAGGATCGGTTGTCGGTATAAAACGTATTCTAATAAGGTTGTAACAAATGATTTCCAAATAATAATATATAATCATTCAACTGAGGAATATCCATATCAACAGTCGATACCATTAAGTGAAATCTTTGTTGCTCCTGCCGGATGGAGACATAAAGCAGGACTAGGAGGTAGTGTAACCCATAATTATACATATGATAATGTGTCAATAAGAGCTCTATATGACAGTTCAGAAAATAGGAGCGTCCCATGGCCTTTCGGTGGTACATATAATGGTTATTATTTTAATTTGACCTATCAGAAAAGGAATGACAATGAGTTAATGATTGGAAACGTTACGTATATTTCCAGCGAAGAAAATATCTCAGAAGAACAAGAAGGGAAGATCTTTTTAATGGAAGAAGAACAATCATGTGAAGAAAAAATTGATAATATTTCAAACAACGCTGGAGGATGCATTTTACTCTATAATAGTTCCAAAGATTATGCATACGAAAATGCATCTAATTACAATTTCTCAGTTATGAGAGCAAATTATAGTGATGATGAAGAAAATATCACTACCATTAAAAATATGTTAGATAACGGAGAAATAATGATTGTCGACAACATGGTAACTGAGGATATTCTAACATTTACATACAATCTCACCGAACAGCATTGTTTACCAAATGAAGATTATTTTTTCCTTCATAAAATACGCAATTGTACGAAGCTCCCACTCGGAACAGGAACAATACGTCAATATATAGACTGGAGTTTTGCTGTAACAGTAGGTATTAAGATGTGGATTAATAATCACCTACCTTTACCAAGTGACTGTAAAGGTTTTATTCTATGGGATCATTTGGATACTCATTTTATGGCGCCTACCAACAGAGGCTGGATTTTCTTTTGGAAAGCTCATTTCCCCGCTCTTCCGATATTTACAATCAACAATTCAGTTGGTAGCTGGCTATATAATCATACGGAAAATACTAAAATCAGCGGGTATTTAGACTAGGAATACAAAAAACGAAATATAATCACCGGAGAACCTGGTGTTAAAGCCTTCAACGCAGTAGGCTATAGGAATATATCCCACAGCCCCGAGGATGGAATTGTGGTTATTTCCAACCGTATTGATGGCTGGTGGGGAGAAACCCCTGGCGATGCTGGAGCTGGTGGAGCGATGGTTCTCGGTATTGCTAAATATTTCAACGATTACAATATCACACCGAAATATAACCTGACGTTCCTATTTACAACTGGAGAAGATTACGGTATGCGTGGTGCCTATCATTTTGTTGACAGCCATCCTGAAAACGATTATAATTATATATTTTGGATTGGAACTGATCAGTTGGCTTTTAATCAAAATGGAACGAATCTCAGCATTGGTTGCAGGGACAATATAGATAAAAATATTGTAGATGCTATTGTAAAGGAAACTTATTATGAGGAAAGGATTAAAAATCGTTACGGGCTTGAAGTAGTGCATAAGCCCGGTGGTAGATCAGAGGATTTGGTTTGGAAGGACAGATGTAAGACAATTGGTTTTGGTAAGGATAATACGAGCAGTTGGTATCGATATCATAAAGCAGGTATGAATTATACCAAGGGAGATTCACTGAAGTATATAGACAAAAACGATGTAAACCTTACATTTGAGATGTTATGGAATGTTACGAAATATTATACGGTAAATCCTGACTGCTGGTTTGACTCATATTCCGAAATAAGGCTGGATTCACCAGATGACGGAGATTATCTGAATGATTCCATCAAGGCAACGTTTACAGTTAAATCAATCTTACCGCATGATCTAGTGATGGTCAATGCATCTCTTAAAAATGTTGCAGAAGATATAGTCAGTCAATCATTTATGAACTTCACTGTCAATTCCACTGGTCGACAGGAATCCGTCACACTTACCATTCCCGAAAATGAACCTCCTGGTAACTATACACTTTTCCTTGAGCTGTATAATTCCACGGGGAGAATCAATGAAGTTGTTGAAATCGGAGATAATAATTATAACGATACAACACCAAGCCCGTCCTATTGGATTGACATGTACCCATATAACTATGACAAGTACCCATCCGAGATAACCGATGTTTCCGCTTCTCCGGATCCTGTCGGGTTTGGTTTTGGTACAACCATCAGTGCAAACGTCACCGATAATGCAAGCTATGTGAACAACGTCTCGGTAAATATCACCTATCCAAACAATAACTGGGGTAACTTCACCATGACCAACACCGGTGGAAATACCTACGAGTATGTTTTCTCGGATACCTGGCTTGTCGGCCAGTATAACTTTACCATCTGGACGCTTGACAACTCCAGCAACAGCAACACCAGCTCGGG
>CAYGAC010000064.1:0-14678 GCA_964347865.1 uncultured Thermoplasmatales archaeon
TATTGCGTCAACAAAAAGAAGATAAAAGATTGAAAAAAATCGAAGAAAAAAATTTACTGATAGAAGCGAGAGAAAAAGAAAAGAAAGCTCAAAAAGCTAAAAAAGAAAAAGCAGCAGAAGAAAAGTTTAAACTACAAAAGGAAAAGAAAAAGGAAGAAGAAGAACAGAGATTGAAAAAAATTGAAGCCAAAAGAGTTTTAACAGAATTAAAGGCAAAAGAAAGAGAAACTATATTAGCTGAAAGGAAGAAAAAACAGGAATTACCAAAATATGAATCAAAAATATTAGATATAGAAGAAAAGCAAAAAGAGCGAGCTAGTAAAAAAGCTGAGAAAGAAAAAGCAGTAGAATTAAAAAGAAAGTTACAGGAACTCAAGAAAAAAGAAAAAATAGATCAGAAGGCCAAAAAAATAGAAGCTAAAAAAGCATTAATAGCAGAAAAAGAAGAAAAAATAGAAGCTCAAGAAGCTAAAGAAAAATTAGACTTAGATCTTAAAATAGAATTACAAGAAAAAAAGAGAAGAGAGAAACAAGAAGAAAAAATTAAAAAAATAGAAGCTAAAAAAGCCTTAAAAGAAGCAAGGGAAGAAGAACGATTAGCAAAAAGAGTAGCAATACTAGAAGGCAAGAAGAAAAAACAAAAATTATCAAAATATGAATTAAAAATACTAGAAATAGAAGAAAAGCAAAAAGAGCAAGTTAGTAAAAAAATTAAGAAAAAAGAAAAAGCGCATATAGAAAAGGGCCCCATTACAGTAGAAAAAAATATTGAACAAATTGACTTTTATCCTGTAAATGAACCATTTGCTTATATTAAAATATTAAAAGATACTGAAACGTTAGAAAAATATTATAAAGTTATTCAACCTGATTTATCAGAAGAAGAACAAGGGATATTTAGTTTTATCCAAGATAAATTAATTAAAACAATGGATATGAGGTTGGATGAATTAGATCCTACCCTTTCTGAAAATTATCTTTTTGAATTTATGGATCAAATACTCAGAGACCATGAGATAGTTGTAGATGATATGCTAAAAAGGAAGCTTACCTATTGTGTGAAAAAAGAATTTCTTGGATTTGGTAAAATAGATCCTTTAATGAAAGATCCAAACATTGAAGATATATCATGTGATGGTTCAGAAATTCCAATATTTTTACATCATAGGAAATTTGGTTCAGTAAAAAGTAATATCAATTTTAACAACGAAGATGAACTAGCTGCTTTTGTTGTTAATCTGGCCCAAAAATGTGGAAAACATATTTCACTTGCTGAACCAATGTTAGATGCTACAATGCCTGATGGTTCTCGAATTCAGATGACCCTAAGTACAGAAGTTACAACAAAAGGATCAACATTTACTATCAGAAAATTCCGAGCAGATCCAATTACCCCTACAGATTTGATTGGATATAATACCATGTCAGCTGATATGGTAGCTTATATGTGGTTGGCTGTCGAAAACGGAATTAATGCACTCATTGCAGGTAGTACTGCAGCAGGTAAAACCTCGACATTAAATGCACTTTCTCTCTTCATCCCCAGAGAGTCAAAAATAGTTTCCATAGAAGAAACTAGAGAGATAAACCTCCCCCATGCAAATTGGATTCCAGGTGTCGCACGATCAGGATTTGGTGAAATAATTAATGATAAATTAGTGGGTGAAATTGATCTTTTTGATCTTATGAAAGCAGCTCTAAGACAAAGACCAGAATATATTTTAGTTGGAGAGATAAGAGGAAGAGAGGCATACGTCCTCTTCCAAGCGATGGCTACTGGTCATACCACTTATTCTACTTTTCATGCTGATTCCCCAAAATCTGTTATACACAGATTGGAAGGAAAACCGATAGATATTCCACGTGTTATGTTACAAACCTTAGATATTGTTTTTATTCAAGTTAGTGCTAAAGTTGGAGATAAACGTGTAAGAAGATGTAAGCAGATTGTAGAAATTATCGATATCGATCCAAATACAAAAGAAATACTATCAAATGAGGTATTTCGATGGGATCCAGTAGAAGATAGTTTTTCCTATTCAGGTAAAAGCTATGTTTTAGAACGAATACGAAGTCAACATGATTTAAGTAAAGAAGAAATGACCCAGGAAGTTCGAAATAGAGTTGAAGTGCTTGAATGGATGCGAAAAAAGGACATTAGAGTGTTTAACGATGTTGCTAGAATTATCTCATCATATACCGAAAATCAAGGAGAATTAATGGAAAAAATAACAAAAGATAGTAAAGTAGAGAAATTAGAGAAAGTATAAAATCTGGAGGGATAAATATAACCCTAAATAAATATCAGAAGATTTGTTACAAATGGTTTGGACAATTTACAGAGATAAGAGCCAGTGAAAAACTCACGCGTGATCTACAGTCTGCACATATGGAAATCAGAGGTGGAGCTTATATGTCCTTTACATTACTAACCTCTTTACTGATTACAATGGTTTCTTTTTTTGTTTTTTCTTTGTTTGTATTTGTTTTGTTACCAGTTGCTGGTGTAACTCTTGATATGGTTGGCACAATTGTTTTACTAGCAATTCCGTTTTTACTTGGAATTTTAGTTTTTTTTATTTTACTAATGCTTCCTTCTTTTAAAGCAAAAGCACGGGGGAAAAAAATTAATTTATCTTTAGCTTATAGTCTTAATTTCATTTCTGCAATGTCTTCTGCAGGAATAACACCTACTGAGATTTTTAAAAGCCTTTCAAAACAAGATATATATGGAGAGATTAAAGAGGAAGCATCTTGGATTTATCGTGATGTAATATTGCTTGGTACCGATATTATTTCAGCGATTAGAGCAAATATTGAACGAACACCTTCGCAGAAATTTAAAGAATTTTTACAAGGAATGATTGTTACTGTAACTTCAGGTGGATCGTTGAAGACTTATTTTATGAGTAAGGCAAATCAATATATGTGGGAGAATAGACAGGAACAAAAACAACTTTTAGAAAGTTTAGGTATAATGGCAGAAAGTTATGTTACTGCAGCAGTAGCAGGCATACTCCTCCTAATCATAGTTATTCCACTTATGATGATAATAAGTGGTGATTTTAATTCAATGTTTCTTTATATATTAATTTTCATGGTAGCCCCTTTAACTCATATAGGATTTGCAGTAGTTATTAAATCAATGTCTCAAGGAGCGTGATGTATGTTAGAAAAACTTCAATTACCGGAATTCCTGAAAAATATAATCCTCACCGGAAAGACAACTCAATTTATTATTAATGTGGCTACTATAGTGTCAGCCTCAGTTTTTGTTTTATTAGCAATTCTTACAGCTCTTGGTGTAATACAGACTTTTTTAACTTCTGTTGATTTTATTGTCCTAACAATACTGTCTATAACTGGCATTTATGGGTGGTATACCTATTTACATGTAAGAAAAATATACAAAATCGATACCATTTTTCCAGATTTTGTTCGTGACTTAGCAGAATCGAGACGAGCTGGAATGACCTTTACCAAAGCTGTATTATTTGCATCAAAAGGTAACTATGGAATTTTGACACCTGAAATTCAAAAAATTTCCCAACAAGTTTCGTGGGGTAGTAGTGTAACAGATGCTTTAATAACATTTGCAGAGAGAGTGAATACAAGATCTATTAGAAGAACCGTTTCACTGATTATTGAGGCGAGTAGAAGCGGAGGTAATGTTGCAGATGTAATCGATGTTGCTGCTAAGGATGCAAGAGAAATAAAAATGCTCGAAGCTGAAAGAAAGGCCAATATGGCTTCGTATATTGTTGTAATATATGTCGGTGCATTTGTATTTTTAGCAATAATAGCAATACTATGTGCTAGTTTCCTTCCTTCAATGACAGGATCTAGTACCACGGGACTTCAAGGAGCTCTAGGCGGAGGGAGTGTGCGAATGGAGGATATTCAACCAATATTTTATTATGCAACAATAGTTCAAGGAATTGGATCGGGTTTGGTGGCTGGAGTATTCGAAGATGGTAATTTTTCTTCGAGTGTAAAACATGTATTTGTTTTAGTTTTGGTTAGCTGGATTACATTTAAATTATTGTTGTGATCAGAAATGCGCAGGAGAAAAAAAATGAGAAATAAAAAAAATAATGAACTAGAATATAAAATACGTGGGAATTTTTTCTTTTATTCTATTGCCATTCTATTGGCTTATTATCATTTCGTTAATTTGACAGATAAACTTTATATATCATTGTGCAAAGAGTATACATTAATTGGAGGCTGTGGGGTTTAGCAATGAGAGTTAAACGCAATAATAAAGCGGTATCTGAAATAGTTGGTACTATAATGTTATTATCAATAGCTGTTACGCTATTCACCGCAGTGTATGTTTTTGTTTTAAATGAAGCATTAGATCCCCACGAACAAGCACCTAGCGTAAATATTATTGGAACAACAGAAGGAAAAGATTTAATATTCGAAAACCGAGGTGGAGAGTCATTACCTTCTGATACGTTAATTTGTTTCTTATCGGTTGCTGGTAAACAAATGAATATGACGATTGGTCCCTATCTCGAAGATACAAACGGTAATGGGGAATGGGATGTGGGTGAAAGATTGATTTTTAACTCTACCACGATTGGAACGGATATAATCGATTTACAAGTAGATGCAGCTATTATTGATAAAACTACTGATACTGTGATTATGGAGGGTACTATTCAAGAAGGGGAAATTTATGAATATCCTTATGTTATCACAAAGAAAGAAACTGATGTAGAAAGTGATAGGGCTAAGTTTTGGATGGATTATAATTTCCGTGGAGGATATTCGGGTGATCTCAGATTTGCTTATAAAGAAGCTGGAGGTGGTGGTTGGAATTATACATCTTGGTTAACTGGTCAATCTGGATCAGGTACTTATGGACTTACTGTTACTGGGTTAATTCCTGAAACTGTATATCAATTCAAAGCTCAACTTAAGTATGATAATCTAACAATTGAGGGATCATTTGAATCATTTTCTACACTTGGAATTATTGTAGGTGAATGGCATTTTGATACAGGAAGTGGTACAACTGCTTTTGATTCTTGTGGACGAAATAATCATGGAACACTGTATTATGGGCCACAATGGTTACCAGGAGTTAATGGAACTGCTTTGAGTTATGATGGTATAGATGATTATGTTCGAGTTGATGATGATCCTAGCTTGGATATTACCGATGAAATTACAATTGAAGCATGGATGAAACCGTTAACTCAAAGTGAAGGCTATTATGGAAAAATCACTGGTCCGATACTTGATTCTTCATATTTTGGTATTTATAATATTTATGATCCTGACCTAATCCATGTTTCAGGTGACATTTATGCCATTGCTTGTAGAGGTGATGGAAATGATGGATTTTTAGTGACAGTTGAAATAGCTAATGATGGTAAAATTAAACCTGTCATTATTGATAAATTTGAATTTTCTACAGCAGATTGTTTTGATCCTGATATTATTCATGTAAGTGGAGACACTTATGCTATTTCGGGAAGATTTGGAATAACTGCATATGTAGCAACAATTCGGATATTCAATAATGGTAAAATTAATCCTGGACTTGAAGATTATGTAGTTATTGGAACAACATATAGAGAAACTCATATATATCATATAACTGGAGAGATATATGCTGTTACTTACACGGGTCCTGGTAATGATGGATATATTACCTCTATAAACATCGATAATATTGGACAAATTACTGGAATTAAAGATACGATAGTTTTTGATAGTTCTCTAGCGGGTGTGGTCGAGGAAATAAAGATGGTACATGTTTCTGGAGATGTTTATGCTATAGTTTATAGAAATGCTGACTCAGATGGAGAAATGAGGACACTAAATATTGCTAGTGATGGACAAATAACAGCTCCCTCATTTTTTGATGGAGATTACATCGATAATTTTGCATTTGATATTTTTGATGGATTTGAACCAACAATAATCCACGTTAATGGTGATATCTATGCTGTTGCTTATGGAGGGTTTGATCAAGATGGGATGCTGAGAACCCTCACGGTTAATCCAGATGGAACAATAGTCCATAACACCATTGATGCTTTGGAGTTTGACACAACCTTCGGAAGAGAAACAGATATTATTCATATTAATGGAAATATATTTGCAATATCTTATAGAGGTCCCAATGATGATGGATGGTTAGTAACTGTTGATATTGCAAATAATGGTACGATTGTTAATGCTGTAGTTGACAGCTTTGAATTTGAAACATCAACATGCTATGATCCAGAAATTATCCATGTTAATGGAGATATATATGCAATTTCTTTTAGAGGTATATATAATGATGGTTTCATTAAAACAATTAGAATAGCAATTGATGGAACGATTACAAAACAAGTTGTTGATTACTCAGAGTTTAGTATTTATGATTGTCAACAACCTGATATTATAAATATTTCTAATAATATATATGCATTAGTTTACACTGGATTGTATTCTGATGGATATATAAGAACAATTGAAATTGCAGGTAATGGACAGATCAATGATACCACCATTGATGGTTTACGATTTGATCCTGGTCAGATTTTGGATCCTATGATTATTCATATAAGCGGTGATGTTTATGCCATTACGTATTCAAACTATTCAGGAGCTTGGGAAGGAAATGTAATAACCGTTCGTATAAATAATAGCGGATATATTATCGGTATAATTGATATATTAAAATTTGAAACTACTTTAGGTTTAAGACCTGATATCATCCATGTAAGTGGGGATGTTTATGCTGTTGCTTATCGTGGTCCGAGTAATGATGGTTATGTAAAAACAATACGAATAGCTAATGATGGAACATTTCCTGTTGTCGGTGTAGATACTGAAGAATTTGATACATCTGTTTGTTATTACCCTGACATATTTCACATTAGTGGAAATATCTATGCAATAGCTTATACCGGTTATGGCTGGGATGGATATTTGAAAACGTTAATAATAGCAGATAATGGAGTAATTACTCCCGGAAGTATTGATACTTTAGAATTTGACACTTCATATTGTGTTTTTTCAAACATGATTAACGTTACCGGTGATATTTATGCTATTGCCTATACTGGTCCAAGCACCGATGGATATGTAAAAACAGTAGAAATCGCTAGTAATGGTACGATTATTGGAGGTGTGATTGACAGCTTTGAGTATGATACTTCTCACTCATATCGCCCGGATATTATTCATCTCAAAGGAAGAGCGTTCGCTGTAACCTATGCAGGTCCTGGATGGGATGGTTATATTAAAACTTTCAGAATTGGTGAAAATGGAGAAATTATTAATTCAGCTGATAGTTCGTATGAGTTTGATACATGGGACTCACGGGAATGTAAAATTATTCACGTTAATGGGAACGTCTTTGCAATCGCTTACAGAAATGGGTGGTACACAGATGGAATGGTAAGGACAGTAGAGATACAATATGTACCTTCAATTGGTTACATTATTTCCCGAAGTAATTGTTACGGAATAGATTCAAACTCTACCATGGTTTTTGCATGGGTAAATGGGGTATCCATTTCTGCACCAATTTCACCAGGTTATAATTATATTGTTTTGACTTATGATAAAAATGCCGGAACAGATCAAATGAAACTATACATTAATACAACGTTAGTGAGTTGGACAACGTATAGTAGTTCTATTAATACAAATAATAATCATTTATACCTTGGCTGGCTCAATAGTGAAATAGATGAGGTTATTTTATGGAGATCTGTTCTTACTCAAGCAGATATTAACCAACGGTTTATAGATCTTACGAGTTGAAATATATGAAGAAGAATTGGGGTGGAAGGAAGGATGAAGAGATTTCCCAGATTATTAAATAAATTAAATCAAAATGAAGATGCAGTTGTGGGAGTTGTTGTTGCAGTATTACTTGTGGGACTCTTACTTGCTATTACACTTATTCTTCAATCGGTTTTTGTACCAAACTGGATGGAACAATTAGAAGCAGACCATATGGATGAAGTAGCAGATCAATTTGCTATGTTAAAATTTGCTGTTGATTTACAATCAGCGACTGAAAAAAATATTCCTATAACAACCTCAATTACTCTCGGAAATAAAGAGCTTCCCTTTCTGCTTTCTAGTCGATCATTTGGATTTCTTCGTATAGTAGATGATGAATATAATATAACAATAACAAATGCATCAAATTCATATAGTATCTATCCTAGCATAATCAAATACTCCTCAGAAAATGCTTATTTTATCGATAAAACCTTTAGCTTAGAAGCTGGAGCGATGGTAACCAGTCAAATTGAAGGTAGCGTTATGGCGATAAAACCGAATTTATATGTTGATTATGATATCGTTTTTGATGAAGTAAATATAACATTTAGTCTTACAAATATCTCTGGAGTTGGTGGAAAAAAATCGGTTAGTGGCTTTGGAACGTATCCCATAAGAACTAATTTCTCAAATACCTATACCATGCTTATAACAGATATTCAAAATATTATTATAACAACTTCTTTTCCCACTGCATGGAAGATATTTATTAATAGCACCTTATTGGATGAAGATCTTGACTATGGAGCTGGTGATGATTATTGGATTACTACTACTGATGAATCAGTAACAGTAAATTTTAACCCCCCTCCTGATGTTGATATCTTTATTGAAATTTCTAATATTAATGCTCAAATAGCACCTGGATGGATTGAATAATTTAATTAAAAATTCAATTTTTCAGTTTTAATTTACTTTATTCTTATAACGAGTCTAACATATTCTTTAAATAGAACTTCTCTATTCGGATTTCTTAATGGCACTATGGCAAGGTAAATCCAGAAGAAGTAAAACTGGACGAAGGATTCGTTACGATCAAAGTAAAAGAAAATTTGAAATAGGTAGAGAATCTCATCTAACAACTATTGGAGAAACGAAATTAAAAAAAATTCGTACGAGAGGGAATAATAGAAAAATCAGAGCAAAAACAGCAAATATTGTTTATGTCGTTGATCCTAAAACAAATAAAACAACTAAGACTGAAATTACATCAGTTGTTGAAAATTCAGCAAATATCCACTATGTTCGAAGAAATATCATGAATAAAGGAGCAATAATTGAAACAAAATTAGGAAAAGCAAAAATTACCTCAAGACCTGGTCAGAGTGGAAATATTAATGCTGTATTAATATCAAAATAATTGTTGTGAGTACTTATGGTCTCCAGAGGAGAAGACAAATACGTTATTTGGCCTCTTTATTTTGACAAATCAATATCTCGAATAAAAGGTAGGAAAGTATCTAAAAAATACGCTATTGACAAACCCTCAATTGAAGATATAGCAAAAGCTGCAAAATCTTTGGACTTGAACCCAATTTTAGAAAAATCTTGCGCACACCCTTCTTTTCCTTATAAAAATGAGGGAAGAATATTAGTCGATAAAAAAGATACTAAAAGTAAACTTTTGAAACAAATTGCTGGTCGATTATAGTAATTTTAGCAATATTATTTTTAAAATAAATGTCGTTAATTTATTACCTTTATTTATTAAATATCCATATTAACAATTAATAATCATGCTATCGTATAACACTATTAGAGCTTTGGATATATTGCTAAATTATATCTAGCACAATAGTAGTATAGATTGGTAGATAATATTTAGCAGGCGTTACTATTATAACCTAAAACAAAATTTAGGATAATGGATGGATGCAAAACAACTTAGAGCTGCGATTTATACCAGAGTATCAACAGAAGATCAAGCAAAAGAAGGATTTTCTTTAGATGCCCAAATGGATAAATTAAGATCTTATTGTAAAGCTCGGGATTGGACAATAGGAGAAGAGTATATTGACGATGGATATTCAGGGAGAAATACAAAGCGACCAGCATATACAAAAATGATGCAAGAAATGGATAAATGGGATACACTTCTTGTAATTAAAATGGATAGAATACATCGTAATTCCAAAAATTTCATGCTCATGATGGAGTTTCTTAATAAGAATAATAAAGAATTTGTATCTATGAATGAATCTTTTGATACTTCTACAGCAATGGGACGTTTTGTGATGAACATCCTTCAACTTGTAGCACAACTCGAATCTGAGCAGATTGGAGAACGCGTTTATGATGGAATGGAACAAAAAGCAAAAACAGTTGGTGGTGTGCTAGGTTTTAACATACCATACGGATATGACTATAATGATGGAATATTACAAATAAAACAGAATGAAGCAAGGGTTGTAAAAGATATATACACCTGGTACAAAGAAGGAAAATCCCTAGGCGAAATTGCAAAAATACTTAATTCTAGTAAAATTCCAACGAAAAAAGGGGGTGTTTGGGCAAAAAAGACCATTTCTAAGATACTTAAAAATCCAACCTACTGCGGGTACCTTCATTGGGAAAAATATGTTAATAAAAGTGATCATGAAAAAATAATTTCTGAATCTGATTTTGACGAAATTCAAAATATCATTACTAGTCGTAATGGTTCACCAGCTAAAAAACTGGTAAAATAAGTTTCAGATGGTTACCTTCGGACTACCGAAGGTAACTCTATCAAGTAATTAAATTTAAATAAGTTATTACATATATATGATACAATCATATATTTGAGAGATGTTAAATGTCAAAATACAAAGTTGCATATTATCAAAGTTGCATATTATATAAGAGTAAGTATTGGGGAACAATCAAAAGGATATAGTCTTAAAGGACAAAAATCTATTTTAGATGATTGGATAAAAGATATGGAATGGAAATGGGTAAAAACCTACTATGAAGAAGCAAGTGCAAAAGATTTAAATCGAGAAAAATTCCAGGAAATGATAACTGATGCAAAACATGGTCTTTTTGATGGCATTTGTATGGTGGATAGTGACAGATTTAGCAGATCTACAAAGGATTTATTAAATATAATGGATGATTTATTTGGATATAGAGTAAAACTACATATTCATAATTTACAACACATAGATGTTTATAGTGAACAAGGTAGACTTTTATTAACAAATTTAGCAACCTATAGCGAGTTTTTTAGAGGACAATTAGCGTCAAAAATTCGTTCTGGTGTAAAACAAAAGATGAAAAATGAATGGTTTGGACAGGCACCTTATGGTTATACAATTGTCTCTGATGTTATTGGAAATAGAAAGAAAAATACCCGACTTATAGAGAATCCTGAAGAACAGATAATAATTACTAAGATGAAAAAATTAAGAGATAATAGGAAAAGCTATAGTGAAATCGCTACAATTCTTAATAAAGAAAACATACCTACAAGATATACAAAAGATACTAAGAAAAGTAGTTGGCATCCAAGCACCGTACGTAATATTCTTATGAGACCTGAAGTAAAACTAGTTGATAAGAAAATAACTTGAATTTCTAATTAACTCAATTCTTAATTTTTATCCAATATTTACTGTGCTAGATTTTATCTATCTATATTTTCATAAAAATTGTGTTAATTTATAGCACGTTTTATTGTTAATAAGTAGCACTATATTAAAATTAAAGCATTATACTTAACTAATTAAGCTTATATCAATATTTACTTAATTTAATAATGCATTCAATTAAAATAACCAAATAATTATTATTCTTTCGCTCCCATATTATTAGTGATAACAATTATCACAAAAATTACTTACAAATAATTGTTATAAATTAACATGGTGGAAACGGAAAATTAATCTTAAGAATTATCAAGTTAACTTAGTAGTGTAAAATACTTTATTTAATAACGATTTCACCTTAAATTCAACAAAAAGTTTAATACTGATAATAGATTTACCCCCGCAGATAATCAAACTTGAGGATTCCCAATGTATATTGTCATTATTGGAGCTCGGGGCATTGGACAAAGACTAACAGAAATTGCTCTGAAAGACGGACATCATAACGTCATTGTCATAGATAAAGATCAGGCAAAATGCGAAGAAATCGCAAGAAAATACGATGCTGTAGCAATAAATGCAGATGCAACACAAGAAGAGACATTGGATGAATCAGAAATTAAAAAGGCAGATGTTCTAGTAACAACAACAAATGATGACGCAACAAATCTTTTAGTATGCTCTTTAGCTAAAAACAAAGGAGTCAAACATCTTGTTTCAGTTGTAAATCAAGAGGAAAGTAAACCATTATACATGGAAAAATCAGTAAAGATAGTAAAAAGTCCTGACATTGTTATGGCAGAAAACCTCTACAAATCAATAAAACATCCAACTATTGAAGAATATATGAACGTTGGAGAATATGCTGAGATATTTAGATTACCAATATCAAATGAATCCTCACTTTCAGGTAAAACTATTAAAAAAATTGGTCTCCCTAAAAAATCCTTAATTGTTGCAATAGAACGGGATCATAGATTTATTATTCCAACTGATGATGTGGAATTATTTTCAGGTGATAAAGTTACAGTTATGGCACATAAAGATCAGGTGAACAAAGTAGCAAAATTATTTTCTGGATTAAATAAAATATAATATTACATAAAAAAATTTAGATTTTTATTATTCAACTTTTGGTCAAAAAAAGTGAATTATCATTTTATTTTTTTAGAGAAAATAAATAAATTTTTTCGACATTTTTTCCTTATCATTCAATGATAAATAATAATATATAAAACGAAACATTTAAGTAGAGGAAATTATATAGTTAAATACACTGGGGGAAAATTTATTGCCTTAATTTCAAGGCACAAAATTACCCAATATAATAGCGAGATATATAGGTGAAAAAGATGAAAAAAAGATTTGGAATATGTGCAATAACTTTAGTTATTGCTGGGCTGATGATTTCAAGCGTAGCAAGCATTCCTGCAGAATTACCAACAGAGGAAATATCAGAATATTGTAAAGAAATTGATGTTTCACCAAAATATATGGAAATCGATTTGTCCAAGGAGATAATGTTAGAGAAATCTACTAAGATGATGGCACCTCTTGATAGTTATATAATTTATGATACAGAGTTTGATGATTTACATCCTACTTTGGCTGGTGATACAACTGGTAGATTCTTTGCAGCCTTTGAATTATCGATAGACGGAGTAGATTATTATCCAGATTTCTGGTACTCTCTAGATGATGGTATGACTTGGGAAGAAGCGGGATATTTCTCTGAGTCACTAGGTGCAGAATATCCTGATGTAGATTCCAATGAAAATGGTTTCTATGGTACATTTTCAGGACCAATAGATACCCCTGGACAACAATGGGTTATAATCGCAGAAGATCTCACCGCAATTACTGGTCGTGTTTGGGATTGGTCTGCCCATGGCTTTGATGACTTTGTACATATGTCAATAGGTTCTTATACAATGGAAGGAGAGCTATGGAATTATGGAGGTATATCAGGAACTGGATATAATGGTTACCAAACATATGATGTTGAGGGATGTCCATTTATATTCTACCCTGTCAGTGATACTAGTGGTGTAATAGGTTGGTTAACAAATTCAGAAGATTATTTCCATTCAGATTTTGCAATCGATGAACCGACAGGTATGTCTTTTGCAGTATATGACAATGAAGTCGATCCAACACACCTTTTAGTTAGAAAGGATAATTATGGTGTTTGGAGTGGTGAACGTCACCCATTTGTTGGTGCGACAGCTGTCACTGATGGAGAAAATCTTACAAATCCATCAGTAGAAGCACACGATAACAATGTCGTCATTGTTGCAGAAGAATTAGGAAATATCGTTTGTTTCTATTCAAGTAATGGCGGATCCTCTTATATGAAAAGTACCGTAGTTACAGCAGCAATGTACCCAGAAGTAAAGGTTACATTTGACGGAGAAATATTTGCTTGTTCATATGTAAAAGGTGGAGCTGTTTATCGTAAAACATCAGAAGATGGTGGTGCAACCTGGGAAGATGAACAACAAATAGAAGATAGTCAGACAAACGGTGGATTTAGCTCTCATGATCTTGGAAAAGGAAAGAAAGGTATTTATGCAGTGTGGGAAGACAACCGAGGAATGAGTGATGTTGATATCTACTTTGGACAAGCTGTCCAGGTCACTACACCTGAACTTGATATTATATCTGTAAAAGGTCCAATCGGTGTAACTGCAACAATTAAAAACATTGGAGATGCAGAAGCAACAACTGTTGATTGGGAAGTTCATGTAACTGGTGGAATTCTAAAGCAAATAGACAAGACCGGATCTGGTACCGAAGCAACTTTGGGAGTAGGAGCAGAATTTAAAGGCAAATCAGGACTAATTATTGGTCTAGGTAAAATAGAGGTAGAGGTAACAACAAGTTGTGCGGAAGGCTCATCCGATACAGAGAATGCAAACGGTATACAGATATTTATCTTTTCATTGATTTAATCAAATCAATGAAATCCCTCTTTTTTTCTTTTTATTTTTTTAAAATTATAGATATATAGTTAAATTTAAATACTTTAGAGTAATAGTATATAGTGGGATAATATATGAAGAAAATAATACCAATCTTAATTGTAGGAATATTTGTCCTTAGTGGACTTGGGGCTGTTGCTTTACCTGAAAAAAACCAAGAACTCATCCAGGAAGATACAATACTTCTTTCACAACCAATTTTTAAGGAAGTAGATGATTATATCACTGTAGATCTTAAGGAATCAACGTCACTTGAACTCATTACGGGAAAACCAATATTGCCCGTTGTAACAAAGGTATATACATTTCCCTTTGGAACAGATGTTAA
>CAYGAC010000065.1:0-17687 GCA_964347865.1 uncultured Thermoplasmatales archaeon
AAAAACCTTTCAAAAATCCCAATATTTTTTTAATTCCTAAAATTGGTTTGGGTAGTAGTCTTGGTTTGTCCCAATAATTACTATCAAAAAAAGGTTTTTTATCGCAATTTACAAAAAAAACATCCAGTTTGTTTCCACCAAATGTATTATAAGTAATTTCATTCTGTGAAGAATCACTAAGATATAATCCTCGTATGTTTTTTAATAGAGCATTTTTAAAAATAATCGTCTTACCAGAAGAAAGAGCCAACCAGATACCAAATCTACTGTTTGAGATGGTATTGAACGTAATATTATTTTTAGGAGAACCACTCAAGCTGATACCCATGCCATTATATGTAATGTTATTATTATAGACAAGATTGTTACCACTGCTATATAGAAGAATCCCTTCCCTGCCATTACCGACAATATAATTTCTACTGATGGTACTATTCTCTACAAATTCTAATGAGAGTCCTTCACCATTATTATTGCAAATTGTGTTGTTTGAAATATATGTATTGTTTACCCCACAAATGTAAAAACCTTTATCATTGTTGTTGATGATGTTATCAAATATATTGTTATTTGGTGAACCTCCTCCTATCCAAATACCTAAGTCCCAGTTGTTGGAGATTGTATTTTTAAAAATTTCATTGTATGTTGTTCTCCAGAGGTAGATACCCCAAAGCCAGTTACCTTTTAAAGTATTCCCACTGATAATGTTGTGAGAGGAATCATGTATATAAATGGCTCCTCCGACATCCGTAATAGTATTTTGATGAATTGTAGTATAGTTTGAAGTTACAATTATCCCCATCCAATTGGGTGAACTGTGAAAAGGTTCGTGTGGTTAACGTAAATTTTGATATGTTCACAAGTCAGGGGATTCTACTAGCAAATACCACTGGGATTGTGCGTGGGTGTACCGTAAATTTTTGTTTTTATGGTATCCATATTGTCCACTGCTCTGATTTATGGGTAATTAATTGCGTTGCACGCGGATGTTTTCATGGATTTGAACTCTGGGACTCAACAGGTGTGAAAATAATTGGCTGTCGTGCTACAGCGGGGGATGATGGATTCTACATGGACACCTGCTCAGAAACACTTATCATGGGGTGTAATACATATAAAAATGGGTTTCAAGGGATAAATCTTTATGACTCCTGGGATAACACCATTTTCAATAACCGTTTTACGGATGTAAACTACGGCGGGATTATTTTCCGAGAGGGGTGTCATGAAAATGAGGTATGTTTCAACACCATAGTGAGCTGTCATGTGGGAATTGGTATCAGCTATTATGATTGGGGTCAATATATTCATCATAATACGATGAGACGTAATGATTTTGTCTCGATTGATCTCTATGAATCTATAGACAACACAATCACCTATAACACCATGGAAAACAGTTATCACAGTATCTTGGTTGCATTCGATACCGGATCACAGATTGACCATAATAATATGGCTAATAATGAAGACGGAATGGTGGTTGCATACTGCACAGCAAATGTGAGTAATAATTGGTGGGGGAGTGCAGATGGGCCAAGTGGTATTGGTCCAGGCACTGGAGACAAACTTCGATTAACTGATGCAACAGCATATTATGAACCCTGGCTGGAAAAAGCTGTTCGAGTGAAACTTCATGGTATTTTGTATATTCTTGGGAGTATTTTTGGAATGACCTGATTTTAACCTCCCTTCTAATCTCGATTTTTTCTTTATAGTATATAAAACCATCCTCTCTGCCCGTAAAGTCCACGTTTTGCCCGTAAAGTCGTTAATTTTCCGTACTTTACGGACAAAGCTGAAGAAGGGGGCTTTGCACAAAAATTCAGTATAATGAGGTATTTTTTGTGCAAAATGATTATTTTATGTGCAGAGTAAATAGAATTATATATAAAGGCTGTTAAACATCGATATTAAAATGAATAATAATACAATCTCAGAATCAGCTTTTTTAGTAAATGAATCTCGTTCTAGAAGAGTAGACATCAGCAAAGATATTTATTCTCATCTTTGGATAACAGATTCTACAGCAAAATTATGGAAAGATTTTAGCAATCAAGTATATCCTTATGATGATATTGAAATTAGTCTTCGTAACAGATTCTTCCTAGAACATCTTAATTCCTTTATTAAAAAAACACATAATCCTATTTTTGTAAATATTGCATCTGGTTTTACATCTTATCCTTTCCTCATGAAAAATTCTTGCAAATGTGTAGAAATTGATTTAAGAAATGTAATCGATTTTAAACAGAAAAAAATAAAAACATGGATAGAAAAAGGTACCTTACCTCGATGTAATATTACTTTTTTACCAGTAGATATTAACATAAAAGTAGATATTGAAAGATTAAAGAAATCCTTGATTTCTCTTCTTAAAAATAATTCATCTTTCATTTTACTTGAAGGAATAACATATTTTCTGACTAAAGAAAGTCTGAACAACCTTTTCAAAATGATTTCAGAAATTCAGTTACCTGACTCCATTCTTGCTTTTGATTTCTGGAAATCCACTAACTCTAATCATCCTGTGTTTAAACGTTTAAGTAGATTTTTTGCAGAACGTTTTGGATTCAATGAAATGAATTATAATTTTTTTGATTTTGATTTAATACAGAACATTAATAGATATAAACTTTTAGAATTGGCAGATATTCAAGAATTAGAAAAAAGATTTACAGAGGATAATTACCTCAATAATTATGATAAGATATTACCAGAATATTACGCAGTATTAAAATTACAAAAATGAAATTTTCAGCAATTATTCAGAATGATGATTATTTGTGCAGAGTGATTAGATTTAAGTAATATTTATCTTAAAATTATAAGATTGAATAATATCCAAGCATTCATATCAGTATTATTATATTTTCCTTCGTCACATCCAACATGAACTTGAACTACGGGAGTATCTTGAAATAAACCAATTCCAAAACCAACATATTTAAATCTTACTATAACAGATTTACCAGGGGATATGTCCTTAGGATGCTTAATGATAGTATTTCTACTAAACGATTTGCCTCCAAAAACACCGATAAAAGCGGATACATTTGTAGCATCAGCATCACCAACATTTTTAATGATTAATGTTATTCCAAAACCACTATATACTTTAAGAGTTAGCTCAGGTACTGGCTCGTTATCACCTGAAGAACTTCCGATAGGTATCGTCAGTAGTAATAACAGCATGCAAATAACTATTCCAACAAATTTCTTAATCAATTACTTTACCTCCCATATAATTTCCAAACATATTAGATAAACTATCTTATAAATATTTTTCGCTCATATACCCTTCTTCGGGTTCTGTTAAAACGTGTAGTGTTAAATCTGTAGTGTTTTAACAAGAAGAATCCTTCTCATAGAAATACTTTTATATAATATATCATTAATTTTTGATTTAAAACTAAAGTATCTTTTTTATACTTAGTACTTTTTGTATCCCAAAGTCGAATCTCACATTGTTCTGGATGTTCTGAATCTTGATGGTATTCCTTTGTCGGAGGCATTAAAATTTCAATTAACTGTTGCGATAATTGAACTATTGAAAGAGTTTTTTTGCTTCTTCAAAATCCTTAAAGTAAAGTTATAAATGAAACGCAAAAATACAGTCCTAGATAACATTAAACATTTTCTAAGTAATCATCCCTTTATAAATAGGAATCTCTTTCATTTTATGGTAATATTAATCCTATTAGCCAGTCTTTTTGGAGTTATATATTATTTCCACTCAGTAGTTTCTCCTAATGAAACAATCACTTCATATTTTTCTCTAAAGGAAATATCAGGAGATTTTAAAATTACAGAAGAATCCTATATTTCTATTAAGTATATTCCTTACGCTGATGATGAAATTACATTTTTCTTAACTTTTGAAAATTCAATCGATGGAAATGGTATATTTATGATTGGTCATAATGGAAAAGTGGAAAAAAAAGAGTCGCTTTCAACAGGTATATTCGATTATGATTCACGAAGGTATAAAGAACATAAAATGCTGTCTTATATGTTGAATTTCAAAGAGAAGGAAAATCCAAAATTTATAGAAACTTTTTCATGTAATTTATTCGAAGATAAAACAGAAGATGTTTTGTTTAATTTAAAAATATATGAAGAAGGTGATATTCTTAACAATATTAAAATATATATTTTGGGTTTATCTCAATTCTACTTAACTTATTTATTTCCAAATATAGTGAGGGAAAATCCTTATCATGTGAAGTTAAACCATAATTTAACAGAAGGTGCCCTACAAAATGGCATATGGATAAAAGGTTATAATCCAGATATAGAATTGAAAATTCAAGAAGAGCAATTTTATTTTGGTATTGCAATTGCCATCATAGTTACCTCAATTGTATCAATAGCAGTGGATACTTTGAAATATTATCATCGTACCTAAATTATTTTATCCATTTTTGAAGGATCTTTACATAAGATTTTCCTATGACATTTTATGTAAATTAATAAGTGTGCGAAGATTAGATAGATTTTAATAAGAATATCTGACTTTAAGGTCAAATTAGACTTTAAGGGCAAAGCCGAAGAAGGGTTCTGGTGTGAAAACGAATATCATATCTGCAATAAACATTACTCCTGGCTATTGGGCTGATGCTCCACAATTCAAAGAATTAATCCAAATCACGTCCAAAACCTTCAAGATAAGGGAAATTTCAGCAGATAAAGCCTATAGTAGCAGAGCAAATCTACAAGCGGTAACTGAACTAGGTGCAGTTCCTTATATTCCATTTAAAGAAGGTTCAACTGGTAAATTCAAAGATACGATGACATGGGGTATGATGAAACGATTCTATGATAACCACAGGGAATATTTCATGGATCACTACCACAAAAGGAGTAATGCTGAGACTGTCTTTGCTATGATGAAACGTAAGTTCGGTTTTCATCTATACTCTCAATCAGAGGTCGGTCAAGTCAATGAAATCTTGTGTAAAGCACTTGCTCACAACATCTGTGTTTTGATTCAAGAATACTATGAAATCGACATAAAAATCGATTTTAATAATTGTAAAAAAACGAAGGTGGCAAGATAGGATGAATGATATTAGATTTTTATCCCATACATTTCCTTTATTTCTTCATTTAGAACTAATAAATAAAGAACCAGCATTGCAGCAATATAAATTATTAACAAAACCAACAGAGCAACCCAAAACGGAAAAATTATCTCTGTATTCGATAAATTACTTACCGTTTGAATTACAAAATCCCAATATAAACAAAGAAAAAATAGAGCTGTTCCCCATACGATTGTCGGAATTATTACTACAATCAGAAGTTGTTTCAAAGTCTTGTGCATCCGACTCTGAATTTGATATTTTATATAAAAACATTTTTAGATGTTTAAGTAAAAAAATAAGTGTTTTTATTAACCTCCCTCAACATCAGTTTTACTTTTATCAATTGCATCTTTCTTTTTTTTGGCGATTTTCAAAGTTGATCTTATGTAATATCCAAAGGATAATACGAAACTACTGGAAATTGCGATTATCGGTGTCCAAAAATTATTCCCTATTGTTAACGTCAATGTTACTGCTAAAACAAAAACTGAAATTGCGAGTATTACAATGGTGTTCGCAATTATATCTGTTTCCTCATCAGGTTCTACAACGACCATATATTTTTCAGAATAATCTTTTAAATATTAACATTTTTGGAGATAACAAAATATATACTAATCCTTCACACAGTTTATTCTTGTTTTTTCAACTCATCAAGAAACACCCGATAATCCTCCTCAGAATCGAAAATAAAAGGAGCACTCTGAGATCCACAATCTTTACAAAGGTACTTCATACCGATTACAGTGAGATAGCTAAAAATATTTTTACTTCCACAACTTGGACAAGCAGTAATTTCCATAATCCATCATTTATTCCAAATAATCTATGTTTAAATATTAACATTTTTGGAGGAAATAATTATTGTGCAAAATACAAAGTAGCATGGTTAAACAGCTATTTAATGTGCAAAACCGAAGAAGTGGGCTTTGCACAATAAACCATGCTAATGCTTGTTTTGCACAATAAATACCCTTTTTGCACAATAAACCATGATAATGATTGTTACGTACAAAAATAAATAATTTTCAACAGGATTTTTTAATATTATTTCTTTTTCCTAATTAGGAATAAGTTACAGGATATTCTCCAGGATAAAGATCAAGTATTGTTGGATGTTGCTCTTCCCATATCAGAAACTTTGCATATTCAAATGCTTCTTCCGCAGAATTTATTCCATCCATATTACCAAAAATATCAGCTTGCCCCCAAAATCCATCTATTAAAAAATCTGAAAATCCCGAAAAATAAGAGACCTCATCTTCCCTGCAAGACATCAG
Source organism: uncultured Thermoplasmatales archaeon (assembly GCA_964347865.1). Lineage (GTDB taxonomy): Archaea > Thermoplasmatota > E2 > DHVEG-1 > DHVEG-1 > JAGLML01. The sequence continues at coordinate 6,368 of CAYGAC010000065.1, forward strand.
GACCACTCGACCTTGTGTCGCAAGTTCTTCAGCAAAACCTTTAGTAAAGGATTCAGCAGTATAACCCGCAACTGTAGTTCCGGCAAACATTGGTTCATCATTAAAACCACCAGCGTAACAACTATCAACAATTAGACAGACCCCCTTTGATTGTAATAAACTAAGGAAAAAGTTCAACAAATCATCCCAAATAAATGCGTACCATTTATCAAAACCATGATGCATAGCAAGGATTTCATCCACTCCGTCATCTTCATCTTTCGGTGGGAGATCCATAGGGGCGCCTCCTTGTCCTATCAATGGACTACCATGAGATGTTAAATATATAAGAGACATATCGTCACTATCTTCATTTCTTATAAGCCACAACAGTTCTCTAATCAACCGTCTACCCGTGGCTTCATACGCAATAACTTTATGGATATGATCCTCCTGCCAGTTAGGTGAATCAACAAGAGCTTCGTAAAGGTTATCAGCACATTCAAGCATAGATGGACGATTTTGTTCAGGGTTTCTATGATAGATACCTACTGCAAATATTATAGCCCAATATTCCGTTTCATTATTTACAGAATATATTTCATCAGATGTAACCTTTGTGTCATCATCAAATGAGTGATAATTAGCTCCTTCCACACCTACGATTGATGGAACAACACTTGCTCCAACGAAGAGAATAACAATACTAAAGGAAATTCCTTTCCAAATTTGATTTTTCTTTTTCATTTCTATATTTCCCCTCTTATATTTTCATAAAAACTATAAAATATACCAAGAACACCCAGCATCTTATGTAAAATTGGATACCTATCCAAGCACCTATAGAACCATATATATTCATTATTCTGTGATGGTTTTGACACAGGATCAGGCCACTCTTTAATTAAAGGACACATATCCTTATTATTCCCCTCACCTGGCATTTCATATGGAGTGTCCCAAATACCATCTAGAATTTTCTTTTTAGCTTCAGGATACCATTCTTTATAATCAGACCAGTAATTTCCATACTCTCCGTCATCCCAAGAATTGTTTCCATTATCTCTTGCGTTCTGCGAGTTGTATATTAAGTTGTTGTGATAGATGACGTTGTCGTTGGTACGATCATCGTACATGAATATTCCATATATTCCATTATAACTTATGTTATTCCCGATAATCGTATTGTTTGAGCCACCAATAAGTATACCGTATCTCTCATTTGAACTTATCTCATTGTTTGAAACAATAACGTTATCTGACTTACCCATACTGATTCCTCTATCACCGTTTTTAATCGTGTTCCCTGAAATGTTACTTCCTGGACCAAGATAGAGAACGACATTGAGTCCTGTATTTATAACCGTAGAATGGTCGATAGTGTTACCCGAAATCGTCATATTTTTACCATACATTGATATTGTATTATCCTTATTATCAAAAAAAGTATTATCTTCTATAATGTTGTTCCTTGATTTAAATGAGGTTATACCAAAATTGTTATCAATGATATTATTATCTGAAACAATGCAGAAACCGAAAAAAACAGCAATTTCTATACCATAGCTACCGTTTTGAAGGGTAAACTCATGTATACTCACATTATCAGATTCAATAAAGATAACATTCCTTCCTCCATTAGCATCGATGACCGTAGTGTTTCTGTCTTCTCCGATTAAATCGATACTCTTGTTTATTTGAACACTTTCGTAATACGGCGATAAATCATCGTATACAAACACCGTATCCCCATCAGATGTATTATCAACAGCATCCTGAATCCTTGTATAATTCCCTGGTCCACTACCACCAACATAAAATATGCTTCCATTAAGTGTTGTAATAGGTGATTGCTTTTTCAATTCAAGATTAGCAGATGATGATAATGTCATCCCTATGAACAACAACATTATACCTATTGCTAGGAATTTCTTCATAAAATATATTCCTCCCATTTACTATTAAATATATCGTACGTGTCTTATATTAAAGTTTGTGCATAATATTATGCATAATAGTTGTATTATAATATCAAATAGCTGCCTAAATTTTCTTCTGGTTAAAACACACTCTCCTTATAATTATAGACTTTAGAGTCAGAAACTCGACTTTAGAGTCAAAACGGACTTTAGAGTCAGAAATCCTACTTTAGCGTCAAGTATAAAAGTATTTTGAATTAATTTTAAAAAGTAAGAAAAACAAGAGGATAGCAATTTAGTTATTTTTTGATATTTTCAAGTATATTTAACAATCTTTGTAGTATCGGAAACCTCTCCAACCAGCCCAGATACATATTCTGGCTCTTCGGCATCGTGACTTCCAAACTTCCCCATCCACTCTCAGCACCATAGATGTCTCTAGCTTGCGCTTTGATTGTGTAAATTCCCTTTTCATGCCATGTATGATTTAATTTTATTTCTCTCCCGGGTTCAATAACTGCAGTTAAATTGGTTGTACCATCACGTCAAACAACAAAGATAGATACATCATAGCATCCATTATCTTTTACAGAGAAGGTATATTCATATTCTACTCCGACTTTACCACTTGTTGGACCTTTAATGATTGGAGTATTTGGTGGTTCATTATTCAATCTCTCCGCATCAATCGATCCCAAACCAGTTTTTTCCCAGACAATATTACAGCTACTATTAACTTCGATTATCCGACCACCTGTGTATTCTACAATTAGTGTATTGCCATTATCCAGTCTCTCTGCATCAGCAGGCCCATCCAATCCGGTTATTTCCCAACCACCCTCAAATACCCGACCACCTAAGTATTCTGTTATGAGCATGCCGGTATCCAATATCTCCACATCGACAGGCCCATCCAATCCGGTTATTTCCCAGACAATATTACCGCTATTATCAACCTCAAGCACTTTTCCATATGGGTAAATTTCTCCTTCTGCTATTAGTGTGTTGTTATTGGGACGCCTTTCAGCATCCATAGGTTTATGCAGGCCAGTCACTTCCCACACAACATCACCAATGTCGTCCACTTCGATTACACGTCCATTTCCATACTGAGCTATCAGAGTATTACCATTAGAGAGCCTCTCAGCATCCGTTGGTAAATCTAATCCAGGTTTTATCCATATAATTTCACCAGCACTATTAACCTCAATTACTTTTCCGTCACCATGAAGTGTTATCAGCGTCATGTTACCACTCCTATCATAACGATAGAAAGCAAGTTTATCCAAAAACCCTTCTAATTCATCATTAACAGCATCTGCTTCATATCCTATAACCATAGGACTGACTGCAGATACGATGAACAATGCAATGATACCGACTGCTATATCCTTCTTCAGAATATAACCTCCCTTTAGAACGTATATCTATCAGTGTTGTGATATATAAATACTATCTTTTTTGGTAATTAGTGGCTTTGCCTCAAAAGTCACTTTTAAGTCAGACTTTTAGGGCAAAGCCAACAGGATTTTATCTTCCTTTATTTTTATGTGGAAACTGTTTGTTGGGAATTGGTTTATTCAGAAAGTTGCATAACTTTTCCCAGCCATCTCCATCAATTATATTCATTACCAATAATTGAGATGGTCTATCTTTAAAATAATATATTACTTTTTGATTTCGTTTTTCAAATTGTTGTATTCTTTGATTCAATTGTTGAGGACCTTGTATCTCCCATATTGTACCCTTAAAGAATCTTGAAAAACTTTTCACATATGACTGTGGATCTCTAATAGTCAGTATAAACATACTGTTCGGAAAATCTTTGTCAATCTCCTGATAAAAATCTCCCTTCATAATAGGCCAATCAGCAAATGCATCAAAATTACTTTTTTTAATATACTCTAACCAACCTTCCTTTGGGGGTAAACCCCATCTTGGAAAATGAACTGAGCGATAACCTAACATATTCAATGCTTTAGATAAAGAGGTTGTTCCCGTTCTTACATCGCCGATGCAGAACACTAAAGGACTGTTCTTCCTTTTAAATATAGGAATAAAAAATGCATATAAGTGTTGATAGACTATCGGACCTATACGTAATAATTTCTGTATGTACTTCGGAAAATGATAAAATCGAACCACAATAATACGAGAGTAAGTAATTAACAATTTAAATTATTTGGCTAAATTTTTCGGCTTTGAACCTAAATTCCTATTTTATAAGATAAAAATGAGTCTAAAGTCAGATATTGTTTTTTGTTTTTTCTTTTGAGTTTTATCTTGAATCAAATATCGAATTTATTTTTTTTCACAAATCCTAAACAATCTGACCATTTGAATGAAGTTAATAGAGTTTTATAAAATACGATATATCCAGAGGATCTTAGATATTTTTTCATATATTTCATCCGTCTTTCTACTGCTTCTTGAGGTATCTCTGGTTTTATTTTTTTAGCTTCAGTATCATCATGACAAGAAAATCGATGGGCAAGACCAAAGTTGAGGTTCAAATCTTTAATAAGTGATAACGTTTGTTGAAATTCTTCTTCTTTTTCTGTTGGAAATCCAACGATAAAATCTGCACTTAAAGTAATATATGGAAACGATGTTCTAATTTTTTCTATATCAGAATAACGATTCATTAATTTCAATATACGTTTGTTGCCAGATTGAAATGGAATATAAATTGCTGTAATTTTATTTCTTTTGAAGATTTCTTCTAATGCGTTATAATATTTGCCAATCCAAAATGGATTTAATGATTCAATTGTTATTTCATATTCACCTGGGATACTTGTTATCCTTTCTAATAACTCTGGTAAACTACTACCATTATCTGTGCCATATGGACCTACATCATCCGCTGTTATAACAAAATGTTTATATCCGTCATTCAGTCCTCGTTCGAACTCTTCTATACATTGTTTCAGGGGCTTGCTCTTGAAAGGACCAATAGCGTTTCTAATGACACAATAAGAGCAGTTACCTCGACAACCACGAGCAATTTTTATGTGGTATTGTTTTTCTGTTAATACTTTGTACGGTACTGAATGTTTTCCGAGTAGGTTTTTTAATATATTTTTTCTGATTTGAACGGTTTTCCTATCTATCCATCTTCCTATTTTTGCTTTTTTCAATAATCGTCTTGTTTCAACAACTACATTATCGTTTTCAAATAGTTTGATTTTTTTTTGATATAGAGTATTGGTATCTTTGAGATGATTGAATTTAATACTATTCCTTGGAAAATAACAATCGATCTTATTTAAATTATCAGTGCAGATGGTTTTTCCTTTAAAAATCTCCGATAATCTTTCTTCTGCAATAACAGGAAGACATCCTACGACTATTAATTCTGCATTATATTTTTGTAGTTCTTTAACCTTTGTTAGTGAAGCCTCGATGGTTTGATTAACTGATGCACATGTAATAAGAATTATTATATCTGCATCTTGAGGTTTATCCACGACTTTATAACTATTTTTCAACAAATATGTACAGATTTTTTGAGAATCCAGATTTCTATTAGTACAAATCTCTGCTTCGGTATCAATAAACACTTTTTCTTTTTCCATATCGAGGTTCATATTCTTTTTCTCCGATGATAGGAGGGCTAAAAGATATTAAAGGCAATTTATAGTTTTTTGAAATATTATCATTTTATTACTGAACTGGTGATTCAACATCTGCTCCGATAAATAGAATTATTATTCCAATTAATCCACTTCTATTTATAACTTGAAACTTTTTCATAGTTTCATTTCTATAATACCAATTACAATAATGTTATATAAAAACTATTCTCTGGTCTGGATTTTTCTGGCTAAAAACAACCTCTCCTAATAAATTGGACTTTTAAGTCAAAATGTACTTTTAGGACAAAGCCGAAGAAGGTGGCTTTGCACAATAAACCATGACAATAATTGTTATGTACAAAAATAAATAATTTCAGCAGATTTTGAAAGAAAATTTATAAACGGTGAAATATATTAGATAATAAGTTAATTGGAGGAAAAAAACATGCTTAATAAAAAAACGATGTTGGTTTTTATGCTGGTATTATCTTTGGTGTTGTCCTCTTCCGCATTATTCGTCAGTGCAACACCTTTAGAAAAAGTTCAGGTCATTATTGGATTCCACGGAAAAACAAATACCGGTATTATAAAGGAATTTCAGGGTGAGATACAGAACACATTAGTTCAGATCAACGCTGTTGTAGCGATGATACCAATAAACGCTATTCAAGGTCTACAGCACAATCCACAGGTGAGATACGTTGAGGAAGATAAATATGTACAATTGGTTCAGGCTCAAACAATACCGTGGGGTATTGATCGGATTGATGCAGATAAGGTATGGTCATTTAATACAGGATCAGGTATTGCAATTGCTATTGTTGATACGGGTATTGATTATGATCATCCTGATTTAGCTGCAAATTATTGGAAGGGAGAGAGTTTTGTTGATTATACGAATGATCCTATGGATGACAATGGTCATGGGACTCATTGTGCTGGTATTTCAGCAGCTGTAAACAACACCATTGGTGTAGTAGGTGCTGCCCCCGATGCACAACTTATTGCTGCAAAGGTACTTGATTATAATGGCGGTGCATATCTCAGTTGGATTGCTGAAGGGATCAATTGGGCTGCAAATAATAGTGCTGATGTCATCTCTTTGAGCATTGGTTATGATCAGCATGTGCAATCCTGGCAGGATGCATGTGATTATGCTTATTATACAAAGGGATGCGTGGTTGTTGCTGCTGCTGGAAATAGTGGTAACCCTCCAGGGAGAGGTGACAAGGTTGAATACCCTGCACGGTATGCTTCCGTGATTGCAGTATCTGCAACCGATAGTAGTGATAAAAGAGCCCGATGGTCGAGTACAGGACCTGATGTAGAGCTAGCAGCACCTGGTGTTACTGTTTATTCAACTTTATGGGATGACACATATGGTTACAAATCTGGTACGTCTATGTCTTGTCCACATGTTTCAGGGGTTGCTGCATTGGTTCTCGCTGGAGCTATTGATCCGGCATATGATTCAGATAACGACGGTGTATGGGACAACAATGAAGTACGAAGTAAGATGAATGATACCGCAGAGGATCTCGGTGATCCAGGGAAAGATACACATTATGGTTATGGTCTGGTGGATGCAGAGGCAGCAACGTCAGTCCCATTAGATCATGATGTCGCAGTCACTGCACTTGGTGTTCCAAGATCTGTGTTTCAGGGTGAAACAGCAACAATCAAGGTAACTGTAAAAAATCTTGGGACCAGTGGCGAGACCTTTGATTTAACAGTCACGGATGAAACCTATGCAGAGTTTAATGAAACACGAAGCATAACTTTAGCTGCCGGAGGCTCAACTATTGAAACCTTCAAATGGGATACCACAGGGGCAACAATAGTTGTTCATACGATAAAAGCTGAAGCAATACTAACAGGAGATGAAGATCCTTCTAATAACGCAATGACTGCTACTATAGAAGTAAAGGAACCTGGTTCAGAAGTTATGGTAACAGCTATTAACCCGAACACCATGCAAGCGGGTTCTACCATAAGTGTGAGTATCACAGGCTCAGGGTTTATAACAGGAGCGGATGTAACATTTGAGAATGGGGCTGGTCCTACTCCAACAGCATCAGAAGTTGTTGTCATCGATTCTACTACTATCACAGCTAAAATCACTGCCAAGAGCGGTGGACCACCAAGGTCCCGAGTCTGGGATGTCCGAGTAACAAATCCTGATGGTTCATCTGGCGTTCTTGTAAATGGTTTGACGGTTACACCGTGAGCCACATTCTTTGTTTACACTATATACAGCATTCCAATAAGAAACAAGAATGAGTAAATTTTCATTTTTTTGATCAAAGGAAATTTGATAAAAATTATATTAAATTTGAAAGCTTATATATCTTACCAAAAAATTAAATAGTATGTAATATCTATTATTTTGGGGAAATTTATGAAAAAGAAAATAATCGGCATGTTAGTTTGTATTCTGTTGATAATGACCTCTTTAAGTTTTGTCAGTGCTATATCAATAACAGAACATGAAACAACATCTTTTGATTCAGAGGTTTCGATAGTAAAACCAAATGGGTATGTCTATATTTTTAATATCCAGATTGCACCTTTACCTGGCCAAGGTAGATTTAATGCTATTGTCATTGGAGCAGTAAACGTAGAGGTAGACGTTGGAAACATTTCTGTTGATAAAGTGGAGTTTTATGTTGACGATGAGCTTAAAAAAAATGATACAGAGGCACCATATGAATGGAAATGGAATGAAAGGATGATTGTTCCACCAATTCATAGCTTAAAAGTAGTCGGATATGACAATGATGTAGAAGTAGGAAGTGATGAAATACGTCTTTTGTTCATCAATCCATTAGGGTTGTTTAATTAAGCCATAAAAAAATAAAAGAGGAATTTAAACAGTTTCACCTATTTCAACAGAACAGTAACAAATAGAGTCTTCTGGCTAAAAACAACTTTGGCAGATAATTTTAAATATTTGATTATCTATTCATATCCCACATAATTCCCACAAAGGTGAATGATGAATTCGATAATACGACTAGACACAAGAGGGCGTTTGGTAATCCCAAATGAGTTCAGAGAACATCTCGATCTTAAAGAAGGAGATGAGGTGTTGATGAGTCTGGATTCAAAGACAGATACCTTGATAATCAGTCCAATATATGGAGAACCAACCAATCTTGTACGGATGGAAATAGAGTTTGGTGATACTCCAGGGTGTCTTGCAAAGATAGCACAAAAGATCGCAGACTTGAAAATCGATTTAGTGATGACAGAATCTAAAAGCTCTCAAAGAGGAAAGAAAGCTCGATGGTCAATTATTGCTGATATATCAAAATGCTCTCAATCAACAAATGAGTTAAAACAACTATTATTGCAATCAGGTTTGGTGGAGTCGTTGAGTATCACGAAGATAGCTCGTGGTCGTCTTCATCGTTGAACAATTAGCGTTATCATTACCATCGTTCAGCTCATCATTGGGGATGAACGAAGAATATGAGGGGTTATTGGAATGTTAGAAGGGAGGAAAATACTAGTAATTGGTATAAATTGCCTTTTAATACTTGTAACAATACCCTCATGTAGTGGTATCGAGGAGAAACCAGATCTTATTATTGAAAAAATAATAATGTGGGATATTAGTTATCATATTCCTCCATCATACAATTTCTATTGCCGTGTGAAAAATATTGGTGATGTTACTGTTGAAAAAATGATATTTATATCTGTTAATGTTTATCGATTAGTTTTTGGAATTTTTCCCATTCCTTGTGTATTTTTTCGATATATCGGATTAGGCAATTATGACAAAGGATTAAAGCCAGGTAAAAGCATTGATATTAAATTTGCAGATGGTATGTTTTATGTACCTCCCGTTCCTACATTGATTAGTACTTATTATCTTGTTATTGCTAATGTAAATCCATTTCGTATCATTGATGAATCAGATTTCAACAATAATTATTTTACAGAAAAAAATTATTGGTAGGTATTGAGAAATTATGGCAATAAATGTGATAATAAATGATAATAATAGTGAGGTGAAAATTGAGAGGTGAATCGGATTGAATAAGAAAAAATTGTTAGGGAGTATCATATCAGTTTTAACACTTGTTGTAGTTTCATTTACTTCCGTTGTTGGTTTTCAGAATGTTAAATCTATATCAATTACGGATTCTCCATTGTTTAACATTAGAGCAAAAAGAGCAATAGACGAAAAAACTGAGGATTTGAAATTAAATTATATGGGAAAAGGAGAAGAAAAGAAAATTCCACTACCTTATCGAATGGAGGTAACTAAACAAGAACGAAAGATACTAAATACATTATCAGAGATGGAAGTTGCAGAGTTTAATCGATTTATAACTATGTTTATAAAATATCTATATGATGTAAATAGTATCAGTGATGAAAACATTCAGAAGCTTGTAACATCGCTTTATCAACTACGTAATGGTAACATTGAGATCGATAATATTCTACCCGATGAAAAAGAAAAACATATCTCCAGAGGTGGTACATGTATTTGGATAGAAACATGTTTCGCTTTCAAGTGTTACCCATTTTTATGGTTATTGGTTATGTTCCTTGCGATGATTCACTATTATATTGGAACTGTTTTCTATCTTTTCTTTAAAGCGATTCCTTCTATCTTTTATGTTTATAATACCTGTTTTCAGAGGGATGTCATTGATAGTTACTTCAGGTTAAAATCCTATATAGGAGAACTTCTTTAGATTATATGGGGAAAGAATATGAATAATAAAATACTCATCAGTAGTATCATAGCAATCATCATCTTAATTGGTGTATCATTCACAAGTGTAGTAGGATACAATAGTGTAGAAACAAGTATGAAGAAAAATAAAGTGATTTTTGATTCTAAAGAATTGATATTTGAGACAATTATTGAAATGGCTAATAATCCTGATTTTAATGAATTTGCTATAAATAATAAGCAAAATCTATTTCAATCTAGTATTGAGTATAAAGATATTTTCACACAATTATTGAAACAGAAATTAATATATCTCAATAGATTTACTATATATAAAACAGCTTTATCTGTAGAATATTTACATGTTATCTATGAATATGGTTGCAATATAATTAAAATACTTGGAGAAGAGAAAACATCAGAGTTAATAGCATCTATAGAATTTACAAATAATAGAGTTTTTGAGGAATTAAATAACATAGTAGAGAATGATGAAGAATTAAACAACAATATTAACAATCTTAAGAAATCAAATGTAGAAATATTATCTATAACAGGTTTTTCGGATACACCAGTAATTTGTGGAATCTTATTGATTATTATCATTGCGATGATTATTATTAATAATGTTTTAGCAATTCCAGTAGAAATTATTTTTTTTCGATTATTGAAAATACCAAAAGATTCACCGTTAGGTAAGAACATTATTAAATTTTTCACTTTCTTAACGATGCCATTTACTATTATTGGTATAACGGCTTTAGTGTTATATCTTGAGGATTTTTCTTGTTTCGATCCACCCTTCCCAACAGTTATTAAATCTTTCAAAACTATTTAATAATCACAGATTCTTCTGGTTAAAAACAACCTATTTTTGAAATATTTTCAAAAGGCCTACAAAAAATATTTATAATAGTCCGTGTATACGTGTGACACAGTAACATACAAAGAGAGAATATATGAAGTTAAAAACATTAATCGTTATTACATTTATAGTAATAATTATAAATCCTTCAGCTTTTGGTCAGATTAAAAATTCTATAACAAATAATTCAAATCCAGTGAACAATGAAGATTATACTTGGGTAAAATTTTGTCGTGGAAAAATTTCAGATGTATACGAGCTAAAAAGTGGATATACAATTTATGGA
>CAYGAC010000066.1:0-5851 GCA_964347865.1 uncultured Thermoplasmatales archaeon
GGATCACGGATGGTCTCAAATACAATAGCAATATCAACTTGTGATGAGCAAAAAGGGTGGAATATTAAATACTTTTGGCGAAATCAATATACAGAAAATCCACAACCTTTCTTTGAGTCACATACAGATCGATATAGATTTTGGCCTCAAGAGATATTCGTTTACAAAAAAGATCTGTATGTTGCATTAAACAAAGTAGGACCAAAACTTGGTGCTGCTCATGATGAAGTTTTTAATTTTTCACTCATTGGCACAACTCTCGCAAAGATTCCAAATTATAAAAATTCAAATCCCGATCGATGGATAATTGAGCTTATACCCTGGTCATCGGTTTACAATAAAGATACTTGGAAAGCCCTGATTCCTTATAAAGATCATTTATATATCTTTTCCTTAGATCCAGGGGAAAAGACATTTCTTGTGCGATTTAAGCTTGATCATCTTGATAATCCGAAAGAACATGCAGAATACCTGTCAAAAGATATGGAGTGGAAGAGTGGTATAGTTGTTGAGGATGCATATGCGGTAATGAAAGATGTTATAAGTGGCAGTGGTGCCAGTGTTTGTTATCACGCGGATTTGAAACAATGGGTAATGATTCACGGTCCTCATTTCTTAGACAACAAAATCTTTATGTATACTGCTCCAGAGCTTAGTGGTCCATGGTCGCAAGCAAGACTCCTCTACACAGTTCCTGAACTGACTTATGGCACAGATCAGTACGATAAGAATTATCATTGTTATTTTGGTCGAGAACATGTCCAATTTTACAATAGGCGTAATAAAAAATTCCTAATTACTTATGATTGCAACACAAATGATTTTTCCAATTTGGTTGCTAATATGGAGATTTATTTTCCAAGAGTCGTATCGATTAAAGTTCCAAAGTGAATGGAAGGTAAATACGTCTGTATTTTGTATTTAGTATGTACTAGTTGCGGCTAACAAAAGTTTGCAACGGACGCGAACTCGCTTCATTTATAGGCGTATTTGTAATCGGGTTTTTCAAAGTTCATTTTGCGCATAATTGACGTGCGTTTTGTTCGCGCCGCTGAAACAAATGTTATACTCTTAGTTAACAAAAGTAAATCCAAAGATTTTAATTTTAAAACTAAAAAGGGAGAATTTTGTTGAATATTTCACCCTATAAAATACTGAAAGAAGCAATTAAGGTAGTACCTGCTGTAAAATATGCGCTTGGGATCGCGGGTGTTACTTCTGTTTTAGCTATTATTGCAGGTTTCAAAATTGATTTTAGAGTTGCTATTTTCGGCACAATTATTATGATAGCTTTAATGTTTTTACTTCTCTTTTTTTCTCATGCTGCTAGTCCAAAAAATAAAAAGTTGTTACGTTTGCCTTCTCTATTTCTTGCATGGTCTTTTTTAATACTTACTATTTTTTCATCCACTTTATTATCTACTAGTTTCTTCTTTTCATGGCCACGTGATTTATCTTTTTATTTTAACAGAAATATTCAAAAAAAGGATGTTATTATTAAAGGTGTTGTACTTAATACAAATAGTCAACCTATAAACGATGCGAGAATTACTATTGATGGTTTCGATTTTATGACAAGAAGTAATGAAATAGGTAACTTCATGTCTAACCTTAAAAGTGTTAGATTAGGAGAAATAATTACCATTAGAGTTTATCATGAAGATTATAAGTCTAGTAGCATAATTAGACATATAAAAAATCCAGAAGAAAATTTTGAAATAACACTAACTAAAAGGTGAAAATAGGTGAAAGATTAAATGTTCAATAAAAATATAATTAATTCAGTCCTTTTATTATATTTTCTTCTAGCAAGAGTATTACTTTCACAAGAAATATCATTTGAAGGATCTGTTATCTGTGAAGAGAAAGGAATAAGTGATCAAAAAAGACCAGCAAAATATATAATAGTCATTCCCCAAAATAGACCTGACTTATCCGAGATAAGCACGGATTATGGTTATTATAGAATAAATTTACCTTATAAAAATGTGATTGATCAAACGGTAACTTTCATTTATGTTGGCAGATCAGATACCATAGAGACACAAAAGCTTTTTATTTCAAGAGAAGATATTTGGAATAGACAAATAAAATGCCCAACTAAATATACCGATCAAAAATGTGAAAGCTTTGAGAATGACTATCTTAATGCAGAATCTAAATTAAATTCTATTAAAAATAGAATCTTTAAATCCTCAAAACTTGATTTATATACCACTGAAGCAGGAGCTCTTGGTAATTTTATGATTATTCTCACTTTATTTGGATTAGCAGCAGCAGCACCTCCTCCAGACTCAATAGTAACAGATACTTTAAGTATCGGATTAGTAGATATTTCGCCTAAAAAGGTAATTGATGGAATATTTTTAAAACGAGCTTATAGCGAATTTTCACAGAATATTGGTTTCAATTTCACTCCTCATAGGAATTTAAATGAAGCAATTTTTTGGAATGCATCATCTCTTATTTTCTCAACAAAACACCAAGTTTGTTTCTATTCAGACTACAAAAGATATGTAAAAACAAACTCCATATTTAAAGTTAAGAAAAATTATGCATTAGGTATAGGATTATATTGGTTATTTCAAGATGAATATCGTATTGCCTCGCTAGATACAAATTCAGTTGAAGATAATTTTGATAGTGATGAGTTGGCAATAATTGGTGCATTTGCATTTAAACCAACACTGCATTTATCCCTTGGTTTTGCTACAAAATTTCTATATCAAAATGTTCAATGTCCAATTGGTATAAAAAGAACCAGAGAATTTCGTCACGGTGAAATAAGACGCCAAATTTATTCTTTTGTAAAACAGGATGAAAGCTTAAAAAAATTAGATTTCGATTTATCCGCTACAATTGAACCTATTCCTTATTTTAGATTTGGTATAAGTTTAATGAATATATTAGGAACTAAATTGAACGGAAATGAAGGACAAAAACAACATTTGCGTAGTCTTGGATTAGGTATTACTTTTCAGAAGAAGCGTATAAATATTGGTAGTGAAATTAATCTAAATGAAAAGAGCAAAGGAATTTTTGCAATAGGATTCAACCTTATTCCTTTTAATCATACATTATTTAATCTAGGATTTTCATCCTATAATAATAAAGTTTCGATTGGTTTAAATTATAGGAATCTATTTTATAGTTTTAATAATGATGAATTTCGTGGTAATTACCACCTTATAGGTACACGATTTAAGTTTTAATAATAACCTTGGTATCCATTAAATATTTTATAGTCAGCGTATAACAAAGTGCTCGTACTGATCCGCCTCAGTGCGGTGATTTTCCGATAGCTCTGTAGTTTAGTGAAGTTTTAATGCTTTTTAAATAGTTCAGTGGAAAATAATCGGCGGGCAGCACAGCACTATCGTTATACCAAAGTAAAAAAAGGAATAAACTTATGAAACCAAATAGTAAAAAATTGTTGGCAACAATACTATCAATCATGGTACCAGGTATTGGTCAGATAATCAAAGGTCAAAAGTATAAAGCCTTCATTGGATACTCACTGTTTTTTCTTCTTCCAATTTTATTCTTCGCATTAAAACTTCAATATTACTTCATAGGATTTGTTATATTGATTATGAGCTTAGAAGCCCTCTATTTTATGAATATCTTTGATGCATTCTTTGGTAAGATAGCACAACGAACAAATAAAAAAATTTTGCTCAGCAAATGGATAGTAATTTTTCCAATATTATTTTTTGTAATAGATGCCTATGCAATATCAAAACATTTAAATAATGAAGATATTCTCGGGATAAGAGTTTTTAAGGTTCCAAGTGGCTCTATGATTCCAACATGCAAAATTGGAGATATGATTGTTTGTTCTGTTAATTATTATAAATCAGTGGACATACAAATGGGAGATATTATTACCTTCAATCACACTCGTCCCAATATTATAAAACGAGCAATTGCTTTTCCAGGGGATACTGTAGAAATCAAGAATAAAGAACTATACATAAATAATGATTTAATTAATGAGCCATACATCGTATTTTTGGGAAAACAAAATATTGTAAGTGAATTTAATAGAATGCATCATATCGATAACTTTGTTCAAAAAGTGATTCCTGAAAATAAATTATTCGTACTAGGAGATAATCGAGATATTAGTTATGATAGTCGTGATCCAAGTTTTGGTTTAATCGATATTAAGAGTGTAAATCATAAACCACTTTTTATATTATGGTCAAAGGACAAGTCCCGTATCGGGAATAAGATAAAATAGTAAATCTTTGTATAAAAAAGGTATAACAATCAAAATGCACTTGACGCAAAGTGCTCTGTAGCATATTGAAATTTGGAACACCTATCAAGTAAATTGGTAAATTGAAGTTCAGCACACTGAAGCCTTTGCGCAAGTGATTTTGGACGTTATGTGGTAATAAAATTATAAATGGAGAATATAATTAAAATGGTAGAAAAAATATATCCTTTCGAAGAAGATATCCCCATAGTCAAATTACGAGTGGATACAAAAAATCCGAGACTACCAGATCAACAAGATAGCCAAATTGATGCATTTCACATTATGGCAAAGGTGCAAGATGAAAAGCTATTAGCATTAGCTAGGCACATCATTCAATATGGATTGAATCCTGCCGAAAAATTTATAGTAATTCCAGATGATGAAGATCAGTATATCGTTTTAGATGGAAACCGCCGTCTTACTACATTACGCGCCCTTGAAACTCCAAATATTATTGAAGGTCACATAAAAAGTGATTCATTCAGAAGGTTTAAAACTTTAGCAATTGATTATTCAAACGATCCACTAACTGATGTGCCATGCTTAGTATTTCATGATCGTGATCAAGCTGATCCTTGGATTGAATTAATCCATGATGGAGAAAGTGGAGGTGCAGGACTAGTAAAATGGACTGCTCAACAACGTAGCAGATTTCAGTCAAGGAAGGGAAAGAAACCTATCCATCTTCAAATACTTGACTTTGTTGTAGAAAATGGTAATTTAAGTCCAACTACCAAAAATAAAATTGAGCTTGGAAAATATGCGGCTAGTACTTTAAAAAGAGTTATTGGTACGCCTTATGTCAGAGGAAAACTAGGAATTGAGAATATAGATGGGGAACTTAAAACACATTATCCCAAAAGTGAACTAATTAAAGGATTGTCAAAAGTCGTTGACGATATTGGTACTGGCCGAAAAAAGGTTGAACATTTTATGACACAAGAAAAACGAATTGATTATGTTAACCAATTCTCAACAGAACAACTACCAGATACAACCTATTTTAGTGATGAATTAACGTCTTTAGATGATGCACCTGAAAGCGGTAGTCCAGAAAATAGACAACATGCTCACACAACAGGTGATCGCTATCACAGTTCCCGCAGAAGTAAATTGATACCATCAAATGTTCATTTGGATATTCAGACTGTAAGGTTAAATGATATTTACATAGAATTAAAACGAAGACTAATTATCAAAGAGCACACAAATGCTGTTTCAGTTCTATTACGAGCATTTCTTGAGATGAGTTTAGATGACTATATTGAGAGCAATAGCTTAACTCTCACTGGTAGGGATACATTGCAGAATAAAATGTCTACGGTTGCTGATTACATGGAAACAAACAATATTCTAACTAGAAATGAACTTAAGCCTATAAGACGTGCTGCTTCTAAAGAATCAGATCCAAATTCAACCACATCACTTCACGGATATGTTCACAATCGACGTATTCGGCCTTTGCAAGATGACTTGCGAGCGACATAGGACACTTTACAGATTTTTTTCGAAAAACTCTGGAACTAGAAATAAACGTAAAATAAAATCGAGCTATGTCATACTTCTATTCACCACTTAGGTATCCTG
>CAYGAC010000067.1:0-90791 GCA_964347865.1 uncultured Thermoplasmatales archaeon
TTAACATCTGTTCCAAAGGGAAATGTATATACCTTTGTTACAACGGGCAATATTGGTTTTCCCGTAATGAGTTCAAGTGACGTTGATTCCTTAAGATCTACAGTGATATAATCATCTACCTCCTTAAAAATTGGTTGTGAAAGAAGTATTGTATCTTCCTGGCTGAGGTTTTGGTTTTTTTCAGGTAAAGCAACAGCCCCAAGTCCACTAAGGACAAATATTCCTACAATTAAGATTGGTATTATTTTCTTCATAAATTACCCCTCTTTTTGCTATTCTTTTTATTAATATACCATAGGATATTATATTATATAAATGTTGTCATCAAAAATTTTAACTATATAGTAAATATCATAAAATTATAGTTATTATGAACAATATTAAGTTATGTTTTTTAATAATGTTATTTTTTTAACATTTATTAAATAAAAAAGGATTTAAATTATCTTTTATAGAATATAATAATTATTATTCTCATTAAAAGTTTAATTTCTATTTTTTTAAAAAAAATTGCATTGATAGAAATATGGTAATAAACTTATTTTTTCTGAAATATCCTGATATATTATTCATTTATATCCACCTATTTTTAAACTGGGATCTCCTAATAATACCCATTCTTCTATAACTTTTGCATCCCACTGAAAATCCATACCTGGATAAACATTAAGATATTTGTTTATTGCACCACCCCAAGTCTCTCCAAGGATATTTACACTCTCATTAAATGTTGTGTAAAAACACCTTTCAAGATATCCTCCAAACGCTTCAACACAATCTGGTTCATTTACACCATCCCCATCTCTATCACCATATTCCCATCCCGCTTCATAACCAAGACCGGTGTTACCTATGGTTGCAATAGATCCACCACCAACCTTACGTGTAAGGTGCCAACTCCAGCATTCAGGAACTGGTATTCCAAATGTCCACATAAACGGTTTTTTTAACAATGTGGAAAAAAATGATACATTGAATTGACTATTATGACATCCTCCAACAACACAAACAGGTAACTTTTTATTATTTTTTAATAAAGGAAAATCATAAATACTAATTCCTCCACCTGATATTAAACGATCAAATTCACCTGGCCAACCAGTATTCCAATTTCCGGGATGGGCATGTCCATCAAAAAATAGATGGCCACATCCATTATCTATCTCCCGTATTATGTATTTTGTAAGAGGTGTGTAATCAGGTTTATTATAACGATTTGATCCGTAAAGCTTTATAGGTTCAAAACTAGGCATATATGATAGAACTTTATCACCAATTAATTCACCCTCAATAAAATCAGTTCCACTATCATTAAAAGCATCACCACCAACTACTACCATTTTATTATACCATAATGGGTTTGATGTTGAACTTTCGTATTTAATAATTTTATTTACCATAATTTTAATTTCAAACTGATTTCTACAAGCCAATCTTCCTACATAAATATCCGGATATAAATCTATGATATCTCTATCAATTTCAGATCCTGACCACTTAGCAAAGGTACCATCTCTATTTGAATCCCAACTTGAGAAATTACCATATCCATCAAAAATGTCCGCGTAGTATAGATCACTTATATATCCTGGATCATAAATCATTCCATTTTCTTTTAAGTTGGTATATCTAACTGGAATATACCAATCCTTCGTTCCCTGGTTCCTATCATCCCTAGGATTTGCTACTAAAGCTGATTTCAAACCTCCTATCAAAATTACATATTTACTATTCCAATTTTCAATAGTATCTTTGATAAAATATTTTATCTGTTCGGGTTTATCTACTCCATTATATTCTTTATATATATTTTCTGTTGTTTTTATTGTGGTATTTATTTTATAATTTTTCTTGTGTTCAGCTAATTTTTGCGCATGGTCTATGAACAAAGATGGTGTAATAATCACCAAATCAAATAAACTAGTTGAAGGTAATTGTTTTGTTGGTTCAACATACGAAATTGTAACATTAAGATTTTTAACATATTGTAAAGTATCTGATCTTGGATTATATTGGACGGGATAAACTCTCGGGATACAAAAAATACTAAGATCGCTTTTATAAATTCCTCCCCCTAAATAATAGTTAAACCATTTTCCAGGGTAAAAATCATTTGAATTATAAACACTCTCGTTAATTTGTTCTTTAATATAATTCTTATTAAAACCTCTAACAATTGGTGGTGGGGAAGGTACAATCTTTTTTGATAAGATCATTTCTTTGACTTCTTGTATTTCATAATCAATATCTATTATTTTTGTCCCAAAAGCAAAACTTATATTTTGTGTATATATAGGTAAAATGGGATGGCCGAAATGACATAAAAGACCTTTTGTTCCTTCGACCTTTAATTCGATGTATTCTTCTCTTTCAATAATTTCGGGTTTACCAAATTTATAATGGAAAGTTAAATAATTTACATCGGTCTTTCCAGATGATATTGTTGATACTATTGGTTCAGTTTTTTCAAAAAATGAATTTTCATTTTTTTTGGTGAAAGCATTAGTATTATAAATGGCAATAATCAATGTTCCTATTATTAGTATTGAGAAAATTTTTTTCATATTTTCTACATTCCTAGGATCAGGTATATTATTGTATCTTTTAAATCATATAAATCCCATACTAAGGGTATATTTATTTTTTAATATATAAAAGAACTTTTATCAAAAAGTTGGACAATGTAGTAAATATTTTTAATTAATGATTGTTGTGTACAATATTATGGCAAAAATTGATTTGAAGGATAGAAAAATATTATATCAATTGGATATAGATTCAAGACAACCTTTATCAAAAATTGGAAAAAAAGTTGGATTACCAAAAACAGTAGTTGCATATAGAATTAATAAACTTAAAAAGATGGGTATAATAAAAAATTTTTACGCAGTTATTGACGCATTCAAATTAGGTTATACTAGTTTAAGATTCTATTTGAGTTATCAATATACAACTCCTGAAATAGAAAAGGAGATTGTTAATTATTTTAAAAATAACAAATACACGTGGTGGCTTGGTACATTTGAAGGTCGATTTGATTTAGCAGTGATTATGTGGATTAAAGATCTAAATGATTTCTATTCATTCTGGAAGGTAACACTTAAGAAATTTAGACATTATTTTCAAGAACAAGTTTTTTCCCTTTATGTTATGTTATATCTTTATAGATATTCATATCTACTAGATGACTATGATAAATCTGATAGAACAAAGTTTGAAATTACCGGTGGAGGAAAAAAGGTAGAAACTGACGATTTAGATTTTCAGATATTAAAATTAATTGCTAGGAATGCACGTATGCCAGTAACAAAGATTGCTAAAAATCTTAATTCAACTGTTACGGTAATAAATTATAGAATGAAAAAATTAACAAGACTGGGAGTTATTCAAGGATTTAGAGTTAATTATGATTTTTCAAAATTAGGTTTTCAATGGTTTAAAATAGATATTGATTTAAAAAAGTATGAACAAAGAGAACAAATTATCAATTATATAAAAACTAATCCTAATCTAATAATAATTGATGAATCTGCAGGAGTGGCTGATTTAGAATTGGAATTTCATTTAGAGAATTTAGGAAAATTACATGAAATTATGAACAATATAATTGTAAAATTTCCTGATGCTGTAAAAAATTATAGGTATATTTATGCGGTGAAAGTTCATAAAATGCATTATATGCCCGAAGATTAATGATCGTAGATCACCTTATTTAAATTCTTAAATGAAAAATATGGAAAATAACTTTGAATAACATGTTGAAAAACAATAAAAGGATATTATCAAATATAATAAATGATATTTCCTATCTAATAAAATGCGATTAATATGAAAGCTATATCCTTTGCTCCTGGGCATATATCAGGTTTTTTTGAACCGATTTATAGAGGAAACGATGCCGACAGGTCAGGATCTCGTGGTTCTGGAATCAATGTTTCATTAGGAGCTTTTAGTGATATCAATGTTGAAAGTTCTTTAAAACAAAGTATTGACATTTATATCAATAATAAGGTATCTGCAGCCCCTGTTACAAAATTAGCTGTTAAACGCTTAGTTGAAGATACTCCATTAAAAATAACTATTAAAACTAAATTAGATCTTCCTATTGGACAAGGATTTGGTATGAGTGGCGCTGGTGCTTTGAGTGTAACAACAGCACTTGCAAAGACATTGAAAATACCAAAGGAGCAGGCAATTAAAACTTCTCATTTTGCAGAGGTACACCTGCGGACTGGCTTGGGAGATGTGATCGCAAGTAGCTTCGGAGGTATTGAAATTAGAAGAGAAGCAGGTTTACCACCATGGGGAATGATAGAACATATCCCTGGAAAATATGAAGTCGTTCTGTGTGTTATTGGGGAAAAAATTGATTCAAAAAAAATATTATCTGATCCATTAAAAATAAATGAGATTTCTTCCATTGGACGATTTTGTACTAAAAAAATAATTGAGAATCCGTCGGTAGAAAACCTCTTTTCATTATCACAGATATTTACAATAAAGACAAAACTTGCAGATAAAAAAATCCTAAAAGCCATCGAATCTGCGAATCATCATGGTATGGCAAGTATGTGTATGTTGGGAAATTCTGTTTTTGCTATCGGAGATACAAATAAACTAAATGAAACACTTTCAACTTTCGGTAAAACATATATTTGCACCGTCGATAAATATGGAGCTCAGGTTTTAAAAGAATAAATAAAATTATATCTTGTTTGATTTTCCTTTTGAAAGATCGAAAAGATGTTTTTCACCATCCTGTGGACCCTTTGCATATAAAATATCGTGTGAATCGATTTTTGTATTTTTATTAGGTCCATATAACCATTTTTCCTTATGTCGCATTGCTATTATCATCATACCTGTTTCACTTGCGAGTTTAAGTTCTCCCAATGTTTTTCCACACAATATTGATTCAGGTTCGACTTCTACCCTAGTAAAAACAACATCTGATTCTCGAATGCTAAGTTTAAGAATGGGATGTAATTCAACATCCCGCAGTTCTACATCTGCTATCTCCTGTGCCGCGTCAGCTATTTGCTCTCCAGCATGTGCAATTCTTAAAAGTACAAGTGCATCTTCAATTTTATGAGCTCCTTTTTTAACATCTTCTAAAGATTTTCTTTGAAGTTTTTGATAAAGATTATCGATTACATTCTCTAATTCATAAACTTCTTCAGAAATTGTTTTATTATCATATAAAATCGATGAATATGCTAAATCGACCATGAGTTCAGATTTATCTTTAATTTCCAACACTATTTCTTCAATATCTTTTTCCTTCATTCTAATACCTTCAACTCTCCTTTTAGAAACTTACTAAGTTCGTCATGACCTTCATCTGTTCCTCTTGTAATCAACCAGTCATCAGGTTTGAGACTCGTATCTGATTGAGGATTATATATCCAACAATCCTCACGACGAATTGCGATTATTCTCATCCCTGTTTCTGATTCTACTCTCAAATCTCCAATCTTCTTATTACATGCTTTTGATTTAGATGAAACCTTAACTCGAAATATCTTTTCATCAGCTTTACTTAAAATTTTAGGTAAAATAGGTCTAGTTTCTACTTTCAATGTTAAAAGATTAACTATATCTCCAGCAGCATTAGAAATACTTTCTGCAGCTTCTGCAACCTGAAGTATACCAGCCAGTTGCTCAGCATCCTCTTTTGTTCTAGCAGCCATCATTGCCATCATTCTGATATCATAATTTAGCTTGTCCATTCGAACATCTAGATATTTTACTTCTTCTGCAATATCATCGCTATCAAGTATAACTGCAGAATAAGCAAGGTCAATGATTAATTCAGATATGTCCTTCATCTCGGTTAGTAGTTCTTTAACCGTTGTAGGTTCATATTCTATTTCAGAAAATTCTTCTTGCTTCCATTTAGGTGTTCTTTGTAACCTTCCAAATATACTTCTTTTCTTTTTTTCTACCATATTCCTATTACTCCAATTAAAACAAATAAAAAGACAATACCTAAAGTATCACCAAAAGTCGTTACCACAGGTGCAACCATATCATCTGGATCTAATCCTCTTCTAAAAGCAAGAAACGCAGTTAAAACACTAATGATAGAAATTATTAAAATAAGTAATCCCCCTGTGACTAACACAATAGATACAAACACAAATAAGTCGATCTCCATTGGTATATTTCCAATATAAGCAATACAATATATAAGTATGCCCAATATTGTATAAGTCAATAAACCCATAAAGAGTGATGTTATAAAGTTATTTTGCATATTTTTATCTTTTAATGTTAATTCAATATATCCAACATGGAGACCTGATGCAATTCTTGCTCCTAAAATACTTCCGATGTTTCCTCCCACTCCATTTATAACTGGAATTGAAATTAGAAAAATCGGAAATAGTAATAAATTATTCTGATTGCCTTGGAGGATTTGACCAGCAAAGATTTCAATAAAAACAGCTATTGTAAGTAAAGGAATGCTATTTTTCACAATTTTTTTCCAGCTATAGATCAAATAATTCCCCCTATAAAAACAGCACTACCAAATATACAAAGCATTGTAATAACATCACCAAATGTTGTAAGAGCAGGACCTGTGATATTATCTGGATCATAACCTCGCTTAAACACAAAATAAATAATAATAATAATAGTAAGAAACATAAGAATTAATCCTGAAATAACTCCCGCTAAAACTACAATTATTATCAATTCAAATGGATTAGGATAAACATTTAATGCTAATGAACTAACATATGCTAAAATTCCAATGATTATTGACATAATCAAACTTAGCATTATAGAACCTAGGAGATTTTGTTTCAGTTCATCATTCAGTAAATTTTCTGCATCTATAATACCAAGATGATAAGCCGATCCTAAGCGAGAACCTAATGCGGTACTTATATTCCCTCTCATTGCAATAACTGCAGGAATTACCACTATAAGACCTGGTATATCTCTTATTACAGTTACCATTGCTCCGAGAGTATTACCAGCAAGAATTCCTCCAAGACCACATACGACGAGGAGGGGGAGGCTCTGTTTCAACATTTCCTTGGCAAACATGATTCAAGGCCTCCATAATTTTTTCACACTCCTTTAATTAGTAACACTTCCTATATCTTTCCCACATTTGGTCGATATGGTCTTCCAATGCCTTTATTCTTTTTAAATCCATTTCAGGTTTAAAAAGATGCCTAAAACGACCCTGATATCGAATCCATTCTACAATTGGTTTCCGTTTAATCTTTTTTTCTAAAATTAATTTACTTTTTCCATTAAAAGTCATCACTTCGTTTTCAAATTCATATAACGCCCATGCCCCTGTTTCTACAGCTAGTCTTCCCATTTCGACGGTTCTTTCCATACTAAAGCGCCAACCCGGAGGACAGGGAGCTAAAATCTCGATAAATTTCGGACCTTTGATACTTTTGGCTTTTTTTACTTTCTTATACAAATCCTCTGGATAACTTACACAAGCTTGTGCAGCATAGGGTAGGTGGTGAGCTCTAATAATATCGCCAAATTCTTTTCGAAATTCAGTTTTCCCACTAACCGTCGTTGTCGTCCAAGCACCATAAGGAGTAGCACCACTTCTTTGAATACCTGTATTAGAATAAATTTGATTGTTATAACAAATATAAATAAAATTTGTACCTCGTTCAATAGCACCTGATAAAGCTTGGATTCCTATATCATAAGTTCCCCCATCTCCAGCCCACGCTAGTACAGTAGTATCTTTTTTTCCTTGTGTTCTTAATGCTGCTTCAACACCAGAAGCGCCTGCT
The DNA here is from genome assembly GCA_964347865.1 of uncultured Thermoplasmatales archaeon. Lineage (GTDB taxonomy): Archaea > Thermoplasmatota > E2 > DHVEG-1 > DHVEG-1 > JAGLML01. The sequence goes on from CAYGAC010000067.1 coordinate 7,779, forward strand.
GCAGCCGCTTCAAAAGCTATATTCATTACAGGGATGTTAAAGGATGTTTTTGGCCATAGACTTTCTATTACGGATGTGCAACAAGCTGGTACACACATAACAACATTCTTTCCCAATGCCTTAAACACGGTGCGAAACGCCATAGTTGCAGGACAACCAGGACAAGCTGCACTTCCTTGAAGGAGACATTCATCAATAGGAAAATCTTTTAGTGCCATTTGTTAGTCCTCCACAACTCCATATAATTCTGATTCTCCTACTTTTCCATTTATTGCTCTCTTACATATTTTGGTAATATCTTTATATGTAACATCTGTTCCTCCAATTCCGGCAATTATACCATGAACCTTGACACCTGATTGTCCATAAAGTGCAGATTTTACTTCTGAAAATAAAGCACCACCCAATCCTGGAGATATATTTCTGTCTATTACAATTAAATCAGCTTTTTTTCCCAATTGAATAAATTCCTTTGAGGGAGATGGTCGAAAGGTTCGAACTCGAGCAAGTCCAATTTTTATTCCGTTTTTCTGCATTTCATCGATGGCAACCTTGCTTTCTGCACCAATAGCGCCCATGGACAATAGTATATATTCTGCATTATCACATTTATATTCTTCGATTAATTCACCATGGTAATAACCAGATTTTTTCTTCCATTCTTTTGCAATTTGTGGAATCAATTTTAATGCTTTATTATGAGCTTCTACCATAGCTTTTCTAACGTTATAATATCCAACTGGTCCGATGATATTCCCAAATGTAATAGGATTCTTAACATCTAATTTCCATTGAGGTTGATATTTTCCTAGAAAATCGTCTACAATTTGTTGCTCAGGAATATCAGTCGGCATCGAAGTATGTGATAATATAAATGCGTTATAGCTTATCATAACAGGTAAGGAAATTCCTGTATATTCACCTAATTTAAAGGCTTGAATTACTGTATCAAAAATTTCTTGATTACTGCTACAATAAAATTGTATCCACCCTGTATCTCTTTGAGAGATAGAATCATTTTCATCAGCCCAAATATTCCATCCAGGGCCAACAACTCTATTAATATTACACATAACAATAGGCAATCGTGCAAGAGCTGCCCAGTGGAGCATCTCATGCATGAGTAAAAGACCATGAGATGAGGTTCCCGTGAATACTCTTGAACCGGCAGCACTAGCTCCTATACAAGCACTCATAGCTGAATGTTCACTTTCTACACAAATGTATTCTCCGGTAAACTCTCCCTGTGCTTTTAAACTTGCAATTCCTTCAACTAGTGTGGTTTGAGGTGTAATTGGATAAGCTGCAACAACATCTGGTTTTACCATAACAGCTGCTTTTGCAGCTATATGATTTCCAGTATCAATCATAATTGTCATTTTTTCTTTTCCTCCCGTTCCATTGAAATCGCTTTTACATTACATTCAGTGGCACATATTCCACAGCCTTTACAGTATTCGTAATCTATATTTATTGTTCCATCTTTTTTTCTTTTAATAGAGCTTTCTGGACAAAAAATCCAACACCTTAGACATTTTACACATTTTTTTTTGTCAAATACTGGTTTAAAAACCCTCCAACTACCAGTCTTTCCCATAGCTCCTTGCGTCGGATAAGAAATACTTGTTGTTACTTTATATTTCTTCAAAAGTTCACCTCAGTCAATTTATAAGCATCGTTCGTAGCTTGTACATTTCTATCTCCAAGATCTCCTTTCCATCTATTTTTTATCGCTTTTTGAATGGATTTTAGTGTTACCCTATCTAACACTTTTGGAACGGAACCAAGTATAGGTGTGTTAACAACTGGAATTCCTCCAACTAAAATGTCATATTTTATTGCTATGCCGGTAGCATCAATTGATGCAACGTCATATTCCTTTGAAAAATCAAATTCATTTGGTTTTTTAGTTGTATTAATTAAAATTTTTCCATTTTTTTTCAATCCTTTTATAACATCAACAAGTCCCATGATACTTTCGTCAAGAACAATCACTATATCAGGAGAGTAAATTTCACTTCGAAGATGTATTTCATCCTCCGATACACGGGCAAATGCTCGTACTGGAGCACCTCGTCTTTCTGCACCAAAAAATGGGAAGGCTTGGACTCCTTTATTTCCATCTATTAATGAAGCTTCAACAAGTATATTTGCTGCAGTAACGGCACCCTGACCGCCTCTTCCATGAAACACTATTTCTACTAAGGATTTCGATGACACAAAATTACCGTCCCGGTTCCCGAAATGAACATTATACATATAACTGTTTTGAATGAATTTTAAGACATTTAAATTTCGATTTTTAAAAATAAAAAATTTAGGACATAATTAGTAAATATTAGGAAATAAACTTTTTTGGTACATCTTATTTTTCATAATAAAATTATGAGTTTATAGTAATACTATCTTATAGAGTTTAATTTAGATTCTATTGTATTATTTTTATCTCTTCTATCATCTATCTTTAATTCTGTTATTATTCTCTCAGCTCCAAAATTTAACACTGCATTATGTGCTTTTTTTACTACATTGAATAACGTTTCCAAATCTTCTGTTTCGATAACTGTTGCCATTGCATTCGTTTTATATTTTACATTTCCTTTTTTAAATACTTCAATTGCTACTTTGACATATTTACTTAAGCTAGTACCTTTTCCCACTGGGGCAATACTAAGTTGTGCAATAATCATACCATAACCACATACCTTAACCTGTTATTATTGATTAAATTTTTGACTTAAGAAATTAACAAAAATATTACATAAAAAATGTCAAACAAGTAATTAAAATCTATTAGAATAACTCTTTTATTCTATTTATTGCCATATCGATGTTTGTAAGAGTTGTTGCATAGGAAAATCTAAGAAAACCTTCACCATATGGACCAAATGCAGTGCCTGGGAGAGCTGCTACCCCCGCTTTGTAAAGAAGATGGTTGGCACATTCCTCAGAACTCATACCAGTTCCTTTTATATTGGGAAATGAATAAAATGCCCCCTTTGGTGTAAGGCATCGAAAGCCTGATATGGAGTTAAGTCCCTTTACTATTTTATCTCTCTTCTCCTTAAATCTTCTCATCATATCGGATATAAATTTTTGATTACCTGTGAGTGCTTCAATACCTGCCCATTGTGTAAATGATGCAGTACACGATACTGCGCTAACAAGGAAATCTTTCAGTCTTTCAGCCATATTAACAGGTACCACCATATAACCCAATCGCCAACCTGTCATTGCATAGTATTTTGAGAAACCATCTAAAAGAATCGTTCGTTCTTTTGCTTCATCTCTTGATGTTGGGGTATAGTGGTCTGTTTCGTATGTCATCTTTGAATATATCTCATCTGATACAATGAAGATTTCGCGTTCTTCTGCTAACTCAGCAATAGCTTCTAACTCAGATTTTGTCATCACTGAACCTGTTGGATTTTGAGGGGAATTGACAATTATTAGCTTTGTTTTTTTTGTTATTTTATCCATTATATCCTCGGGATCCATACGGAATTCGTTCTCTTCCAAAAGAGGGACCATAATACCTTTTGCTCCAAGGAAGGATGTGACTGATCCATACGTGGGATAACCAGGATCTTGGTATATAACCTCATCACCTGGATTAATGATAGCTAACATTGAAAAAAATATTCCAGGTTTCAAACCTGGTGTAATAACTATTTGTTCTAGGCTTGGTCTATATCCCCTCGTTTTTTCGACCTCATCCTGAACAGCTTTTCTAAGTTCTATAATACCTATCGACGGTTCATAATGCGTTTTATTATTCCTGATTGCTCGTATTCCAGCTCGTATAACATTTTTTGGAGTTTCCATATCTGGTTCTCCAATCTCAAAATGCAATATGCTTTTACCTTGTCTTTCTAATTCCTGGACCTTTGCAAGAACCTCAAATGCTGCTTCCCCATAAATCCGATTTGAACCTTCACTTAATTGAACCATTTTCTAGTCCTCTATTTTCGATATTATTTTCCTATTTACTAATTAAACATAATTGATTAATCCAAGTTCTTTTATTTTTTCTGTTATGGGAATGCCATTCTGATTCCATCCACGGAGAGAGTAATATTCTTGTAAACTTTTTTTGAATTCGTTAATTGATAAACTTACACCTTTTGTAGATCCTTTAGTAAAGGATTCCTCAAAGAATCTAATTGGGAGCTTGTCTTCACCTGGATCTAATCCCTCACGAAGATTGTATAAACGTATTAGATTCCATATCCGTTCCCCTGCAAATAAATAACTTTCTACTGTATGATCAAACCCTGTTGCTAAATTTAACATACTAACACAGTCTTTTTCTGAAATTGGTGCAAAATCACAAAACACAAGTGAAAAAAATGCAGCTCGTTCGTCTTGAATCTCCTTTACCAGTTTTGCTTTTTCTTTAAAGGAAAATCTTTCAAGGTTAGGATCCATAACCTCAGCTTTAGCAGTCCATGCTCTTTGATGACATCCACCTCTATCTGACGTTGCATATGCAAGACCCATACCAAAAGCACCTCTAGGATCATAGCCAGGAATTTCAAGTCCTTTAGCATGTACAGCATATCTTTCGGACTCTTTTCCTAAAATCTTTGAAGCAAGTTGAACTCCTTCAGCTAAAATTTTTCCAGCATTATTTTTTTTGTGGGCAATATCATCAATAAGTTTTGCCAATTCTTCAGTTTTTCCCCAACCAATTTCCAGATTATCAAGATCACATTTTGAAATAACACCTTTTTCAAATACTTCAATAGCAAAACCAAGAACGCCACCTAAAGAAATTGTGTCCATTCCAAGTTCATTACATCTTTCATTTAGATATGCTACATCCTCAATTTTATCTATACATAAATTGGAACCCATTAACGCTATAGTTTCATATTCAGGTCCAACCAATGAAACTCCCTTATGAGGTCCTGAGTTTATGGTAGATTTATTCCAACATGCAATAACACAATTCCAACATGCTCCAGATCCGTCTACCACTTTGGTTTGCATAGTATCGGCACAAAGTGCATCTCCATGTTCGAAATATCCTTCTTGGTAATTCTTGGTTGGAATGAAGCCCCAATCGTTTATGGGTTTGACCCAATAGGGAGTTCCATATTTCCTTCTTATTGGAATAAAATCGTTTTCTTGAATTTTTTTCAAAACATCTTTTGTTTTAATCTTAAAATTTTCTAGATCGTGAATTGGTACTTTACCATTCCCACTAATTGCAATAGCTTTTAGGTTTTTTGAACCCATAACAGCTCCTGATCCTCCCCTTCCCGCATGTCTATGTCCATCTATAGTAATAGCTGAGAATTTCACCAATTTTTCTCCAGCCGGTCCAATAATTGCTGTTCTGACTTTGCCTTCAATTTGGTTTATTGAGTTATGAGTTTTGAGACATTCCTTTCCCCAAATTTTAGAAGCATCCTTGAATTCAACATTTCTGTCTTTAATTAAAAGATAAATAGGTTTCTCAGACCGATCTTTGAGAATTATAAAATCCCAACCTGCTTTTTTCATTTCAGCGGCAAAGGTTCCTCCAAAATGAGAATCTAAAAAAATACCTGTTTGTGGGGATTTAGTCACGATAGTCCCTCGACCTGATGTTTGGGCTAATGTGCCTGTGAGTGGGCCCGTTGCCAATATTAAAACGTTTTTTGGAGATAATGGATCTACATTCTTTGGTAATTGGTCAAAGAGGATTTTTGCACCAAGGCCTTTCGCACCGATAAAATTTTTTGCATCTTCAATATTTGTCTTTTCTACTTTTATAGTATGAGTATTTAGATTTATTATAAGTGTTTTTTCTGTATATCCACCGCTCATTAGATCACCCTTTCCATATTATAGAGGACAATATCAATTTTTGAATTAAATCTAGTTACGAGATTCTCGATTTATCTCCAAGAGATTTATAAGTAAAGAAAAACCTGTTTCACGTCGACCAGCTCCAGGTCCAACAATTGTTACTGGGCCAAGTTCATCTGTATAAAAGGTCAATGCATTAACAGCTTCACATACTCCAGCTAAAGGATCACTAAGGGCCAGTTTTTCTGGCCATACTTTTGCTTGTACTGATCCATCCTTCTGTATCTCTGCACTTCCAATAAGCTTCCATCGTTTACCCTCTGATTTTGCCTTATCAATATCCTCTTTAGTTATATTAGAAATACCCTTTCGTTCTACATTTTCCCAACCAATATTTTTCTCTAAAATAATATTGGATAAAATTACAACCTTTCCAACAGCATCCCAACCTTCTATATCTCCTGTTGGATCTGCCTCTGCATAGCCCAGTTCTTGCGCCTTTTTCAATGCTTCAGAATAGGACATACCTTCTTCCATTCTAGTCAGAATATAGTTGGTAGTTCCGTTCAATATTCCTTTGAAACCATTAATTTTATTACCTGCCAAGGTGTATTTAACAAGATTCAATACAGGAGTACCTGCTAATACAACACCTTCAAAACCATAGTATATGTTGTTAGATAAGGCAATATCTAAGAGTTCTTTTGCTTGTTTTATTGCAGGTCCCTTATTTGTAGATACTACATTTTTCCCCGCATTCAATGCTGTTTTTATGTGTGAAAGTGCTGGCTCTCCTGTTTTTACATCGGTATAGGTCACTTCCACTATAGTATTAGCATTAGTATCTTTAATAGTACAAAGACTATCCATACCCTTCACACTTGTTGGATACTCGTCTAGTTTTTTACCATTTTTAACCAAGTCGAGAATCTTAGCTAAATCAAGTCCATCTTTGTTATATACAGATCCTTTCATTATATCTGAGATTGCAACTACTTTATAGTGAAAATTATACTTATCAGCAAGCATATTCTTTTTTTCTAATAAGATTTCACATAAACCTTGTCCTACTGTTCCAAAACCTATAAATGCAATTTTGAAGTTGATACTTAATTCCCCCTATGATGTAATTTCGGGGCGGCAATGAAACTCAAACCTCTTTCGGTTAAAGCTTGTGCAGTATTATTTATTGCATCGTGCTTATCCAGATAATTCTGTAATAACAAGGGCATTAATCCTTTCTCTTCGATTTCAGCTTTTGGAAGAAAATAATCTAGAATATCACTTGGATGATCTCTTCTTTGATCTACACTCACTTCAGCTCCTTCATGCTTAGCACTAATATTTTTCACCTTATTTGCTAAATCAATGAGTTCTTTTCTACGATCGTAAGGTTGAATCACAATACTTTTCCATGTTTCAAGAATGTGATGCTCAAAACGAACGAACTTTTCTAGTCCTAAAGATTTTCTTATGTTACTACTCATTTCTATTGTAACGTTGTTTACAGAATTTGAAAAATTAAATCCAATCAGTGATGTAGATCCGTCTTCTCTTGAAAATAAACGTGCTGCTAAAAGTGTCCAAAATACTGCGTAAGGATTATCGTTACCCATATAAACAGAGATTTTGAATTCAATATCAATTCCAAGCTTATGTAAAAGATAACCAAGGAGTATAGTTCCAGGATTAATATTTAGAACTTGTTTAACACCGTAGTTGGTATAATAATAGAGAAACTCATCCACCCATTTAACTGGATAATCGTTTGGTTGACCAACACCACCAAAATAACCTGTAATTGTTTCTGGTCCACCAAGATGAATATTAGATCCATCAGTTCCCTTTGTGTCTAATGTTTCACACCAACTCGCCCCTATAATTTGCATGGCTGCTGCTATTGCTAATAAATCATTGTCTTCCTCCTGTTCCTTCATACATCTTACTCTAATGAAACGTCCAGGCATCAACTTTTTATTTTGGACAGATTTTTGTGCTTGTTCCATAAAGAAAGAAAAATATTGACATGCGCTTATCTCCAATGTAACCGCAAAATCTTCATCGAAATCCATTTCTTCTGCTTTGGCTCCTAATATCTTTTTTCGGTATTCATCAACTGAAATAAAAGCTCCTTTTTCCTTCTGCTCTATCAGCCATTCTAAATCGTTAAAAAAGGGAGATTTTTTATTCTTGAGTTTTGCCATTAAGTTTTGTAAATCACCTGCTTCTCTTGCTTTCCGATTTATCTCACTGGTTCCTCCATATTTCTCAACCGTAGTTAAAAGATCATTTACCAATTTATTTTCTGGATTTATTAAAAAAGAGTTTATTTCTTTAAGCCTTTTATTATCTATAATCAGTTTATTTCGCAAATCTATAGACATGTGCTATTTCCCCCATGTGATGCAATTTTTAAGTTAACAAAACAAATAAAACAACGCTATAAATAATATTTGTTTTAATAGAAACAATATTTTTTATTTACGAAGTAAAAGTATAGTGTATTATATTAATTTAAAAATTTATTTTTCATAAATTCTTCTAATTTATCAAATGCTTTCTCCAATATTTCCATTGGTGGAAGAATTACTGCTCTAAAATGTCCTTTACCGTATTTAGAGCAAAAACCAGAACCATGAACTACTAGAACATGCGTCTCATGTAATAAATCTAAAACAAAATCTTTGTCATCTTTCCAAAATCCTTTATCTATACCTTCAATTTTTGGGAATATGTAAAAGGCACCATCTGGTTTAGCAGTAGAGATGCCTTCTATTTCATTAAGTCTTTTATATGAGAAATCACGCCTTTCTTTTAACTTTTTATTCATCTTTTCAATATGATCTTGTGGTCCTTTTAATGCTTGGATGCAAGCAAGTTGACAAACGGAATTTGCGCATAACCGTGAACGAGCAATACGCATAAAAGCATCCTGTACTGCATCAAGTTTTTCTTCATGATGAAACAATATATATCCAACACGCCATCCTGGTACAAGATAAACCTTAGAAAAACCATTGAATGTAATAATTGGTACGTCTTTTGCTAGGGATGCAGTTGCATATTGTTTGCTATCAAATGTGATATCATCATATATTTCATCAGAAATAACTGGAATTTGAAATTCACCTGCGATATCAAGAATTTCTTTTAGAATCTTTTTTGAATATAAAGCTCCTGTTGGATTATTTGGATTAATAACAACAATTCCTTTGGTACGTTTTGATATTTTTTTACGAATATCATTTATGTCCGGTTGCCACCCTTCTTCTTCAATACACTGGTATGTTATTGGCTCTGCATCATTAAAACGAGTAATTAAGGTATATTGTGGATATGTTGGCCCAGGTATTAAAAGTTCATCACCAGCATTGAGCGATGCATTAAGCAGAATTTGAAGAGATTCAGTTACACCTGTGGTGATACAAATATCATCAGATTCATATTCGATATTATTTCTTTTTTGTTCACGAATAGCTATAGCATTTCTCAATTCCATATATCCTTCGGAAGGAGAATAACCATTATTACCATCAATCGCAGCTTTGTAAAGGGAATCTTTCATATGTTGTGGGGTGTCAAAGTCATATTTATTTGGATCTCCAATATTAAGATGTAAAACTTCAATACCCTTTTTTTCTAACTCCTTTGCAGGTAATACTACTTCTCTGATGGCATAAGAAACTCCTTGTGAACGATTCGAAGCTTTTATCATAAACAATCAGAAATCGGACATAAGAAGGCAACATAAATAGTTGATGGTTAATTAAAATTAATAGTAAAAAGGGGAATATTCATTATTCCTCAATGTTTGTATTATTTATTATAAGATAAGGTATCTTCTTTTATATTACATTTAAACAAATTTTTATCTTTAATATACTGTATATTTTCACTCACAAAAATTGAAGTTCCGTTTTTCTTTTTATGTATAGTTTTTAAATTAATTTTTCCCTGTTTTTTAATTTTGTTTATTTTCTTTTTTATATCTTCTTTAGTTTCAAGATTATCAATATCAACTAGATTTAACTTAAGCATTTCATCTTTTTTATAACCTAAAGATTTACATAAATCTTCATTACAATCTATAATATATGCATTTTCATCAAAGATTAACATGCCAACAAACTTATCTTGGGTCAAGTTATCAAAAGTCTTTTTCAAATGAGTGTCATATTTATATTTTGTTTTTTCATTTAAAATATCGCGCATTCTATCTTTCATATCAAGCAGTTTATTGTTTAGGTCTTCAATTTTTTCTTTATTCATTTTTGATTCCGTCAGGTCTTTTGCAATACCTCTAAACCCTAGAAAATTTCCTAGTTCATCAAAAATTGTGTAAAAGCTGGTGTACACATATACATTGTGTCCATCTTTGTGAACCAATTGTGTTTCAAAACTATTATTTACCTTCTGTTTTTTTCTCACAGTTTTTTTGAAAATATCTTTAATTTTTTTTGATTTATTTGATGAAAGGAATTCATAAATTTCTTTTCCAATTATTTCATTTGAATTGTATCCTAATGTATTTGAAATATTATCTGAGCAGTACGTACACACTCCTTTATCATTAGTTTCCCAAATCCATTCATCTATATTTTTTAAAAGAGTCTCAAATTTTTCCTCTACTGTTTCTTTTGCCTTAATGGTTTCTTCAAATATCTCTCCTTTTTTTACACCAACTTTATGTATTGCTAATTTTAAACTGGCCATAACCCTATTTAATGCTTCAGTTAATCTATTTATCTCGTAAATCTCACTCTTATCTATTTTAACATCAAGATTTCCTTTGCTTATTTCTTCAATATTCTTTGTTAAATTTTCTAGTGGTAAGGTTATAAAGTATGATACAAACAATGAAACAAAGAATGTAACTACAATTATGAGTCCTAGGAATGCTGTTGCAATTTGAAAACCCTGAAAACCTCCAATAATTCCAACAGGTATCAAAGAAATTGCAAGGCACATAATTATTAATAATCCTCTTAATCTCATCAGTTCACCTTTAAAACCTCTTTTTCAAATTCCTCATTAGTAATATTTTCACCAAAAATTTTACCAATATTTGTTTTGAAATCGATGGTAGTTGAATTATTTATAATATTTAACTCTCTTAATTCATCAATATATTCTAATAAACTGTATTTTTCTATTGCGTTTTTATTTTTTAATTCATCAAATTCAACCATACCCATGGGTCCTAATGTTTGTATAAATTCTTTTTTTAATTCCTTTTCTATTTCGGATTTTAATGAGAAGAGTATCTTTATAGGTTCAATATCCTCTATTGGTTTTAATGGAATGGTAAAATTGAAAATACTACCCTGATCTAAATAGCTATCAACCCATATTTTACCTTTTTGAGATTCTATTATACCCCGACAAATCGCTAGCCCCAAACCCGTTCCCTCATGTTTTCTATTTATCGAATCTTCAGTTTGATAAAATGGTTCGAATATTCTTATTTGGTCTTTGGGACTAATACCAACTCCATGATCTTTAACACTAATTAAAATATGATTTTTTTTAGAAATTGTGGATATTTCAATTTCACTATTAATATTTGAAAATTTTATAGCATTATTAATAAGATTTCTTAAAACTTGACTGATACGATCAGGATCAAATTCGAAAATTGGTAGTTTGTCAACATTTGAAATAAGTTTTATATTTTTTTCATGAGCAAAACCTGACATCAAATCGATTGTTTCTTCTATAGTTTCATCAAGATTTGCTTTTTTAAAATTGAATCTTAATCTGGCAGCTTCTATTCTTGAAATCTCTAAAAAATCTTCTATCATCTTACTTAATCGTTCTGTATTTCTAATAACGATTTCAAGACTTTTTTTCTGTTTTTCCGTAAGTTTTCCAAAATATTGCTCTTTCATCATTTGTATTTGAACGACTAATGGAGTTATTGGTGTTTTAAGTTCATGTGATGTAATACTAAGAAATTCTGATTTTGCTTTATCTAATTGCTTTCTTTCTTCCTTCATCTTACCTAAAGCAATGGCACTCATATTTATTGCATCACCTAATTTTTTAATCTCATCGTCTGTTTTGATATCCACACGAACATTGAAATTTCCTTTTTCAATTTCTTTTGCCGCGTTATGTAATTTTTTAATAGGTTTTGTTATAGTATGAGAAACTAAAAATCCAAGTAATCCTGCATTTATGGCTATTAAAGTTATAATTATTATTACTGCCGTTTCAAGGATAAATGATTGTTCAATAAAAGTTTCCAAGCTTGGGTCAAGATAAGAACTAGCAAGGGAATGGTAATAAAGAATTCCAATTGCTGGAGCAACTATTCCTATTAATAGAAAAAGGAAGGTTAACCTTCTATTTATCTTTCCCATTAGGAATTTTTTTATTTCAAACGGTTCATTATCCAAATAATACACCTTCTAAAAATGGCCAATTATTATCCAATGAATTTAAAGTCAATCTAATATTAAAAAAACTATACATTTCACTACTATTATTCATCTTTTACATCCCATTTTAGATTAATATGAATTTCAAAATTCTAATATGCAAGAATAAATTTTTGTATATAAAATTCTTATGGTCCCTTTACGCTATTTCTTTCCAATACGACATTTAACACATATACCATGTTCTTTTTCATAACAATTAGTACATACTAATTTTCCACACAAATGACATGTAAACATAGCACCTGGTTTACCACATATATTACATAGACCCATTAAATCTGCCATTTTTAATTACCTTCCCAATAAAACAAGTTTTTTCTTTAATTCATCCAAAGGTATATTTGTTACTACAAGTGGCATATTCTCTCTCTCCGCAAGTTGTATTGCTAAAGGGTCAACAGCTCCGGGTTTGTGATAAACAACAATTAGGGGTTTAACGGGATGTATCCTTATGGCAATCATTGGACTTCTTCCATATTTAATATTAGTAAAAATCAAAGCCCGTTCTGTATTCCAACCATATAGGTTTGGATAACCTGAAGAGCTTATTGTTTTAATTGTTTCAATCCCATCTATAAGAGTAAATCCCTTTATGTTTTTTTTAATGTCAACTTTTTTAGAGGTTAATAGTTTACCACTAATCTCCTCAATAAATTTTTTAACAGATATTGAAAATGGATATTCCTTAATATCCAATATTCCATACTGATTTTTGGTAACAAATTGATATTTTCGTAAAATTTTGCTATTGTTTTTCTTTTCATCTATTTTTAAGAAAGCTTCAATTATTTTTTTTACTGCTAAAATACCTGGTGATTTTCTTCTTTCTGACTCGTAATCACTAATAACACTAGGAGATAATCTTAAAAAATCAGCAAGTTCAGTTTGAGAGATTCCAAATACAGTGCGCCATTTTCTTATTGTCTTCCCTGGTTTGGGGCTTAATGTAATTTCTCCAGCTATCTTTTCAGCCAAAATATCTTTAACATTCATAGCAGTCATAACCTTAACATTGAAGTATCAGATTCTATTTATGCCGATAGGTATATCGGCAATATATTAAAAATATTTCCTTAGGTTTAATAAGATAAAACTTTAAACCTTTTTTACATTCCTGAAAAATTAGTGCCATGATAGACTCAATGCTAAAATCAGAATGTGATCTACAATTTTTCCATGATAATGGATATGTCCGAAAAAAATGCAAATTGTGTGGTGATTATTTTTGGACATTGGATAGTAGTACAAGTATTTGTGGTGATCAACCTTGCATAGAATTAAGTTTTATCAATAATCCTATCACAAAAAAATCTTTTTCACTCACAGACGTAAGAAATAGATTTCTTTCTTTTTTTGAAAAACAAAATCATTCTAAGGTAAGTTATCCTGAAACTGGTAATCGGTGTCCAGTAATCGCACGGTGGCGTTCTGATATTTATCTTACTATAGCATCCATTGCAGATTTTCAACCTCATGTCACCTCTGGTGAGGTACCCGCTCCAGCAAATCCATTAGTAATCTCACAACCATGTATTCGATTGAATGATCTTGAAGAAGTAGGGAGGAGTGGACGTCACCTTACAATATTTGAAATGATGGGGCATCACGCTTTTAATAAAAAAGTTGATGAAATTTATTGGAAAGAAGCTACAGTATCATACTGCGATGAATTCTTTAGAACAAGTATTGGCATTCCAGGTGACATTATTAACTATAAGGAACAATTATGGGTTGGTGGAGGAAATGCTGGTCCATGTCTTGAGGTAATTGCCGGCGGTCTAGAGATTGCTACACTAGTATTTATGAATATGAAGGAGGATAGCAATGGAACGATAACTATACAAGGAAAAAAATATTCCCAAAATCCATTAAATATTGTTGATACTGGATATGGTCTGGAAAGAATCGTATGGACCACCAAAGGTACTCCAACTATATATGAAATTGTATTTCCAGAGATTATTAACTTCATTCTCAATTATACTGAAAAAAATATTGATATTGCACACGTTTATGCCTTAGCTGATCATTCAAAATGCCTTGCATTTATGCTTGGAGATGGTATTGTACCATCGAATGTCAAAGCTGGTTATCTCACTAGACTTATAATTCGAAGGTCTCTTCGTTTTCTTGAAAAATTAAATCTTAACATTTCATTAACAAAGCTTGTAAATTTACAGCTCGAATCACTTCAAAAGGAATTTCCAACATTGAAACAAAGAAGAGATCAGATAGATGAAATTCTGAATATGGAAACAAAGAGATTTGTTGAAACGCTTTCAAAAGGTGAGAGTTTAGTTAAAAAAATTATCAAGGAGAAAAAAACTATCGATAAAAATGAACTTATTACATTGTATGATACACATGGTTTACCTCCAGATACAGTAAAAAATATTGCTAAAAAAGAAGGGATTACTATTATGATTCCAAAAACTTTTGATTCTATGATTGCAGAATTACATTCACACGAAAAAAAAGAAGAATCAGCGTATAAGGTAAAAACAAATCTTCCTGTAACTATCCCTTTATATTATGAGGATCACTATGCTAACGAATTTGATGGAAAGGTATTATGGAAAACCGACACTGATGCTGGAACTAAAGTTATCCTTGATAGAACAACATTTTATCCTGATGGTGGAGGACAACCAGGAGATATAGGAGTTCTAGTTTCAGATAAAAAGCAAGTATATGTTAAACTTGTTGAAAAAGATGGCCAGTCAATAGTCCATACTACAGATGGTGATTTAGATATCGGTGATAGTGTCCATGGAAAAATTGATTGGAATCACCGCTACTCGCTGATGAAACATCATACTGGAACACATGTTGTAAACGGTGTACTTAGAAAGTTGTTTGGTGAACATATATGGCAAGCAGGTTCTCAACTTGGTTTAAATGAAGCACGTTTTGATTTCTCACATTATAAATCTATTACTGAAAAAGAAATAAAGATGATTGAAAAAATAGCAAACGAGTTTATCAAAGAAGAGCTCCCTGTTGAGAAAAAAATAATGACAAGAAACGATGCAGAAAGAAAATATGGATTTAGACTGTATCAGGGTGGAGTACCTCCGGGAAATAAGATACGTGTTTTAAATATTCCA
The DNA here is from genome assembly GCA_964347865.1 of uncultured Thermoplasmatales archaeon. Taxonomy (GTDB): domain Archaea; phylum Thermoplasmatota; class E2; order DHVEG-1; family DHVEG-1; genus JAGLML01. The sequence continues at coordinate 23,125 of CAYGAC010000067.1, forward strand.
GGAATTGATGTGGAAGCTTGTGGTGGAACTCATTTAAACAATATTAAGGAAATTGAAAAGATTCGAATTTTAAAGACAGAAAGAATACAAGATGGTGTAAATCGAATTGTATTTGCTGCAGGAAAGATGGTTGATAAATATCAAAAAGAAGAAAATGAATTTTATAATAAAATTGTCAGGGATCTTGGTGTCATTTACACAATAAAAGAAAAAAATAATATTTCTGAACAATTAAAGGAAGCTAGTAAATTACTTTCAGTATCAATAGGCCAGTTAGATAAAACAATAAATCGATTTTTAAGGGAGACAGGAAAAATCCAGAAAACAACGGTAAATAATCTTCAGGATGCATGTAATCAACTTTTTAAAGAGTGGAAAAAAACACAGAAAGCAAAGAAAAAAACATCATCAGATGAAATAGAAGTGTTAAAAAGTAAGGCTGAACCAATACCTGGAACGAAAGTAAAAATTATTGCAGAAATATCCTCATCGGAATCTACTGCTACTGCTGGGAGATTAACCGAAGAATCTAATTATATAGCTCATATTTATGATGGTAATAAAATTACATCTGCAGCTTCTGAGAATGTATCAATTGATTTAAGAAAAATTGCACCTGAAATTGGAAAAATTCTTGGAGGAAGTGGCGGTGGAAAACCAAAGCTCACACAGAGTGGCGGACCTAAGAAAGAGAACATAAATAAAGCGTTGGAATTGGCCAAGAAATTAACTAGGGAGAAATTAAAAAAATAAAAGTTAAAATTTATTATCCATTTTGACAATTTTCCGCCATAGGTTTAAATAAGATTATTTTTAAAGTATATCACAATATGAAAGTGGCGAAGAGGAGAATATTGAGGAAAAATGTACTAAATTATGGTATGGGTGTTCTTATTGCCCTGCTATTATCGATATCCTTCATAGGAGAATCTACTGGAAATATCTCTCTTGATAGTGGTTTGAGTACTGATAGTACAAGCATCAACGATGGAAAAGTAGATTTAACTTCTGATGAACCTTCTACAGATACTTCTGTAGAGGAACAAAATGATCAAACAATTGATATTCCATCCGATTCTACGGACACTTCTTCTCCAGATAGTACAACTAATAAAGATAACACAATAGATCCCTCTATTTCTAAGGATGATTCTATTCTAGCAACTACAAGTGATAATACAATAATTGATACACTAACAAATATCATTGAGACAACTAATTACAATGTATCTATTTTAACTCAATTAACAACAGAAAATATCGATGTAAATAGTGATACTTTGGAATATTGGCTCAATCAGTTTAATCTTACAGATATTGATGAAGAACTTAAAGCAAGATTTCTAACACTTATGGAAAAAGCTACATTTATTAAAGAACTTAAAATAAAAATGTTGAATTTACTAACTGATGGTACATTAAATGAAGAAGAACTGAAAATAAGGCTATTGAATTATATCAGAACTGTTTCATTAAATGAACGTGAGGTTTCCATTGAAGAAATAGCATCCAAAGTTGAACTGGTTTGTGATGATGACATAGTTTCGTGTAAAAAAGCACAAGTTTTAATGAATGAACTTGATCTAGATACAGGGATTGAAAAAGTTCAATTTACTGCAAAACGAAATCTCTCAAATATAAAAGTTTCAATTATTAAACTAAAACAAAAACCTGAAGATATCCCACTTCGTTTGAGTAGAAATAAAACTGTTTATCAGTATATGGATATCAAGCTTTTATCAGAAGATGAGTATGTATCCGATGATGATATAGAAACACTTACTTTTACTTTTAAAGTAGATCTCACTTGGATATTAGAGAATAATATTGATAAAGACACCATTATCCTTACTCGTTATCATGATGGAGAATGGCAAAATCTTACGACAATAAAGCTAAGTGAAAATGAAACAGTTATTTCTTTTGAAGCAGAAACACCTGGATGTTCTACTTTTGCAGTTGTTGGAAGTACACTTGTTGAGATACCAGACCCATATGTAACTGAAACACCTGAAATTCCCTGGATGGTAATTATTGGTGTTATCGCATCAACAACAATAATATTAGTCACTGTTCTTTTTAAAGCAAGATATATATATTTTGAGGAAAGTCCTCATAAAACTAAGTATGTTTTCTATGAAGGAGACCCACACAAGTTAAAATCAAAAAATAACAATATCCCAAAAAACAATAATTTTAATAAAAAAGCTAGATAAAATTTAATAATTCTGTGATACCTTAATTTCAATACATACATTATCTTAAAATATTATTATACTTTTTTTTAATAATTCCATTTATTTATTATACTTTTATGTATCCGTTTTTAAGGTGAAATAAAATGTTGTACCCTTATCTTTTCCCATACTTTCTGCCCAGATACGGCCACCGTGTTTTTCAACAATCCTTTTACAAATAGATAGACCTAGGCCGGTAGAATCAAACTCATCCAGCGATTTATCTGCTTTATAAAATTCATCAAAAATATGACTGAGTTGTTCTTTTGTCATACCAATACCATTATCTTTTACTGAAACAGTAGTAAAATCGTTATTTTTACTTGCATCGAGTGTGATACTACCATTGTCTTTTGCTGTGTATTTAACAGCGTTAGTGATTAGATTATTCAATAATTCGCCAAGTCTTAATTTATCTGCTTTGACATAAATTTCTTTATTGACTAGATTATTTAAAGATATATTTTTTTCTTTCAAAAGTGATTGTTGACGCTCGAGAACATTATCAATCTCTTCCTTCAGATTTAACCTTTGGATATCAAATTTAACATTTGAAGATCTTAACTTTGCTAGTTGTAAAGTCTTGAAAATCAGATCTTTCATGTATTCAACATTACTAGTAATTACTTTCAAATGTTCCTTAAGTTTTGGATCTTTCTCCTGTTCTGTAATTATTGGTAGTAAACCCACAAGTGGTGTTAGGGGATTTTTTAGATCGTGGCCAAGCTGGCCAATAAACTCATCTTTTTGACTAAGTAACTTTTTCAACGTTTTATTATATTTTTCAATTTTATCTTTTGATATTCTTAAATCTGTTGTCATTTTATTAAATGCATTTGCAAGCTCCCCCAACTCATCTCTAGATTGAATGTTTATTTCTTCATTAAGATTTCCTTCACCTATAACTTTGGTTGCATCTCTAAAAGTAATTATTGGTTTAACAATAGCCCTACGAAGCATATATAAGAAACTGAAAATTAGGATGAAAAGACTAATTACAGAAATCATAACAAGGTTTCTAATTTGGATATCCAAAGCTCTATATGCCGCATCCATAGAAATAACAATTTCATACGTACCAGCTATTTGTCCAGATATATTAATTGGTGCCAGCATCGTTAATATATGGCTATCTTTACTATGGTGGGGGATATAAACAATTGCACCTTTTTCATATGAGATATTATTATATTTACTAGAGGGAGTTCCTATCGATTCTTCAAGGGTGGAAACAAAAATTAGTAATCCATCTTCACCTGGTACATTTATACTTAATTTTAAAATATCTGGATTCAGGGCACTAAAGTTTGAGATATAGTTTTGTAATTTTACATTCTCATTTAATTGTTCTTGATTAGTTATACTAGCATCAAGAGCTTTAGAAAAAGAAGCAGCTTTCTCGAAATAAGCATCTTCAAAAAATTCATTCTGTTGATGTATGTTATAATAGGTCAATAGGATAATAACAAAAGCTGAAATTGAAACAACAAGTAGTGTTAGTTTTAATGAAAGACTAAAGTTAATTCGCATAGTAAGACATCTATTGAAAACAACAGCGAAGTATTTTCCAATATTGTCTTCGCTAGGACTTCCGTTCTAATACTTTATCAATTTTTTTCTTTAAATCTGGAATTTCAAACGGTTTTCCAATATAATCTTCTGCGATAATACTACCTGTTATTTTACTAGTTTCATCTGCTGTTGCTGTGAGAAAAATTATTGGAATTTTTCTCCACTCGAAATTTTTTTTTATGGCTTTTGCAACCTCCCAACCATTCATATCTGGCATCATGATATCCAGGAGAATAAGATCGGGAATTTGATTGTTTTTTAAGAGTTCAATGCATTTTTTTCCATTTTCAACTTCAATAACATTGTAATTTGGATCCAATTTTTCCAATCCATATTTGACTGTATATGTTACTTGGGGCAAATCATCTACAATCATTATCTTCTTAATGTGCATACCACCTTCCCTATGATATCATATAAGTATTTAATCAATTTTTCTATTGATATATCATTAATATATATAAGAATAAGATGTAAAAACAAATATGTTCCAAATTTAGATTTTTATTATACGTTACATTATTAAAAAATATTAATTTTACGCAAGGGGATTCAAAAGATGGGCGGCAGTAATTATTATAGCAGTTGCAATGCATGCAGCAATAACAAACCATGGTGGAATCTTTAGTGCAGTTTTTTCCTCTGCATCAAAGTATCTTATGAGTCCTGCTCCAGAATGAACGCCTTCACCCTTTTTCTCTTTAGCCATATTTTATCACTTTTAATTAATAGTACATACTATCCTACTATTTTAGTTTTACTGTTGCCTGATTTACTCATATAATAAATCATTATAGCAAACATCTAAATAATGAAGATATATACCTATCCAGAGAGGGTGTAAAGTAAATGAAGGAAATAGAATCTCTGACAAAAAAAGCATTAAAATACAAAGAGAGCGGATTGACTGATTATGAGATAGCCGAAGAATTGAATGTATCTAAAGAAACTGCAATATGGCTTTTAAATAAAGGTAAAGAAAAGAAACCAATAGGTGATGTTAAAATTGGTTGGCGTTCTATTGGGGTTTATCCTTCAAGAATTGGATTTATTTCTGATGGACTATGTGATATTATATTAGAAGAATGCGAACAGATTGATACAATAGTTGGAATTGCTATAAATGGGATTCCTTTTGCTACTTTTGTTGCCGATAAATTAGGTGTTGAGCTAACGGTTTTTCGACCGCATCATGAAAAAGTGGGAGCGTTTTCATCAAATTATGCAAGTGTAAATGGTAAGAATGTCGTTATTGTAGATGATGTAGTTGGTACTGGCGAAACATTTAGGGGTGCAATCAAAGCAATAAAGGAAAACAAAGGTAAGCCCATACTCTGTATTGCGATAATAAATAAAAGAACTCAAAATAGTATTAGCAATGTACCGCTTCGCGCCCTTATTAGAGCTAGAGTTATTTAGCCAAATACTTATATGTGGGGATATCAGCGATGCATTGGGCAGATATTTTAGCAGATAAATTATTTAAAGACAAAAAAAAGCATGTACTCGCTACTGGTATAACTCCTTCAGGTCCAATCCATATTGGAAACATGCGGGAAATTTTAACTACTGATGCGGTGTATCGATCACTAATAGAAAAAGGTGGAAATGCTGAATTAATCTACATTGCTGATGATTTTGATCCTCTCAGGAAAGTGTATCCTTATCTTCCAAAATCTTACGAAAAACACGTTGGAAAACCAATATCAGAAATACCTTGTCCATGTGGAGAACATCAAAGTTATGCAGATCATTATCTTACTTCCTTTTTAAATTCTTTAGAAGAGATTGGAGTAAATCCCAACATTTACCGTGCTAATGAGATGTACAAAAACGGAGAATACAATGAAGCTATTCTGATCGCTTTAGAAAATACAGATAAAATTAGGAAGATATTAGAAAATATATCCAAAAGAAAACTTCCAAAAGATTGGCTCCCCTTTAATATTCGATGTAAAAAATGTAATAGAATGACTCTTGCAAAACCAATACTATATGAATATCCAATTATAGAATACCAGTGTGATTGTGGATACGAAGGGGAAGTAGATATAAGAGAAGGGGGCGTTGGAAAACTTCCATGGAGAGTAGATTGGCCAGCAAGATGGAAAATGCTCGGTGTTACTTTCGAACCTTGTGGGAAGGATTTAGCAACTGTGGGGGGTGCAAAAGATACCGGGATTAAAATTGTAGAAGACATTTATGGTTATTCTCCACCAACAATACTTGTTTATGAATTTATTTTGTTAAAAGGAAAAGGAGCGATGCATAGTTCTAAAGGCACAGCGTTGAGTGGAGAAGAAATGCTAAAGATGACTCCGCCTGAAGTACTTAGATTTTTACTGATGAGAAATCAACCAAATAAACATATTGTTTTTGATTCTGGTCTAGGGCTCCTTAATCTGGTAGATGAATATGATAAAGAAGAGCGAGTATATTTTGGTATTGAGAAAGAAACGAAAGGTATGAAAGATCTAAGGAAAACGTACGAACTTTCTCAACCTTATAACATTCCAAAGACAATCCCATATCAACTCCCATATAGGCATTTAGTTACTCTTAATCAAATAGGAGAAAATTGGGATGAAGTAAAAAAGATACTTCTTCGAACTGGTCAAATTCCAAAGGATTTGAAGAAAGAAGACGAGAAACATCTGAAACAGAGAACGGAACATGTACGATATTGGTTAGAGCAATTTGCACCAGATATGGTAAAATTTAATGTCACGAAAGAGATGCCCAAAATAATTCTTACCAACGAGCAAATAACATTTCTTAAAAATTTAAATAAGAAAATATGTAATATAAAATGGGAACCTGAAGAAATACACAATGCAATTTATGATATTTCAGAGGAAGAAAATATAAAGATAAAATTAGCGTTTAAAACGATATATCAAATAATTCTTGGACAGGAAAAAGGACCGCGCGCAGGTTATTTTTTATCAAACTTAGATAAAAAATTCGTTTTAGAACGAGTAGCAGAAGCAATTAAATAGAATTACTCCTCTTAGCAGTTGTAATAATGTATATTTATCTAGAAACATATGGTTGTACTGCAAATAAAAGTGACGAGAGTATAATAAGAGGTATTCTGAAAAAAGAAAACCATAAAATTGTTAATAATATCGAAAATGCAGATGCTCTTGTTTTACTCTCCTGCACAGTTATTGGAACAACAGAACAACGGATGCTTTCTCGTATAAAAGTATTTAATAAAACAAAAAAGAAAATGATTATTGCGGGATGTATGCCATCAGTACAATCAGATTTAATTAAAACAATCGCACCAACTGCCTACCTATTACCACCACAACATATGCACTATATTAATGAAATAATAACTGGGAGAAATTATGATTTTGAACCAAAAAATAAAACACTTTCTCCCAAAAATTTTAATGGAATTTCTGCTCCCATCTCTATTGCTGAAGGATGCATGCTCTCTTGTTCTTATTGTATTACACATTTTGCAAGAGGAAAGTTAAAAAGCTATCCTATAAATGAAATTGTTACTGATGTATCTAATGCTCTAAAACAAGGGTGTAAAGAAATTCTAATTACTGCACAAGATACCGCATCTTATGGTCTTGATATAGACAGTAATTTAGGTCGCTTATTAAAAAATATCTCGATTATTAAAGACAATTTTAGAATTCGAATAGGGATGATGAATCCCTATAATATACAAAAAAATCTGGAAAGTATAATCTCTGCGTTTGACAGTCCAAAAATTTACAAATTTCTCCATCTCCCTATTCAATCTGGAGATAACGTTATATTAGAAAAAATGAATCGAAAATATACTGTGGAAGATTTTTTATATATAATTAAAAAATTTAGAGAGAGGTACAAAGATATAACTCTTTCTACCGATGTAATTATTGGTTTTCCAACCGAAACAGAAGAACAATTTAATAGAACTGTAGATTTATTAAAACTGGTAAAACCAAATATAGTAAATATTACTCGTTATTCTGCGCGTCCTTTAACAAAAGCAAAGACTATGGAAGGTCGAGTACCAACAAATATCACAAAACAACGCTCACGGTATTTAACTGATATATGTACGGTAATCTCAAAGTTAAAAAACAAAGAAGATATCGGAATGGAATATACCCTTCTGATAACGAAAGTAGTAAAAAAAGATACATATATTGGGAGAGCGGAAAATTATAAACCAGTCATTGTTCAGGGAAAATTTGAGTTAGGAGATTTTATAACTACGGAAATTATAGATTCGGATTCAATTCATCTATACGGAAAGCTTATATAGGCAGATTTATTTTTCAGACTGTGGATGGGATGATCAGAATTGCAATAAATGGATTTGGACGGATAGGCAGAAACGTTTTGAGAGCGGCATTGCAGCATTCTCAATATGGAAAAAATTTTGAAATTATCGCTATAAATGATCTTGGTAATACCGAGATACTTTCTCATCTTCTAAAATATGATTCCATATATGGAAAGTTTGAAGGAGATGTCATTAATAAAAACAATGGAATTGAGGTAAATGGAAGGTATATCCAATTCTTCTCCCAAGTAAACCCATCAAAATTACCTTGGAATAAAATGGGTATAGATGTAGCAATAGAATCTACAGGAATTTTTCGCACTCGCGAGGGTGCGTCTAAACATCTTGAAGCAGGAGCGAAAAAGGTTGTTATCACTGCTCCGGCAAAAGAACCTGATATAACAGTTGTATTGGGTGTAAATGAACATTTGTATAATGCTGATAAACATAATATTATATCGAATGCATCTTGTACAACTAATAGTCTCGCACCACCAGTAAAAATATTAAACGATAAATTTGGATTTGAACAAGGATTTATGACTACAATTCACTCATATACTGGTGATCAGCGAATTTTAGATTTTCCACATAAGGATTTTCGACGAGCACGAGCAGCTTCGGTTTCGATTATCCCTACCACAACCGGTGCTGCAAAAGCAGTATCGCTTGTTATACCTGAGTTAAAGGGAAAGATCGACGGTCTTGCAGTTAGAGTTCCAACACCAGATGGATCACTGACTGATTTAACTTGTATTCTGAAAAAAAATGTTACTAAGGATGAAATTAATTCAGAATTTAAAAAAGCCGCTGAGGGAAATCTCATGGGTATTTTGCAATATTCTGAAGAACCACTTGTCTCAGTTGATATAATAGGCAATCCTCATTCAGCAATCATCGATGGTTTAAGTACAAATGTTATTGGTGATAGTGGAAATCTTGTCAAAATATTCTCTTGGTATGATAATGAATGGGGATACTCCTGTAGAATAATAGATCTTATAAATTATATGTTTAAATGTAATTCTTCATATATACATAACAATCAATATAACGAAGAAATCATAGCAAATAAAGAGTAAGATAGATATTATTATAATTTTATAAATATAACTATTTTATATTGCCTTAAAAATTTTCGACAAAAAAATTAAAATATTATCTTCATTTGTTTTAGCTTGGTGTTTCTATAAGTGGGATATTCAAGAGATTTAATATTAAAATAAATAAGATCGAATTTAAGATGATAAGAAAAGATGATGATTGTTGGATAAAAATAGTTCCGACTGTTCAGCAATCAATTCCAGCTACTTTATGTATTAACTTAAATGATGCGGAACACCGATGGGATATATACGATAAATCCGGAAGGGATAAACACAATATCTACTTCGAAGGTTTTAAAATAACACCAAGTTTTTATCTTAAATCAGGAGATAATTGTTATAGAATAGATTGTGAATATGATATTATTAATATCCATCCAATTAATAAGAAACACAAAATAAAAGTGTACTTAAAAAACAAATGTCATAATTCCTCATCACGAGCATCATGCTGGGCTATAACAATTTATTCTACAAGAAAGCCTGAAAAATATCCCTTTAATATTATGTAAAAATATGTAATTTCACTGGGGGAGAAGAAGGGAGGCGAAAAAAACAGAATACCCTTCTTCCTTCTCTCACTGGGGTAAAATATGATTTATACCAACTATATCTATATCATTCGATTTAAATATGGTTTATGGTACAGAATTTTGATTAATACAGATAGTTGATGATTATATAAACAATAAATACTATTTATAATCATAATTTAATAATTAATGCACATAAATCATCAATTTTATTATTATTCGAGTATAGAAAATATAAATATGATTAGACAAAGGTTTTATATTAAAAAAGTATTTCCATTATGGGCTCTGAGATGCACGAAGATTCTTTAATGGAGGAAAAAGATAACTCTACTAGTTTATTACACAAAGGAGTATCAATTTACTACATTGGTTCTATGTTTTTTGTAGCTGGCATTGCACTCGTTGCATTAGGATCAGCTTTTATAATGATATATCAGATACATTATGGATCTCCAGCAGATAGAATTCTTTACACTGCAATTTTCCTAGGGACAGGAATCACGTTGGTTTTGATTGGTATAAATCTAATGATAAGACAGACAAAGAAGGGATATTATATTATTGGGATGAGTGCATTTATTTCATTTCTTGCACTCTTATTATTTGTTACAAATTATATGCACAATTGGTATTATCCACTAATAAGTTATGTTCTCGGTCTTTATATTATTGGATTTTTAGTACTGTTAGGAAATGCATTTGGAAATGTAACTCTTTGGATAATTGAAAAAAGACCTGAATTTGAATTTGGTGAGAGGAAAGAAAAAAAAACATATACCGACGATGAAATTCAACGTGACATTGAAGAAGCAACAAGACAGAGTATTGAAGCGGCTGCAAGTGATTTACAATATGATATGGATATTACAGGTGATATTAAATTAGGGAAATCATCCCCAAAAACATGCGGTCTTATAACAAGAGTTAAAGATAATATAGATGAAGAAATTGGCTTACAACAAACATTTAACCCTGGAGCAACGGATAAGTGGGGATCAATTGGGATTGACAAAGCCTCATCGCAATTAGCAGAGGCAATGACGGAAAAGAAAGTTGAAAAAGGATTATTTGGAGGTTTTAAAAAAAGAGTTTTAAAAACATTTGGAAAGCAAAATGATAATTAATAATTACTAATATCCGAAATGTTTTTAAGGTGGATATCGCTATCAGAATTATACTCAACATAGGAGGGTGATGTGAGATGGCAAAAGGCCTTGATATTGGAACTATGAATATTATTTGTGCAGAAAAAGAAGGCGAAGATGTAATTTTTATGCAGCAGAGAAACGCTTTTATGAACCTGGACTCAAACGATCTGACAAAGAATATGTTAGATACTTCAAAGGTTCTCTATATCGAAGAAGATAAAGGAATCGCATTATTAGGAGAAGATGCCTTTAAATTCGCTACGATATTTGAAAAAGAAGCAAGAAGACCGATGAGTCAAGGGATTATTAGTCCCAAAGAAAAGGAAGCAATACCAATAATGAAACTCATAGTTGAGAGGGTATTAGGACAGCCAAAATCTAAAAATGAAGTATTATGCGTTTCAACTCCAGCAGATCCAATTGATGTCGATTTGGATGTACTCTACCATAAAAAAACTATGGAAGCATTAACAAAATCAATGAATTATGACACCCACGTAATTGATGAAGGATTAGCAGTGATATATTCTGAGCTTTCAGACTACAACTTCACGGGAATTGGTATCAGTGTTGGTGCAGGTCTAACAAACGTGACACTTGCGTATTTGGGTACACCGTTACTTTCCTTTAGTATCGCTCGAGGTGGAGATTGGATAGACGCGCAAGTAGCAAAATCAACAGGGTTACCAAAGGAACACGTGACACACACAAAAGAAACACTCTCAAAATTAAGTAAACAAGTGAAAATGGGAAGTCCAGAAGGTGCAATCACCATCTATTACGAAGCATTAATGACATATGTAATTCAGAATTTAAACAAAAGACTTGCTAAGATTACCCCACCAAAAGTAGCTTTTCCTGTTGCTATCGCTGGTGGAAGTTCAATGCCAGAAGGATTTTTTGAGTTATTCGAGAGGAAATTAAGAGAATCAAACCTACGAGTTCAGATATCGAAAATTAAGTTGGCTAGGGATCCATTACACGCAGTTGCGAGAGGATGTTTAATCGCAGCAAGAACACAAGAAGCGGGCAAGAAGCGAGCAGCAACAACAACCACTAGTGTTCCACCGATACCACAGCAGACACCTCAACCACAAACCCCAGTAGCAAAGAAAAAATATAAGAAAAAAAAGTAAAGAGAAATAATTTAATCTGACTTTTTATCTTTATTTTATAGAGATATTTCTCTTTCTATCTTTACTTTTTGTTATAAAATTATGTGTAATATTTTTACTTAATTTTAAATAAACATGAATGATACGTCGTTTTGTGGAGGTTTACTTTATGAAGGAATACAATACATTGGATGATTTTGATGTAAATAATAAAACTGTGCTATTACGCGTCGATTTCAATATGCCTCTTGACAAGGATACTTTAAATATCTTAGATAGTAGTCGAATTAAACTTGTTATTCCGACAATAAAAGAATTGATAGAAAAAAAGGCAAAAATTGTAATACTTGCTCATCAAGGAAGACAAGGAAGTTGGGATTTTATATCTATGGAAAAACATGCAAAAGCGTTACAAGAATTACTTGGAAAAGAGGTAAATTTTGTTGATGATATTTTTGGGGAAAAAGCAAAAACTGCAATAAAAAATCTCGTACCAGGAGGGATTTTATTCTTAGATAATGTTAGAAAATATTCAGGAGAGACTGATAAAAAATCTGCTGAAGAACATGCACAATCAGAGCTTGTACAGAATCTATATCCTTTAGCTGACCTTTTTGTAAACGATGCATTTGCTGCAGCTCATAGAGCCCAATGTTCACTTATTGGATTTACTGCTGTATTACCATCCTGTTCGGGGAGATTGATGGAAAAGGAATTAACAACGTTGGGAAAAATTGTCAGTAATCCAGAAAAACCTTGTTTATTTCTATTTGGTGGAGCAAAATATTCTGATGTGATTGTTACGATTGAGCGTGTTTTACTAAATAAAACTGCTGACCAAGTACTTCTTACAGGATTACCTGCAAATGCATTCTTAAAAGCAGACGGTTATAATCTAGGAGAAAAAAATGAATTAGTGCTATCAGAAGAAGGAAAACCAGAGCAAATTGATGAAATAAAAAAAATATTGTCCTCCTATCCTAATGATATATATTTGCCAATAGATTTTGCAGTCTCAGAAAATGAAATAAGAAAGGAAATTGAACTTAATGAATTACCAAGTAAATATCCATTATTTGACATAGGTGAAAAAACTATAGAAAAATTTAAAGAAATTTTAACAAATGCAAAAACAGTCTTTTTATCTGGTCCTTGTGGAGTATTTGAAAAATCTGAATTTAGAAAAGGAACAGAGGAAATATTCAATTTCGTAGCTAACTTAAATGCATTTTCAATTGTAGGTGGAGGACATACTGTTGCAGCGGTAGAACAGATGAATCTAAGAAATAAAATATCCCATATAAGTACCGGTGGAGGATCACTTGAAAAATTCATGATGGGTGAGAAACTCGCAGTTGTTGAGGCATTAAAAGAGGCGAAAAATAAAAATCTGTTAAAGTACAGCTAAAAAAGAAACAATCAAATAATCGACTTTCTTATACTTTTTTTAAGGGCTGGTAGATCAGTGGAAGATCGCCACCTTCGCAAGGTGGAGGCCATGGGTTCAAATCCCATCCAGTCCATATACTTATAATTAAATGCTAGGGGAAAATTGAGAGAATATTTGATTAAATTTGTCCTTTATTGTATGATCGAATAAAATTATCTATGCTTCTATCATATGTTTTTTCAATATCATCTGGGAAAAAACAAGCTGGTAGTTCACCTCGATTTTTATGATATTTTAAGCATTTACAACACATACCTTTTTTATCACAGGGATAACTACAATTGCAGTCTAATTTGTTCTGTTCTAAATTACATTCTACCATATTATTCCTCTATTTTTTAACTAATTTCTTAAACTCAGATTCATCAAGTATTGTAATTCCTAATTTTTTTGCCTTATTAAATTTTGAACCTGGATTTTCACCAACAACAACAAAATCTGTATCTTTACCAACAGAGGATGAAACAATACCTCCTTTTTGTTTTACAATGTCTGATGCATCTGGACGAGTTAATGATTGCAATCCTCCAGTAAAAACAAATTTCTTACCTTTTAATGGTAGATCTTTTGTTTTTACAATTTCACATGTTTTAATTCCAATTTCTTTTATTTTATTAATAAGTTCAATATTTTCCTCTGTGGCAAAAAAGGTTCCAATTGCTTCTGCTGTTTTATCACCAAGGCCATTGATTTCTTTTAGTTCTTCCACATCTGCTTTTGCCAGATTATCGATTGAATTATAATGTGATGCAAGTAATTGAGCTGCATATTTTCCAACATGTCTTATACCAAGACCATATATTAAACGAGATAAGCTCTGATTTTTACTTTTTTCAATAGAATCAAGTAAGTTTTGAGCGGATTTCTCTTTAAAGCCCTCCAATAGTATAATATCTTCTTTTTTCAGAAGATACAAATCTGCGATACTATCAATAAGATCTTTTTCAATTAGTTTATCAATCGTTGATTCTCCAAGATGATCAATATCCATTGCATCTCTTGATGCATAATATCGTATTCGCCATTTCAAACGTGCTGGACACATACGATTAGGACATCTTACAGCAACTTCACCTTTTTCATGAATTATATTTGATCCGCAAATCGGACATTTTTTAGGAATTCTCCTTGCTTTTTCCCCACCTTTTCTTTTTTTCTTTATACTCTTAACTACTTGAGGTATAACATCTCCACTGCGTTCAACTAAAACTATATCTCCAATCTTAACGTCCTTTCTTTTTAACTCATCAAAATTATGAAGTGTTGCTCGTGACACTGTAACTCCTCCAACGTTGACTGGTTCTAAAATTGCAACGGGAGTAATAGTACCCGTTCTTCCAACTTGAATGGCAATATCTTTGAGTTTTGTTGTCGCCTGCTTAGCAGCAAATTTATAGGCAATTGCCCATCGTGGATGTTTTATTGTTGCTCCAAGTTCTTTCTGTTTTAATAAAGAATTAACCTTAATAACAGCCCCATCAATTTCATAATCGAGTTCTTGCCTTAATTTTTCAAGTTCTTCACAGTATTTGATGGCTTCTTCTATATTTTCTACCTTTTTTATTAATGGATTGACACGGAAACCTGCTTCTTTCAACATTTTTATAGCATTTTCTTGGGTTACGTACTCTTTATCTGAAAATGATATTGTATAGACAAAAATATTGAGAGGTCGGGATGCAACAATTTTTGGATCGAGCTGTCTTAATGAACCAGCAGCTGCATTACGCGGATTTGCGAAAATCGCCTCCCCTATCTTAGCTTGCTCTCTATTGTATTTTTTAAAACCTTTTAATGAAAAAAATACTTCACCCCGAACCTCAACATTTTTTAGGGTTTTTTCTCTTAATTTTAGAGGAATACTGGGTATAGTTTTGAGATTGAATGTTATATCATCTCCTTTAACTCCATCCCCTCTGGTTGCTCCTCTTATTAGAATTCCATTCTCATAGAGAAGTGCGACACCTGTTCCATCTATTTTTGGTTCAACAATATATTGAGATTCTCCAACGTTTTTCTTAACGCGTTCATCATACGCTCGAAGCTCATCATACGTGTATGTATTATCAAGAGATAGCATAGCTGTTTTATGTTCAACTGTATTAAAACCTTCTAAAGGTTCTCCACCAATACGTTGAGTTGGAGAATCGGGAGTGATTAAATCAGGAAATTTAGTTTCTAATGATTCAAGTTCTTTAAGTAATTGATCAAATTCATAATCAGAAATGATAGGATTGTTTTCCACATAATACAGGTAATTGTGATGATTAATTTCATCGCGAAGTTTATTTATCCTTTTCTTCGCTTCTTTTTTATTCATGATTAACCACTAATTATCTTTTCAATTTCTTTCAAATCATACGTGTTAATTATATCACTTTTTTCTAACCACCCTCTCCGTGCAGTTGCAACTCCAAAGCGCATATATGATAAATGTTCGATGTTGTGTGCATCAGTACCGATAACAAATTTAATACCTTTATCCTTTGCAATTTTTGTATTACTATCATTTAAATCAAGACGATCTGGAAATGCATTAATTTCTAAAAATGTTCCAGTGTCTTTTGCAGCATCAATAATTCTTTCTATATCAACTTCATATGGTTCTCTTCTCCCTATCAAACGACCGGTTGGATGCGCAAGAAAATGAACATATTCATTTTCCAATCCGCCGATAATACGCTTGGTCATTTCGTTCTTCTCCATCTTAAAACTGGTATGAATTCCTATGCCAACAATATCAAATTTACTGAGTATTTTATTGCTATAATCTAACGATCCATCAGTCTTAATATCGCATTCTGTTCCACTTAGAATTTTGAAATTTGAATATTTTTTATTTATCTTTTCAATCTCATTGAGTTTTTTATGTACTCTTTCTTCGGATAATCCATTTGCAATCTTCAATGATTGCGAATGATCGGTAATACAGACTAATAAATATCCCATTTTTTTTGCTATTTTGGCAATATCTTCAATTGAGTTAAATCCATCACTCCATAATGAATGAATATGAAAATCTCCTAACATATCTGTATATTTTACTAGATTTGGTAAATTATTATTTAGAGCTAAATCGATTTCTCCTTTATTTTCTCTTAGCTCAGGTTCAATATAAGACAATCCTAAGGCAGAATATACTTCATCTTCAACCTCGCCTGCAATATACTTATCAGTTGTTTTATGAAAAAGACCATATTCGTTAAGTTTGTAGTCTCTTTTTATTGCTAAACTACGCATTTTCACATTATGTTCCTTAGAACCAGTAAAATATTGTAGAGCTGCACCATAGCTTTTATTTTCTACAACACGAAGATCGACTTGAAGATTATCATTTAATAACACACTTGTTTTTGTACTTCCTTTTAACAATACACGTTGAACATCCTTATACTGGACAAAATACTCCATAACATCATTTGGATACTTTGAAGATGCAAGAATATCAATATCACCTATGGTTTCTTTCATTCTGCGAAGACTACCTGCTAAACTTATATTTTCAATCCTTTTACATCTCTGCATATAATTCAAATAATCGTTCCCATCACCATATGCTACATTAAGCAGTACTCGTCCACTTGTTTTTTCTCGCAGTTGAATTCCGCGGAGTATATTTCTTTCAGTTATCTCGCCAAAACCATCTAAATCTCTTAATCTCCCCTCATTGCAAGCTTTTTTTAGTTGTTCAATTGTTGAAATATTAAGGTTTTTATATAATGCAGAAACTTTTTTTGGTCCCAATCCAGGTATTTCTAACAGCGCAAGTAATCCTTCAGGAAAATCTTCTTTTAATTGTTCATAATACCCTAATCTGCCTGTTTCTAGTAATTCCCTTATCTTTTTAGCTAATGCCTCTCCAATTCCCGGAACAGATTGAAGCCGATTTTCTTTTGATAATATTTCAATATCCTCATCCATTGTTTCTATTGTTTGAGCGGCCATCCGATAAGCTCTTGTTTTAAAGAAAATTTCTCCTTTCAAATCTAATAAATCAGCAATATTGTTTAAAACCTCCGCAACAAATTGGTTTTTCATAGTTCTTCTCTTTATTTTTCCAAATAGATAATTATCTCTACCTCATCACTATCTTTAAGGTGTAATTGTTCTCTTAAATAATGCGGAGATATTAATTCAAGGACATTAGAGTAATGACTTCGTTTTGGTAATACGATTGCCCCCTTCCAGTTATTGACTTTTGCCTTAAAACATAGTACACTACCAAAGGTACGATTTTGAGTTTCGAATTCTTCGATAGCAATTCCACCATAACTTCTTAGAAGCCGTAACTTATTTCTTTCAATATATTCAATTTCAACGTTCAATGTTCCTGGATAGGGGATAAAACCGAGTTTTTTCTTAAATTGATCAACATATCCTTTCTGCTCAGTATAGTATTTACCTTCGCCCATTCCTGAAACAACCTTTCCTCTAAAAACAACCCTGTTTGAGAGATCAAAAATCTGATTATATTGGGAATGTTCATCCTTTAATACTTCTGTTCCCAAACTTGTTATTTGTATGAGCTGTTTTTTAATTCCAAATTCTCGTGTAATCATTTGAACATTATCCAATTCCAAAAGATATCGGGAAGCAGTTTGCTGACTTGTTTCTAATTGTTTGGCTAATTCATATGATGAAATTTCAATTCTATTTCTTATTGCACCAAGCAATGCAAGTTCCTTTAAAGTTTGCAATAGATAAGGTTTCATATGGTATATTTCCCCTTATTTACCAATACTATCTACAAGTTTTTTACCCTTTTTTGTTAAGATATAAGAATTACCCTGTTTTTCTAATATATCACCTTTAATAAAATCATCCACAACTCTTTGAACGACTGTTTGAATTATTCGATGCTTTTTTGCAATTCTTTGAATATTTATTTCACCTGAGGCAAATTCATCAAATATTGCTCTTCGATACTTATTTGAAAGTATATATCCTTCATCCATGAGTAAACCAATTTTTTAATTTATATTATCGAGAACCTTCCAATCCGTTCGGTTCTAATACCAATAAATGAGTAGATAGTTAACCCATTAATAAACATAAGGGTTGAAAAAGACGATTTTATACTTTTCTATTCTCTTTATTTTTTAATTTCTTAAAATTATTAATTGATTTTGTTACAGATGTTATAAAAAATTTACCATAAGAAACATTTAAATTCTATTATTTTATATCAAATTTACCCAATTTTAATATATGGGGGACGGAGGAAAAAAATAGTAGGTATTTTAGTTTGTATGCTGTTGATTGCAACTGCTATACCTGTAGTAGGGATATTAAGTGAAGAAGAGAATCGTCAAAATATTTGCAATAGAGGTGGAATTTTCAGACAATATCCCTCTCCATATGATGAGCCTATGCCAGAAGGTTGGATAAGTGATACACAGGAAGGGTGGCAGCTTTATGAGAATTTCCAAGATGTTTCCAGCCCAATCTGTACGATTCACTGGTGGGGTCAAGCTGCTGTATGGTTGTTTGAGACCTCGTATCCTGGTGATCCTAAGGGCATGATTTTCGACATTATTTTCTTTGAGGATGAAAATGGTAAATCTGGTGCCGAGTTTTGTTCGTATACTAATGTCTCTCCATTAATCATTGAAACGGGCATCATTTATGATTATGGTGATAAATGGCCTGAACCATTTGAATTATATTATTTTGAGGCAGATCTCAGTCCATGTTGCAATCTGTCCAATGGGTGGGTATCGGTACTAAAAACATATAGTCCTGACGACCATGTGTTCGGGTGGTTTGAATCTCCGGATGGTAATGGTAAGGTTTACATGAATACAGTTCCAGTTTTTTTAGATGTTGCTTTTATATTAACTGATGGAGAGCCTGACGTTGAAATAAAAGTAAAGAGTGGGCTTGGTGCCACTGTAAAAGTTACCAATATCGGAGCTGGTACATTAACTGATATACCTGTTGACATTATTATATATGGTGAAATAGTCGGAGATGTAAAACATATGAGAGAAACCATATCAAGTCTTGGTGCGGATGAAACAGTTTCAGTACGAACAGGGATGTTCCTTGGACTTGGAAAAATAGCAATCGGTGTAATTGTAGATGATCAAGTAAAGTATAAAACGGGATTGCAATTGCTAATCTTTACCTTGATTTCAAATAGCTACATCCCTCTTCTTTTTTAACCATATTTTCCTAGAATAGAAGAAATAACCATTACCTGGAGTTAATGGTAACCAATATATTAATTTAGAAGCATCACATAAAGCTTTTTACTTTTATGTTTGCAAACATACCAATAATACTCAATGCAGAACAATTAATTGACCGTACTATCAAAAGAACAAAAAAGATACAAATACATGATAGAGATCCACACTTTAAGGTAAAAAAAACAATTATTGCAAGAATTGATGCTTTTGCATCGGTTATAATTTCTGCACTTGAGAAATATGTAAAAGAATTTCCTTCTATTGAAAATCTTCCCTCTTTTTACCAAGAAATTATTGATATCAGAATAGATACAAATAATCTTAAAAAATCTCTTGGTGCGGTTGATTGGGCCAGAAAAACTTGTTCAATGATTTATTCAAAACAGGGAAAATCATTGAAAAAAACAGGAAATATTGAATTTTTAAAACAAAAACAAAAGGAGATATATGGACGGATATCTTCAGTTTTGAGACAAATTGATAAAAACTTAATTTTTCTCGCAAATGCACAAAATATAATGAAAAATTTTCCTGAAATCCAAGATATTCCTACTATAGTAATTGCTGGTTATCCAAATGTAGGTAAATCGTCTCTTCTAAGATTTCTTTCTTCTGCAAAACCAAAGATTGCTCAATACCCCTTTACTACTAAACAGATTCACGTAGGGCATATTGAAAGTAAAGAAAAATATACGAAAAAATTGTATCAAATAATTGATACCCCAGGATTACTAGATAGACCGTTATCAAAAAGAAATTATATTGAAAAACAAGCTATTGCAGCCCTAAATCACCTTGCAGATCTTATTATTTTTATTTTTGATCCTTCAGAGACCTGTGGATATTCATCAGAAAATCAATTGAATATTCTTGCTCAGATAAAAGAAATCTTTAGTGGAATTCCTTTGATAATTGTCGAAAACAAAGTTGATCTCAAAAAAACAAATTCTTCTAATTTAAAGATTTCTTGTATTAATAATCAGGGAATTGATGAATTAATCGAAGAGATATTTAGCATATTAAGAAAAACTTAATTATGCATTATTACCTGCATATGTACCTAATTATCGATATTTCATTTCATTAAACAAGATCAATGAAAAAATATGATATTATTTTACCGTAATGTTAGTAGACATGTTTATTTTATAAAAGCAAGAAAAGTAGATTTTATCAGAAAAAATAAAAGAAAGAATGGTTCATTAATTTCTTTTTTATCCAAGGGATCCTCACATTAAACAATGTTAATTTTTTTTAATGTAAGGATAGGGGTCTAACGCTATAGGCAGGAGGAAAGGAGGAAAGAAGGGAGAAAATGACACCCCAAAATTTCTAGAAAATATTTTTCTACTACCATGTTAGACCCCATATTAACAATTGTTAACTTAAGTTAATAAACTTTTCGGTTAAATACTGAGAATAATCTTTCGAACTAAAAACAAAAGGAAATCTAGAAAAACAGATTCAAATTTTAATCAATAATAAATAGAGATTTTTGGTTTGATCTTATTATCTTACAGATTCTGCAAATTTCAGGAATTACCGCTGCTTCTCCATGTTGAACTATCCTTTTAGCAGAAATATTAATTTCTACTATAATTCTTTTATCTTTAATATCAATCTTACCACGCTTTTTTGACATATATTGACAGATTGCTGCTGGTGTAACTCCCAATAATTTTGCAGTTTCTCTTTGATTTAATCCATAATTATCAATGATACACTTAGTTAATTCTTTTTTAATAGAAGGTAATCCGTTCCAAATCATATATTCGCAAGGACTATGGTTCATAATATAATAATATCCTTAATAGTATATATAATTAACGATTGTTAACATACTAAAGGAAGAAAAAGTATAACAAAATTGAAAAACGATTAAAATATCATTTCTTTTTGGATATGGAGAAAATTGATCTAAAAGATAGAAAAATATTATATCATTTAGATTTGAATTCACGACAACCATTTTCACAAATAGGGAAGAGAACCGGTTTAAATAAAGAAGTTGTAGTTGCTAAAGTAAAAAGACTGCAAGAAATAGGTGTAATTAGGAATTTCTATACCGTTATTGATGTCTATAAATTAGGTTTCATTATGATGAGATTTCTCTATAAATATCAATATACAACACCAGAAAAAGAAAAAGAAATCGTAGATTTTTTTGTAAAACACAAGAACTCTACATTAGTAGCATCAACTAAAGATATGTTTAATTTAAAAGTAATTAAGATTATAAAAGATATAAATGATTTCTATAACATCTGGCAAGAAACTCAAAGACAATATGGTTATTACTTTCAAGATAAATCGTCAGCTTTATTCATCAATGAAGTTTATTATGCACCTTCATATCTAATATCAGACAGTTATGATAAAAAAAGAAGGGAAAAGGTTACATTAGTCGGCCGAGGAAAACAAATTGAAATCGATGAAATAGGATTCAAAATATTGAGGTTAATTTCATCAAACGCACGAATCAAAATTTCAGATATTGCTGAAAAATTGAATATTAACGCAAATTCAGTAAAAGATAAGCTTCTACAATTAAGAAAATTAGGTGTCATTCAAGGATTTAGAGTGGACATTGATATTTTAAAATTGGGATATCATATTTTTCGAGTTAATATTTACCTCGAAGATTATCATCTAAGAAACAAAATAATCGAGTACGTAAAATTTAATCCAAATTTAGCTTTTATAGATACCTATAGTGGAGGAGCAGATATTGAATTAGAATTTCATTTAGAACATATGAACCAACTCTATCCAATTATGCAAAATATCGCAGAAAAATTTCCAAAAGCTATACGCTATTATAAACAACTTAACATTGAAAAATATCACAAGTTTCTATATTTACCTTAATAACTTGATTTTTTATAAGAGGTTATCTTCTATTTTTAACAGTTTCAATCATTTCTTTTCCAAAGGGAGTTATTCCATATAAACGAATATTTTTACCTCCACTCTTTTCTTCAACTACATTTAAACTTATAAGTGACTCCTCTTTTTTGTACCTAGAATTCATACCTCTTAGCGCACCTATAACATTTGAAGATGTTGCTCCAACATTATAAGCTATTTCGGAAGTATAACTATAACTTGGACTGATATCAAAAAGATATTCAGCAACTTTTTTCCTTATATTACTTCTCCTTAGAGCTCTTACAACTAGAGGTTTTTTTATATCTAGAGAATGGTCTAAATTAAGATCTTCTGGCATCCCATCCACGTACCCTTTAAACGAATTCAGCTTCCTTTTATTAAAGTATTCCCTACCGTATATTTATCTACATATGCAAATGCACAATTATATGAATAATTACCTACATATTATTGTATATGCATAATCATCTTCATATTCAGGTGTAAATTCTATTGAATATACTACCGATCATATTATCTTCATTTCGTATAAGTTCATTAAAAAATATGCGGGCGCCGGGATTTTGACCTTAATATGTTAACAAATTTTATGGTTTGTTAGGATATGCTAGGGAAATGATACCGACTGGACGTTTAAATCACACATTCATTTTAAATAATGGTTTGATTGTTATTTGAAAAAGACGTTTTTACTCTATAATAACGTCGAGGGGGAGATTTGGTTTCGAATTAATTGGTAAAAAATATTTGTCTTCAAATGTTGATTTAAAAAAAAGTTAGTGTTTTTCAATTGGTATTTCTTTTTTATTCTTTTAATATTACGCCACATAACAAAGTGGTTACCTTCCCCTTTTCGCTGAGAATATCGTCGAAATAATCGTCGAAAATCTAAAAGTTTTTTCTAAAATTCTTTTTTTCTTTTTTAAATAACAAAATATTATGATGTTACTATTATTATATCTCAACTAGCTTTTTTAACTAAAATATATTTTGGATTGAAGAAATGGAAAGAAAATCAAAACAGAAAGATAAAACCTCAAATCAATTACTTAAATGGATATTAATAACTGTAGGAACTTTTTTTGTAGGACTTGGAATTCTTGGAATATTTATACCAATACTCCCTACTACTCCTTTTCTTTTACTTGCTGCAGCTTGTTATGCTCGAAGCTCAAAAAAATTCTATGAATGGTTAATAAATAATAAATTGATAGGTGCCTATATTAAAAACTATAGAGAAGGCAGAGGAGTTCCATTAAAAATCAAGGTTTTCACCATTTCCTTACTATGGGTTACAATCCTATTTTCAGTATTTTATATATCACATAATTCTTGGATTAAAATTATTCTAATTATAATAGCTAGTGGAGTTACTATTCACATCCTTACAATAAAAATCTATAAACAATAAATAAGTTAAGATAATAAATGTTTAAATAATATGTATCATTTCGAATAGTGGTGAGTTAATGGAAGAATCTTGTACCTGTTGTGTTTGTGGAACCGAATGTGAAAAAGAACAAGTTAAACAATTCGAAAGAAAAGGAAAAACAAAGAATATCTGTAAGGAATGTGTAACAGCAATAAAAGGACTGGCTTAATATGTAAAAAAAATTTGATATTAAAAGAAGATATTAGAATTGGGGGGATTTTGTGCCTAATAAAGTTATTAAAAAAGATGGAAGAACGGAACCATTTATAAAAGAAAAAATTGTTGTTAGCGCTATAAAAACAGGTGCAAATGTTGAAGTAGCACGAAAAATAGCTGACAAGATAGAAAAACACCCTAAGGAAAACATTAGGTCAAGTTGGATACGTAAAAATGTATTAGATGAATTAGAACTACACAATCCTGATTGGCCTAAACGCTGGTATAACTATGACAAGAACATTAAAAGATTACATAAATCTGGTCTAGAATAGATTACATTCAAAAAGCTGTATTCAATATTTATTGTTGTGAAAGACCAATAACCGATGTCTATCTAGAGGAAAAAATTACCAATAAGAATTATTAATTTTGATGGAGAAAATTCTTCACAATTTTCAATCTCTTTTTTCTATCCATTTTATCATAAACTGGATTCCAATCACCATACAACTCCTTATGAAAAACAGGTTTATTAACCTTATAAAAAACACCTATCGGTATATGATCCTTCATATTCTTTACCGATTTAATTGCCTCTTCAAAAGTCTTTCCAGGTTTAGGAATTATTTCAGTTTTCTCATTATACAACTTATACGTGTTGCTAAAAACCACACTTGGCTGCAAAACGTCAACAATTGAGAAACCTTGATGCAATATTGCTTCTACAATTAGATCACTTAAATGATCAATCTTTCCAGCATATCCACGAGCAACAAAACTCGCACCTGCTTCCAATAATAAACTCAGCGGATTTAAGGGCTCTTCGATATTTCCTTCAGGTTTAGAAGGGCCTTTAAAGCCTTTCTTACTAGTAGGAGAAAACTGACCAGTAGTTAAAGCGTATGTACTATTATTATGAACTATAACAGTAATATCAGCATTTCGTTTCGCTGCAAAAATCATATGTGCAATCCCCTAACCATAAGCATCTCCATCACCTGCAAAAGCTACAACTTTCAAATCAGGATTGCCAAGTTTAATTCCTTGAACAGTTGCCATACTTCGGCCATGAATTGAATATAAACCACTCAAACCTACATAATCAAAAATCTTACCGTGACAGCCAATACCACTAGAAATTATCAGATTACTACGGTTAATACCATTATTCTCGAGCTTATTTACTACCTTTTTAAATGCATTCAAAATACCGAAATTACCACAACCTGGACACCAAGTGTTTTCAGCATCGGTATCAAGATTATAACTCAATTTATAACACCTCTTTTATTTTATTTAATAGTTCTATAGGATCAAAAGGACGTCCATTATATTTCAGAATTGTCTCATTTGTTTCAATACCTACTTTTTCCCTTAATAATGATGCAAGTTGACCTGTGCTATTCTGTTCTACTACAATCGCTTTCTTGCCCTTGTATCTTTCAAGTTCCCATATTGGAAAAGGTTTAAGATAAATTGGCTGAACTACTTTCATATCCAGTTTGCCATAATCTAGAGCTTCTCGGACACTCATTGTAGTTGATCCAAAGGTAAAAATCAATTTTTCTCCCTCACCAAAAGTATTAACAGTATGTGCTTTTTTCAAAAAATCAATAAGGCTTTTTTGTTTCTTTCGTCTTTTTTCATGCATCTTAGCAATTAATTCAGCCTTCTCTGTTGTTAAACCTAATTCAGTATGTTCATAACTATTCCACTTAATCAATTTCTTATTCGGTGGAAACAGCAATGGAGATATACCATTCTTAGTATCTAGATAACGTTTGAATTGGCCATCTATGTGTATAATAGGTTCAGACCATTTTGAATTTTCAGGATTAATAGAAACACTCATGCTACTTTCACCTAAATGCTTCTCTGACAATAAGATTGCTGGTGTTTGAAAACGCCAAATCAGATTCAACAGCTCTGCAGTCAAATAGAATGCTTCCTCAATACTACCTGGGGAAGCTACAATACGAGGAAACTCACCCTGTCCCGGATTAAGAGAGAAAAATAATTCTCCTTGCTCAGTATATGTTGGTACCCCAGTACTTGGTCCAGGACGTTGGCCGATATAGAACAGCACTGGTGCTTCAACCATTCCCGCAAGAGAAAATGCTTCCTGCATCAGGCAAAAACCACCACCACTTGTTCCAACCATGCTACGTGCACTAGTAAATGTTGCACCAATAGCCATATTTGCAACTGCAATCTCATTCTCAGGTTGAACTACTACAATACTAAGTTTTTCACTATTGCCTGCTAAAAAATGTAATACAGGAGTAGAAGGTGTCATAGGATAACTAAAATAGATATCCAAACCAGCAGCAGCTGCACCTAAACCTATAGCTTCACTACCAGACAATGATACAAGTTTTTTATTCCCTTGTTTTAAGGTAACTTTATTTTTTATTTTTTTGTCAGCAGCATCAAAAATTACATGAGCATACTTAATGTTATCTTCGACATTGTATCCATATTCCTTTTTGATAATGTCATCCAATTTCTTTTTATCTGCGCCCACTATTGCAACAAGGATAGCAATACCAGCCACACCTTGGATGAGATCCGGATTCTCATATTTTTTCGCCTCAGAAGAAATTGGAATGCCGATGCCCGAACCCCTTGCTTTGTCAGAGTTGTAAACTATTATCCCATTTTTTGTGACATGGTCCTTGTGGATGTCATAGCTTCGTTGATCAAGAACAATAACGAGATCTGCTTTCATGTAATGACTATAGATTTTTGATGTAGCAGTACTAACAACTGAGAAGTTATGGCCACCTCGTATCAGACTTGGATAGTCATTCATTTGAAAAACTTCACGTTTTAAATCAGCAAAGAAATTTGCAGCAACAAGACCTGCTTTTTTTGTGCCTTGACCAGCTTTACCACCAATAATAAAGGTATAGATATTCTTCTTCATAAGAAAATCAATCTCCCTTATAATATTTTTATAATCATACAGATCTGAACCTATATGTAATCACATTTTATTTATTAAATCGCATTACAATTTAGAAACAAAGCATATTTTTTTTCAATATTTATTTTGCATATCATTCCAGGGGACCAATTACCTTAAATTTTTTATAACCATATTATTTTTTATAAAAGTATTGTTCATATCAGCGGTAAATATCCAATAAAAAATAAATCTAGATGCTTTAAATATTCTACTGCAAGAGAAATAATAAAACGATGATTGTGTATAAAGGAAAAACAATTATAGGAATTGAATCTTGGTCAGATATATTACATGAAATCAAGATGATAGAGAACAAATCTTGATATAAATATTGGAGGATTATGAATATGAAATCAACTGCGATTTTGGATTTGATGGTTAAAGACCATCATCGTATTCTAGAATATCTTAAAGATGTTGAGAATAATCTTGGACGAGATTTTGGGTTTATAAGCAATTCTTTTAATACTTTTCAATGGAATTTGGAAAAACATTTTTTTGTTGAGGAAAGGGCAATCTTTCTTACTTATATTCCTGAAGACGCTGCTCAGGAATATGATTTTTTTTCAGATCTTATGGATCAACACACAGAACTTTTAGAAAAAATTAATACATTGAGAAAAAAGCTACAGAGAAGAGAACCTTTTGATTTGAATGAAATGAAAACGTTTTTAGTTAAACATAAAACTTTTGAGGAAAGGAACATCTATCCATTGCTAGATCAGAAACTCGACGAGAGTGAAAAGGATTTCATAATTGATCGTATAAGAGATATTAGAATATAATAGGAGTAAAAACAGTTTTAAAAATCAATGTACTGAACAAGAGATACATGGATCATAGGCCCGAATGAGCATCTCACATTTTAGAGTAATTTCATCTAAAGGTAAGGCCAATATAGTTTGAACAAAATCGTTAACATCTTTTTCAACATTGTAAGCATTTTGTGAAGTAGGTGGAACAATATCTACACCTCTCACAATTCCATTATTATCAAGATCATAGCTATGATAAAGACTTCCACGAGGCGCCTCAGTAATAGCAGCACCAAAACCTGATTTACACACTATATTTATTGATTCTTCCTTAAGAGATAATCGATTAATTATCTCAATTGACTCATCAATATTATGAACCAATTCTATTGCTCTTGCCAGATGCGACACAAATGGATTGAAATTGGGGAATTTAACACTGCTTCTTTTTGCTGCATCCTTTGCATCAGAAGAAAGCTGGCTGAAGTTAATATTAACTCTTGGAAGAGGCCCTACCATAAATGAATCTCGATTTTTCACATACGAAAGTAATGCCATTGAATAAGGCACCTGTTTCTCATGGATATAATCGCGATACTCCTCTTCATCAATATCTAATCCATCTGTTGATTTAAGCCGCCCGTGATTAATAGCATACTCCTTTGGATCTGAAATCGCTACATGTTCACACTTTCTCTCAAAATCTGGAACTTCTAATTCTGAGAAAAGATCAACAGTTTCAAAGGCGTCCTGTTTAAGTTCTAATAACCGTTTTCGTATAGTTTGTATATGATTTCTATTTGGCAATGCTGTAAAACCTCCAACGACTGCTGTAACAGGATGAACAGCTCTTCCACCGATAAGATCAGTAATATCATTACCTAATTTCTTAAGCTTCAGTCCTCTCTTCACTAAATCCAAATGGTCCTTTGCCATAGCAATGCTGCTTTCATAACCCATAAGATCCGGGAGAGAAAGAAAATACATGCTAAGCACATTGCTTTGTATATGTGCACTTATTACAAGGAGTTTCCGTAAATCCTTGGTTTGCTGGCTAGGTTCTATTCCAAGTGCATTTTCAATAGCTTTAAGCGCCGTTATCTGGTGGGCTACTGGGCAGATACCACAGATCCGAGAGGCAAGCTCCATTATTTCATCATACCTTCTGCCGATTAGGAAGAATTCAAAAAAGCGTGGTGGTTCATATATTCTAAACTGAAGGTCTTCTACTTTTCCATCCTTTGAAATGCTGATATTCAATGCTCCTCGCCCTTCCACACGAGCTATGTAGTCGACATCTATGGTTTTTCCACTCTGATGTTTGTAATGAACTTCCACAGTTTTTTTTCTCATCAGTGTTCCGCCTCCTTCAGAAACTCTGGTGACATACCAGCATATTTTCTAAACTTCCGTTTAATATCCCTATCAGTCAGCCCCATATCTCTAAAAATACCAGCAAGAGCTGAGGCGTTCGGGTTGCTCATTGGCCCGAAACATCCCTCACAATCTCTATTAAGAGAAGGGCATATCGCATTACATCCAGCGCTAGTAACTGGACCCATGCAAGCTCTTTTTTTACTGGTAATAAGGCAAATATTATCTCTGAACTTACATTCAACACAGACAGGGTGATGTCTTAGACGCGGCTGTATCTTTAGAAGAGCTGATTTCAAAAGCTCAACAATCATATCTCTATGGGGAGGGCACCCCTTTAAAATCTTGTCAACCTTAACATATTCTCCAATGCCTAAAACCTTGGTGGAATGAATTGTCGAAGTATCATGATAGACAAGGTTTTCTGCTTCCATCTGTGGTATCCAATTTCTAATAGATGGAATACAGCCACCAATGGCACAATCCCCAAAGGCTACAAGAAATTTTGTCTTCTTCCTGATTTGTTTAATCTCTTCAATTTCCTCAGGAGTTGAAATTCCACCTTCAACAAAGCTGATATCCCATTCTTTCTTATCATTTTCTCGTTTAACCATAACCCAATAATTTATATCAAATAATTCAAGCAAATCAAGGAAAATATCTTCCAAATGAAGGAACTCTAGCTGACAACCCGCGCACCCGGTAAATTTAAAAACTGCAATCCATGGTTTTTCATTCATAATATATATCACTCTCATTATAAAGGATGGATAAAAGGTTTGATGTCATTGTAGCTGAAGACAGGGCCATCTTTACAAACAAATTTTAAACCAACTTGACAGTGACCACACTTGCCTATTCCACATTTCATCCTCCTTTCAAGCGATAAATAAATTTGATTATCATTAAATCCTATTGTTTCCAAGCATTTAGCAGCATATCGCATCATGATTTCAGGTCCACATACAAATGCTACAGAGTTTCGTGTTTTCGTAGTCATCCTCGGGAAGCAAGATGTAACAAGACCCAGCTGACATTCAAATTGTGATTCAACAGGAATAGTATCAACAGTAAGCTCAAGTCTACTACTTTTTATACCCCTCCATCTTTCAAATTCATCAGTGAAAATCATATCATCTGGTGTTCTAGCTCCATAAAGAATCTCTAAATGACCGAAATCTCTCCTATTAGCTCTAATATGATTGATAACACCTCTAAGGGGAGCAATTCCCATACCACCTGCAACAAGTAAAACATCCTTACCTTTTATCTTAACAAGTGGCCATCCATTTCCATAGGGGCCACGCATTCCAATATAACTACCATCTTTTAATTGGAGAATTGCGCTAGTGACACTTCCAACGTTTCTAATAGTAGTGATAATAGAACCATTGTTACCAATGTCTGATAAAGAAATTGCAGATTCTCCTGCACCAAATAAGCTAAGCATCATAAATTGGCCAGGTTTGGGTGAAAAATCTTTTTGCAGTTTTGAATCAGAAAACTCAAGGGTATAGGTATTCGTATTAGAGGTCTCAGGTTTAATTTTTTTTATTACTCCTATGTTTGGATAATACTCATTTATCACATTTTTAACCTCCTCTAATAGCTTTGGCTACTT
The DNA here is from genome assembly GCA_964347865.1 of uncultured Thermoplasmatales archaeon. GTDB lineage: Archaea > Thermoplasmatota > E2 > DHVEG-1 > DHVEG-1 > JAGLML01. The sequence goes on from CAYGAC010000067.1 coordinate 53,975, forward strand.
CTGTAATATCGATCTTAGAGGGACATACACGGATGCATCGACCACACCCCACACAACTAGAATTTATACCCCCAGCTGCAGCGCCAAATTTGCACATCATCCAATGGCGTATCCTATCTTTTCTATCTCTCCTAAAATTCCCATCAAGAGATACTTCACCATATTCAAGCAACTGACAGGAATCCCATTCCCGGTAACGAGCTCCACTTTTTAATGACAAATCTGTTGTATCATTGACATCATAACAATAACAAGTAGGGCAGACGAAGGTACATGAGCCACATGATAAACATGGGAATGAGCCTGCAACTCCACCACATTCTCCTAAATCCAGCCAAACTCCATGATTAGTGTTTTCCCTTGCAATTCTGGATAGCCATGAGATGTTCATAAATTTCTTCATTTTTTTCTCCATCAATTTTAATCGTTTTTCCTTTTCTTTTATATCTTCTTTTTGTGCAGTTCTTAATTTTAATCCTTCAACTAAACTACTACCAGTTTTTGTCCCTATTTCCAAGAGATATTTTGTGCCTATATCAGTCAATAAAAGGTCATATCCTTCGTTTAGATAGGGACCTGTGTCCATTGAGCTGCAAAAAGAATGCCCACTTGGTTCAATACAGTTAAGAGCAACTATAAAAGTATTTTTTCTCCGATTCTGATAATATGGATCGTTAAAATCCCCTGAAAAAAATTTATCTAATCTGTGGATAGCATTCACATCACAAGGATGAATTCCAAAAAGGAGTATTTTTTCATCAAGTTTAATCTCATTAGTGGTGAATTTTCCATTTTTAACATCAAAAGAAAATAACGTTTCCTTCGGCGGATGGAAGAATTTCTTTGGTGGAAGAACAGTAGATATGTAATCAAGATGAAGGTCTTTTATAGATGTTATCTCATCGAAGGTTGAATCCGGACCAGGTTTTGTTGGGCCATATACTTTATATTTCTTTTGAAATCGTTCTAGGAGCTTATTCAGATTACTTTTATCTATTGTTAAAGCCTTCATATTATCAATCTATTTATTTAAGTCAAGAAGAGCATAGATTAATTTAGCTATTAGTACATAAATTATTCGTCATACATGCATAATCGTTATATGAGATACGAAAAAGTTATATTTATTATTAAATTACCAATGGGTCAGTAATTATAATGTGGAGAGGCTATTTATAAAAAAATCCAGAAGGGAATAGTATGAATAATGGACATAAGAAACAGGATTCCCAAAATATGGATATGCATAAAAATCATGAAAAAATGGATGATATGAACCATTCTAAAATGAATCATGGGAAACATATGAAAATGGAGCATGAACATAAGCCCAAAGGAGAACATGAGCAGCATAAACATCCTGGACATCATGATCATACAGCTCATCATAAAATGATGATGGAAGATTTCAAACGAAGATTCATTATATCTTTAATTGTCACTATTCCAATACTGATATTATCTCCCTTGATTCAGGAATTTCTAGGTTTTGATTTTACTTTCACTGGGAGAAATTATTTTTTATTTTTGCTTTCGTCTTTTGTCTTCTTCTACGGCGGTTGGCCTTTTCTAAAAGGTTTAGGATCTGAACTGAAAAGCAAGACACCAGGTATGATGACACTAATTGCAGTTGCAATATCAGTTGCATATTTTTACAGTGCTGCAGTGGTTTTTGGCCTTGAGGGAAAGTTTTTCTTCTGGGAATTAGCCACACTAATTGACATTATGCTGTTGGGCCACTGGATTGAGATGAGATCTGTTCTAGGAGCTTCTAATGCTCTTGAGAAATTAGCCCAGCTTATGCCTGATGAGGCCCATCTTATCAAGGGAAATGACGTCGTAGATGTTAAACTAAGTGAAATATCAAAAGGGGATCATGTTTTAGTAAAGCCTGGTGAAAAAATCCCATCTGATGGGATAATTATGAAGGGGAATAGTTATGTTAATGAGGCAATGCTTACCGGGGAATCAAAGCCTGTTGAAAAGAAAAAGGGAGATAAAGTAATTGGTGGAGCTATCAATGGGGATGGTTCACTTGAGATTATGGTAGAGGGTACCGGTGAGGATTCCTATTTGTCAAAAGTCATAAACCTTGTAAGGGAAGCACAGGAAGCAAAATCAAAAACCCAACGCTTAGCTGATAAGGCAGCTTTTTGGCTTACAATTATTGCATTAACTGCAGGTTTCACAACTCTTTTTACATGGACTTATTTTGGTCAGGATTTTGCTTTTTCTGTTGAACGGATGGCTACTGTTATGGTGATAACATGTCCGCATGCTCTTGGCCTGGCCATACCGTTGGTTGTCGCGGTTTCTACAGCATTATCAGCAAGAAATGGTTTGCTTATCCGTGATAGGACAGCATTTGAAAATTCAAGGAAGATTACAACTATTGTTTTTGATAAAACAGGTACGCTTACTGAAGGAAATTTTGGAGTTAGTTCTGTTCAAACCGTTGATAATAAATACAATGAGAAGAAAATAATTCAACTCGCTGCAGCCGTAGAGAAGAATTCTGAGCATCCGATAGCTACAGGAATTCTTGAAAAAGCAAAAAACCTTGATGTTAAGGCTCCTGAAGTTTCAGATTTTAAAGCTATCAAGGGCAAAGGTGTTGAGGGAATTATTGAAGGGAAATCTGTTAAGGTGGTCAGTCCTGGTTATTTGAAAGAAAAAAATATTCAGATCCCTAACAATCAGAAGCTGAGTAGTTCAGATACAGTGGTGTTTTTATTAGTCAATAATAGATTAGTTGGTATTATTAGTCTTTCTGATAAGATAAGAGAGGAATCTTTCAGTGCTATTGAGCGTTTAAAAAAAGCAGGGATAAAATGCTGGATGTTGACAGGAGATAATAAGAGAATTGCAAAAAAAGTTTCTGATGAGTTAAAACTTGATGGTTATTTCGCAGAGGTATTACCTCATGAGAAACAGGAGAAGGTTAAGGAATTGCAGTCTAAAGATGAATTTGTTGCTATGACAGGTGATGGTGTAAATGATGCTCCTGCTTTGGCTCAAGCTGATGTTGGTATTGCTATTGGTTCTGGTACTGATGTTGCTGCTGAAACTGCAGATATAATTCTTGTGAATAGCAATCCTGCTGATGTCACATCTTTGATTCTTTTCGGTAGAGCTACTTATAAGAAAATGGCTCAGAATCTTGTGTGGGCAACTGGTTATAATGTTGTTGCTATTCCCTTAGCTGCTGGTGTAATGTACAGTCAGGGTATTCTTCTTTCTCCAGCGATGGGAGCTGTTTTAATGTCTTTGAGCACTGTAATTGTTGCAATAAATGCTAGATTGTTGAGAGTTGAGAAGGAGATTTAATTATGATTAGTTATAGGTTTACAAAAGAAGTAGATATGCCTTTTGAAGAAACAATTAAAATAGTAACTGAAAAGCTGAAAAAGGAAGGCTTTGGAATTCTAACAAGAATTGATGTTAAGGATAAATTCAAAGAGAAGCTTGATATCGATTTTAAGAACTATGTTATACTTGGTGCTTGTAATCCTCCTAGTGCCCATAAAGCTATTCTTACTGAGGAAAACATAGGCTTGATGCTTCCTTGTAATGTTATTGTTTATGAAAGTGGAGATAAGACAACGATATCTATTATTAAACCTACTGTTGCAATGAGTATGATTGATAATGAAGAGTTAAAGCAGATAGCTGAAGATATTGAAAAAAAACTTAAACATGTATTTGATGTTATAGAATAGGAGGTAGCTGTTATGGATAAAAAATTATCAGCAGTTTTTTTTGGAGGTTTTCCATTTATTGTTTTAAATGGTGGAGGTTTTACTCATATGATGGATGACTGGGGTCATATGATGGATTGGTGGGGTATCCCATTTATGGGTTTCTGGTGGATTGGAGTGTGGATTATTCAGTTTATTATTGCTTTTCTTGTCTATAAGGATGCTGAGAAGAGAGATAATAATGGTTTGCTTTGGTTTGTACTTGTGGTTCTTCCTTGGATTGGTATTATCTTTTTGATAATTTATTTGATAATTCGGGAGGAAAAAACTGAGGCTGAGGAGACTATATCTGATGCCCTGAAGATCCTTGATGATCGGTATGCAAAAGGTGAGATGACAAGAAAGGAATATCTCCAAGCTAAAGAAGATATTGAGAAGAAGAAATAAATTGAAAAAAAGAAAGATTTATATCAAAATGAATATGGGTAAAAATTAAATGGCTATAGATCCAATTTGTGAAATGGAATGTGAAGAAAATAATTATTCTTATGAGTACGCAGGTAAGAAATATCATTTTTGTTCACAAGGTTGCTTGGATGCTTTTAAGCAATCTCCAGATGAATATTTCAAGAAAAAGGAGCATCAGTTAATAATTATAGGTGGTGGTCCTGCTGGGCTTACTGCAGCGGTTTATTCCTCTGTATTTAAAATTCCAACATTTTTAATATCTATGGATATTGGCGGTCAGGCGATAGACAGCATTAATATTAAAAATTATATGGGATTTGACTTCATATCTGGAAAAGATCTTACTAATAAATTCAAGGAACAATTTTTACATGAACATTATCTAGACCATAAGATTGATGAAGTACTAAGTATAAATAAAAAGGGTGAATTATTTGAAGTAATTACCAAAAGTGGTGGTAAATATTCTGCTCAATCAATCATTATTGCTAGCGGCATGAAGCGGAGGAAATTGAATGTCCTTGGTGAGGATAGACTACAAAGGAAAGGAATATTTTACAGCTCAGCACATGACATCACGTTTTGTAAAGGTTCAAATGTTGTAGTTGTAGGTGGTGGCAACTCAGGAGTGCAGACTGCCAATAATTTGAAAAATATTGGTTGCCATGTAACACTAGTCTCAAAAGGAAAACTAATAGCAGATAAACATGATATTGAAGAGCTTCAAGGATGTAAAGACGTTGAGATATTAGAGGGTTATAATGTTAGTGAAATATCTGGTGAGGATAAAGTAGAAGGAGTTTCTCTTATATCCCAAGATGGATCTTCTAAAATAGAAAAAAGGATTGTTGGTATATTTATCCAGATAGGGTTTTTGCCAAATACAGAGTTATGCGAGGATAAATTGAAATTGAATAAAAGGGGTGAGATTATAATCAAGCCAGATTGTTCTACTAATGTTAAAGGTATATTTGCCTGTGGTGATGTCACAGATGCATTTGGTAAAAGAATTATTGTAGCTGCTGGTGAAGGCGCAAAAGCTACTTTGAGTGCCAAACAGTATTTAATTGAAAGTGGGAGAGAATGTAGATGAATGATGTAAAAGAGAAAGAATGTCCAATATGTAGTAAAAAGATAGGTCTGATGCTGCTATTCATGAGTTCTGCAAACTTTGCGGTATGGGAATTCCTGAGCCTACAGACGCTCCTAAGATTCAGACAAAAGATGGGAAATATGATTATTTCTGTTGTGATAGATGTTGTTCAATTTATAAGAAAAATATTGATAAATCTTGAGGTTAAATTATGAAGCAGAGGTTTTTAATTGTTATTTTATTAGGTTTATTTTTAATCGCTGGTTCTATACCAGCTGTTGCCCATGAGGATGAAGACAACACCGATTTACATGAGATAGATGGAGAAATTATTGAAGATGAATACCCAAATCATAGCATCTTTGGTAATGGAGTATATGAATTATATTGGCGCATAGAAAATGATATCATATATATGGCCATGGTGGGTAAGACCACAGGTTGGGTTGCAATAGGATTTGGTCCTATAACTTTACATAAGGGTGCTGATGTTGTAAGTGGATGGGTGGATGAAAATAAAACTGTCAGTGTTATTGATTGTTATTTCCCAGATATGTACCCTCCACATCCACATGATACAGAGCAGAATGGTACTTATGACATTCTTTCCTATAATGGAACTGAACATGATAATAAAACAATTATAGAATTCTCTCGAAAGCTATCAACAGGTGACGATTTCGATACTGATATTCCTCTCAATAATAGCTTAGAGATATTCTGGTCTACAGGACCTACAGATAACTGGAGACAAAAACACGAGGAAGCAGGCTACACTACTGTAAATTTTACAGCAGGAGAACATTCTGAAAAAGTAGTAGATTGGATTGGACATGCAATTGTCAGCATCATTGGTCTTATTTTGGCAATTTCTATTCTAATTTCAGGTGCAAAATTAACAGGTAGAATCAAGGGTAAGAAAGGGGCAAATACTTATAAAATTCACAAGATAGTAAGTGTCTTATTTAGTGTTTTTATGATTGGAACATTTTTCTATGGATTATGGGTGACGTCAGGACATGGTTCGCCTATACTTTCATCTGTTCATGGTTGGCTGGGATTAATTATCTTTATTTTTGCAGTAATACAACTCATTCCTTGTTTGTTTGTTAAAAATCGAACTAGAATAAAATTTCCCCATATGATAATTGGTTATCCTTTAGCATTTTTGGTTGTTATTCAGGTTGCATGGGGTACTCATATAGCTGTATTGGGTGAAGTAAAATCTCTTGTACTTATTCATTCAATAACTGGAGGAATTGCTGCTTTGGCCTTATTTTGGATAATTATAGAGATGAGACATCTTACTGAAAAAGGAATTAAGAGGTCTAAGAATGCGAGTTATATTTCAGCATTTTTCAATATTGTAGGATGCTGGATAATAGGTGGTTATAGTTATTTAACAGAATATGGGTCAAATGTTAAACCTATTATAAAATCAGGTGCTCAACCTTGGGCACATCAGATTATAACCGAAACAAAAGAACATATCTTCATTTTCCTTCCAATACTATCAATCCTTCTTGCAATAACACTGTTCACCCTCGGTAAAGATGATACTTTATTGAAGGATCTTAAATCAAAACGTGCAGTAATTCTCCTTACAGCCTTTGTATTATTCTTTATTTTATTGATGTTTATAATGGGTGCAATTATTTCTTATGTAGGAAATCTTAGTGCAGGAGGTATTTAGATATGAAGCATAACCAAACCGAAAGAATTGCGGCATTCTATCTTGCAGCTATAATAACTGTTGTTGTCATCGGTTCCATGATAATTATACATGAAGAATCTACAGAGTTCAAGGATTTCCTAATCAACTTGACGGGTCACCATTGGATTACTAAAAGCATTTTTGCTATTGTTATATTCCTGATTCTATCGATAGTATTCTATGTAATGTTCAGATCAGAAAAGCTGAGGAAAGCATTGAAGGCTGATAATGTATGGTTATGGTCTGTTTTCACAGTTATTATTACAGTTATTTTTATACTTGGTAGCTTATTGATTTATATCCTCCATTTCTATGGTGGCTAATAAGATTTTAAAAAAGCTATATCTATAAGTAACTAATAATTGCAAATAATCAATCAAGTTCTTTCTTTAACACTTTTATTTCTTTTGTTTTTCTTTGAAAAACTTATGCATCTCTGATAATATTTTTTTCATTGTGTCGATTTGTTCATGGGCGATGGTAGTTCCTTCATGAAGTTCTTGGATAAAAGTGTGCATATCAGAAATCGCTTCTTTCATTGTCGTAATTTCTTCATGAGCTAGTATTGTTCTCTTGCGTAGTTCCCGAAAATGATAGATTAAGAATATTAGTACAATTGTTTCTATAACAATGATTGTTGCTTCTATAATTAAAATGAAATTTTCGTGAATCATGGCTTTGAAGAATATCTTATTTATTTTAAAAAATTCTGTAGTCTAATTAGTTATTTAAAAAAAAATTCCAAAGTTACATATTCGCCACATAACATGTAGTTACATGGCGGTGGTCCAACAGGAGTAGTCAAAAAGCTTAAATTAACCCTGTTGTTACTCCTTATAAAAACGGGCGGGTAACAAAGTGGTTACATTCCCCTTTTCGCTGAGAATATCGTCGAAAAAATCGTCGAAAATCTAAAAGTTTTTTCTAAACCCCTTCTTTTCTTTTTAATATTTGGCTATGATATAGTGGTTATGATGGATGTATTTATTCGCCGATTCTCATCGCTTTTCTCGTCGAAAATCTCCGCGTTATTTTCCATGGACTCCTTAAAAACCTTCTTTTTTTCTTTCTATTCTAAGAAACGAATTTAGATATGAATTATTCTTATCACAGGTTATAATAAAATATTTAAATATGCACATATATACATATAAAATATGGTTAAAAACATGGTAAAATTCTTCAAGGCATTAGGAGACGAAACACGTTTTAAAATAGTCAGGTACCTTTTGAACCATGAATATTGTGCATGTGATTTTACATCTATGACAAAGAAGGATCAAACTACTGTATCGAGGCATCTTAAGGTTTTGGTGGATGCAGGTGTTTTGAAATACAAAAAGAACGGCAGGAATATAATCTACAGCATCAGGGATAAAAATGTAAAAAACGCACTATTGAAATTCGGAATAAAGTGGATAAAATCGTGCTGTTAAAAGGTGAAATGCAAAAAAGTGTTATACTAATATGTTTGATTGTTGTGATTTTAATTAGTGGTTGTATATCTGAAGAAAGGGGAATTGATATGGTAAACGAAATGAATAAATTAGTAATAGATTATCTATACTTAGACCTTTCATTGTGTAAAAGATGTCAAGCAACTGATATAGTGCTTGATGAGGCATTAAGTGAACTAAGAGAAGAGCTAAAGGATGTAAGGCAAATAACAGTCAATAAGATCAAGATATTAAGCGACAAGGAAGCGGAAAAATATGAATTTAAGAGTTCTCCAACCATAAGGATAAATGGTAAAGATATTGAAGAGATTATTACAGGTAAATTAGAGATAAAAGAAAATTATTGCAGCTCTTGTTCAGAAGTTTGTTGTGGGGAACCGAATTGCCGAACTTTTGAATACAATGGAACAATTAGTGATTCTATTCCCAAAGAAATGATAAAAGAAGCAATAATGATAGTTTTGGAAATAAATTCAAATGAAGAGCCTAAAGAGGGCGGGGCAGGTGGTTCACCGTGTTGCCCTCCAAGTAATCAAACATCAGGTTGTTGTGGTTCTGATACCTAACGATATTGTTGAGAGGATTTGAGATGAATGATAAAAAGACTAAGATTTTCCACGGATTCTATACAAACCCTTCTTTTTCTTTTTTTTAATCAAGTGAAGAAGACGATATCTAGGTCTTGAGTTTAAATCACTTTTTACAACGAAAATTTTTTTAATATAAAAATTATTTGATTTGATGGGAGGTTGATATTTTGGTAAAGAAAAAAGGAAAAAAAGTTGCCGTAAAAACTAAAAAAGAGAAGAAACCTACCACTAAGATGACGGATGCTCCAACGGTATGGACCCCTTTTGACTTATTCGAAGATATTGACAGATACTTTTTTGAAGACCCATGGTTTAGACGCTCTGGATGGATGAGACCATGGACTGGAGCTTTAATTCCAGATGTGAAACATACAGCTGTGGATATGATTGATACCGGGAAAGAATATAAGGTGACTGCTGAAATGCCGGGAGTTGCGAAAAAGGATCTTGAAGTTTCAATAACACCTAATAATATAAGCATCTGTGGTGAAACCAAGACTGAGACTAAAGAAGAAGAAAGGGGATACATTAGACGTGAAAGAAGTTATTCTACACTTTGTAGAAATATGAAATTTCCTGAAGAAGTAAATCCTGATAAAGCAGTAGCAACACTTAATGATGGTATTCTAGAAGTAAAGATTCCTAAAATTATACCAAGAAAAAGCAGAATTATACCAGTAAAATAATAAATTAAATGATTTAAAATTGATAAAAAATAATTGGTACAATTTATGATACTATTATGGAAGCTATTCAAAAAAGAAAAGAAATGTGAAGAATGTGGAGTATCCGTTGCGGAAATACTAAGTTATAAAAATAAGAAATTATGTAAAAAATGTTATGATAAATATTTAGAGATTTTAAATGAATAGTAATAAGAAATTTAAGTAATGTTGTTGCTGTTAATATCGATGTGTGCACAATGTAAGAAAAATGATCATTATAGGTATAAAAAAACTTATTCTAACTATAAAAAATATGTAAGTAAAATATGCATGTGTAGAAATGGAAAGGAATTCTATTTGTGGTTCAAACATTTAATTTAATATAAAAAATAGCAAAGGTAATATCGGTTCTTTATATTTTTAAAGCTCATATATAATTTATGGAGATTTATTATGATAATTTGTAACCATAACTAGGTTTTATCTGATTGTGGTAAATTTTAAAATCGCTGCAGTGCCCCTTAGTTTTGACTGGATTTTATCTGCTAAATCAAGTTCATCTGATATCTTTGCGATGCCTTTCCAATCATAGATAAAGTCATGTTCACCAATGTGATATTTCAACCCCATCTCATTTATTTTTTTAAATATAACAGATGCTTTCTCTCCATCTGCACTAACATATACATCGACAAATGTTTCCATAAATTTTCGTATACAAAATGAGATATAATAATTTTAATTTCTATTTACGGTCACATTCTATGTCTTCTTCATTTTCATCTTCCTGATCTTCAGACTCTGTATAATCATATTCTTTAGTTATTTCAAAATGGTCTATTAACCTATTTATCATATCATCTATAGAATCTTCAGATTTTCCTATTTCTTTTAACCGGCTAATGGTTTTTTGTTTTATACTAACATTAACAGTTTTTTCCATATAAAAAACCTCAGATTGTATATCGGTTTTCTCATTATTAGGTTTTTCAATATCTTTTTAGAACTGCCTTTTGTTACAAATTAACAATCGTTACAGATTTTATTTGGTTACATTACTGGAATTATATATAGAAGAGCAACAATTTAAATGAGTAGGAAAAATTTATCGAGGTATTAAACATTCATTTCATTAATCTTGTAAAAGGGAAGTATCATGTCAAAGAAGAAAAAGAAATTTCCAATAAAATATATGCGTAAGGGATTATTTACAGATGAAGATTTTCTAGATGAAAAACTGGATAAGAAAGAAAAAGGTAAGAAACGGATTAAAAAACCTAAAATGTCGGTTCATATGAAAACTGGAAGGGGAAGAGATAAAGCAAAATAATTCCTATAATCATTTTTTTAGTTAAAATTGATTAATTTTCATGTAATTTTAAAATTTCAATGGTACATATCTTTATAGGGCTGTGTTTCTGGTTGGGGCGCTTCTGCTTGTTTCCTTAATGTTTTCAGATATTCCTCTAATTTTTTAGATTCCTCATATAAAGGTTTTGTTTCTATTTTAATCTCAGGTATGAGTTTGTCTATAGCTTCAAGGATTTTTGCTGCTCCAATAGAATCTGGTAAATCAACACAAGCTTCTGCTAATAAAGTTATAACATCATAGTTTCTCCATCTACCTTCATTTAAAAGAACTCCTGAGACACCGTAAATCATTCCTGTTTGAAGAGGCTCTATTTCCGCATCTTTTAGTTCTTTTCGTGCTTTATCGGTACTTCCAATACCAAATACCTTTGTCTCTATTTTGTCCATTGGTTCTCCAGGTTTACATTTAATATCTGAAGGAAGACCTTCCATGGAAACAATTCGTCTTATTTTTTGTTCCTTGCACCATTCCATTAATTTTAAAGCCATTGGCCTATGGAGTAGAGGTGTCGGAGTAAACTCTGAGAGAAAAACACCAATTTTATGTTTACCATCTGCATAAATACGTGCGGGAAACTTTGGTTTTGATGCATAAATAATCGATGTGGGCGGAAATGCTTCAGAATCAAAGGCGCAGATTTGATCAAGTTTAAGAAAATCTACAAGATGAGTCGCCGCAATACTACTAACAAGACCCACTCCTGGAGAACCTTCTATAATTGTTCCGTTTTCTAAATTCATGTCCTTAAATTTTTTTACCTCAATATCAATCATAAACTCCTCAAAGAACCCTATAAATTTTACTCTATTTATTAATTACGGGACGTGAAAAAACAAAGATATCCCAGAATGATTATTTCATGATAACAGGAATACGTATAAAAATAAAATAAAAATTACCCACATAAAAACTTCCAAAAATATATCTTGATTATTGTAATTAAATTTATTTTTTTGTTAAATCATTATAAATAAAGCAATTGAATATATGCAAAGATGATAATATGAAGGAATATGATGTAGTTATTATTGGGAGTGGCTCTGGTGGAATTATCGTTGAAAAAGCAATAGCTAAAAATATTAAAGTCGCATGGATAGAAAAAGGTTCTCTCGGAGGAACCTGTCTCAATGTCGGATGTATTCCTTCTAAAATGTTGATTTATCCGGCAGACAAAATAATAGAATCACAAGAAGCGGAAAAACTTGGTTGTGAAATAAAATTCAATAATCTAAATTTTACTAAGATAATAAAAAGAATAAAACAAACAATTACAGAGAATCAAAAACAAATAAAAACATGGATAGAAAGAGAAAAAAACATAGATTTTTATAACGGGGAAGCACATTTTATCGGAGATTACACACTAGAAGTAAAAAATAGAAAAATATATGGAAATAAAATATTTGTCGCCTCTGGTTCAAGACCACACATACCCTCTATAGCCTCAATAGATAAGAGTAATATTTTAACAAATGAATCTGTTTTTGATATAAAAGAAAAACCAGAAAGTCTTATTATTATTATTGGTGGTGGTTATATTGCTGCGGAGTTTGGCCATTTTTTCACAACAATTGGATCTAAAGTTACTATTTTGCAGCGATGGGACAGGATTTTACCAAATGAAGAACCTGAAATATCTACAATATTAAAAAAACAAATGAATAAAAGAATGAGGGTTTTTATAAATACTGAGGCTATAGAGATAATACCATCTAAACCACTGTATACAGTAATTGGAAAAAACAGAATTACAGATGTGAAAAAAAAATTTAAAGCAGAAAAAATAATGATTGCAACAGGTAGAGAACCAAATGTTGACAGGCTTAGAGTTGAAAATACTGGAGTCAATGTAGATGAAAAGGGATATATTAAAGTAAATAATTATTTAGAAACTACTAAAAAAAATATTTGGGCATTTGGTGATGCTATTGGGAGATTCATGTTTAGACATGTAGCAAATAAAGAAGCAGAGGTTGCATGGTATAATTCAACTTATAAACATAAAAAAATGATGAGCTATAATGCCATTCCTCATGCGGTTTTTACTTATCCACAAGTTGCCTCAGTTGGAATGACTGAAGCTGAAGCTAAGAAAAACCATGATATCATTGTTGGAAAAGCATATTATTCAGATATTGCAATGGGATGGGCTATGATGGAAAAAAATGGTTTTGCTAAAGCAATTGTCGAAAAAAATACAAATAAAATTCTAGGTTTTCATATCATTGGACCATATGCCTCTATTTTAATCCAAGAAATTGTGAATGTTATGGAATCTGATAAAAAGATTACATCTTTGATAAAAAGTATACATATTCACCCGGCTTTAAGTGAACTGATACCGGCAACACTAAGTAACCTTAAATGATTAAAATTTTAAAGAATACATACTTTATATACTAAATGTTATTAGTCCTTTAAATAAAAGTGATATTAATGGGATTATTTAATAGATTTAAAAAACAAGTTGAAGAAGAAATAGAAGAAATAACAATTGATGCGGACATTTTGCAAATTGTAGTGACAATTGCCTCCTGAAAGAACCGATAAAGGACATCGTTGAATAAAAAAATAAAAATTATACCGGCATCTAATTAGCTGGAACTGATAAACAATGATTGATAAATCTAAGTTTCCAATTTACGGGTATATATGTAACACTATTGCAATATTATTCTTTATAGTTCATCTCTTATATTTAGTAGATCTCTGTCCTTATGGTATTTCAACTGTCATTAGAATTAGTTTTATACAGGTTATACTTGCAATTTTAGCGATATATTTTGGATGTTGTTCTGAAGCAAAAAAAGCAAAGATTAGTATTATTTTAGGTTTAATAGTAATACTTTTTGTAATCTTGTACTCTGCCCTAGTTATTCTTCCATGTATATCATTATAACCGCTAGAACACATCCGCGTTAACAGGGGAAAAATCAAGTCATTATTTTTATATTTTTATGTGGTTTATGATAATAGTCAAAACGATGAGAATCGGCGAATAAATGCGTCTATCATAAATACTAGATTATTGTTCTTTTATTCTCGTTTACACACTACAATTACTGACATTATGGTATGTGCAATTAAAACAAGTCCAAGGAATACCCAAAAGAAAACCCATGACGCCTCTTTATAGATTCCTCCATTTTCCGAAAACGAAGTTGCTATAGAAAAAATTATCATAAGAATACCGACTATTGCTGGTATCAGACAAAAGCATAACTCTTTAATTTTCTTTTTTCTTGCCATATTATGCGATTCGTTATATTTTTTGATTTTATTTGCATTCAGGTATTTTATCTAGACCTTTTAGAGTTCTGGTAAGTGTTACTACGTTTCCAACTGCTTTTATATATCCGACAGGTAAACAAATTGTTATGTGACCTAATAAAGGCTTTTTATAACCAAGTTCTTTTACTGCTTCATCAGATAATTCAATATGTAAATGTGTAGCCTCCCACTTTTTGGTATTTATCTCCATCCCGGATATTTCACCAGCCTGAAAGCCATCTAGTGTTACTACATTCATGCCATCCAATTTACTATATTTCATACAGACTTCCAAAGGTTTAATGTAGAATAAAGAATATAATATTTTTGCTAAAAGCATTTCTTCATAATCATTTATTAAAAGATTTGAGGCAATTGTTCGATTTTTAATAATTAACATGTTGTTAAAGAAAATGATTTTAAGAAATTTTTAAATCCTTAATCATGTTAAAAGAATTGAAATATGAAAAAGCTTAGAATTTTTGGAATTATACTCTTATTAATCATTGTCATTAGTATTATAGGATTTTTGACAGGTATTTTATCGATTCCATCAATAAAAAGTATTAGCAACAGATGGGGAGATGTGACGAATAATACTACGGAGATCATTAGTAGCATTACAATTGAAAATAATAACCCATTTAGAATCAATATACCAAGAGTTGAAGTAGATTACACTGTGAAGATGAATAATATTGAAATGGCATATGGCAAAATAGAGGAGATTAATTTGAAAAAAGGAGATACAACAATAGAGGTCAGCTCGTATCTTGATAATGCAAAGATACCTGAATGGTGGGTATCCCATATTGAAAATAATGAATCAACTATCGTGAATATTGAACCTGTTGTAGTAATTGATGCAGAATTTTCAGAGCCTCATGTTGAGACCTCGACTAAAACAATACCGATAACTACCGATTTTCTTGCGGATATAAACACAAATAGTGAAAGAATTATTGAAATTGGTCCTATCAATCTTGCTTTGAAATCAGTTTCTGCGAATTGGGGAAATACTAGTAGCGAAACAACTGAACTTCTAATAGACATTTTAGTACATAATTCTCTACCTATTACTGTTCCAATGCCAAAGATTGATTACAAAATAGAAATGAACAATATTACCATCGGAAACGGTACCATCAAGGATTCAATTATGTTAAAAGCAAATAATTATACCACAATAAACTTAGCAACTAAAATAAATAATTACAAGCTAGATGACTGGTTTATATCAAATCTCCAAAATGATGAACATTCTATTTTTGAAATTAATATCAACGCAGAAATAAAATATAATGAGATCAGTTACCTCGTTGATGATTTTTTGATTTATACATATGAATTCGACACCGATATTTTAGGTCATGACCTATAGTTATTGGATCATAAGAACAATAGAGACACGTTTAAATCAAATGGATTAATATCGTCTATTGTGTACTTCCGAATGTAATAAAAACGCTAACACAAAGACAAATTATTACAGTGTAATAAAACAGATTTAATCTCTTATCTTTTTATTAGTTCAATTGGTGAGATTAAATCCATCAGATATGGTTTTAGAAATTTTCTAACGCTTGCCATCCAGACAATTGCACAAAATATCAAAATGATTGTAAAATAATTCCATTCATTGATTACAAGACCAAGCGCAATTCCAGCAGCAGGAGCATGTTCAGTATTGGTTATTGTCATAATAAAAATAGCTATTCCAACAGCAATAGCACCAAATACAATTAGTGCCATTTTTGAGTTATAAAAAAATTGCTGAAATCTTCAATAAAAGAAATATAATTACAGATTATTCCAACAATAATTCCAACTATATAACCACCGATTAATCTCCTAGGATCAGAAGAATAGGTATTTGGCATTGTAAAAACAATAAAAGCACTTGCACCAAGTGCAGCAATTATCGCTGTTTCAGTGAGAACATTTAGAAAAACAAGCACCGCTAAGACAGTTAGTGTAGCCAAAACACATTGAAAAATATACCTATGAACATTTTTTCTAAATTTTTTATCAAAAAATCTCATTAATAAATCTCCGATTTAGCTTTTTCTCAATGTAACATCAATATTTTCAGATGCTATCTTAATGTTCCCGTTTTTCTCTATCTTACTTAATATTAACTTACTTAAATTATCGCGAAGAATTCTTCTTTCTTTTGTGTCAGTAACATATCTAATATTTAGATTAATCCAGTTATCAGTAAGTGTAAAAAAGATTACAGGCTCAACTGGTTTTTTAGGTAAATAATATTTTTCCCCTAGTTTTGTAATTTCTCTATCTGCTTGAGTTGCTATATTTTCAGTTTGTTTCTTTACAATTTCCAAAATGATATCTGATGCTTTTTTCTAGTCACTGTCATATGTTATTGGAAGACTTATCTCATCCCAAATAAAATTATGATCCTTAGTAAAATTGTTGACATTATTGGTAAGAACATTACTATTCGGTATTATTGATAATCTACCTGTTGCCTGATTACCGTTTATCCATTCACCTACTTCCGTAATTGTTGTATAAAGAACACCTATATCCATTACATCGCCGGTTTTTCCATTAATTTCAACTCGATCACCAACACGGAATAGTCCTGTTAAAAAAATAGTAATTCCACCAGCAAAGTTTTTAAAAACATCCTGTAATGAAACCGCGATACCTGCACCAATAAGACCATAGGAAATTAATATGGTTTCAGTTTGTTCAATCCAAATTGCTATTAAAGCAAATAAAAAAATAAGAACATATAGATAGATATTGTTTTTTTAAAAGAATAACGCATTTTTGCTTGCTTCATTTTTTTACAATAAGTTCTTCAAAAGCAACTCTAAATACGAGATAGATAATTGTTAAAGCAAAAAATGTGTAAAAACTATTTACTATATAAAAATTATACAAATCAGGGTATTGATAATGTGTAAACCATAAACCAGCAGTTAGTATGATAAATATTATTGAAATTCCTAATTTTTTAAACATAATCATCACAATTCAGGTATAAGAAGTATTGAAATATCAAATAAGATGAGAATGACCAATGCAATAATAAAAGCTACTAAAATACTCATAATCCACGCGAGTATTGCCTTACCCCAGCTCACTTCATAATAACTTTTAATAAAAAATCAGAATCCAATCAGACCTATTATTCTACCGATATAAGGAATAAATGCTAAAATAAATGCAACAATATCTCCAACAATTATAACGCTTATCGCTTTGCCGATACTCCTATTTTTAAAATCAAGGATTTTAGTGGCAATATGGAGAAGAAATACCCCAACGAAAAAAGTAATGAAAAAATATATAGTAGAACGGATTAATACCTCTCCAACCTCATAACCAAAAATTTCCATTATTTGACAAAAATGTATATTTAATATTTAAAACGTTTGCAATAAAATTGTAATGTATGAAAAATAATTTAATAATAAAGAATAAATGTATAACTCAATTAAATTGAAAAATTGAGCTTTACGCAATAATCGAATCAGAAATCATCGATTATTATACTTGATTTAAGGTGTGTAAAAATGGCCAAATTTAAAGTTATATTAGAGGTTGTTGTTAGAGCTGATAACGAAGAAGAGGCTAAACAGAAAGGAAAAGAGTTAATTAAAAAAATAATTGAGGGGAAAATAGACAAAGAAAGAAAAGAAAAATCATCATATGAGGAATCTATAGATTTCGTCGATATTAAATACTTTTAATTCGTTTTCTGCTTTAATATTATGATTTTGATTAAATAACGAAATTAGTGGTTTATTTCTTTGGAAAAAAACTAATCTTTCTCGAAAACATATTTCCAAATAATAGCTGCTAGAACAGCACCAATAATTGGGGCAACCAAAAAAAGCCATAATTGAGATAAGGCATCCCCACCTACAAAAACTGCTGGACCCAAACTCCTTGCTGGATTTACTGATGTGCCAGTAATTGGAATACCAACAATATGTACAAATACTAAAGCAAGGCCAATTGGAATTCCAGAAAAACCAGATGGAATATTTTTACTTATAGATCCAAATATGGCAAACAAGAACAAACCAGTCAAAACTAATTCTGCAATAAAACATGCAATAAGAGAATATCCTCCAGGTGACAAAGCCTCGTAACCATTTTGTCCCAATCCATTAATTACCAAAGAGTAACCGCTTTGCCCCTGTGCAATTAACAACAAAATTCCAGCACCAATAATTGCACCAATGCACTGAGAAATAATGTAGCCAATAGCAGCTTTTCCTTTTATTTTCCCAACAGCAAACATAGCGATGGTAACAGCTGGATTTATATGGCAACCTGATATATTCCCAATTGCATAAACCATTACAAGTAAAGTTAAACCAAAGGCAATTGATATTCCAAGAAATCCTATATATTGACCTGCTATTACAGCACTTCCGCAACCAATAAAAACTAGAGCGAATGTACCAATTAATTCAGCACCATACTTTTGTATATTACTCATATCTCTTCACCACTTATTTATATTATTGCTAAGAATCTTTTTTTAATTAATAAAAGTAATAGTAAATATAATAGCTGCTGATATTTCAAAAAATAATGTTCATAATTCAAATTTGCAAATAATTTTTAATTGTCTCTTTACATGCTAAATTTTTAAAAAAAGTTAAATTAAGTAGGATTTTTAATACGAGTCTTAATTCAAAAATAGGAAAGTCTTTAAATAAAATAGTATTGTTGCAGAAATAATATCCAAGTGGGGGTGAAATTATAGATATTCAAGAATTTGTAGATATATTGTCTATGAAAATACCCTTTACCAATATCTCATTTATGAATATAATTCTAGCAATTATCATTATCATAGTTGGTTATTTTGTTGCTGTTTATGTCTCTAGATATGTCAGTAAAGCTATGTTAAAAGCTAAAATGGCGAAAATACTTGCCGAATTTACTAGCCGTGTTGTAAAGATATTAATCATCATCTTTGCACTTACTATTGGAATTGGTTTCCTAGGAATTGATGTCGGCACAGCTATAATAAGCATTTCTGTAGTCTCCGGATTCGTTTTAGGTTTTGCATTCCAGGAAACCCTTGGTAATCTAGCAGCAGGATTCATGATAGCATTAACTAAACCATTTGGAGTAGGTGACTTTGTAGAGATCGGAGATAAAAGTGGAACGGTGATAAGCGTTGGTACAAGTATTACAACACTTAAAACATATGATAACAAAAAAGTAATCATGCCTAACTCACAAATCTGGGGTAATCCAGTTATTAACTATACTGCATATGATAAAAGAATGATAGATTTAACGATAGGCATCAGTTATAGTGATGACATAGCTAAAGCTATAAAGATTGCAATGGATGAATTAAAGAAAGATAAAACCGTACTTGATGATCCAGCACCTATGGTTGCTGTTAAAGAATTAGGTGAATCAAGTGTTGATTTGATAATTCGTCCATGGGTTAAAACTGATGATTATTGGTCGACACGAAGAGCGATGACAAGGAAAATCAAAGAAGCTTTTGATAATAGCAATATAATTATCCCGTTCCCACAACGTGACGTCCATTTTTTTAAGGAGTAAATATTACCCAACATAATGCAAAATAATTTAATTATTGACTAGGATTATATTTGCAACAGGTTAAAAAAACACAGTTACATGAACTTTTTTCTTTTGAAGTAAATTAACATTATAATAGCTACGGAAATTAGAACAATCCAAACAGTAGGATAGCCCCATTGCCAACCCAACTCTGGCATATTAAAAGGAGAAGCACTTGGATCAAAATTCATCCCATAAATACCAGCAATAAACGTTAACGGGATAAATATTGCAGCAAAGATAGTCAAAACTTTCATGACTTCATTCATCTTATTACTAACACTACTCATATAGATATCAAGCATACCAGAAATCATATCCCTAAAGCTTTCGATAGTATCAATTACCTGTATTGTATGATCATATACATCACGAAGATAAATCCCTGTTGACTCCTGAATTAGAGAGGATTCACTTCTTTGAATTCCCCCTATTACCTCCCTAAGAGGCCAAACAGATTTCCTTAAAAAAATCATCTCTCTCTTCAAATTATGAATAGTTTGTAAAGTTTCAGGTGTAGGATTAGTAACTAACTCCTCTTCCATACCCTCTACTCTTTCGCCTATTTTTTCCAATATCACGAAATAATTATCTATAATAGCATCTAATAAGGTGTAAGCCAGATAATCAGCACTCATCCTCCGGATACGACCTTTAGCATTCCTAATTCGTCCTCTCACAGAATTAAAAACATCTCCTTCGCTTTCTTGAAAAGATATCACAAAATTAGAACCAAGAATTAAACTAACCTGCTCTGCTTTGATTTCTTTATCAGTTTCACTCAAGTAAAGCATTTTTAAAACAATATACATGTAATCCTCAAAATCCTCTAGTTTCGGACGCTGACCAGTACTTACAATATCCTCAAGAACAAGTGGATGGATACCATAGTGCTTTCCAATTTGTTCAATAATATTTACCTCATGAACACCATCAATATTAATCCATGTTACAGTCGGTTTCTCCTTAAAAGGAAAACATTCTTCAACACTTGCTTCTTTCTCTTCAAACTGCTTTTCATCATAATCAATAACGCTAATTTTTACTTTAGTGGTCTTTCTCTCCCCAATATGTACCAAAGTCCCAGGTGGGAGACCTATGGTTTTTGACCTCTTTTTAATAAAACGAGGCATATAACCTCACCTTCCAATAATAGGAAATCTAATGAAAAAAAGATTAAAAAGGTTTTCTTAAAATATCTGTAATAGAGATGTAATTATTTTCACACTAATTTAAATTTATCTATAAAGAAGCTTATTTACTAACAATCTTTTTTTACTTATTAGAAGTTTCTTCTTCGATGCGTAATCGAGGTAATGATTCAGGATATTCTTCTTGTAAGAATGAAATAAGTTTCTCCCGAACAAAGCAACGCAAACTCCAAGCATCAGAAGCATTCCTTGCACTCACCAATGCTCGTAAAGTAATTGTCTTTTCAGATGTATCTGTTACTTGTAACACAGCAACTTTACCATCCCACAAATCAGAACTACTAACAATCTGCTTAAGCTGCTCTCTAATATTTTCTATTGGAACAGAATAATCAACATATAAATTAACAGTCCCCCAAATATCAGCTGTAGTACGAGTCCAATTCTGAAATGGATTATTAATAAAATAAGAAATAGGCAAAACCAGTCGGCGTTGATCCCAAATACGAATTACAACATATGTAAAAGTTATTTCCTCAATACGTCCCCATTCACCCTCAACTATAACCACATCATCAATACGAAACGGTTGAGTAAATGCAATCTGTAAACCTGCTAGAAAATTACCAAGTGTCTGATTTGCAGCAAAAGCAATAATAATACCAATAACACCCGCAGAAGCCAGTAACCAAGTACCAATTGCACGCAAACTATCAAATTGGTATAGAATAAAAGCAATACCAACAAAGATAATTATAAATGTAAGAATATATCTAATATATTGAAATTGGGTTCTAATCTTCCGTTCATGTAGATTATCTGATTTATCAATAGGAAAATAAGTGAATACAACTTCTCTTATGACAGTAACTAGGCGAAGAAAAAACCAAATTATGGCAATTATTATAATGATAGCTAACATCTTTTTCGGTAAAATATTGCCTGTGAACTGCTGAAAAGGAAAAAGAGTATAAAGTATAATCAATGCACAAACAGCTGTAAAAGGCATTTTTTCTAATGAAAAGAAAGTTGATAAAAATGCAGGTCGTTTCCATTTAATTTTAGATAATATAAAAAAGATAATAAAAGTAAGAATAACCACGATAAATGCAGCAATAATTGAAGTGATTGCTTGGTTTGAATTTATTAATTCCTCAACTATGGTTGACATGTTATCAACAATTATTTGACAGAATATAATCTTATAAAAAGTTAGCTAATTAATTATTCTATGTTGCATCATGCTCATCACTAATTTCACCAAAAACCTCCTCAATAAGATCCTCTAAAGTAACAATACCAAGAATTTTCCATTTTTCGATTTAACTACTGCCATATGAGCTTTCTTATTCTGCATCTTTCTTAAAACATTATCAGCTTTCATTTTCTGTTTTACAAAAAACACGCTTTTCATTATTTTTCTAACTTGAAGTTTTTCATCCTTTAAAGAGCATCCTTAACATGAGCAATTCCAACAATATCTTTTTTATTTTTTCCATAAACTGGAAATCGGGAATGACCTGTTTCTACAGCTCTTTTTTTAAGCTGTCTTAAAGTATTATCTTGATGTATAAAATATACTTTTTTAATTGGAATCAAAACCTCTCTAGTTTCAGTATCATCAAAATCAAAAATCTCATTCAGCATATGTTTTTCATCCCTTTTTATAGTACCCTCCTGAACACCTAGATCAAGCATGATTTTAATTTCCTCTTCAGTAATTAATGCTTTCTTAACTACCTCTTTACCGAGAATCCTTAAAAATACATTAGAAAGCCAGGATAAACCTCTTGAAATAGGAGAAAAAACAACAGTAAGAAACATAAGAGATCTAGCCACTTTAAATGCAAATTTTTCATTATGTATGCCATATGCTTTAGGTATTGCTTCACCAAAAACCACAACAAGTAATGTCATAACTGCAGTTGCAATACCAACTCCAATATTTCCAAATAAGGATGCAGCAACTACCCCTGCAAGTATAGAAGCTGTGATATTTACTAAATTATTACAAATAACAATCGAACTAATTATTTCACCAGGTTTTTTTAACAACTTTTCAATAATAACTGCATTTTTTTCTCCTGAGCTGGCTCTTTTATTAACTTTTATTCTATCAACTGAGACAAAAGCCATCTCTGCTGCAGCAAAAAATGAAGAAAAAAAGATTAAGAGACCTGTAATAAAGATAATAATAATCCAAATCATGTTTATCTCATTATTATTTCATTTGATATAACTTTCTAATTGGCCAGGATATTTCTATTTTTTCTTTATCAAATCTTTCTTTAAGAGCTTTGATAAATTCATTCCTTACAACATATCTTGCAATAGGTTCTTCAACTCTCAAAACAATGATGAAATTGATATTTGAATCTCCAAATTCTCTATATCGAAAAAGCGGTTCATAATCTTTAACAGTGCCAGGTATTTTTTGCTGGATGTCTCTTGCTACTTCTAATGTTATTTCTTCAACTTTTTTCAGGTTCGATTCATATGCGACACCACAAGGAATCCAGATATTCATATCTTGTTTCGGCATGGAATAATTTAGGATTGTGCTGTCAGCTAATTTAGCATTAGGTATAATCAATAAATTATCAACCATAGTCTTAATACGTGTTGAACGCCATCCAATGTCTTCTACAAATCCAGATGTATCTTTATCAAGTTCAATAAAATCACCAATCTTTATAGGTCGATCCGATAGAAGATGCATACCTGCAAAAAAGTTTGAAAGTGTACTTTGAAGAGCGAGACCAATTGCAAGTGCACCAAGTCCTACACCTGCTACTAAAGGAGTTATATCAACTTCAAAATATCCTAAAATAACTGCTATTGCAATTATGAATATGATTATACTGATTGCTTTGTTAATTAGCTTTGGGGGGCGTTCAAATCCTCTGCGGATTTTCAAATAACCAAGCATAATAACAGTTATTATCCTTGCTACTACAAGAGCTGCAATAAATGTAAAAATAATAAAGAATGCACCATCAATCCATGACTTGTACTCAATAAGAATTGATAAAGGTTTTACACCACTGTAAAGTCCTATAAAAAATATTAATAGAAGGACTGGTTTTGTAAGTTGTTTAAGTATAAATTCACTATAGCTCTTTTTCTTATGAGCAATCCAAGTCACAATTAGTTTTAAAATAAAATATGAGACAGACAAAACGATAATAGTTCCTATAATAATGACAAGTAAGCGAATATATTCATTACCAAACATATTTTCTAAAATTGCCATTGATCCAACTCCTCAATTAAATATATTGAGATTGATGATTTTATTAAAAAGTTTCTGTTGGCAATATCTTAAAAGGATTCTTCTTGCTAAAAATAAAAAATTAACAGCAATTTTATAGCAAGTATTATAAAGTAGTATTAACAATTGTTAATATATTAATTTTAGAAGGAGGTATAATTGATTATGAATAGTATCTCGAAAGTCATGGCAAGGGATCATGATAAAATTGTAAAGTTGCTTAACGACTTAGGTAAATGTATAGATCTTGATAAACAGATTTTGAAGAAAGCATTTGAGACATTTGATTGGGAACTTGAAAAACATATTTTTACCGAAGAAAAAACGATCTTTATCTCATACGAATCCGAAGATTATGAAGAAGGTTATAAAATGGTCCCTCAGCTTATGAAGGAACATGATATTATTTACAAGAAATTAAAGGAAATGCATAAGAGTATTAATTTTGATGAATCTTGTGATTATGAAGAGTTTAAAGATTTTTTGTTGAAACATAAAGATTTTGAAGAGAGGTCCTTGTATCCAGTCCTTGATGAGGAGTTAGATGAAGCCACAAAAAAATTGGTAATTGATCGCATCAATGAGATCAAGATAACAGATGGTAATCTGAAAAATATAAAAGTTAAATGTTCAGAATGTGGTAAAAAAATGAGTATATTCACAGGGTATCATCATTCAAATCTTGAGAAAAGATGGCACTTATGCAGTGAGTGCTATGACAAGATATGATGAAAATAAAATTGGTAGAGATATTATTAAATATGTTTTTCTCCAGTTATTTTAGACTTTAGTGTCAAAACGGACTTTAGCAACAAATTCTGAAAAACCGAAAGATTTATATTTAAAAAGCTATCTTATAATAGTATAGGTGATGGGGCCCGCCTTGACGCCCGCCATGACATCTGCCATGACGCTCGCCAGAACCGCCCATTTTTGGGCTGACGGCTCCTACCAAAATAATGTAGGAGTTTGCGCGTATGATTATTAATTTAAAATGGTGGGTTTTTGGAACACTTCTTGGATTTTACTGTGGAGGGTGGGCATTATGAAAAATGACATTATTGAAAAATTTCTTGGTAAATATTGTAAAATCATTTCAAAGGACATTCGTGAAAAAAAAACTCATGCGATTTCGGGTATAATAGCAAATTTTGACCAAGATGATGATTTAATTGTTGTTGAAACTACTAAGGGCGTATTTTACTTGAAAGCTGACACAATATTAAATATCAAACCACGAAAAAAATTGAGGAGGTATAATTAGTATGAGTTTTGTGGGAAGATTAGAGAAAAATATTGTAAAACTTGAAAAAAATATTGAAAAAGAACATGAGAAAATCGAAAAACTTAGAATTAAATATGAAAGTCATAAAATCACCAAAGCAGAATTTAATGTTAAAAAGAGTCATATTGAGTCAAAGATAAGGGCAATGGATTCTCGTATGAGGGTTTTGCAGGGTGGACTTGCAAAGGAGAAGAGGCATTTAGAGGAAAAAATGGAAGAAAAAATTAAGAAAAAAGAAGAAAAAGCTAAAAGAAAAGAAGATGGAAAAATAAGAGAGAAGGCTTATTTTGAATGGAGTGAAAAAGATGGAGGTAAAATATGAAAATAGCAATAAGTGCAACCGGAAAAGATATTGAAAATAATATAGATGCAACATTTGGGAGAGCACGTTTTTTCTTGATTATGGATACAACAACCAAAGAAGTAAAAGTTATTGAGAATAAAGCAATAGATCGTCCAAATGGAGTAGGAATTACAGCAGTGAATACCGTTGAAAAAGAGAGAATAGATGCTGTTATAACTGCTGAAATCGGACCATTAGCATTTGAAACATTCGAACAAAGTGGAGTAAAGGTCTACAAAGCAGAAGGAAGAATAAATGATGCTATCCAACTTTTCGAAGAAGGCAAACTATCAGAAATAACAAAAGCAACCAGACCAAAGTATGCAGGTTTGAAGCTGAGAGAGAATTTTTAAAACAAATGTGAAAAAATGAATGTGAAAATATTGATTTGGGGATTAAAGAAATTGTAGTAAAAGGAGAAAAAAGATATGAAAATAGCTATAAGTGCAGATGGAAGAGATATTGGAGAAAATAATGTTACCACATTTTGTGAATGCAATTTCTTTTTAATCGTAGATACGAAAGCAAATTCATTGAAGGCAATAGAGAATGAAAACAAAGGTCTACCAAGTGAAGTAGGAGGTACAGCAGGGCAACTAGTTTCAAATCAAGGAATCGATGCTGTAGTTGCCTCTTTAATTGGACCTCAAGCAATGGATATATTCGAGCGATACGGAATAAAGGTTTATCACGGGGAAGGAAAAATTAACGATGTTATAAGACAATTAGAAGAAAGAGGAAGATTACCAGAGATAACCAAAGCTGCATTGAAAAGATATATGAATTTGAAGCGGGAAAATGATGAAAGATAAAGTGATTGAATATCTTGAATCTCTTGGATTTGTAACAATAAGTCACATATCGTCTTCCAAGCAGATATTTTTCAAAGATAATATTTCTGTTGTTGTAGAAGAACGGAAGCATAAAAAGTAAAAAAGAGGGGTTGTTATGGTAGAAGCAGTTAAGATTAAAGATATGCGAATGCTAGTTACCCCTCATCCTGTATTCGTAAGAAAAGATGCATCTGCAGATGAAATTGCAAAGACACTGATTGCAAATCCTCGGTTAAAATCAGTGTATGTATTGGATGATAATCTCAAGTTAATAGGTAAAATTACTCTTAGTAGGCTTATTAAACACGAATTTATGGATATTGTACTTCGTGAGTTCTCATATTTTGATAATTTAGATTTCGTTGGTAAAAAAACTGCTGAGAACCTTATGGTTTCTCCTATCTATGTAAATGATAATGATACGTTAAAAACAGCGTTTGCTAAGATGTATGAATATGATTTGGATGAATTGCCAGTTGTTGATGAAAACTTACGATTAATAGGTAATATAGATATGCTTGAATTGTTAACAATGCTTATAGAAAAAAAGGAACAGAAGGAAGGTAAAAAATATTTGAATCTAACAAGTAACCGACCATTTTATAGATCATTTAAATAAATATTTATCGAGATTTATGGAGTATATTCAATGCTCAATTATCTATTATTAGCGGGCATTGCCATTGGACTTGGCTTTCTCATTGGAAAAGGAACCCATTTTTTAAAAATAACAGGGGTAGTTGGTTATATTATTACAGGTATTATCGTAGGACCTGATGTATTAGATATTATACAATTAACTACGGTTGAAATTGAAACTATGACAAACCTTGCACTCGGCTTTGTAGCATTTATCATTGGTGGAGAGTTAACTGTTTCTTTACTACGAAATATGGGGAAACGTATTTTCGCTATAATAATCGGTGAGTCACTCGGTGCGTTTATAGTTGTTTTTGTTGGAGTATACCTTCTAACTAATAATCTTATATTATCTATTATTTTTGCTGCTATGGCACCAGCGAGCGCTCCTGCTGGAACTGTAGCAGTGTTGCAAGAATATAGAGCCAAGGGAAAACTTACGAATGCAATGTTGGCAGTTGTGGGATTTGATGATGGCTTTGCTATTTTGATTTATGCATTTTCTATAGCTGTTACAGGTGTCATAATATCGGGTGTATTTTCTGTATCTAACCTTTTAATTAATCCTTTGTTTGATATTGGTGGCGCTATTTTAATCGGCATTGTGATTGGTTTAGTTTTTGCATTCATTCTAAAAAGACTCATTGAGAGAGAAGAAATAATAGTTGTTTCGGTAACAGCAATTCTAATTACAGCAGGATTATCAATCTTATTGGATGTTTCTTTAATACTTGCATGCATGGCATTGGGTGTAATAGTGGTTAATATCTTCCAACAAGCCAATAAGCCAGTTTTTGACCATATAAGGTCCATTAGTCTACCCATATATATCTTGTTTTTTATTATTGCAGGTATAAATCTACATTTAAGTCTTCTATTAACTATAGGTGCTTTAGGTGGAATATATATCATCTGCAGAATCATAGGTAAAATGACAGGAAGTTACCTGACTGCACTTGCCTCAAAGGCAGATCCTGTAATACGAAATAATATAGGACTTGGTATATTGTCTCAAGCTGGTGTGGCTATTGGACTTGCGCTGTTGGCTTCTCATAACCTTGATTCTCTAGGTATGCCAGAGATGGGTACGCTGATTATAACTACTATTGCTGCTACCACAGTGGTATTTGAAATTATTGGTCCGTTATCAGCACGGTTTGCCATCATGAGGGCAGGTGAGATAACTAGAAAATAATAATTTATTTATAATATATGATAGGTGTGATCATGACAATGGGTAAGAAAAACAAAAAACTAATATCTGAATTTTATGAGTTAAAAGTAGAACAACTAATGGATAAGAAGATATGGGATATTCCTTTGATAGAAAAAGAGGAGCCGATAAGTCATGTTCTCTCAATCCTTGACGGAAAATCACACGTATGGGTTGTCAATGATATGGAAAATAAAGAATTGATGGGGATTATTACTCGACATGATGTTCTTAATATCCTTGCTCCACCAAGAACGCATTATGATATGTTCAGTCTACCTAAATCACATCATCATGGAACTGTTGGGAAAGCAGAGGATGTTATGACGAAAAACCCAATAACTTCCAAACCAGATGAGAAGATTGTTGATGTTTTACAAAAAATGATACGACATAGAACAAGACGACTAGCGATTGTTACCGACGATGGTAAAATTGAAGGAGAGATAACACTACGTCATCTCATTCATATCTATTATAAAGCTATGCAATATCATTCAATAATTGATGAAAAAAATGAAGTAAAAGATAAAAAAAACAATGACTAAAAAGGTGAATTAAGACGATTGAAACAAGAGCAACTATGACATGTCCTTTTTGTGATAAATCATATGAGGTAGAGATGCCGACTAAATTTTGTCTACTTAAATTTAAGTGTCGAAAATGCAGGAAAACTTTTACTCCTGAAAAAGGTGATTGCTGTGTTTTTTGTTCTTATGCTGATAAGAAGTGTCCACCAAAACAGTTAAAGAATGAAAAATTTGAGATATACAAAGGGAGAAACACAAAAGGATAAAATATTAGATTTAATTGAAGAGTTACTATTTTTAAATATCTATAATAGATTCTTCTGGCTAAAAACAACCTAGATGATGTTGATTCTATAGGAGTTGTCTCGGTTAATTAAATCCCACCGAGACCAACATACGCATCTGCTTTTAAATTCTATAAATCCCTCCTGTAGATTTTAGGCTTTAACCGAGACACTAAGGTCCTTGATTTACCAACGGAGCATTCAATATCGGCTTAAAGTGCAACAATCTTAAAAGAGACGCAATTATATCTTTATAAAGAACAAAAATACGTATGCACTTTGATTTCCTTCGTTTGATCCTTCTGGCATGTCTACTGTTACAAATACTTGTGTTGTCCCAAATCCAAATATCAATTTGGAAGTTACTTTCTTTTCTTTCCCTGCAAGGAGGGTATAGATTTTACCACTCGTTTCTTTACCCATTAGTATGAAACCTCCATCCAACGTAATCTTCCAATTTATATCTTCTGCTTCAGCAATTCCTATATTTTTAATTTCTGCTGTTACTTTGAACAACCCACCTTTGATAGAGCCAATATCAAGAACTGGCAAGCTGATTTGTATAGCATATGGTTCTGACCAGTAACTTATAGAACCGTTAACGTCTTTAGCTCGTACCTTAATCGTATAATTGCCTACTTCAGACCAGGTGTGAGATGCAATTATTGGTTCTCCAGAGTTACGTGGTCCTAGCCACTCAGTAGAGGTTCCATCTCCCCAGTCGAACAGATAAAATATTTGATATCCTTCAGGATCAGTTGTTGATGCTGTATATTCATATTCTTTTTCTGGTTTTCCTACTACGGGACCATCAATAGATGGTGGTAATGGTGGGATACTATCACCAATCTGAATTTGTGTGATGAATGGAAGATGATCATGGGCAGAAACAGTAAGTGTTGCATCATCAGGATTTTGTACGTCAATCTCAAGTTCAACTTCTCCAGTTATATTTGTGTATCCACTAGCGTAACATCCATTAGGTTGCATAATACAGACCTGTGCACCTTGTACTGGAGTACTATTACTCTCTACCGCAACCTTAACAATACTTTGCCCAAAGGGTATAGTTGGAGGATAATCAACTGATAAATTTCTAGGTATATCAGTCCAAATTTCGGTTGCAGGATCTCCCAACCAAAGATACATCTTAGCATTAGCTATTCCGAGGGAGCCGTGACCATTGATGATGAACGTTGCCGCAGCGTTACCTATCCATCCGATTCTATATTCTTTTAATGTGTACATAGTAAATTTTCTAAAGAGCTCTTTGTCATAGTCATGGTTTGGAATAGTATATGATGGATACATTGCACCAAGGGAAGCAACAGCCCCTCCAGGATATTTATTCATAAATGCTTCTCCAAGACAATCAGCTTTTATATAATGATTTAGACAGGCAATGTTGAAGACAATGGGTGTTCTATTTTCATTGGTAAGAGCATTTACATCGGATATTCCCCAATCCTCACTCGTATAACTCCATCCTGTCCATTCCGTATCGAAACCATGTCCTCGATAATTAACAATATTTCTTCCTTCATTAATCGCTTTAGCTACATTGGCGTTAGTTCCTGTAGTATGGTTACCATATGCTGTATCAACCACAAACGGTGGCTGAGGAATAATATCTGTTCGAATTTCCTCTTTACAACCAACATATTTTCCTGGAGCACCTTGTTTATGTGCAACAAGAATTATCTTATTAAGCCATGAATCTTTTGGCGGATCTTTCTCATATCTCAATATCTTATTAACCTGATTTTTCAACGTAGTGCCATTTGTCACTGATAACCGACCAACAGCAATATCTGCATAATAATCAGGAGCACCAGTAATACATGCATAATAATAATCACTGTATGAGCCGTTCCAAATAGCAATAGGCATATGTGAGGTATCACCAACAAGGAGAGCATATTCAAGGTCACTCTGATTAAATCGAGTTACAATTTCATCTTTTACATCATTGTAATCTGAAGTATTTAAGGATAACACTTCTGTTTCAAATCCCTCTTGGTAATGCCAGTCGGCAAGTGGTTGAATAGCTGATTTAAAATTCGGATGAGAAATAATGAGATATTTAATTCCAGGATTGTTAATTGGTTGAACAGATAATCCAAGCCAATCGTAATTAATTACATAATTTCGATACATATCATCAAAGTGTGGGCTAATCGATTTATCAGTATATATCGGATCTTCACCATTAGATGAAATATAATGAAGTACGACAGTCATTTTAGGTGAAATTGTAAGAGTTTGTTTAGATGAATCGTAACTAATTGGTGCAATTTCAACAGTTACTATATTTAAATCTCTCCACATACCTGGTTCTGTAGTCTTAACTATAAAATCTGGTTTTATTGTAAATTCTATTCTTGGTTTAGTGCGAATTTGATAATTAGAATTATCAGTTGTAGGTTTCTCAAAAACAGTAAGTGAATAATCCTCAAACTTTACTTTATCATTGATAGAATAATCTGTTTCAATATTGCAATTTTCCGGTATTGCAATAATTGAGCGGATAATTGGAATAGCTGGATCTCCAACTTCCATTGTGGTAGAGTGGCTAGGAATAATAATTTCTTGATAGATGTCTCCTTCTATTTCTACATTAGTTGTCCAAAAACCTGGAAGGATAACATCGATTACAGTTTTTTCTGATGATGATTTCAAAACATTTAAAATTGGTTCTTCTCCTGGATTTGATCCGTAGAATGAGACCCATGTTTCATCATCAACAATTACTTTTTCCATAGTATGTGAAATATCTGCTAAAGAGATTGCTGTGACTATTAGTATTAGAGTTGTCAACAGAGTAAATAGCATCTTTTTCATGTTCCAATTCCTCCCTTTTCTATAATCTCAAAGACGTTATGCTATTTAAATTTTCGTAACAATTAAACAAATATATCAGATCTGGGGATAAGCAATTCAAACAAAAATTTGTTTTTTTGTTGCTTGTATGGTGATAAAAATCTATTAAAAAAATTTATATATTATATTACAGATATTGATTTAGACGTGACAATTAATAACACGTTGGGAGGAAACAAAAAAATGAAAAAATATATCGTATTAGGGATAGCTATCCTGTTTGTTGGAGCAAGTGTTGCAACAAGTCTTCATAGCGAAGTTGAAGACAATCCTTTAAACCCACCAGGTAATGGTTGGTGGAACACCGACTGGCTTTATAGAAAAGAACTTAACATATCTGATTCCTCTGACGATTATCAAATGCTCATCCAAGTTTGGAAAGAAAACGGACACGATAATGCTGGTAATGATGTAATTGATTGCGAAGATAATTGTAGTGGAGATTTTTCTGATTTACGTTTTGTTGATAATGACCAGACTACATTATTATCTTATTGGATTGAAGAAATGGGTACTTCCGGAGGAGATCATTATGCACAGTTCTGGGTGAAAACATCAGGTGATAACAGCATTTATATGTATTATGGAAATAGTGAAGCATCCTCAATTAGTAACGGAGATGAAACATTCATATTTTTCGATGATTTTGATACTTACAATACAAATGTATGGTCTGAATTTGACCCAGATGGTGTAGTCACTATTTCAGCAACTGGTGGAATGCTGCATATTGCATTTGGATCGGTAAGTGGTGGTAGCATTGCTGGAGCTGTAACTAAGAATACTGTGGCAACAGATGCACTTGTTGTCGCAAAAGTAAAGGGAGAAAGAGGTACAGACTCATATAATCATCCTTACCAGTTAAGAATAATAGATAATAATGGTAATAATATGAGAAACACATATAGACAGAGCGGGGGAACGTCCCAAAATAGAAGATATTTCAGGAATTTTCGAGTAGGTGCAATAGACAATCATCAACAGATTAGCTCAAGTACTTATACCTCATTATCGTGGAGGACTATCTACTTGAAAAAATTGCAAAACTGGCAAGCAGCAGGAGTTTTTTCTAATTATTTTGATGGTTCCAGAATTGGATCTGAAAGCACAGATAACTTTCAAATCAATGAGCCTTTTGTTATTAGAATCCAAGCAGGATCTTATGATAATAATCTTGATAGTTATTGTGATTGGGTATTTGTTGCTAAATATGATTCTACTGAACCTGAATGGGAATCATTCAGTGAACAGGAACCATTATACAATCTTGAAATAGGTGACATCAAAGGTGGTTTATTCAGGGTTAAAGCTGATATAAAAAATATAGGATTTGCAGAAATTACCGATGCTAATTGGGATATCACATTAGATGGTGGATTGATTTTGTTAGGTGGTCATACACCTGGGATAATCAGTATACCTTTAGGAGGAGAAGAGACAGTTAAATCTAATGTTGTATTAGGATTAGGTCAGATAATAATAACCGTAAATGCTCAATTGTCACCTTATACATCTGATACAAAGGATCAGGAAGCCCAAGTGTTCTTAATATTTATCATAATTTGAAATATAAGAGCAAAATTGTAATATGAAAGGTATTAATGAAAAAGAATCATACATTTAGAAAGGCTATAACATTGATAATACTCTTTTTGTTTGTTGGAACTTTAGCTATATCTACAACTGGTCATAACTATAAAAATTATATTGAGTTATCAAACTTAGATATTTTCGAGAATCAAAATCAACAACTTCCTGATAACAATAAAAAATTAATAGATTCGCAACATTTTATGAGAAATCCTTCAACAAATAAAATGAATAATTTTAGTAAATGGATCCTTGAAGATAGAAATACCTCAAATGGTTCTGCTGTAGGCTCAACAGGTAGAAGTGTAGTCTATGACAAGAATAACCATTTATGTTATGTTTTTTATTTTGATGAATCTAACTGTGGTGATTACACATCCATCTGCTTGAAAAAATTATGGTTTGATAACGATACATGGTCGCGTAAATTTGAATTCGATAACAATAACTATGTGGTTGGTGAAACTTGGAATGATAATCAGTACTACGAAGGCCATATTTCCATCACAGCAAAAATCGATAATTATAGTCATATCTGGGTTGTGTGGGGAGGGCATGGAGATGCTATTTATCCAATCAGCTGCTTCAGGAGTATACACCCGATTGATTCTCCTCATTTTAATTATAGAAGATCGGATAATTGGTCAGCAGCAATCCCAATTGATAGCGCTCCAGATTCAGCTTATCAAAAAATCCATATAGGTGTGGACAATACTTACCTTATTATTTTGAGACATGGAAATAGTGATATTCGATGCTTTTGGAGCTTTAATAATGGTACAACCTGGCATGATAGACCCATCTCAATTGAGTTCTATGGGAATTTTCAATGGTTTTATGATGAGAAAGATGTTACCGATAAATTATTCATGTTTGCAACACATTCAAAAGGAAGTTATTGGGATGGACCAGGTAATCACTTTTTTTGGACAACTGCAACAGATATTATCGATGGAAATGGTGCGTATGCTTCAACTCAAACAACATATGATACCCCACTATATGATTTTCCTATTACAGTTGATGAGATAATTAGTATTGATAATCTTACTGAGTCGAAAGGAGCACAGCATTATGGAATAGCATTCAATGCAACTGACGATCGTATTTATATTTCTTTTGGGGCAAATGCCACCACTCGTAATTTTGGAGTGGGATTATTTGACAAGAAGCTGGGGACGAATGATAATTGGATTGTCACAGTAGTTGAACATTTTGATAATGGTGCGATTTTAGAAGATTTAGAGATTTTTAGGAACTCACTATATTTATTAGCTGTTTTTGATGTTGGTTTAGAAAAATTTAAGATTAGATATGCCAATAGTTCAACACCCCACGATTTAGGTTCTTGGATTTGGAAGAATCTTAGCGATAAGAAATATACTTCTCCCGAAATTGAAGATACTATTAGTTATGTATTCAGAAATTCGGATTTGATTCCTCTTACCGATAGAATACTAGTATTTTCTGTAGATTACAACCGTCATCTTACATGTGTTTCTTATGGTGATGCAAGAGATCAGAACGGTAGAACGGTGGATTGGGTAGCAATAAAGTACATCATTGTTGGATCTGATCCTGATGCCCCTGAAGCACCTAAAATTGATGGACCAACTAATGGAAAAGTTGGAAAAAATTATAAATACAATTTCATCTCAACAGATCCTAATGGTGATAACATATATTTTTATGTTGAATGGGGAGATGGTACCAATACTGGATGGGTTGGTCCCTATAACTCTGGGAAACAGGTAATTTTTAATCATACATGGGGCTCATCCGGTGAATATACAATTAGGGCAAAAGCGAAAGATATTCATGGGAAAAGGAGTTTATGGTCAGATCCATTACTTGTTAATATTGTTTTACCTGTAATCGAAATAGGGGATATTACTGGTGGATTATTTAGGATTAGTGCTATAATAAAAAATATTGGATTGGTTGAAATCAATAATGTTTCCTGGTGTATCTCATTAAGAGGTGGATTGATTATTCTTGGAGGAAATACTACCGGAATGATTTATAGTATTCCCATAAAAGGAGAAATAACAATTAAATCAAAATTTATATTGGGGATTGGTCAAACATTAATTACTGTGAGAGCAGAGGAACCACCTGTTGCTTCAGATAAAAAAGATCAGGTTGCTAGACTATTGTTATTCTTTATAAAAATATGATGTTATCGTTGATTTTTATCATTTATTCATTTTTTTTAATTCTTAATCGTATCTAATATAGTTAAACAAATATATCAGTTCTGCATTATAATACAGTTGGGGGAAGAATGAAAAGACTGCTTGCAATAGGCATCACCCTTCTATTCATAGGGATGAGTATATCCTCATCTACGGGGTTTAATGCTATAGAGCAATCCAATACTACATCATCTAATGGTAAAACTCTCTATGTCGGTGGTGATGGGCCTGGCAATTATAGTAAGATTCAGGATGCAATTGATGATGCAAACAATGGAGACACTATTTTTGTTTATGACGATTCATCACCATATTACGAGCATATTGAAATAAAAAAATCAATACATCTGATTGGTGAGGATAGAAATACAACAATTATCGATGGAAGTAACAGTGGAGATATAGTATATGTCACTGCTAATAACATTAATTTAACTTCATTTACAATTCGAAACAGTGGAAATGGTCTACAAGATGCTGGTATTGAAATTCGGTCCGATAATAATAATATTCATGGAAACATAATAAAGAATAATTATAGAGGTAGTATAAAGATATATGAAGAGATGTATAATAATGTTGTCGGGAACACCATAGAAGATTACGAATACGGTATCTATCTTCTTAACGACGCTCATCGAAATGTAATTAAAAATAACACCATTAGATTAGGATATATAGGCA
>CAYGAC010000068.1:0-35738 GCA_964347865.1 uncultured Thermoplasmatales archaeon
TTTTCTTAATTTTTTATCAGTACTATATGATGGTTTATAAGTTTCCCTTGGTTCATCTCCAATACCATATGTCGGTTTATGGTTTTCCCTGTATTTTTTTCCCTTCTTAAATAAACCCATAATTAATCTTCCCATATATTTTAAAATAAGGTTATCCATCGTTCATTGTCTTCTTTTTCACTTTATCTTTATGTCTCCACCCATAACCTGGGTATCTCATTCTTCTAAAAGCCTTTAAAAATTCGTAAAATTCTTTTCGATTATGGAATCGTATCGTCCTTACTACATCCCCTGTTTTTTCAGCAAATAACTCTATTTTTCCATAATATTTTTCCATTTTTTATCCTCGAAATAAGAAAAATATAGACTAATTATTTTATAAATCTCTATTAGATTTCTCCTT
Organism: uncultured Thermoplasmatales archaeon; assembly: GCA_964347865.1. Classification (GTDB taxonomy): domain Archaea; phylum Thermoplasmatota; class E2; order DHVEG-1; family DHVEG-1; genus JAGLML01. The sequence goes on from CAYGAC010000068.1 coordinate 404, forward strand.
TTATCTATCTTTTTTTCTTGTTATTTGTTAGATCTATTTCTATTGAAGATACATTTGAGTCTCTGCCTTCTATGTTGGTAACACTTTCAGTACCAATTTTTATCTCTTTTATTCTCACATCTTTCATAAATCGGTTTCTCACAATTTCTGCGGTATCCACCACTGTGCTTATTGCTCTACCTCTTGCTTTTAAGATAACTCCATTAGAGCCGTTTTCATTAAATTGCGTTATTACCGCAAGTACATAGCTCATTGGGGGTTTCTTTCCAACATATATTACATTTTCATCTGTTCTTGCTTCTTCTATTGTTTTTTCTGTCATAATTTCTTTCTCCATTTTGTACATCTGATTATTTAATCGATTTCAATCTGGATTTACATTCCAGATAAAAATTAACTCATATAATGTTCACAATCAATATCTATGCATATTTCAACATCTTTACCTTCGTTGCTCTTTGTCCACGCTCTGAATCTTCAATCTGATATTCAACCTGATCATTCTCAGAGATGTCTGTTCCCATTGGTAAAGCAGTGGAATGAACAAAAACATCTTTTCCATCTTCACCTTGGATGAATCCATATCCTTTTCTTGGATTATACCATTTAACAGTACCTTTCAATTTTTTTTCACCTCCTCAGACTATAAAGTCTGAAGTGACTAAAAGAGCAGATAATAAAAAAATCTCAAAAGTTCGAAAATCCGAAAATGTGAAACTCTTATCTCTATTTCTTTCTAATAACTATAGCAACATCCTAGCTTAAATAGTTATCTATTGAATTATTTTGATAATTTAATCAAATTATAAATACGTATAGAACATAATAAGACATTAAATTTATAACTCTATGCTCTTTTGGCATTATAAAAAAAGGAAGAAAGGTTTAGTGAGATAGATTTAACTGCTCTGAAAAACAAGAGTTTGATATTTTTGAAAAATTCTCCCAAAAATCCCTCCTGTTGAGCCTCTTGCACCTCGGCAGGCCCATTTTTCTGTGATATTTATAGCTCTGATTAAACAGTATATATTAAAAATAATAGTAAGAATTGCTATTTTTAAAACATTATTAAATTTAGACTAATCCTCTAACTTTTAGTCGTGATAATCGATAGTAATCAATTTTATTAAGATTTCTGGTTTTTTTATAATTCAAATAATTTTTTTTAATCAGATTTTTATCTTTAATAGGATAATCAAAACATTTCATTCTTCGTTCATAAACAAAAACTTTTGCAATACTTTGAATTTGATCAAGTTCATCTTCGTCTGAAATTAAACCCACGATTTTAATTTCGACTTTTTTCACCTCCTCAATCAACTTAGCTAGATTTTAACTAGCGTGTATATATTTGTCACTCGTATGTTATAAATGTTTCGAAATTTTCTATTATTATATTGGGATTAGGTGAGTATTAGATAAAAACTACCTTTTAATAATTACAATGTTAAATTGAGGTAATTGTAAAAATTAATAGGTTTAATCACTAAAAAAGAGTTAAGAATTAAAAAAAGAAAAGAAGGGATTTTTTAGAGATCTAAAAGTGTACTAATAATTGGTCTTGATGAAAGTAACTGTTCTAAAAGTGGGAACCTCTCTATTAAGCTTTTGAGAAATTCTAGAATTATTGGATTGAAAAGAGCTTTACTTTTTGGCATAGATACAATTAAAGGATCTGACCATTCGCTTTGAACTCCGTGTTCATCCTTTGCTTTTACTGTTATTTCATATGTACCTTGTTCTGACCATTTATGTTTTGCACTTCCAGTTTCTCCTGATGTATATGGACCTACCCAACCAGAATATTCACCATCTCCCCATGAGAACAGATAATATATCTCATCTCCATTAGGGTCTGTAGTAGAAGCTGTATAGGTATGCTCTTCGTTAACATTTCCAGATGTTGGACCTTCGGGTGCATCTGGTGTTGCTGGAGGATCAGATTCTTCTCCAATTATAAGTGTTGGATCTCCAAATGGTTGCCATTCTTCAACCGTTTTATGATCTGCATCATCCATACTTGGTTTTATGTAATTATCAAGAGCTTTTGCCCACATTTCACCAAAAGTAATTGCTCCATCCTCTCTATAAGCTCTGAATGTGTCCAAACCGATTTTACCTATTAATCCTAATGCTACATGTACTCCTATATATCCATAGCCAATTCCTGTTGCTCCAAAAGTTCCAATGGCTCCTCCATTTGAATTATGCATAAATGCCCAATTAAAACAATTGGGATCGTTGTTGAATTTGCTAGTTGAACACGCTTCTACAGTAACAATTGGTAATTCATCTCCATTTGTTAGTGTTTGGACATCTGTATTTTTAATATTACCTGTAGGTGTTGGTATCCAAAGAGTACTATTATGTGGATGTGTCGCCCAAACCTGTGGGTTTCCATGACCTGAGAAGTCAACAAATCCACATCCAGTGTTTATTGCACTTTTTATATTAGCTACACCTGATGGAACTATACTAGTTAATTTACCGTTAGATGCCCATTGCTTATCTGGTATAAAACCATCCATAATATCAATAACCTTTTGATTGATGTATTCTCCTTCATCTATTGCTTTAGAATCTCCAATGAATGAATCTCCACCGACTACTACAATATTTGAGAACCAATTTTGTTGGTATGCTTGATTATTTTCGTAGGTTTTAATTTTATTAACCAGTGTTGTTACCTCACCACTACTTCTACAAGCAAGTCTTCCAAGATATACATCTGGTTCTAGATCTACATCATCATAATTATGTGAGGGGCCCCAATCATATTCTCCAAATACATTATTTTCATTGGAATCCCAACTGGAAAAGTTACCATTTTCATCGTAAATATCTGCATAATAAAGATCGCTAACGAATTCTTCTTCACCATAAAGTGGATCGTCTTTGATATGTACATGTGTTATTCTTACAGGAAACTTCATACTGCTTCCAACAAGCATAACAAAGCTTGTTCCCCAATTCTCAATTGCATTTTTTATGAAATATTTTATCTTTTCTGGATTATCACGCCCTTGTGCAGGAAAATGTGTACCATCATAGACTTCTTCAAGACTTACAAAAATCGTTGATATTCCATTACCATTTTTATGTGTTACTAGTGATGAAAGTCCACTACTGTATTCTTCAGGTGCGAGAATAACAAATGTGTACGAATCACCAAAAATTATAGGTTGATCTGGTTGCTCGTACTGGACCTCAATTTTAATTTTTTCAGCCCATTCTATTGTGTTATCTAAATGATTATATTGTACAGGAAATGTTTGCACTTTTACAATAACGACTCTATCATTTCCATTTAATCCTGTTCCAATATCATATTCATACCAAGAATTTAATGCAACAGGATTTGCGTTTCTTTGTACGTTTTTATCTTGGAGTGTTTCACCAAAAATTACAGGTTCTGGAGTTATCATTAAATCTTTTGTTAAGGATTGTCTATGTATGTTTTTGAGTGTGCAATGTACGCTTTTAATTTTTGTTCCGAATGGGAATGTAAAGGTTTCAATTTGGGTTGGAACCATATAATGATCCTTTCTCATCAATACTGCATTGGTTCCCATTAAATCTAATGTTGAATATTCATCCGTTTCTTGTATGATTAAATTTGAAAAGGACAAAGATAATTGTTTGACATCTCTTTCAGGGGTTGCAACTGCTCCAAGTCCACTTATAAGTAAGACTCCTACTATGAGTAATGGTATAATTTTCTTCATATTTTTCCCATATACTAATTGTATAAGTGTCTATTTAAATTTATCGATTAATAATATGCTGTAAATTTAGTGGATGAATAGTTTATATTTATAGAAATTTTTATAAAATCTAACCTTTTAATTGGTATTTAATATCTTGATAATTCATTATTTTTTTCCATTAGTTTTTTTTTAAGGGAACGAATTGTACCAGAAGTTGCAATAGGTACCACCTCTACATTTTTTGTTCCTAATTTTTTTATTGATTTTAAAATCAATATTGTATTTTCCTTTTCTAGATGATTGCATTTTATTATTCCCGTTGAATTATTAAATCTAATAAGTCTTATCTCTGTTTCTTTCAAATCTTTTTTAAACATTTGATTACATTTTTTTTGTATTTCATTTAATATTAGTGATTTGTTAAGATTATTATCTAAATTTTTTACAATAAATGCTATGTATCTCTGACGTCTATTACCTTTTGCTATAGTGTACACCTCTAAAAAAGTAAAATAAGAATTAATACTTCACTCTGACTCAATTCGAGGGGCAAGTAAATATGTTACGTGTCCTTTTTTCTCTGCAATATCAAAATCTACCCTAATAGGATTATCATTGCCCATGGAGATTGTTATTGGATCTTCACTTTTTACAGGCTTAATCATATTGCTAAAATAATCTATGGAGAACAGACTTTTAAATTTTCCAGGTGAATTTAATTTTACTAACAAATCTTTAGGAAGTTTAAGGTTTACAGTATCTGTATCACCCTCTGCATATAATTCAAAAGTTTCTTTATCTACGCTTAATGCAAGATGATCTGACACTGCCTCAGAAGCACGTACACCTTTACTTAATTCAGATGCTTTAACAATTGCTGTTGCTGGTAAATCTAAATTTGGAACTTTTGAATCAGGCATTCCTGCTGTATCAATAAGTCCCATTTTTCTCACTAAATTACCAATCTTAACAATAAGACGGTTTGATTTTTCATCATATTCCAACGAAACGGTATCTCCTGAATTAGCAAGTCTCATTATTCCGCTCAATTTATCTAAATCAATCCCTAACTCCATATCTTCTGATTTGTATTCTTCGAAAGCTGTATTTTTTATTTCAAGATCTACCATAGCCACATGTGCTGGATCAACCGCTCTTAAAGATATACCCTTTGATGTGATATTAAATTTAGCTTCATTTACCAGCGGCGATGTCACATCAATTATTCCTTTAATAATTTCTGATTTTACTTTAGCATTGAACATATGAATTTCTCCCCCGTATATGTCCTTTCAGTGAATGAATGCAAAATACATTTATAATGATGACGGTATTTTTTATATATAACACTAAAATAAAATAATCAATTATACATTTAAGGTAAATAAAATCTCTGCAAAATTGTAGAATTATTTTGGTAAAAAAATAAGAGATTTATTGATTCCAAACATTAACAGGAGAAAGATCAAAACCTCTCACTGAACCAACACGACCCAAAATAAATGTATATGTATTATCTGTTAAGGTACTATGTCTATATAGATATATTCCAGCAAAGTTTGTCATGCAACCAAATTGTCGTCCTGTAAGCGATTTGATACTAAAAGGATACGGATCTATTATAAGTGTTCTACTGTTTAATATCAAATTTCCTCTACCTGTATAATACCATGTCATAATTGGAATAAAGAGTTTTAAATCGTTTTGTTTAAATGGATTAAATTTTGGTCCAAATCCCCAGCTAATAATGAAGGCATCATGTCTTACTGGGCGAAGTTGGTTAAAGTTATGTGTTATATCAAGGATTCTAATTATTAATCCTAATAAGAGCTTAATAAATGGAAACCGTCCCCATTCCGTTTTATACCTTTGTACAGTATTAATAAGTTGTTCGTAACTATTTGCTGAATACATGTCATCCATTAACTGCGCAAGCACCTTGTCCATTTCTTTGAGTTCATCTGTAGATTGTTTAAATTTCTGAATTAATATTTTTCCATCCTCTCCAATAATTCCAAACTCAAGTTTATCTTTAACATTAATTTTTGCAGATGTGGTACTGAATGATATTCCAACAAAGAGAATTACCACAGATATAGCAATTAATTGTTTCATTCTTAACATATTTTATTCCCTCATTATAAATATATTTTCAAATTCGTTATAATCTATATTATTCTAACTATTTATATAATTTTTGTTTTTGATATAAAAAATAAGCGATAATTCTTCCAAAACTTTTCAAACGTAAATATAAAAAAATATTTACTTAAAATTGAAAAAAACAGAAGAAAAATATAGATTAATCTGAGAATGGCGATGTATCAAGTGCTATAATTCTATTTACTCGTCCAATAAAGAAGTTGTATGCATTTCCTGTTAATCTGCTCTCCCAATCTAAATAAAAACCTCTGAATCCCATCATTAGACCAATCTGGGAACCCATTACTCTCTGTTTTATACCAAATGGTTGTTTTTCAATAATTAATGTTCTCCCTTTAAATAACCTTGATTCACCTGAATATCGCCAAAATTTAAATCCTGGTTTAAGTAAACTTATTTCATTTTCTTTACGTGGATTCCATCTATTGTAGGATCCACAGCTGAATACGAAATATTCTTTAGAACTATCTTTTGGAAATTTGAAATTTAACCTATCGAATAGATTTTTAATATTCATACCACCCTGAGTGGTATCTTTTTGTGATGTTATCCAAGATAATATTTTATCCATAATATAATTTAATATTGGGAAAGACTCGAATCCTTTATTTTTTAATAGATTTCTTAAAAGGTTTAAAAATTCAAAATAATTTGGTGCGTTACATGCAGCCAATTCGATTTCGTCAAACAATATATTAATTGCATTTGATTCTTCAATACATAATTTTTCTTTTTCAAATGCATTATTTGCTGAAACTGAGTTAAAAGATAATACTAATAATAAATACGTTACTCCTAATGCAAGTATCGTTTTTTTATTTGCCATTTTTTATGACCTCTTAAAGCTTTTTTTGAAGTATAATTAAGAATTGTTTTGTGTCATTTATATAATTTTCTATAATAATTATAATAATTAAAATAATTAATATAAGTGGTAATTATTTGCTCTTTTTTGAAAAAATGTGAAGTCAATAATATATTCTTAATATGCTCTCCATCGATTTCCACATTTTATACAAGTATAAATTCTAGTTTCAGGTTCGTCGCTACTTCTAGTCTGTCTGAGAATCCAATAGGCCTCATTATGTCCACATTTACCACATTTAATACGAGTTTTTGGAAGGATATCAATTTTTTCTTCCAATAACACAGTTTCTTTTTTAGTTTGTTTTTCTACAAATACAGCACTTCCGGATTTTTTCTTTTGAAAACCACATTTTTTACAGATAAACATATTGTCTTTTGGTAACATTAATGATTTACATTTTGGACAGAACATCACATTAAAACCTCTGTAAAATATCGTTGATTATTTTTCCATGATCAAATGATAAATCTGGTAAATCGTTAATATTAAAAAACTTAACATTAGAAGCATCATCACCAGCATTAAGAGCCCCTCCAATTAAATCCAATATATAAACAATTGTTATAGTATGTCCTCTGGGATCTCTATCTGGATCAGAATAAACTCCTGCAAGTTGATTTATTTTAGTTTTCAACCCAGTTTCTTCAAATACTTCTCGAATAATTGCATCTTCTGTCTTTTCCCCATATTCAACAAAACCTCCTGGTAATGCCCATTTATCTTTAAATGGTGGATTTTTTCTTTTAATCAGAAGAATTTGTTGATTTTTTAATAAAACTCCATCTGTAGTTATACTTGGTATCTTGTGATTCATTGAATCCAGGAATAATATCCATATTTAAAATCTTTAACTAAAATTTATTAAATTAAAATTTGAATAATATTTTTTCTTTGGTGAAATTCCACAATGCTATTTTAAAAAATCACTCCAAAAGATAGGGAGTTGTTTTCCAAGTTTTTTCGTCCATAGCTCGAAAAATTTGTCCTCTTTAATATTTTGCATCCCATTTGTTTTAAACATTTTATCTCCTCATCTTATTTATCATATCAGGATAGGACATAAAATGGAAATTTAAATCAGGTGAGCATATACTCTAATCTCTATCCATTTTAATTTCTATCCCAATCTCCTAGCTGTAAAATAAAGCAACAAAAATACATTTTAAATATCTTTTTTGCAGATGCATTATCTGTTATATATGTAGATTTAATTTATACATGAATTATTAACGGGATAGTAATTATTATCTCTACTTAAGGTTAGGTAAAATTTTTAATAAGGATATGGTTATAGACCCTCAATCTTTGGGGTTCAGTAATGAATAAAAAAATGTTAATTATCGGAATAGCAGTTCTAATTTTAACAGTTGGATTCAGTGGATGTTTTGATTCTGGTGAGAATCCTTTTATAGGTACATGGGAACTTACGGAATTTCAGGAATCGTTTAGCATAAAAATTGAATATACTTTCTTTGAAAATAAAAAAGTCTTACAAATACTCTCTGTGGAAGTAAATCAAACTCGAGTAAATCATACTTTCGTTGGAGAATATGAATCTACTAACGATTTTATAACGATATCTTATGAAAATAACCTACCTAAAAAGAAGGAAAAATATTCATATGTAATATCAAATGATTCATTGACGTTATCAAATAGGAATGTATTTCCTGTTCAATCAACAAATCTGACAAGGGTTAGTTCTGAGCCTTTACGAGATTGGCCAATTGCCGATAAACAAATAGAAGAAAATCCAAAATCGCTTGTTCTGACGAAAGAAGATTTACCAGAGGGTTATAAAATCTGTAACAATGGAACTGATGAACCTGGGAGAATCGTTGATCCAATTGACTCCTTTAGCCGAGCTTTTGCTAAAGAAAATTGTACCTCTTTTGAAGATTCTTTGCTTTCGGTTATTATGACATTTAGTTCGTCTTTTGATGCATCAATTTTTTATCATGAAACCAAAATGCCAGTAATTTTATATGAAATTGAAAAAATTATTGATGGTTCTGTTGATAGTATTGGAGATAATTCATTTGCTCATTATTTAGGTGAAAAATTGAATTCATCTCAAATTTATTACTGGTTTAGAATTTCTAATATTGTTGGTCTATTAAAAGTTCCATATGATTATGAATTTGCGCAAAATTTAGCAGAATTGGTTGAACAAAAAATATATGATAGTAGGGATTAGAAAATTTTTAAGATTTTTAACTTTAATTAATTTTTAAAGTGGATTTTTACATCATTTATTTTATCAATGCCTTTTAGTGATTTAATCATACCGTTAATGCTATTTTTAATAATATCAGCTGGAAACTCTGTAAGAGGTATAGCTTTACTATTTACCCAAATAGCAATGTTATAGTTAAATTTTATTTTTTTATCGATCTCTTTCTTTACTAATCCATATAGATCTTCAAAATTATCTTTATAGGTAAAAATTGTATTATCCCTTTCCTTTATATTACCTAATCTTATTTTTTGAATGGTTGGTTCTCTAGCACCTTCAATTAAAATAACATCATAACATCCAAATTCTGAAATATTTTGAATAATATCTAAAGTTGGAATTTTATCTTTAATAATAATATCTGTTTCAATAGGAGAAGATAATACTACAAGAATAGATCCTGATGAACTGTGTTTCCAGGTATCTTTTCCTTTTTTATCCATGCTAATTTTTTTATCAGTTTTTTTAATTGTTGCAACTTTATACCTATCTATGGTAAGTTTTTTTATTAATCGCTCAATTAATTTTGTTTTTCCTGTATCTGATTTACCATATACTCCAAAAACAGCAGGATTTTTCATGGTTATCATAACCTTGAACCTTTTTCAGTAATAAAATGTTTTTACTAATTTCACATATCACTACTTTTAAAGTGATATTATTGTTTAATTTATTAAAAGAATCTTAAATAAAAATACCATAAGTTCAAAATATTATTTCACGATTAGTGTGTTGTAAGTATGTTCCTGAAAAACAAACCATTTTTCGCTCTATTCATTTCTATTATTTCTGTTTCTTTTGCTGCTATTTTTATTAATACGTTGATAAATATTTATAACACTTCACCCTTATCAATCGCGTTTTATAGATTGCTATTTACTACATTAATCATTTTACCATTTATTCTTGTACATAAAAAAACCCGAGACGAACTACGAAATATACCAATAAAAACGATGCTTATTATGGTTGGAATAGGGATTATTCTTGCTATTCATTTTGCATTGTGGATTACCTCTCTTGAGCTTACATCTGTAGCAAGCTCTGTATTGTTAGTTACAGCTCATCCAGTTTTTGTTGGTCCAATTTCACACTTTTTTTTCAAAGAAAGACTTTCTGCAATTAATTTAGTTGGAATTATTTTTTCTTTAAGTGGTGTATTTGTTTTGGTAGTTGGAAATTATGGTCTAGGACCATTAACCCTAGATTCATTAGAGGGTAATATTTTAGCATGGCTTGGAGGAATAGCTGCTGGACTATATATTCTAGGTGGAAGAAAAATGCGGAAAACGGTATCAGTTGCATCCTATGCTTTTATTGTGTATTCTGTTGGTTCGATTGTTTTATTGTTTATATGCTTAATTTTTAGTGCACCGATCTATGGTTTTAATTTAGACATATATTTAATCATACTGCTGATGGCTCTTATTTCAGGGATTTTTGGTCATACCTTATATAATTGGTCACTTAAACATGTTCGTGCATATGTTGCTTCTGTAGCACTCCTTGGTGAACCTCTTGGCTCTACCCTCCTGGCAATAATTATTCCTTGGATACAACAAATTCCTTCAAAATTCACTCTATATGGTGGTATTTTTATTCTTCTTGGTATATATCTTACTGCTAGAAAAAAAACTACAATTGAAAAGGATTAATAACCAAAATATCATTTTATCTATGACCATTGATGCGCGATATTGAAGAACTAATCAGTAATTTTAAAAGATACAAAAACGCATTAATACAAAAACGATTTGAAAGCAATAAAAATACAGTTAGTTATGTAATTTTGAATGACAAACCTCGAGTGTTAAAATGGTATGCACCAGGATTGAAAAAAAATATGGAAACAGAATATGATATTTTAAAGAACGGGTCATCTCAATTAAATATTCCAACCCCATTTTGTAAAGATGAAGACAATAATGTCATAATAATGAATTATCTCATAGGAAAAAATCTATGTGATATTATAAATGATACGAAAATTTCTATAAATCAGAAAGAAAAACATATAAAGGTACTTGCTGAATGGTTTGTAAAATTCCATTCTCATTTTATGAATGATGATTATTTTGTTATACGTGGTGATGCTATATTAAGAAATTTTATTTTGACGGATCGCATTTGGGGAGTTGATTTTGAAGAATCACGACAAGGTAAATCAATAGATGATATCGCAAGTATGTGTTCTTCTATACTTACTACATCTCCTATGTTTACTGATGAAAAATATCGTCTTTGTAAAACTTTAATAAACTCATATAAAAAGTTAGTAAACTGGCGTTTAGATAATATAAATGATGAAATAGCTTATGCTCTTCTTGAACGGATACAATGGAGACCAGAAAAAGAAGACATTCTAAGGAAATATAGTAAAAAAATAAAATCGCAAGGATTATAATAAAAAAAATAGTCATAATTTTTAAATAGATAATATACCATCCGGTGCATCGATATCCATGGGGAAGGAAAAGTTATTGCCAATTATTGCGCTATTAATACTACTGATTGGAACCGGCTCTTCTGCTTATGTTTTTGTGACAACAGTTGATTCAGAATATATTGATATAAATGGCCAAGAGTATACTATTGATCAATTATTATTTATTGGGGAAGAAAGAGAATTCGAAACGTTTTTTGGTGTTGCTCTTGATGATATAATAATAAAAATCGGAGTGTCTAATCCTAATGAACATGAATACACATTAATCGCAGCTGATTCATACCAGAAAACAGTGAAATGGGAAAATATGAAAAACGGTCTTTTAACTAAAGACAGGATTTCGATATTTTCCGATTTACCGAAATCATTTAGAGTTAGAGATATTGTAAAAATTGAGGTGATTTAATATGGAGAAAATGAAGTTATTTGCTGGGATAATTGTATTCGGTTCCGTTTGGGGATTTTCAGAGTGCATTTTTGGCTCTATTTTGCATAACGCTCAACTCCCTGCTGGGGCCATTATGACTGGTTTATTTGCTGTAAGTTTGATGGTAATGAGTAGGATTATTTATAAGCAACGGGGGATGCAATTTGGGATGAGTATTGTTGCAGGAGCTCTACGATTCTTCAGTCCATTTGGAGGCAATTTGGGTTTTTTTATATGCTCAGCTATTGCAATAATCACTGAGGGAGTAATATTTGAATTAATATGGTATAAGATTTCTTTAGATTTGAAAGAATTGAAACTTCTGAGAATGAGTAGTAGTTTGGGAGTTATCACAGCTTATTGTTGTTATGTTGGTGGTTATATTGTTACTCAAATTTTGACTCCTATAATGTCCTCTGCTGGTTTTTATATAGAAAATCTAATTGTAAGATTACCTTGGATGTTTGCAAGTGGACTTATAGCGGTTTTAATAAGTGGAATTTTGGTACCTGTAATATTATTTCTGAAAAAAATTGATATTATGATTAAAGATCGAGTGTACTATCCAACCACTGTTGGTATTTCTGCTTTATGTTGGCTCATTGTGATTAGTGTTTGGTTTTTCACATAGGTGAATATTATAATGGATAAGCCAAAAACAGTTAAGGTTTTGAAATTTTATCCTAAAAAGTGTGATGGGAGTCTAGCGTGTGAGAAAGCTTGTTCAATGATACATTTTAAATCAGAAGAAGGTGGAGAAAAGTCAGCAATAAGAATTTTAAAAGATGGTCAATCCTATAAAATGCATGTATGCGATCATCGTGGTCTTTGTCTTGATATGTGTCCCGTTGGAGCACTTACAAGGAAAAAAAATGGAATTGTTTGGTTAGATAAAAACACCTGTATAGGCTGTCAAGCTTGTGTAGGTTTTTGTCCAATTGGTGCAATGAGAAAATCAGAGGCGAGAATTGAACCATTTAAATGTATATCTTGTGGTGCTTGTGTTCGTGCCTGTCCAAATGGTGCACTTGAGCTAGTTGAAGTTAAAATTGATGACATAAAAGAAGTTGTTTATCATAAACAGGGGGTCTAAATATAGCAGAAGGGCAAATTTCAATTGAAGATTATAAAACTAGAAATACTCCACATAAACTGGATATAAAGAAGTTAAAATCTGCACATAAAATATTAGCTGAATATAATTATAAAAAGGGAGAAGTCAAACGAGGATATGCAAATCGAACACTTTATTTGAACCTTAAAACTGGTAAGATTGAAGAAAAGCGTGTCACTGAAAATATGAAAAAATTATTCACAGGTGGCAGAGGATTTGGATTAAAACTTTTATGGGATTCAATTAAATCAACTACACGGTGGGATAGTGAAGAAAATGAACTTATAATAACAACAGGTCCTCTATGTGGTATAACACAATATCCAGGATCTGGAAAATCATTATGTCTTACAATTTCCCCCTCCACAGATATAATCTGTGATTGTAACGTTGGTGGATTTTTTGGACCTTATTTGAAATTTTCAGGTTTTGATGCACTTGAAATTCAAGGAAAAGCAAAAGAAGATGTAATCGTAGTTATTGATAGTGAAAAAGGGAAAATAACTATTGAAACAGCACCTCTTGAAGAAACAAATTCCCATTTATTAAGTGAACAACTTACTCACATGTATGCTACTAAAGATAGTGATCGTTCTCGACAAAAGGTTTCAGTTATAAGCTCTGGAACTGGAGCTGAAAATAGTTGGTGGGGTTGTTTAAATTTCTCTTTTTATGATATCAGAAGAAAAGTTCCTCGAATGAAACAAGCAGGACGAGGGGGACTTGGAACGGTTTTGAGAAATAAGAAAATCAAAGCAGTTGTAGTAAAAGTTGAAAAATTTGATGGTGTCTCAAATCATCCAGCAGATCCTGTAACTCTTGCTAAGGTTGGGACTAAACTTCATAGGGAAATTAGGGATCTTGATAAATATCAATGTAATATGCGAGCTGTTGGTACAGGACATCTTGTAGAAATTATGGATGCCTATGATTTGCTTCCTACTGAAAATTATCGTTTTGGATCGTTTCCAAAAGCATCTAAGATTTACTCAACTGAGTTTTATAGACTTTTTACAAAAATTATTCCAGATGGATGCTGGCATGGTTGTACACTTGCTTGCTCGAAAACAGTAGATGGCTTCATGGTAAAAACGGGCCCATATAAAGGACAAAAGGTTACCGTTGATGGACCAGAATATGAAACTATTGCCTGTGGATCAAACATGGGCTTATGGGATCCTTTATGGATTCTAGAGTTCAATTTTTATTGTGATACCTACGGTATTGATACAATTTCGACTGGTACTTCAATCGCTTTTTTAATGGAAATGTACGAATATAATATTTTAAATAAAGAACGCTGTGATGGTCTTGAACTCTGTTTTGGAAATGCAAAAGCAGTTTTAGAATTTCTACATCGTATTGCTGGTGGAGATAAAACAGAGTTCCTAAACATTGCATCAAAAGGAGTGCGTCGGATTAAGGATTGGCTTATAAAAAACGGATGGGGAGATAAACAACTTATCGAGGATACAGGTATGGAAAGTAAGGGACTTGAGTACTCTGAATATGTAACTAAAGAGTCGCTTGCAATGCAGGGTGGATATGGGTTAACACTTAAAGGTCCTCAACATGATGAAGCATGGTTGATATTTATGGATATGGTCAATAATGCCATACCTAAATTCAAAGATAAAGCAGAAGCTCTTCATTACTTTCCGATGTGGAGAACCTGGTTTGGATTAAATGGATTGTGCAAACTTCCATGGAATGATATAGAACCAGCAAACAATGCAGAGACAGGTGATCCATCAAAAGTTCCTGAACATGTGCAAAACTATGTTGATATTCAAAATGCGGTGACAGGCTGGAATATTGATAAAAAGGAACTAATTCTTCAGAGTGAACGATGCTACAATTGGCAAAGAGCTATGAATGTATGGATGGGGAGAGGGAGAAGAAAGGATGATTGGATCCCCTATCGATCAATGGGACCTGTGACAGAAATGGAATATTTCTCTAGAAAAGATAGATACGATAAACAATTAACAAGTAATTTAGGATTGAAAGAAAAAAAATTACAAAAGATGGATATAAAGGAAAAGGTTAAGATTCTATATGATTACCGCCAGAATCAATATCAAAAATTGATTGATGCAGTTTATTATAGAAGAGGTTGGACACCAAATGGTGTCCCAACAATACAGAAAATGAAACAACTTGGTATAAACAATTCTAAGATGTTAAAAATGCTTAAACAAAAGATAAGCGAGGATGAAAAAATAAACCTCAATGTATGGGGAGGGGAATATTCTAAAGGAGAAAAACCTCCTGCTACAAAACAATATTGGAAAAATGTTGTTTAAATATAAAGTTAAATTTTCATAGTTATTTTTAATTTTAATTATTTAACCATTTAATGTAAATTATTAAATATAATATTTGAATAAAACAATATTACTATTATATAATAAAGTTTATATACTGGTTCACTTAATATATATTTCAGAGAAGGGGGGACAGTAATTTTTAATCACATCTCCTCACCACCTCACTAAACCTCCCTTCTCCCACACTTTATTTATAAATTTATTAGTCTTTGTAGAGTATTATTTTCTTGCTTTTATACCTTTTCAAATTTTTAAAAATGGGGATTATTACTCCTGATTTTCCTTCTGTTGAATCGTAACAAATTGTTGTATATTTTTTTAAATATCCATTGTAATTAATGAATTGTAATTCATAAATAAAGGCTAAAAATAATTATTTTACAATACTTTTTTTATATCTTTACTCCTCTTAATGTCCTAGTATCAACAATACCATTTTTTGTTCTAATCTTTTCAATTACAATTTTTGCAAGTTGTTCAACATTATCTGCTTCGATTTTAGCAATAATATCATATTCTCCGAACAAAGCATTGAGTTCATTTATCTCAGGGATGTCGCTTAGTTCTTTGAAAATTTTTTTAAGTTGTGAAGGTGCAACACTTATTAAAACATAACCTATTACCATTAAATTTCTTCCTAATCTTTATTTTTAAACATCATTTTATTTAGAAAAATATCTTTCCAGCTAATAAAAATATCGATGATGTTTTAATATTGATTTTATGGCTGGATCCACATTATTCGTCTTCGCCAATTTCAACATATTTTGATTCATCGAAATCTTCATCTGCATTTACTAATTCAGAACCGTCATATGGGCAGAATTTTTTTTCATTATCATCAGTTGAATAGGAACATTCCATACATTTCATCATATTATATCATGCTCCAAATAACGATTTCGTAATCTATTTAATATTTTTAAATTATCTCCCAAACTTATGAAAAAATATTACTGATTATTTTATAATTAAAAAATTCTTCACCTTATTTTTTCTCAAATTTCTATATTCCTAACTTATAATTTCAAGCATTATTTTTTTAATTTCTTTTTCATTAATTGCTACATCTATTTGATTAATTTTTAATCTTAAAGCTCTATTTTTTAAATTATCATACAACCAAGTTGCAAATATGGATGCGTTTGTTACAAGATTCCCATTAATATCTAGCATGAAAACAACAGTATCTGGTTCATCTATTGAAAATTTTTTTAATGTAAGTTGATAATATAAATTAGTATTTCTGAAAACATCAATTTTATCACCTGAAGCGACTGATCTTTTACTAAAAAGTTTTGTATTCAATTGTTTATCAAATGTATCAACTTCTATGTTAATCTTCATTTATTGCTCCAGTTAAATTTAACAATAATTCTTAAAGTTATTTTTTAATCATTATTGTAATTAATACTTAATTTCTACTTTTATAATTTTTAATAATCAATATTAACTCTTATTATTAGATATAATTATGAAAATACACTAGGATGGGAAGAGGGGGGTAATATATGAAGAAACATGAAACGTGAAAAATCTAATTTTTCCCTTCCTAGCTGATATTTGTATTTTGTAAAGATTTTAAGTTTCTTTTTCGCACCTAAGTATGCAGATGAGTATGTATAGATACTATCTTTAAGCCAATCTTTTAATTATAAGAAATTTTACAAAAACATAATTATTATATAAGAAAGTATATTAGAATTTTGAAAATATTTTAATAATGAATTTTTTAGAAATCATTTAATAAGATTAATAGATTCAAAAATTAGAAATTTCATAAGGTGGAGGTGAAAAAAATGGTTACAATAAAAGAGGTGAAGAGTACTATAGCTGTGGCAATCGCAGGTGCCTTTGGTTTTATTATAGCTCTCATATGGAAAGATATTATAATAGGTGCAATGAAATTAGCAGGTTTCTGGCAAGAGGGAGGTTTTACAGATTATACTGCTCTAGGTATAGGTATCGTTGTGGCAATTATTATAACAATAGTAGCAATACTTGGTATCCTCTATATAACGAAATGGGGTGGAGTTGAAAAAAAATAATTAATTCTTCTCCTTTTTTTAATATTATACTTATTTTTAGTTAACTTGTGTATCTTTCCTCTTCTATAATCCATGATCTTTCACACACATATAGGTTTACCCCAACATGCGCTAAGCTTGCTTCATAGATAACTTGGGGATCAGTCGGTACGCGAGTTTTACAAAGCTCTATTGTATAAGAAAGAATTCCTCTTTTACCATATAACCAATTCTCTGATGTTCCAAGAGTACCTCCATATCTTGGAATTTTATAATTTCCACCAGTAATTAAGCGATACTTGTTTATCTTTGAAATATTCTCCCCGATTGATAAAAAAAGATCTTCATCAGGCGTTTGTTTACTTGTATGCGTCCAGGGATAAAACATAACTTCACTATAAGAGTGATATGATAAGGAAATGCTAATGTTTTGTGTTTCAACATAATTTTTAACAGCAAAGGTTTCATTTTCAGAAAACGGTTTTTCTCCCCGATAATTAGGACTTGAATCTAATAGATTAAAAAAAAGATGATAACTTCTTGGTAATATGTAATATAAATACCATTTAAATCCATAATTTCTGTTTAAATTAACTCCATATGAGGTAATTTCTTTATTAAAGCCGAAAGGACCATAATTGGGAGCACAATTCTTTCTTGATTCTGCTTCAACACCATCAGGATTAACCATAGGAATTAAAAATATCTGCGTATTATTAATAACATCTCTAACCCGATCTTCGGAAGGATCTTCATCTACTAGACCATCATAATCATTATCAAATCCGTCAATTGGATCCTCGTTTATTACTCCATCATTATCATTATCAGTATTTTTTTTTCCATAGTTATCGACTATATGGTGAATAAAAAAAATCAATACTTCATAAGATGGTTTTTCATTCCCGTGATGAGCTCCCATAAGTAAAACACCAGATTCGTCCTCATTTTCTTTTACATTATCTGATAATTTTACCAACCAAATGTCTCTTCCTTCAAATGTTTTACCAATTGAAATTAAAGATAGTATATCAGAATAATTGTTCTCTAGATTGTGAAACAAATCAGTCATTTCTTGATAATTAAAATAATGATATGGATCATTCTCAGAAATTCTATTAGATTGAGGACTTCCCAATATTGGCAATACAGTTGAAAATATGAGTATGAAGAGAAGTAAATAAATCGACCCTTTTTTTATGAAGGAATTTTTAATCAATACAAGAATCCCCAAATATACTATTACATATGTAACATATTTAAGTTTTTTGAATTCCCCAAACAGAAACGTTCATTTTTAAAATAAAACTAACTTACCTGCAAATATCTTAGCAAGTATGATAATTGTTGATATTGTTATGAGCAGGGTAATGAATTGTTTTGATTTTAAGTTTATTTTACACATCTTAATTATTATTATATTTCTTTTGATTTATATACTATAAGAAAATATTCGGAAATATCCAAATAGCCGTATTATTAAAAAAGAAAAAAGTATTTATTTGATATTATTCAATGTCGTAATCGATAAGCTCCATTTCTATTCCTGTTGTAAATGGTAAAATATCTCCTAATTGTCCAGAAATTTTGATTATATTTTTTACTTTTGGAGCATAATATATTCTCCCCAACGCATGTGTTAAATTTATTGGAGCAACAGATATATTATATGATAAGAAATCTCCAGCAGGAACGGATTCATTATTAATTTTAAAAATAGCAAAAATTGAAGGTACCTCGGGAATGTTAAAGATATTATCTATTCCATGTATTTCTAATGCTTCTTTTATATCAACAACTGGTAAAAGATCTGCAGTTTCTTCAGGAAGTAATGGATTACCAAATGCCGTAAATATCTCATTAATAATATTAATAATAGTTAACCATATTGATTGAATTTTACCATTTACAGTAAAGTTTGTAGCAGGTAGGCCCCAAGTTTTACTGACATTCAAAGGAAAATTAAGGTATGTATATGGAGTACCAAAATCTAATGTTGTGGTTATTGTAGCAGGTATTGGTAATGGAAATGAAATTTCTGGAATGTTAAAATCTTCTGGTAATTCATTGATCTTTACCGTTAAAATACCAGATATTTCGTAGTCCATCTTTTTTATACCCAATTCAGATTTGGTATAGAAAATACTACCATTAATCGTTGTTCCATATAATCTACCTTCTACATCTGTTGTAGAATTTTCTTCTTTCATAAAAATAGAATAATTACCCTTTATCTTTGCTGAAAATTCTAATTTGTAAAAGGTTGAATCATCAATCACCTCAAAGGGTAATTCATTTATTTGTAAGTCTACATGTATCGTTTTATTTTCATCCTCATTCTCTACTACAATGTCTTTTATTTTATAAATCCACTTATATCCAATGTTCCAAATTGGTACATCATCACCATTTGAACCTGTAGCTATCATAGCATTTTTCATCTTTTTTAATTCAACATTTTCCACATTTGTAGCAACCGATAAAAAAGTAGCTATCAGCATTAAAGAAATTAGGATTCCAACAATTTTACTTATCATGATTTCCCCCTTTATTTTTTAGATAATATGTTTTTATTTTAAATATATATCTATTTTCCTGTTATATATAATAATTACCTTAATTAATGCGTTGAAAAAAAGACATACAAGATTTTAGTTATACATTACTTTTTAATATGTATTTACTTATGCGCTTTTCATGAAACCTATCTTACAGGTAGCTTTAGATTTACTAAATGCACATAGAGCATTAAGTATTGCGAAAGATTCTATCAAAGGTGGGGCCGATTGGTTAGAAGCAGGTACACCTCTGATAAAAAGTGAAGGTATGGAGATTGTTAGAAAACTTAAGCAATCTTATCCAGAAAAAATTCTTGTCGCTGATATGAAAACAATGGATACTGGTGCAATTGAAACAGAAATGGCTGCTAAAGCTGGAGCAGATATTATATGCATCCTTGCTGCATCTGATGATAGTACGATACTTGATGCTTTAAAATCAGCTAGAAGCTACGGTTCTAAAATAATGGCTGATCTTATTGGTATTAAAGATAAGATAAAACGTGCAAAAGAAGTGGAAAATCTTGGTGTAGATTATTTATGTATGCATGTTGGAATTGATGAACAAATGATGGGAAAAAAACCAATTGATATACTTACATCTCTAGCTAAAAATACGAATATTCCAATTGCAGTAGCTGGTGGATTAAATAGCGAAACAGTTGCTGACGTTGTCAAAGCTGGTGCGAGTATTATTATTGTCGGAGGGGCGATTACCAAAGCTAAAAATGTTACAGATGGAACGAAGCAGATAAAGAAGGCAATTACTGAAAAAAAGATAATTGATACTTCTCTTTTTAAAAAATATGACAAAACTCAATTAAAAAAAGCTTTTTCTTTGGTTTCCACACCAAATATTTCAGATGCAATGCATAAAAAAGGAGCAATGCAAGGGATAAGACCTATAAAACTTGGTTTTCACATGGTTGGAAGAGCTCTTACGGTTAGAACAATAGATGGAGATTGGGCAAAACCTATTGAAGCAATAGATAAAGCAGATAAAGGACAAGTAATTGTTGTAGATGTAAATGGAGGAAAAACTGCTATTTGGGGAGAACTTGCAACTTGGAGTGCAAAACTCAAAGGACTTGCTGGTGTTGTAATCGATGGGGCAGTAAGAGATTTAGATGATCTCGTTAATATAGATTTTCCCATCTTTAGTAAACATATTTCTTCTAATGCAGGAGAACCAAAAGGCTTTGGAGAAATTGGTGCAGAAATAAAATGTGGAAATCAAACTGTGCAAACTGGAGATTGGATAATTGGAGATGATTCTGGAGTTATTGTAGTACCTCAGGGAATATCCCAAGAAATTGCTAATAGAGCATTAGACGTTAAAGAACATGAAAATCGCATACGTGAAGAGATAAAACAAGGTGGTTCATTAGGGAGTGTTACAAAGTTAAAGAAATGGGAGAAAATTGTCGGATGAAGAAAGTTGTTTTTTTTACAGATATGAACTATTTACAAGAAGCGCTAAAAAATTTTAATATTTCTAGCTTTGCAGAGAAAAAGGTTCCTGTGAAATTACATATGGGTGAGATTAAAAATAAACATTTTCCAAAACCAGATTTTGTAAAGTTGATTATTGATGAGTTGAAAAATAGTAAAGCTGATCCTTTTCTTTTTGATACCACAGTTGCATATCCTGGCTTAAGACATTATGTATCAGGATATCATCAGGTAGCGAGATTGCATGGTTTTACAACAAAAAAAATTGGTTGTGACATTGTTATAGATGACAGTGGTGTTATACAGACTGTGGAAAGTAGAAATTATGAAGTTGCTTGGCACATAATAAATTCGACTCATATCTTTGCAATATCTCATGTTAAAGGTCATGTTGCATCTGGTATGGGTGGTGCTATTAAGAATTTCGGTATGGGTGGTGTAACTAAAGAAACTAAAAGAAAGATGCATAATGGTAGTCGACCTGTCTATAAAAAAGATGCTTGTACGTTTTGTGGTGTTTGTGCTGAGGTTTGTCCTTTTGACGCGATCAAAATTAAAAATAATAAACTAAAGCAAAATATGCGAAGTTGTTTTGGATGTGGTGTTTGTATAGAAAATTGTGATTCGGGAGCAATGAAAAATAAAGACGCAGATTTTCAATACGTTCTTTCATGTGCTGCAAAAGCATGTGTTCAAGATAAAAACGTTATTTATTTAAATGAATTAAAACGGATTGCAAAAAGCTGTGATTGTGATCCATTTGCAGATCCTATTATTTGTCCAGACATTGGATATCTTGTATCAGATGATATGGTTGCTGTTGATAAGGCATCTCTTGATCTAATAAATAAAGTAAAAGGAAATGTTTTTGAAAAAGAACTGAAGGTAAATCCATTTAAGCAAATAACATATGGTGAGGATATTGGACTTGGATCATCCTCATATTCATTAATAGAATTGTAGGTTTATTTGATTGTTGGATTACCTATAGGTAAAATGATTTTTCCATAAGTTTCATTCATTACCTCGGCCATAGCGAGATATACCGCACTTAAACCACAGATAATACCTTCGTATCCTGCTATTTTTGCAATTGTTGTATTTCCTGTGATATCAGTCAATGCAAGTAACCAGAACAAGATGGTTAAAGATAAAAAGACGAATTGCAGAGCTTTGTTTTTTTTCAGTGTTGAGATAAACATCATAAAGGTAAATACTCCCCATATGAAGAGATATGCAGCCATGGCAGTATTTTCAGGTGCTGTAAAACCAGTAAATTCGGGAATTACTTTCAATCCGACAAAACTTAACCAAAATAAACCATATGAAGTAAATGCGGTAACACCAAATGTATTTCCCTTTCTATATTCTAAAATCCCTGCAACAACTTGTGCAATTCCTCCGTAAAAAATCCCCATAGCAAGTATCATAGAACCAAGACCAAAAAATCCAGCATTATGAATGTTTAATAAAACAGTGGTCATCCCAAAGCCCATTAAACCAAGTGGAGCTGGATTTGCTAAGGTGTTTTTATTTACCATATTGATCACAGCACCGCCGAATAAAAAGATTCTTTAAAAAGCTATCTAGAAAATCATGTATTATTTCCATAAAATGACAACAAAACCCGAAAAAATTAGAAATAAAACTACAAGAATAACAAGAATTTTAATAGCCCAACTTCTCAATATTTTTTTATTCATTTTCATATTATTCCCTTTGGAATTCTAAATAAAAACCTTCGAAAGGAATAATGGTAATTCTTTCTTTCCCTTTAATCCTCATCTCTTTTTTGACATTGATATAACCATTCCTAAGGAGACTCTCTTTACTAGTTGAATTAATTATCGAAATATCTGAAATAGACATATCACCGTCGGTTTCTATTTTTTTTATGATATTATTTTGATTATCTTTTATCCAATTGATAATCTTCTGACTGTCTTTTTTAAAAAAGGGACCTAGTTTTGAATATACTGGATTAATTTCGGTTATTTTTTCTTCAATATTAGGCTTCCCAACAATAAAATTATGATTATCAGGGTATTTCAGAGTTGATTTAATTATTGAAGCGCTTGATTTTAAATTTAAGATTAAATCTTCTTCACCATAGGTAGCCGTTGAGTTCATTGGTGCATTTAATGCAATGCCCTGCTCACTTTTCCATGAACGAGCTTGTGAAATATAATTTTTAACTAACTCACCAGCTCTTTCTTTTTCTTTATCTACAAGCACAGGTTCTGGCCAATTGGATACATGGATACTATTTTTATCTTCATAGATGTTATATTGATTATAATAAATCTCTTCTGTTATATGAGGAAAAAACGGTGCAAAGAGTTTGAGAATTCCAAGACCAATAGTATAGAGTGTATAACGGATACTTTCAAGATTTTCCTTCTCATAAATTGAGGATTTAACCATTTCAATGTAGTGATCTGCGAGTTCATGCCATAGAAAATATTCAATTTCTTTCATTGTTTGTGAGTAATCAAATTTGTCCATTTGTTTTGTGCATTTTTTTACAAGTTGACTATATTTTGTGAGAATCCATTTATCAATATCAATTATTTTTATTTCTTTTGGTTTATCATCTTTTATTACATTCTTTATGAATTGTTGTACATTCCAAATTTTTCTTAGCAGTTTAACACTACGAATGACCTCTTTTGTTCTAAATGGATTATCTTCACCAAGCGCACAGCTTGCTGCATAACCTCTAAAAGCATCAGATCCGTATTTATCTATTATTTCTATTGGATCAATAACGTTGCCAAGGCTCGCATGCATAGGTGTTCCATCTTCTGAAAGAATGAATCCACCCATCATCATATTTTCAAAAGGTTTTTCATCTGTTAATAGGGTACAGCGTAAAATTGTGTAAAACGCCCATGTTCGAATTATATCATGGGCTTGTGGTCTGACAGACATTGGGTAATATTTTTCGAATTTTTCATCATCCCTATACCAAAATGTGTTGTACAGCGGTGATATTGATGAGTCCATCCAAGTATCAAAAACATCCTCACATCCTTTGAGTTTTCCTCCACATTTTGGACATTTATCAACTAGTGGTTTATCAATTGTTGGATCAACATAACAATCCTCAATTCTTGCAAGTACTACTTCATTACATTTTTCACATTCCCAAAGTGGTATTGGGGTAGCAAAAAACCGTTGACGAGATATAACCCAGTCCCACTCAAGGCTATTTACCCAGTCTTCAAGTCGTATTTTCATGAATTCTGGATACCATTTCATCTCTTCGCTTTTATCTAACACTAGGTCTTTGAACTGTGTTGTTTTTAAAAACCATTGTTCTGCATTAACAAACTCTACTGGAGTTTTACACCGCCAACATACACCCACATTTTGTTCCAATGGTTCCTGTTTTATCAATATATCATTTTTCTTTAAATCCTCGATAACAGCTTTTCTTGCATTATCTATTGTCATTCCCTTGTATTTTCCACATATATCTGTCATACATCCTGCTTCATCTATACTCATTTCAATTGGAAGTTTGTATTTGAACAGCCAATTCAGATCTTCTTTATCTCCCACTGTACATATCATTACTATTCCGGATCCAAATTCTGGATCTACAGCTTCATCTTCAACGATTTTTACCTCTTTATTGAATAATGGGACAATGAGTATTTGACCGATAAGCCATGGAGCACGTTCATCTGAAGGATGAACAGCTACAATCTGACAAGCTGGTAACATTTCAGGTCTTGTTGTAGCAATTTCAATAAAGGCTCCTTTTTTATCTTTTCCAATGCTATGATATTTAAATAATTGTTCAGGTGGTTGTTCTTTGAAATAAAACTTAATTGTGTTAAGCTTCGTTGTTCTATCTGTATATGTTACCTCAGCATCTGCCATAGCAGTCATACATCGAGGACACCAGTTAACAGGAAATTCTCCTTTGTAGATATGCCCCTTGTTATATAATTCAATAAATGAAATTTGCGTGATTCTTCTGTAATAATCAGCATTTGTTTGATAGTAAATAGTTGGATCCATGCTTTCTCCCAATCGAATAAATTGGTCAGTCATCGTTTTAATATTCTTTTCAGCAAATTTAGAACATAATTTCACGAACTCATGCCTATCAATGTCTTTTCGGGTAATGTTAAGTTTTCTTTCTACCCGTTCTTCTATAGGTATACCATTTACATCAAAACATAATGGAAAAAAAACATTATAGTTTTTCATTCTTTTATATCGAGCAGCAAAATCTATATGAGTATAATGAACCGCATGACCTGCATGTAATGGACCGGATGCGTATCTAGGTGGAACATCTAAGCTAAAAGATTCTTTATTACTGTCAAAATCGAAATGATAGACCTTCATCTCTTGCCATTTTTTCTGCCATTTCTGTTCTAGAGCTTTTTGATTGTATTTTGACATGTTTTCCCTATAAGGAGTGAATTTTAGATGGCAAAGTAAATTTCTACTTATAAAAGTTACTTAATATATCACCAAATTTAATAATTTAAAATATCTAATTCAATTCTAAGATTATTCATTTCATTATATTAAAAATTTTTATCTTAATTGAATATGCAATAATTATATAATTGCAATTTTGATTACCTATCTGGGTGCAAAATTCCCCACACAGGAGGGAAAATTTTGGCTGAAGTAATAGCACATAGATTAGCTAAAAAACAGAAAGAAATATCGGTTGCGGAATTCTTTGAACGGAACAAACATATCCTTGGTTTTGGAAATCCAACAAGAGCTCTAGTAACAAGTGTAAAAGAAGGAGTTGACAATGCCCTTGACGCAGCTGAAGAATCTGGAATCCTCCCTGAAATCTATGTAGAAATTAAAAACCATGAAGATGGGGAGAATAAGATTATTATTGAAGATAATGGACCGGGCATAGTAAAAAACCAAATTGCTCATATTTTTGGAAGATTGCTTTATGGTTCACGATTTCATGCTGTTAGACAAAGTAGAGGACAGCAAGGAATTGGTATCTCAGCTGTAGTACTTTATGGTCAACTAACTACTGGAAAACATGCAAAAATTATTTCAAAAATACAAGAAGACAGACCAGCTAGCGTTACAGACCTTGTAATTGACACAAATAAAAACCGTGCCGAAGTTGTAAATAAAGATATTATGCATTGGGAAAAACCAACTGGTACGCGCGTTGAAATAAGCATTGTAGCAGATTATAAACGGGGAAAACGCTTTGTATATGATTATTTGCAGAGTGTATCTGTTGTAAATCCTCATGCACAAATCGCGTTTAAAGAACCGGATGGAACAGAGCATTTGTTTGAAAGAACATCCGAAATGTTGCCTCCAAAATGTGTTGAGATTAAACCCCATCCTCATGGAGTTGAACTTGGTACATTAATAAAAATGAGTAAAAATACTAAGAGTAGAAAATTATCCTCATTTTTAAAAAGTGAATTCAGCAGTATGGGAGATAGGACCACAAATGCAGTATGTGAAAAAGCTCAATTAGATAAAAACCTTAATCCTAAGGAAATGTCAAGAGAGCATTTTTTAGCTTTACATAAAGCATTCAAAAAAGTTAAAATCATGTCCCCAACTACTAATTGTCTTTCTCCCATTGGTGAAATGTTAATTAAGCGAAGTTTGAAACATGAAACTCAAGAGATTTCACCAGAATTTATTGTTACTGCTTCAAGACCCACTTCTGTTTATTCTGGTAGTCCATTTCAAATCGAGGTAGGAATTGTCTATGGTGGAAACTTACCCAAAGATAAACCTGTGAAATTAATGCGGTTTGCCAACCGTGTTCCTCTCCTCTATCAGCAAGGTGATTGCGTTTCTACTACTGCAATATCATCTATTGATTGGCGGCGATATGGTTTAGATCAACCATCAGGAAAAGGCATTCCATCAGGTCCCGCAATTTTTCTGACTCATATATCATCTACACTCATTCCATTTACTTCTGAAAGTAAAGAGGCAATAGCAGATATTCCCGAAATTGAAAGTGAAATAAAACTAGCGTTTAGGGAGTGCGCACGAAAAGTACAACGACATATAAATAAAAAAGTCCGAAGGGTTAAAACGAGGGAAAAATTTGAATTAATAACAAAAATTTTACCCGAAATCGCAAAAAAATCTTCAGATATGCTAGCAAAACCAATTCCGTCTCTAGATAAAGTGATTACAAAAATAATGGATGTTGTATGGATTGAGGATCTTATTGAATATGAAAAAGCAAATGCTAAACCTGTACAATCTACCTTATTTGACGATTCATCAGAAATTCAAGAAGGGGGGTGGATAACAAAAAGTACAGTACTGGTGGTGAATTATAAAAACAAACCACAGAGATTTAAGCTCTATGCAATTATCCCTGAAGATGCAGTAGTAGGAACTGTTACACCAAAGCCTACGAAAATAACTCAGAATTACATAAAATGGAATCTCGATAGTATTTCACCTGCAGATAAAAGGGATGTTTATTTTGAGCTTGCTGGACTTGAGAAAGGGGATTTTGATGAAAATGATCTGTATATTGAAGATATTAATCCTGCATATGTAATAGGAGCAGATAAATGGGAGGGAAATTAATGCCTCGTGATTACACAAAGGTAATTAGTAGCATAGATTCAATCGCATCAAAGGTCTATAATGATCTTGAAAGTTCTGAAATTCCGAATTTAAAACTACCTACTCGTACAAAATCCAACATTCAATTTGACGATAAATTAAATGTATGGAAGTATGGGAAAAATATGACTGAAAGATCTGCAAAATCATTAGATGGTGCATATATGATGCTCCGTACTATGTACATGGTAGATTTTATTAAGGATATGATAAAGGCAAAAAAATCATCTACATTGAGAGAGATGTATTATATATCAGAAGGATGGGATTTAGCAAAATTCAATTCTCAACCCGAATCAGATTCACTTGCTGAAGATTTAGAAGTAATTACAAGCTGTATGAGAGAAGATTTCAAACTACGACCCGAGGAAGATGGTGCCCGAGTTATCGGAAATCTAACTATTGAAGAAATAACAAGAAATAAGACAAAAAAGAAAATTCATTGTCAAGATGATGTTGGTGATTCAGGTTATTCAATTCCTTATAATGTGGAACCAGAAAAGATAACAATTAAAAGTATTGATGCTGACTTCGTAATTGCGATAGAAACTGGTGGTATGTTTGATAGACTTGTCGAAAATGAATTCGATACTTCAAATAGAGCAATACTTGTTCATTTAAAGGGGCAACCTGCTCGATCAACCAGACGGTTTATAAAAAGATTGAATGATGAGAAAAAATTACCGGTACTCGTTTTTACTGATTGTGATCCTTGGAGTTATAGGATCTTTGGAAGTGTTGCCTATGGTGCTATTAAAACCGCACATATCTCAGAATATCTGGCAACACCCTCTGCTCAATATCTTGGAGTTACACCATCAGATATTGAAAACTATAAATTACCAACCGATAAATTAACAAAAGAAGATGTTAACGCTTTAAAAAGCGAACTTTCAGATCCTCGCTTTCAAGATTCTTTTTGGAAACATGAAATAAAATTACAGCTTAGTATAGGTAAAAAATCAGAACAACAGGCACTCGCAAAATATGGTCTAGATTATGTCACCGATACTTATTTACCAGAAAAATTGGCTGAAATGGGACTTACTAAAAAATAGCTAAATCAATCCGAAGAAAAATTTTAAAATTGGAAACATTCCTGGAAAGCTCTCTACTAACCAATAAATTAATACATTCTGAGTCTTTGGCATGACTACTTTAAGAGTTTCCCATTCACTTTCTTCTTCAAAAATATCTTTAGCTTTTGTTCTGATTGTGAATGTACTCATGGAATTCCAGGTATGTTTTAATTTAATTTCTGTACCTGATTTGTAATAATTTGTCCATACTGTATTACCGTCATCCCAATCAACAAAATATTTGATATTATTACCATCAGGATCTGTTGCATTTATTGTGTACTCATATTCTATCCCCTTCTTTCCACTTGTCGGACCATTTATAGTTGGTGCATTTGGTGGAAGGTTCTCTTTAGTAATAGTAACAGTTAATGAATTAGACCAATTACTTTCTGCATAATGATTATCTTTGGCTTTTACACTTATCTTATAATTACCAGGTGTATTCCAAGTGTGAGACATATTACAAGTGTCATTTGGACTCAACCAATCACTCCATTCATCTACCTGAAGATCTCCATCCCAGTCCCATCCATAACTCACATTATCATCATCAGGGTCTGATGTAAAAGTAGAAAAATTATAGGAAATATAAATGAAACCGAATTCTGTACCATTCGGTTTAATGGGGGTGTTTGGTGGATTGTTTGGAGTTGATAATGTTGAAAAATTCCAAATAGGACTTTCATTTGAAGCACCAAGATTATCCCATGCTACAATCTTCCAGTAATAGGTTGTATTATAATTCATAGTACCAGGATCGTAACAAGTATTTGAGTGATTGTTTTCTACTAATGGAGGGGGACTATTATCACCAAAATATACATCGTAGGTCACTATATCACCAGGATCTGGATCACCCCCCTTCCAATAAAGATCAGCATTGACATCCACATTTGTTGAACCATTTTCTGGACTAGGATTCCGTGGTTGATGTGGAGGTTGATTCCATCCTGACTGATTCATAAAAGGATAATAATCTTTATTTGAATCACCATCGATGGAATAAGGTGTATCACCTATACCATCTCCATCCTCATCCTTCCCCGTATAATCATCCCAATAATTACCGCCCGATGGGTAACCATTATCCCATGAATTGCTACATTCATCAAAGGCATTATCCTCCGCATTTTTAATGAAATTATTATGATATACAAGATTTTTATTAGAGGATGATCTTATTTCAATACCTCGTGTATTGCTTTTGATATTATTACCATATATTGTGTTATTTTCAGATTTAGAAATAAAGATGCCTTGTAAGTTACCATTGATAGTATTTCCTGAGATAATAACAGAGGAAGATTGAACGGGGCTTATTCCTTCAAAGAAATTATTTGAAATTATATTTGTAGAGATATTTGTTCCAGATGATTGAAGTAATCCTATTCCTTCCCAATTATCAATGATTTTGTTATTGTAGATGCTGTGATTAGTGGAACGTACAATATAGACACCTATCCCACCATTTTTAATTGTAAAACTTGAAATACTTACATTAGAAACAGTTATTTTTACGGTATTACCGCTACCGCCACCATTAATTATCACATTTTCACGGCTTTCACCTATTAAATTTAATATTTTTTTAATCAAGATATTTTCTTTATAAGTACCATTGTAGACGTATATAGTATCACCATCACTTGCATTATCTATTGCATCCTGAATGTTCGTATAATTACCTGGACCTGATCCTCCAACATATAATATATTACGAGAGGTAAAAATTGATAAAACATATGAATCATTTAATGACTCATTTGAATTATCTCTACTGTCAGATAAAGGTATTAAAAATTGGCTTATCATAAAAAAGATAACAACAAAAGCAAAGAATCTCAAAAAATTGTTATTTCCATTTTTTTTAATCATCATTCAATATTATTAAAAAATTAGTATATAAACATATGTATATCAAATTAAAAAATGGGATGGTTTATTGATTAATTATGTAAATGTTCCAGCAGCATATCGTATTACATATGAAGAGTTAAATATAATAGATACAGCATAGAATTTATTTGTAGTGGTATTTACACGATACAACCCAGCAAACCAATAGGATGAATTATCCGATTTAATTGATCCTAAGAATATATGGCCCCAAAACCAACCGGCCATTGTTCCAGACCTATTACCATCAGTTGTATTCCAAGCACCCTCAAATGTACCAGTATAATTAGAACTTTTGTTATATGTTCCATTTAAAGAGCCGAGAATTACATACCCTGTATCATTTTTCTTTGCAAATTTACCAGTGAAATTTCCTCCAGTCGAGATTATATCTGTACTTTTTCGAATTAATTTATTAGAAACTTGTTTTTGTAATTGGGATGCAATATTTCCTGCCTTTGGTTGAATAATAGCCGATACAGAAGACATACTAAGGACTAATATTCCTACGATAAAAATAGCTGTAATTTTTTTAATTTATATTCCCCCTATATATTTTTTATAGAATTAAATATCATGTTTTCACATATAAATTTTATCCTTATCTAAATAAAATGTATCTGGATTAATTAAATAAAAACTCATACTTATCAAAATTATAATTCTACTCGCTATTCAAAAATTAAAGGGTTATACTTCTTTTCTACCCCACAAATCATTTGGTTGAATCATTTGAAAACGTAGATTAAGAATATTATTTTCATCAATTTGTATATAGGTTTTACTGAAAATACCTCCCTTAGAATTCATCGGAAGTGTATATATATGTAATTTTTTACCTTTAAACATTAAGGGCTTTGGTTTTTCACTTTCAATTCTTCTTTTTTTAACAATGTAATGATGTAGAATAAATAATAAATCAAGAATAACAAACACTCCAATTAGACCTATTCCTGATATAATCCATTGATCCATTGTCAGAAGCGCTAATTTATAGATTCCTAGAAAATAAACACTTATAACAATAATTGTAATCCAAATGGTATAAAATATTGCTAATAATAGCATAATTTTGGATATTCTTAAATATCGAGTTTTTAGAATATTTTCATCCAATTTTTTTTCTTCCGCAGTCATGTCCTTTCCTGCAAGATATATTATAGATAAATGCTTTTAAAACTTTCTCTTGAATAATTATATTTTAACCTTTTTTATTAAGCTTTGTATTTTATTATTAAATCGTTAGAATTTTTATCCGTATGAAAAAGTTATTTTCCTTTCAAATATTCAATTAATTTATCAAGTGCTTTTCCTCGGTGAGAAAAAGAATTCTTCTCTATAATACTCATTTCAGCATATGTTCGGATTTCTCCATTTGGAATAAAAATTGGATCATAACCAAATCCTCCTTTCCCTCTTTCATTATTAGCTATGGTTCCATAGCACTCTCCAGTAAAAAAATGAGGTTTCGTATTAATTTCAAAAAAACCATAAACAGATCTAAAAACCGAGGTCCTTTTATTATTTCCTTCCAAGAGTTTCAAAATTCCCTTACAACCAATTGTAAAGTATACATATTTTGAATATACTCCTGGAAAACCTTTTAATTCATCAATAAAAAGACCCGCATCCTCAATAATAAATGGATAATCTACTTTTTTTGCTAAATATTTAACTCCATATTTTACAACTTCTTCAAGAGAATCACCTTGTAACTCTGGATAGCCAAGATTTTTTTGAATAACTTCAACATTTATGTTTTTCAACTTTTCCTTGACTTCAGAAAATTTTCCTTTATTGCCAGTGATAAAATAGATTCTCATCTGTATCTTCCTCTTTTAACAATATCCTGAATTTTTTTTATTACTGCACCTGCGTTTCCACTATATTCTTCTTTGTATCCCTTTAGCACATAATCAAAGCAATCGGGATGCTGAGAATGTGTTGACTCAAAAGCCTCCATAAGAACATGTAAATCAACCCCCATAGTCTCAATTTCATCATTTTTACACCCGAGTCCAAAATCAATAAAATGTATTTTTCCATCTTGTAATATCATATTTGAAGTTGTGATATCCCCATGGATTAGAGCGTTGTTATGCAGCTTTGCAATACTTGTTCCAATCATATAACAAATTTGTTTTCTGTCTTTTTCATCTAAATCATTTAAAATATCTTTTATTCTTTTTCCTTCAAGATATTGCATAGTAATTATACCTTTTTCAAGATCGACATCGTATATAATCGGTACAGATA
The DNA here is from genome assembly GCA_964347865.1 of uncultured Thermoplasmatales archaeon. GTDB lineage: Archaea > Thermoplasmatota > E2 > DHVEG-1 > DHVEG-1 > JAGLML01. The sequence continues at coordinate 33,581 of CAYGAC010000068.1, forward strand.
CTTCATATGATCGTGCTTCTGAAATGAGTTTTGATTCCTCTTTTGTTCTAAAAGAAATAAGTAAAGAATCAATCTCTTTTATTCGATATGATTTTTGAATTCTTCTTTTTTGAACTACCTTTTTCCCCAAATGGTGAGATGAACAAATTTCTGCTTCTGCTCCTTTATAAATTATATTTTTATTCACGCCAACTCACATCTACCATATCTGTTCTAAATCGTTGATCTATTATACTTTTTTCAATACTCATTCTTATTCCACTTTTATACATTAAAAGACCAAGCCAAGCAATCATAGCACCATTATCAATACAAAGATCTTGTGATGGAACAAAAAAGGATGCGTTACGTTCCTGTGCCATTATGTTTACCATGTCTTTTAATCGTTGATTACTTGCAACACCACCACCAAGAAGTACTTCATTTTTTTCAGTATGAGCCATTGCTCGTTCAGTTACTTCAGTCAGTGCTGCAAATGTCGTTTCTTGAATTGAATAGCATATGTCTTCTAATTTTTCTCCCTTTTGCATATATTGTTCTGCTGAGGTTAATAGGCCTGAAAAAGCAATGTCCATTCCTTTTATTGAATATGGAAGATCAATATATTTTTCTCCTTTCCTGGCAAGCTTTTCAATTTTTGGTCCGCAAGGAAATTCCATTCCAATGGCTCTACCAAATTTATCGAGACAATTTCCAATTCCCACGTCCAGTGTTTCTCCAAATACACGATATTTACCTTCTGCAAACGCAATTACCTGTGTATTTGCACCTGAAACGTAGAGTAAAACAGGATCTTTACAATCATCAATTGTTCCTATTCCAATCTCGAGATGTGCAACACAATGATTTGTTCCCATTAGGGGTTTTTCAAGTGATAATGCAAGAGCGCGAGCTGCAGTTGCTGTTGTTCTAAGACAAGGACCAAGGCCAGGTCCTTGAGAAAATGATACCAAATCAATATCAGAAAAATCAATTTGTGCTTTAGTTATTGATTCATTAATTACATCTGCAATATGTATAGCATGATGGTTAGCAGCTTCTCTTGGATGTATGCCTCCCTTATCTGGAGTATAAGTTTTAATGTTGTTAGAAAGGACGTGACATTTTCCTTTTACATCCTTAACAATGCCAACACCAATACTATGAGCAGTACCTTCAATACCTAGACATATCATTAAGTGGTAATTGAGTTCCTATAAAATAAATTATGTGAATTTAATTTGGCACATGCTAAATTTTAAGGACATGATTCCTCGGGTCCAAAACTCAAGAATCCAGTAGGATCCTTTTGATTATTGAATTCTGTGGATATCCAATTAGGATTTCGATCAATTTTCGAGATGCGAATTTCATCAAGAATTCCATGGAAATAACGGTATTTTTCTTTCATTCTCCTTCCAATATAATGTATATTATCAAGGTCTGAATAATCAAAATTAACATCATCGTCTCTAATAACTTCTGCACCATCAGAGTAAAGGACTAAGATTCCATTCATATGATTTGTTTCTGTTGCAGTGAAATAGTGGAATTCATTAGCATTCCAATTATAAATAGCTCCATCGACACTATCTATAACTCCATCATCCCAAGTAGCATAAAATCCATTATACTTAGTTTCATCATGACAATAAAATGAGATGCGAATATCTTCTAGTGAGTTCCATCTTGAATTAAATATATACGAATTATCGTAAGGATTTTTTGGAGCAACCCATGCTGAAACACTCATGGATGAAAGAGAGTTAAGGTCCATATCGTCATTATAGAAGTATGCTGTAGAATCATCACCTTGGATACCATAACCAATTTTCCCTAATGCTTGATAGTTTGGTGATCCAAATTTTATAAAATCATTATTATTTGATGTACTATCTTCAATATTTCCGTTTATATCATTCATATGAAACACAGCTAGATAATTAGAATCCCAAACCCTTACAGGAACCTGCTGACTATTACACGTGGGATTACCATAGTACATATAAAACATCGTATCTTCTTCATCAGAAATACTAGGAATACTCACCCAAGCTATTAATTCACCAGTTGAATCATCGTAGTGTTCGATTTCATGATACAATTTATGTGCAACACCATCGTCATTCATAAACAAAATATCATCACCATCATCCTGGGCTTTATCCCGTAGATCAGG
>CAYGAC010000069.1:0-7552 GCA_964347865.1 uncultured Thermoplasmatales archaeon
AAGGCCAACAACAACAAAGCATATGCTTGAAAAGAATGGAGTTTGGTGAAGAGAGTTTGCTAACAGAGCTTGAAAAGGAGGCATAAGCTTAAAATAACAGTTCTATCGGTTAATACCCATAACCGAAAATCAAGATTTCCATTTTCAACTTTGATCTATTTAGATAGTTGTTTGAAGGATTTCCAAATGTGTTTCCAATTTATAGTTGTTACAGAATGCTTTTACCTATATTCCATCATTTCCCATTTTTTTACCTGCATTTTACTCCTATTTTCCAGTTATGTTTAAAAGCCCTTATTTAGTAGGAATAATTGAAACAATTTTTTTACCTGTCCAAGGTTGTGGGAAGAAAGTGTTTTGTCTGTTTTCATTCATTTTACATAAAGCATAATTGATATAATCAAAAACTTCTGGTATTTTTTGTTGTAGATCTGAGGTATTAAATTGGGTTGAAAAGAAGAATAACACATTTGCATTTACAACTGCATCATAATCTTCGATTTTTTCAAAAAAATATTGCTGGTTTTGTTCATAAATCCACGTATTAAAACTGTTGTACTGAAATTGAATAGGAATAACGATAAATTTGTGGGTTATAAACGAATCTCTTAATTGGTAATTAATAAAATAATCAACAGTAGTGCTAGGGTAATAGCTATCAATGTCCTCACCTCCCTCATACAATGCTTGCAATGCCATAACTGTATTATCAATATCGGGAACGCCCCATGGTCGAATTTCACCCCATCGGGCCCTAGGAATGTCAGATTCATAATAGTGTCGCCAAATAGCACCACCTAAATCAACCCCAATTACGTTTGGGTCATCATATTCATCAATTTCCCTATGATGTTTTATAAATTCTATGGCATCATTTCTCATAATAATAATCTTATTTAATGTTGATGAATTTAAGGGGAGATCTTCTAAGAATCCCAAAGAATGATATACAAACGGAGTGGCAAAAATAATTTTTTTATAAACCTCGTTTGACATATCTCGATGGAAAGATTGAAACAAGGCAAACTCACCTTTTTCTCTCATGGGGTCCACTCGAGTTGAAAATAAATATTGGACACCTTTTTCTATAAAATTTTCAATTGCATATGATTCTAGAGTGGTATTAATAGCTTCTCCTGTTCTCAAATTTATTGGAAGTAGAAGAAATAGTATAATCAATACTGATTTTAGTCTTTTATTCCTAGAATCTCCATAATTTTAATGTTTTTTTTATATAATTGCATAAGTCAATTTTCCCAAGGTCGCAGAGTTCTTAGGAGAAGATATATTTTACATCCCATCCTTATATCGTATCATATTCCCCTCTTCTCCAGTGATAAACCCAACAACTTTTTAATAATTAAATGAATTAGAATTTTTTTAAAAATAGCTGAATAATAGGCGTAAAATATAGGTAAATATAGTGGTAAATGGCATTATTTAATGAGAATCAAACCATGAATTCAATACCTAAATTTACACCCTTTTAAATTCAACAAAATAGAGCAAAGATAGTTAGAAATAAAACTATAATAAATAAATTGTGTTCATATTTAATGAGAATATATTTTGTTGCTATTAAAAAACGAAATTAGATATATTATAATGTTAAGGCAGAAATGACCGCTTAAATATATTTAAATTAGGAGTATTCTTTTTTCAAAAATTCAACTGCATCTTTTAATGCTTCTTTTACTCTGCATTTTGGTTCCCAATCTAGGATACGGTTTGCCTTATTTACGTCAAAATATTGGTCTTGTGACATTAACTGAAGATATGAAGGGTGTATATTGGTCTTGTGAAACCACCACGCGATTTTAACAAAACCTTTTGCAAGAAATAATGGGAGGTGAGTAACTTTAGATTTAGAATCAATTACACTCCTGGTTAATTCAATCCATTCATTGATTGTTAACGCTTCTTTACCTGAAATATTGAGTAGAGTATAGTTTGGCAACTTTGTATCAGGGATTTCAGCAGATGCTAATAAAACATTATTTACATCCTTCGCATGAATACTTTGGTTTTTACTTCTACCATCACCTGCAATAATTATTCTTTTATTTTTCATAAGGGTTGTAACATTTTCCAGTAAAATCGGATCGAAATTATATAGTCCTATAACCATGGATAATCTCAAAACAATAATCTTTATTTTTGTTGATTCAGCCACTCTTTTGCATAATTCCTCTGCAATTATTTTATTTCTACCGTACTCATTTATGGGATTAGGTTTACAATCTTCTCTTATTGGACACAAACCCTTATCGACTTCCCCATAAACATGAGATGCACTTGAAGTAAATATTACTTTTTTAACATTGTTTTTTTCAGCAGATGCAAGCACATTACGAGTACCATTTACATCAATATTGTAGATTTCATTGACGAGGAGTCTTGAAGAAGGAGGAACAGTAGTTAAATGAAATACGATTTCACAATCCCTCATTGCTTTGGATAGCTTTATTTTATCACGAATATCACCTACAATTGTTTTAACATTCTTTGGAAGATATTTCGACCTCCTCTGATCATAAATTTTAAAATTATAATCATTCTCTGTCAAGAACTTTGCAAAATTAGTACCAATAAAACCACTACCACCAATAATTAACCACATATAAATGAGAATATTCACTTGATATATAAAGCATAATAAATAAACAGATTCCATTACGAAACGAGATATCAAATATTATATAATTTAATAGAGGGAGATAGTTGTATAGAACAAGTTTTACTTATCCATTGTGTTTAATCGGAGAAAATATTTATAATTTTATTAATCTAAAAGATTTAGCAATTCTGATAAATTTTTTATCCTAAAATCAGGAGTGATTTCAATTTCTTGATTTTGTATCTCATCTCGATTTATTATCACAGTAATCATTCCTATTTCTTTTGCACCTTTGATATCTAATTCTGAATCTCCCACGTATATCCCTTCATTAGAGTTACATCTTGCTGATTTTACTGCCTCCTTAAAAAGGAGAAGATTTGGTTTATAAGCCTTAATTATACTAGATATTATTTTTACATCAAAAAAATCTGCGAGGCCATGTTTTTGTATAATACCATTAGCTACTTCCAAATCACAATCTGTAATTAGACCCAATTTATAGTTTAATTGTTTTAATCGTTTTAGTACAGGAGCAGTATCTGGGTATAGCTCATTATTGTCTACAAAATCACGCCAGACATCGTCCACTATATTAAGTGCTAGTTTATCAGTAACTTTAATTCCCTCCTTCTTGAAAATATTTTTTAGACTTAAAAAATGAATATTTTTTATAGTTAGAAAATCATTTTCACGAAGTTCTAAAAACATTCTATATGTTTTATACCCCCATCTATAAACAAATTCATTTAAATCCCCGTGTAATTCTGGCAAATACATCCTTAATGAATTTTGCATACAAGAAGAAAGCGGAGACAAATCTAATAACGTCTGTCCTAAGTCAAAAAAAATTATCTTTATCTTATTTACAATATTCAATTAAATACCACCATAGATTATCCGCCATTAAACTGTACCCACAATAGTTTACAGAATCATTAATAGTAAAACTGATACACTCCTATGGGTGATCCAATAATAAATAATTTTTTAGGATTTTCTCGTAAATTTATTACTTTATTGAATAAATCTACCTCTCTAAACTTATAACGTCTGTTTATTTCTTCTTTGGTATAATAAGCTTTATTTAAGATCTCTCCTTTATGAAGTAGCTTTGCCAATAAAGATAGAGCCACAAGAGCTACCAAATCATCGGAATTCCAATTGCTGTAAAGGGTACCATTCTGTGAATAAAGAAACGCTGAGTAAGACATTTTTTCCGGAATCCAACCTCCAGACACTTGAAATTTAGTATGTCTAATATGAACATTTATATCTGGAAGTGTACTAAATATACTTTGAGCAGCCTCAGTTGTAATCCACATTTCATTATAATCAATTAAAAAATAGGCATGAAATTCTCCATTTTTCGTAGAGTTTATAATATCATTTAATAAATGTATATGTTCATAATTTTGCCTAGGGCCAATGAATAAGCAACGAATATTATTTTGAATTGCATAATTTTTAATCAGAGATGCACCTAGAGAGATTTTATCTAGAATACGTTTGAATTCTTTTTCACCCCTCTCACGATTGTATGAAGTATGAATCATGATATAACAATCTCTTGCACCAAGGTTTTTCAATGTATGTATAAGATTAAGAACAAAAATAACACTTTCAAATTCATTTCCAATAGTAGAATTTGAAACCAAAGTTGAACGATTGCCATCGAGTATATCATAAATAACTAAATTTTTTAATTCTGTGAGATTTTTACTGAGGGATATATCCAAATCAGTTTTTTGAATTATTTTATTCCAAATTTTGTAAAAATCGTTTTGTATAACAGAAGGCAATGCAAAAAATTTATTATAGTTGGTATCTCCGGATTGTTCTTGCTTACCTACCGGATTTTTCTCATAATTACCACACATTTTTCCCTATGATTTATCATAAATAGATTTATAAACTTTTAAATCAGTGAATTAAAATCTGACAATAAGTACCAATAGTATAAGAAATTAGGAATATCATGTATTGTTCTCCTGTTTTCTTGCATATAAATTATAATCAAAAGAAGCAATGAGTGGTTCATAAAAACCGATTTAATATCGCATTGAAATTTGGGGCATCATACCATTGATCCTTTAGTTTTCTGGATAGTCTCTCCTGACAAAATAGCGGGTACAGTTCCCTATTCAATGGAAAATACATTGATATGCAGAAATTAAAATTTATTTCTTTTCTACAATTAATGGCATGTTTTAGCACTTCCTTCCTTGGAATCCCATCTTTGATTATGTAGTTATGTGACCATAAAAAATGATATATTTTATCTAATTTTGAATTTCGTTTTATTGAAATTCCATATTCTTGTGGATTATTGTAGATAGGCGTTTCCTTTGATAATATGAAACTATGAAAAACAGCACTTCCAATATTATCTTTATTTTTTATAATGAAGTTTTTTGTTTTTTTTATGTCAAAGACTGTTTCACCAGGGAATCCAATCAACCAATACGTAAGAGGCCATATTCCAATGTCCATTGTTAATTTAAGTGTTTTTTCTATTTCTTTTAAAGTAATACCTTTATGCATTTTATTCAAGATTCTCTGGCTACCAGATTCAATCCCATATAATAAACATCTGCAACCTGATTTTTTCATTTTCCTTAACAATTCCTCATCCATGTTTCTGATACTTGCATGAGCACTCCAATAAATATCTAATTCCTTTGAGATTATTAGCTCACATAATTCTTCAAGCAATTTTTTATTGCCATTTATAAGAGAGTCGCAGAAAAGAAAAGAATCTAGGGCATATCTCTCCAAATCTATTCCAATCTCCTCTACAATGGTTTTAGGCTTTTTTGATCTGAAAGTTCTCCAGAATCTTTTTTCGTGACAAAAATTACAATTATAGACACAACCTCTGCTCGTTGAAAGTGGTATTGCACCATAGATATATTTTCCAAAATCAAAGTCACTGAAGTCTGGGGGAGGTAGATTATTAATATCTTTAAGATATGGTTCAGAGATAACACGTCTTTTGTGACAAAAATTATTTTTAAATTCATTGACTGTCTTTAATAAGGCTAATTCCCCTTCGCCCTTAACGACTACATCAATCCATGGCAAATATCTCATTACCGTGTTATCGAACCAGAATACATGTGGTCCACCTAAAATTGTTAGAATATTATTCCGTTCTTTTTTTATTTCCTTAGCAATGAGTAGACTCAGAGGAAAGTTAGTACAAAGAGTAGAGAAACCTACGATGTCTGGATCGTTATCGAGAATATTATTTACCCATGACTCAATCTTATCTTCAACAGTTCTTTTCAGTTTATTATTAAGCAACCAATCAACGTAAATTTCTAAATAGTTACCTCTGAAGAGGGATCTGTCTTTTATTAACTCTTTCAAAACGTTTTTCCAATCTTTCTCATCATAGAACAGTGAAATGAGAAAGGGATATGAAAGAGATTCGACCGTTGCCTCAAGATCGATCGGCATAGAAAGCATCTTCTTAAATAATTTATAGACAGAGGGCAGTTCAACATTGAAATCAATGGCCCTGACCTCATGTCCGTTTTCCTTTAAGAATGAAGATAAACTTGCAATTCCATGGGGGGGCATTACTGGACTCCAAAAAGGTGCAAAAACGAGATCAATCTTTACCATATTCAACAAAACCTAACTATATTAGTTAATATAAATAGATTTGTTTATACACTTTGAACCCATGTATGATAAACATACAGAACAAATTGACCAATGAAAAATAAAACTATATAGCTCCATTCTGATAAGGACTTATGAATCCAAGTTTATATATAGCTTTTTTTTCTGGAATTTTTAATCTATGTATTGGGATTTATCTTCTTTTAAAAAATCCTAAAAGCCTCATAAATAAACTTTTTATATTATTTGTAATAACCATAGTAGTTTTTAACATCGGTGAATTTTTTACGAGACTGTCTGCAACACCAGAAGAGGCATTGTTTTGGGGCAGAGTCAGTTTTATAGAATTGTGGTTGGGTTCATGCTTTGCCCTTCATTTCTCTTTGATATTCCCGCGAAGAATATTCTTTGCGCGATATAATTCAATCGCCAAATATTTATTGATATGTACTTATACAATAGGTTTCATTATATACAGCCTTTTTACCTTTGCAACATCAATCCAAAATGTTCAAGAAACAGAATGGGGGTATCGTGTTGTTTTATCCGCATCATCTTCTTTTATCCTCGTATTCTTTTTAGTGGTCTTTGGTTTAGTAATTATTAATCAAATTTATAACTTCTTTTTGGGGAATCTTCATAGAATTGAAAAGAAACAAATTAAAATCATTTTGATAGGCGCAACTTTAATGGTATTAATTAGTTTAGGAACAAATCTTTTACCTCCAATATTTAACTTTAAAATATTTCCAATGACTTCTGTATTTACATCAATTTTCGTCATTTTTGTTGCCTATGCAATCGTTAGGTACAAGTTTTTATCTTTATCACCAGAAATAATTGCAGAGAATATCTTGGGTACAATGAATGATTTAGTGATTGTAGTTAATGAAAAGGCAGACATTATTAATGTAAACAATTCTACTCTTAAATTATTAGGCTATAATAAAAAAGAATTACAAAATTCTTCTTTAAATCAGATCGTTAATTTGCCTAAACGAGAAGAAAGAGAGAGTAAAAGAGTAGTTGAATCCAGATTCCTTGAAAAATTATATAATAATCAAGGATTAGAAAAAGATATCGAAATCGATTTTGTTAGTAAAACTGGGAAAACCATTCCAATGAGTATTTCAGCATCTACTTTGTATGAGAATAATAAAAATACCGCTGGATTTGTACTAGTAGTTCGAGATTTAACCGAAATCAGGAAATCGCTTAAAGAGAAAGAATTACTTCTGAAGGAAATTCACCACCGGGTTAAAAATAATTTACAGCTAATCAGCAGCCTGCTTGACCTTCAATCCC
>CAYGAC010000070.1:0-95297 GCA_964347865.1 uncultured Thermoplasmatales archaeon
ATTTAAGAAGGGAAAAAAATACAGGGAAAACCATAAACCGACATATGGTATTGGAGATGAACCAAGGGAAACTTATAAACCATCATATAGTACTGATAAAAAATTAAGAAAAAAGAAGAAAAAATAATTCATTCCTTTTATTCATTTTTTCTTCACATATCTTTTACGTAGAATTTTGTCATATGAATTATTTATCTGCTATATGGTTTTTCTTCTATACGCTCTTCTAAAAAAAGGAACTTTTTTAAATTGTGGGAAATCAGCTGGTTCGATACTTAGTTTTTCATCACTTTCAACTCTTCTAAAATTATCATAATCTCGGCTGGTAAGTAGTGTTACAGCATCTCCGTTTTTACCTGCTCTTGCAGTACGACCTACTCGGTGAATATATTCCTTTGGTGTTTTTGGCACATCATAATTGTATACATGTGAAACGTTTTTTATATCAAGCCCTCTAGCTGCTACATCAGTTGCAACGAGTACATCTGTTTTTTGTCTTTTTAAGCTATTAAGTGATTTTAATCTTTTATTTTGGTTCATACCACCGTGTATTGCAGAAGCGTTAATATCTAGATGTCGAAGATTTTTTGCAACAATATCTGTTTCCTTTCTTGTTGAACAAAATACTATTGCAAGATCAGATGTTGAAGTTTTAAGTAAATGTACAAGAAGAGAAAATTTGTCATTATGGTTATATATATCGTAATATCTTTGATTTAATTTATCTGTATCTACAAATGGTTTCGTTCTAAAAATCAATGGATTTTTCAGATGTTTTTGTGCAACCTTATAAACATCTTTTGGTATGGTTGCACTAAACATAAGAGTTTGTCTGTTTCTTGGAAGTTTATATATTATCTTTTCTACATCCTCAATGAATCCCATTTCAAGCATCTTATCTGTCTCATCAAGCACAAGAAATCTAATTTTTTTAAAATCTATATTTTTCCTATTTATGTGATCTAACAATCTTCCAGGTGTTGCAACAACAATATGAGAATCAGATATATTTTTGATCTGGGGGACGATATTTACACCTCCATAAATGCTCGTTGCTTTAATACCGATGTTTTTCCCAAAATCTTGAAAAACATCAGTCACCTGAATACATAATTCTCTAGTTGGAGTTAAAACAAGTACTTGTAGACCCTTACCGGAATCAATTCTATGCAAAATAGGTAAACAAAAAGCAAGTGTCTTGCCAGAACCGGTTTCTGCTTGACCGACTACATCTTTCCCATCAAGTATTTCAGGTATACATTTATCTTGAATGGATGTCAGATCTTTAAATCCAAATTCTTCAATTTTTCTATGTAATTTCAAATTTATATTTAGTTGTTTAAAATTCATTTTTTCACCTTCAAATTCATTTTTTTTAAAAAATAGATTTACTTTTTTATTTCTTTTATTTTAGTAGCTTTAAGTCCTTCTGATGTCATTTCTGTGATATATTCTACAGGATCACCTGCATGAAGTATTGTTAAATATGGAATGTCTTTTTCATATACCATTACATTTTCACCATTTTGTCCTTCTATGAGTCCTTGTTTCTTTTTATCGCTGTACCAATTAACAATTCCTTTCATTTCATTTCACCAATTTTATCCAAAAATAAAACATCAAAATGCATGTATACAATTTTCACAATTGTTTTGACCATCAGAATTAATTTTTGAATTAAATTGAGAGCAAACCTCATGGCCGAACACTGGTCGATTTAGAGCTTTACATCTAATCACTTTTTTATGTTTTTTATCTTCATTATTACGTATTTTTCTATATCTCTTTCGATTCATGTCTAATTCACTTTAGATATATTTAAGCTTATATTGTCTGAAAAAAAATAAAAAAAATCAAATCCATTTCATATATTGGAAATGGATACTCAAGTTTCTATTTCCTTCTGATACTATATCAGTATATATCACTTATATAGTTTTGTATTGCATTAATTGCCTATCTCGAATCTATTTATCACCTTGACATCATGTTCGATAATATCATACCTGTATAGGGATACGAATTCTTATTTAGGACTATTTTTTTACTATTTTTACATTTTCTCCTGTTGAATGGAGTGGGCCTGCCGAGATTTGAACTCAAGTCTATGGCTCCCGAAGCCACAAGGATACCAAGCTACCCTACAGGCCCATTAAACAAAAAAATAAAATAAAAAATAGATAAAAGATACTTTTGGTAAAAATTATTTTAAGTTTTTAATAAGTTTACTAAATTCATCATATTTTTTTATAAGTATATTAACAGATTCTTTAAGCGCATCTTTAGCATTTAACGATCCATCTGTTTCAAAACTAAATGTTATTTTACTTTGATCTTTTTTAATCGTTATAAAATCTGCCTTTTCTTTATCCATATATGATTCTAGAATAGGTAATTTTGTAATATCCTTCATTTCTAATTTATTAGCTTTTAGTTCGATTATATCTTTTGGGAGTTTCTTTAAGAAATCTTTTAATTCTTCCATTCTATTTTTATCAGCTTCAAAGGTAGTTTCAAACCTATAACTTGGTGCTTGTACTGCTTGCCATTTTGCATGATCTTTTCCTTTTCCAAGATTTGCTTCAACCTCAAGTATTATACGCTGATCTTTTGATAGCTCAACAATAGGTATTTTATCGTCCTTTATCATCCAACTTTCATTTTCAGGTTGTAAATCTCCAGAATAAACAACCCCTTCGCCTTCTTTACTTAAGGTGTATCGAACGGTACAACTTGGACAACCTTTTCTCTTACATTTACATTCTTCTTTAAACACTAATAATTGCAAATCAGTGGGAAGAGGAATTAAACCAAGTCTATGAGCGATTATTTCATCAAAAAGAGGACTGGTATTATCATATATGATAACGTTTTGAATGGCCAATTTAGGTAGTTCAGATAGCATCACTCTCCTTAAAGAATTAACAAAATAGACATCAGTGTCTTCTAGTTTTAAAATCCCATTATTTCCTTTAAGTTTTATACTTTTAACCTTCATCTATACACCTTAGATTCGCCTACCTCGTTTCCCGCCTTTCACTTTTGTGCCATCATGGGGACGTGGGGTTACATCTTCAATACTCCCGATCCTTAATCCCGCTCTAACAAGCGATCTTATAGCAGTTTGAGCACCCCGGCCAGGAGCACCACCTTTTTTACCCCCTTTACCTCTAATACGTACATTAACTCTATCAAAACCTTTTTCAATAGCAGACTCAGCTGCAGTTTGGGCAACTTTCATTGCTACATATGGTGATCCTTCATCTTTGGCTGATTTTGTAACCATTCCACCAGAACATCTCGCAATTGTTTCAGCACCAGTTAAATCTGTTATTGTGATTATTATATTATTAAAAGATGAATAAATATGTGCAATTCCTGTCCTACCCATTATTACTTGTCCTCCTTCTTTTCATCTTTTAATTCCTTTGAATTATCAGCTGTAGATGGTTTCTCTTTTGGTTTTTCTTTAGTTTTATCAGGAGATTTTTTTTCCGGTTCCTCGGTTTCTTTGTCAATCTTTTGATCAGATACTGGTTTCTCATCTTTTTTTTCAACTTCTTCTTTTGACTCTGGTAATTCTGTATCTTTTTCTTTGCCCTTCTTTTTCGTTTTTTCCTTTTTAATTCCTATTTTAGATTCTTCTTCAGTTTTTTCCGTTTTATAATCAGTTATGCCTGTTTTAAAAGCGTCTGCTTTAGGTCTTGCAGGATGTGACAATTCATTTAATGGAGAATTGTTTGTATAGCTTATTTCGTTTTCCTCATCCTTTGAGACAATGTAGCTAGGTATAGTTACCTTTCTATTCCCTATTGCAATATGTCCATGGTTAATCAATTGTCTAGACTGATTAGTTGTACTTGAAAAACCCTTTAAAAATACAAGAGTCTGCAACCTCCTTGTAAGTATCGATTCTGTTTCTAATGCTAATACATCATCAAGAGATGATCCGTCAGGTAATATACCCATTTTGGTCAAATGAAGGAGTAATTGTTCACTCTCTTTTTTTATTTGGGGATCTTTACCTATTATCTTTGCTAATAATTCTCTAGCTTGTTGTCTATATCTTCCTAGATATGTTTTTGCCTTCCATACTTCTTTATGACTCTTTAGACCGTATTTTTTAATTAATTCTCTTTCAGATTCAATTCGGTTTTCCTTCCAGGGATGCAGGGGAGTGGCATATTTCTTCTTAGAAAATTTTGGACTTCCCATATAAACCAATCCTACTGGCTCTTGCCTTTCTTGGAAACACCAAGAGCAAGACCTTTTCGACTGTTAGATCGGGTGCGCTGTCCTCTTACAGTCAACCCTGTTTCATGTCTAATTCCCCTGTAAGATCTAATCATCTTTAGTAGATTTATTTCATCTCTTAAACGCATTTCAACTTCAGTACTTATCAGATGAATGTCCTTTCCTGTGTCTAAATCCTTACGATGATTTAGCATCCATGCGGGAGCTTTTTTATCCAAATTTTCTAAAACCTCATTAATTTTTACTAATTGTGATTCTGTTAGATTTCCACATTTAATCTCTCTATTTATTCCAGCAGCATCAGTAATAAGAGTAGCCATTCTTCTTCCTACCCCTTTTATCTGAGTAAGTCCAAAAGTAATTTTCTTTTCACCATCAATATCAGTGTTAGCGATTCGAACAATATAGTTAAAATCACTATCTTTATCATCTTTTTTCTTTATCGGTTTATCTTTTTTTAATTCAACCTTATCAGATTTTTTTTCTATAGATGTCTCTGGTTTTATTATTACAGGTTCTTTTTCTTTTAATTCTGATGGTCCCTCTGAATCATCTTTTTCAATTTTTTCTTCTTCAATTTTTCCTTCAGGCATTGAATGTTCTTCTTCAATTTTTTTTGTTTCGATAATTTTTTCTTTATTATCTTCTTTTGAATTTACAATTTTTTTTTGTGATTGATCATCTTTATCTGGCAAACTTATACCTCAGATTAATTGTACAGATTTAATTGCATATTATCCTAAATACTATAAGAAAGTACTGCCAATAATAATAAAAGCTATATTTAAGCGTTTAGGGAGATAAGGCTTTGCACAAAAATTAATAATTTTCCGTTTTTGCACAAAAAATCCGCTCGGCACCTTCGTTAAAATCAACTTTGATACCAAGCGTGAATATTTCCTGAATTAAACAACATATATTGTGAACTAAGCACTTTATCAGAATTTCATTTGTACATGCAGTTGGATTTTTCGTTCGCAAGTAATCACCAAATTTCCTTTTAATTGCACTAAAAACAGACTCAGCATTACTTCTCTGATGATAATGCTTCATGAACTCCTTATGATTATCTTTGAAAAACCTATACATATTACGCCATACAGCCACACCCCCGGCTCTACTAATTGATGTACTTTTAAAAGGTATAAATGGAATACCTCCACATTGAGAGACTATACTGAAATTTTTTCTACTCATATATCCTTTATCTGCACATACTTCCTGCATATCAAAATGTTCAGCAGTGTTATATACAAGATTTGGAAACATAAGAGTATCATGAACCTTGTGATCTGTGACTTCTATATGAGTGATAATATTCGTACGTGTTCCACTCATAATATGACATTTCATATATTTCCTAGTGTTAACAACTTCCATTTTGCTACATGCACGAATGTTTAACCATCTGCCATACATACTTGTTGAGAATCCTGTAGCATCAACAGTAAATGTTTTTTCAAAATCCTTTAGAGGCAAAGATGAGAGCTGAATTAATTGTATGAGGTATGGTTTCAATTCTGGCTTACTGATATAGTTGAGAATTGTATTGAAATGTGGTACATGAGCAATATAACCTAGGTAGTATGCAAGTTTTACATCTGATTCTATTCTACGGGATGAAAAATCAAGATACATTTTAAGATAACAACAAAAAATCATATCGCCAATATCAATAGTAGGTCTGCCTCTACCATTCTTTCTATGCCTTGGTATTTGAGAGGTTAAGTCATAGAGAATTTCTAAAAACAATATCTTTTCTTGAGTTTGGAATATGTTGGAAAGTTTGGCTCAGCCATGATGTTATGGATGATTTAAATTGGTTGTCTTTAGTTGTTATTTGCTGTGGATTCCTTGGAAAATTTGGACCCCTTGTAGCTTTAATTATTTGGGCTCATGTTCTTTGGTTAAAAAGTGTTGATGAAGGAGATGGAGTTAAATTCCTTGCGTGTATCTTAATCGTCCCACCCTCACCTGCACTTAGAGAAGTTGAACCCCAATAACATCACTGAATATTCAGAAAATAATTCAACGTTTGTTTTAGAGAAGCATCGTAACACAAATTCACTGGAGCATATAGTGAGATTTTAGCTCTCCTACCTATTTTTATTTTTTATAAATTCCTGAAATTTACTAATAATTTCCATGATCAGAAAAATCTTGTACAAATATTTACAAAAATCAAAAAATTATATATATTGAAAGGAGAATGATAAAAATTATGAATCTAGATTATCTCAAAATGACGAGAAAATGGGATAAGCCAAACGTTTATTGGCCAATTTTACTTCTTACTTGGATTGTATTATTTCTATTTTATATTTGGACGGGTAATATTTTAAATTTCTATATTGCATTAGGATTAACTATTACAACATTAGCTGGGATTTATTCAAGAAACTATTTTCGAAAGAAGAAAGCCTAAGTAATTAAAATAGAAGGAAATATATTAGAAGGAAGTATTTATATATTATATTAGCAATAAGAATAGATAGGGAGGAATTTCATTTATGAAAAAATTCCATATACTTGGAATTGTAATTCTATTCATAGGATTAGCAATTAATTCAATGACTGAAGCCAAGCCTGTAGTTCTATCTACTATGATAACAAATTCTGGTCACATCCTTTATGTCGGTGGTTCAGGACCAGGTAACTACACGAAGATACAGGATGCGATTGATAATGCGAGTGATGGAGATGTTGTATTTGTATATAGTGGTATGTATAATGAACACATCATAATCAATAAAACCATATCTTTAATTGGGGAAAATACAATTAAAACAGCCATTAATGGTCAACAAACTGGAACTGTTGTAAGAGTATTAGCAAGTAATATTTCTATATCTGGATTTACTATCAAGAATAACGAATTTTCCGTCCATTATGGTGCAATACGAGGATCAACAAATTTCTCAATTATAAAAGATAATATCATTATCAATGATAATGAATTGGGTAACTCATATGGAATCCATTTTAAAAATTCAAGTTATAATCTAATTGAGAACAATACATTATCAAACTGTTATTACAGTGGTATCTTACTTCTTGAAAAATGCTGTCATAATAAAGTATTAAATAACACAATATTCGATACATTTTGGGGATGCATAAGATTACATCGTAGTTCAAACAATAACACTATTGCTAGGAATAATCTTTCAACGGGCGTGACTATTTCATTATTTGAATCTGATTACAATCAAATACATTATAATCATCTTACAAATCCACCTTATAGTGGTGTTATATCATTGTCAAATTCGTCTCAAAACTGTATAACACATAACAACTTTATTTCATCACGAATTTGGTCAATCAAAGCATATTTCATTGTTGAGAGGAATTATTGGGATAGAAATTATTGGAGTCGTCCACGACTATTTCCAAAACCAATTTTTGGATTTAAAGACCAATATTCCATTTTTCCAACTATGGTTGACTTCGACTGGCATCCTACGCTAGAACCATATGACATTTAGATGAAAAAACATGTTGAATTATTTATTGTGCAGATTGCCATTTTGCACATTTAATCCCTATTTATTGTGCAAAGCCGGGAGATAATTTATTCAAATTTATGATGCTTCATATTAATAATATATAATGATTTGTTAAATATATCACCGTAATTCATATATGCAATGATTATATCTCCTTTTATACGGTCTTAACATGTCAAAAACTGGCTGGATTAAAGCAAGAGAGGCATTATCTGGAGATACCTTAAATAAAACAATAAACATACGAGGATGGATATACCGAACAAGAAGTAGTGGAAATATTATCTTTATGACAATCAGAGACGCTACAGGTATATTACAAGCTACTATTAAGAAGGGAAATGTTACAGATAATGAATTTGAAGATGCAAAAAAAGCATTAATAGAATCATCAATAGAATTAAAAGGGACATTAAAAAAAGATAAGCGTGCACCTGGAGGATATGAACTTCAAGTCACAAGTTTAGATGTGATTAATTTCGCAGAGCCTTTTCCTATTGTAAAAGATCAAAGTCCTGAATTTTTATTAGATCAGAGACATCTTTGGATACGATCAAGAAAAGTTACATCCATTATGAAAATTCGATCTACCTTAGTTGGGGCAATTCATCAATTTTTTAGAGAAAGAGATTTTTACGAATTTGATGCTCCAATTTTACAACCAAGTCAATGTGAAGGAGGTTCAACACTATTTGAAGTTAAATATTATAAAGATAAAACTTACCTTTCTCAATCATGGCAGTTATATGCTGAGGCAGGTATTTTCTCTCTTGAAAGAATCTATAACATGGGACCAACTTTTCGTGCTGAAAAGTCAAAAACATCCCGTCATTTATCAGAATTTTGGATGGCTGAAATGGAAGCAGCTTGGATGAATCTTAATGACGTTATAGAAATTGGTAAAGATGAAATAAGATTCATATTAAAACAAGTTTTAATGAAGAATAAGAACGAAATAGAAATTCTAAAACAAGATTATCAAAAATTAAAACATATTTCAGAATCAGATTTCCCAACCATAACATATACAGAAGCTTTAAAAATATTAAAAGAAAAAGAAAATTTAGATGTCAAGTGGGGAAAGGATCTTAGGACACTAGAAGAAAACAAACTCGCAGATCATTTTAAAACTCCAGTAGTTGTAACCCATTATCCAGTAGAAATAATGGCATTTTACAAACCGAGGGATGAAAACGATCCAAAAACAGCTCTTTGTTTTGATATGATCGCACCTGAAGGTCATGGAGAAATAATTGGAGGATCACAACGAAGTCTAGATATAAATGATATGACTGAACGGCTTAAAGCAATGGAAGAAAATGTTAATAACTATAAATGGTACTTTGATCTCAGGAAATATGGATCTGTTCCGCATTCGGGATACGGTCTTGGAGTTGAACGAACGGTAGCTTGGATTTGTGGAATTGACAATATAAAAGATTCCATTCCATTTCCAAGAACATTATTACGGTTCAGACCGTGAGGTTGTATGAAAACTCGAGTTCGTGTAATAATATCTGGTCGTGTTCAAGGTGTTTGGTTTAGGACTTCTACTAAGGATAAAGCAATACAATTAGGTCTCAAGGGATGGGTAAAAAATACATTTGATGGAAATGTAGAAGCAATATTTGAGGGGGAAGAAAGTAAAGTAAATGAAATGATATCATGGTGTCAAGTTGGACCAACCCTGGCAAAGGTTACCGATGTAAAGATTAAAAACGAAGAATCTACCGAAGAGTTTGAAGACTTTAATATTATTTATTGAACATGAATGGTAAAAAAATATGGACAAAATAAAAATTGGAAATTCTTTATTGGAATTGATAGTAGGAGATATTACCATGCAAACAACAGATGCTATAGTTAATGCTGCGAATAAAAGATTAGCATCGGGAGGTGGTGTGGCTGGAGCAATACATAGAGCAGCGGGTCCTAAACTTTGGGAAGAATGCAAGAAACTACATGGTTGTGAGACTGGTGAAGCAAAGATAACGAAGGGTTACAATCTTCCTGCCACATATATTATTCACACTGTTGGCCCGATATATTCTGGTTCATCAAAAGATCCAGAAAAACTTGCTTCATGTTATAAAGAATGCTTGAAATTTGCAGAAAAATATGGAATTAAAAGTATTGCTTTTCCTGCATTGAGTACTGGGTATTTCGGCTATCCTATAAAACAAGCAGCAAAAATCGCTTTGAAAACCGTGGTCGATGAGTTAAATAAAAAAAGACCTATTAATCTTGTTAGATTTGTTCTTTATGATAATAATTCTTTAAATGTACATGAAGAAGCATTGGAATCTATAATTGTGGATTAAATTTTCTATTAGCTAATAAATGTCTACAAAGGATTGTCAAAAATTATTTCTTTTTTTTCTCTTTTTCTTCCTTTTTCTTTTGTTTTTCTATTGCTTTTTCTTCTTGATGTTTTTTTTCTTTGGTCATACCACCCTGCAAAACTCTAATTCTAGAGTTCATTGAATGTATCCTACTTTCAACTTGCTTTTTTTTAATATTAAAATTTGCTTTTGTAATTTTTTTACTATCGTATTTCTCTCGCAACTGATCAATTTTCGTCTGTTCTTTTTCGATTTTTTTTTCCAGCCTTGCAATATTTCGTTCTAACCTCTCTATGAAACCCATGCTATTTACTCCACAATTTTTTGGTATGTACAACAACTATATAGGTTTAAAACCTAAATATTCTGACGAGATTTTAACTTTTTCTTTTAAAATTAATTAAATATTTTATATTGATTTAATGTATTAAGATTCACATTTATTCATTAATCCTTGGTTAAAAATCTTTTTTAATAATTAATATTAATAATTTTTACTCTTTAAAAGTAAGAAATTTTACTTGGTTCTAGACCAATTAAAGTGTCTGATTTTACTCGTTTCCCCAAATCCACAAGCAGCACATCGTTTTTTTCGAACATGATATGCATGTTTTCCACATCTTCTACATGCAATATGAGTTTTTTTTCCTCCAGAGCGCGATGAAGTTCCTTTTGTCATTTAGTTACCTCTTCTATTACGGTGATATATATATTATATTATCTCCTCTTACAATTACTGTTTCATGTTTATTTTTTTGTTCGGTATTTATTATTTCATCTGTTTTTTTTAGGACAAGATTCATATGCGGTACATCATAACCATCTAATGTGCCATGATACTCTACTCCGTTTCGTAATTCTACCATAACTCGGCTATTTAAACTTGCATGAAGTAATTTTAATGGTTTTTCCATAGCTATACCTTGGAGACACGAAATAGAGATATTCTTTATAATTGTTTGGGCTTAAGAGTAAAATATGTAAATATTTAACATAATAATGATTATGGTTAAATATGTCTGTAAAACTAAGAAATAGACACCTACTTAAGAAAAAAGAAATAAAAGAGATTTTAAACGAAATCAATACCAATTTTCACTCGGATTTTTCTTTCGATAATTCGTCTTTTGAAGTAGGAAATCTTGATCAGTATAAAGTAGTTTTAGTAGATGGGGATATTGATTTTATAATAATTGAAGATAAGGTAGCTTTTACAGTGCGTGGACTATATAAATATAATCCGACAGAGCATTTTGTAGTTGTGGATATGGGCGCTGTTGGTTTTGTTTCTAAAGGTGCAGATATCATGGCACCAGGTATTATAGACGCTGACATCAACATAAAAATAAGCGATTTTGTATGGATTTGTGATGAAAAACATCGGAAACCATTAGCTATTGGAATAGCATTAATGACAGGTGAAGAAATGAAAATTCAAAAAACGGGAAAAGCAATAAAGAATCTACATTTTGTTGGTGATAAACTTTGGAATCTCTCAAGTCAAGTGACATAATGTTGATCTATTTTTTTAGTAAATTAGATATTATTGTTGGAAGCTTAAATAAATTGCGAGAAAATCTATGGTCATCTTCTATAAATATCATCAATGCTTCTTGAGCCTTTGCGAATTCACAAATCCAGGAATCTGGTATTAGTTCATCATCTGTACTCCTTAGTATTATAATATCAACGTTTAATCTATTTTCAAAGAGTCTCTTTTCTTTCATGTCTTCAAGAATTTTCCTTGGAACACCAGTAAAATTATCAATATTGGTAGATAGAGGTATGATTGCAGGATTGAGAAGTATAAGTTTTTTAATATTAGTATGGTTAAGAGCAGTCGAAGCTGCAAGAAATCCTCCAAGAGAAGATCCAATTAAAATTACATCACTTTTATTTTCTATAACACCAGAAATTTTTGTTAAGCACTCTGATATAACAAGGTTTTCAGGCTCACAATCACGATATTTTATAGCCTCTGCGTTTAATTTTTCTTTGAATAAAATACCTTTATTCCCCTCTGGACTAGATTGATAACCATGAATATAATATAATTTATCTTTTTGTTTTCTACTGTTTATCATCATAATAATGTCGTTATTTATTTGAATATAAATTATAATTTGATACTTCTAAGTTAGAATTAAATAAGAATGAGCGAGGTATATTTATAATCCTAGTATTCGTCTTAGAAGTGGGAAAAGATATAGATGTTTTTCAAGGAATTTTATGAAATATGAATTTATGTTGAGAGCTTTGTTTCTCGGTACACTTACCTTTAAAGTTGCTCTGTCACCTTCGCCGTATTTATCTTTTGCTGTACAATTTATTTGATATGTACCTTTTTTGGCCCAACTATGACTCTCTGTATAACCCGGAGGTCCAGCGGGTTGCCATGGTGTCCAATTTGTAATAGTACCATCACCCCATTCAATGTAATAAGAAACACTATCATTTTCTCGATCTGTTGCAATAAATGTATATTCATGCTCTTCATTTGGTTTTACTTGAGTTGGTCCATCGATCGTGATAACAATCGGTCGATCATTTCTTCCTGTATTGAACCACCACAAATCCCCTTTAGATTTTAAACCATCTCTATCCCATGTATTAATTTTCCAGTAATACGTTTCATTTTCCACTAGATTATAGGGCGGTTTAGTATAATTTACTGTTCGATTATCATACCATAAATTAGGATCAGAACTAGGACCAAAATAGAAATCATATTTTAATGGATCTCCATAATTAGGATCACTACCATTCCATCTAAGAGTTATACTCGTAGGTATATTTTCAGATTCGTTAGATGGAAAAGGATCGCTAGCTTTATTTGGAGGAAGATTTGCTTCAGTTTTAAAAGTCCAATTCAAACTCGAGGTGTTATAATTCCCAAAATCATCATCCCATTCATCCTTTGCAACCACTCTCCATTCATACCATGTTAAAAAATCAAGTAATTCAGTATGTTCAAACCAAGGAACACTTATATTTTCTGCAATTAATGTTTGATTACTATTAGGAGGATTGTATTCACCTAAATAGATATCATACGTCATATTGTCACCATCAGGATCCTCGCATTGCCAGCTAAAATTAATCTTAATAGGATAACCAGTAGAATCGTTCCATGGATAGGGGTTTTCTGGTGGATTTGGTGGTTTATTTCCTCTTGTTTTAAATTCCAATATTTTTCCTTTTGTTTTTTCACCTTTTTTGTTCCATACATCAACCTTCCAATAATAAGTTGTGTTGAAAACAAGTTGGCCTGGAAGATATGACATAACCGATATATTTTCGATACCTAGTGGTGGAGGAGTGGTGTTACCAAAATAAACGGTAAAGGTTTTTGGATCGGTACCTTTACCCAATCGATATCCAGCAGTTTCATCCGAATAATCATCATTATCCCTATCAAATACAGAGGCAATCACCCAGGTATTACCTTCTGTTACATCTTCGTAAAAGTGAGTACCGTTGGAACGAGTTGTTCCATCCCATATCGTAGAATCCGTCCAGGTAGTTCCAGCACCTAAAGCGGTGTTATTATTAAAAGCATAATCTAAAAATGTCATGGTATAGAGTCTACCTGCTGTATCATACCAATCCATTGAAGATTGATTGTCACATACATAGACATGAATATGACCGTTATATTGGCTTGCTTTGTTATTTGTTACTGAAACATTAACCATAAATTGCGAATTGGTCCATTTCAAAATTTTATTAATTGATACATTGTTTGAATCATCCTTTGGTTCGTTATTTACTGCTCCAAGCCAATATCCATCAACTGATAAATCTATATCGGCAACCGTCCTGTTTTTACATCTGTTAATACTCTTTTTATAATTAGCTACAGCTGTCGCGTTGTCTGGCGAACCTATATCCTTTCTCCAACCACCGTCCCAATAGACGGTTGGAGAACTGGTAAGACCGAGCTCACCCTTTACTCTTGAATAAGCATGTGCATTAACGTCATATACATGAGTTACATAATAGAAGGGATAATCATCTCCCCGATTAAAGAATAAATAAATCAACGCCTCATGAGCATATTTACAATACGTACATGTCGTATAGGTACCAAATTCTGAAAGTACAGTATGTGTAGTCGCCGCGGTGACAGGCTCACTATTTTTTGATTTTGTTGAGTTATAGCTTGGAGAAACAGCTCCTGCAAAGGTCGTAAATAACAATATACAAATTATAATTCCTACAATTTTTTTCTGCATATTAATCCCCTATTACATTCATATAGAGGATTGTTATATATAAATCTTTTTCACAGATATTCGCTCAAAATATGTAAATCATATTTCAGTTATAACTTATTTTAAATGAATTAATAATTTTATTAATATATTTGGAATTATAATTCTATGTGATCTATGTCTGTTTTTTTATGCTATAAATTGTTTGATTATAAAAAATATCTATCTATAAAAAATTATATCTTAATAAACTTCTAATCCACCACGGAAAAAACCACAAACGTATCCAAGCACACCAAGTGGAGTTTCATAAAACCTTCCAAGGTTTAGAAAATCTCTAAATGCTATTCTCTTCATAGTAACAATACCCCAAGTTCTTTCAGTAGGGGTAATTTCTATATAATGTAGTCGAATTGCTATTGCATTATTGATATGTCCTGATTTGATTCGACGAAATATAAATCCCCTGAGCCAAAGTCTTCCAATAATATCAGGATTTGCAGATGGATCTCTATCTTCTGTTATACCTGCCGCAAGAGGTACAGTAGATAACATAAGAAAACAAATACTTAGACATATTAATTTCTTATTCACGTTTTATATACCTCCCTTTAGATATAAATCTGGCAAGTATTACATTGATATTCTACAATTATATAATAAAGTTGTATTATTTAAAATTATTGCTAAAAACCAATTGTCTTATATTAACCAATTGTCTTATATTATTATAACATTAAATATTATTATAACATTAAATTCAAAGGCAAAAAATTTAATTAACCATATAAAGTTAATATCTTTAATTTGAAAAAAGAACAAATTGCCATATATTTATCACAAATGTAAACAACCAAAGGGATAACAAAAATCTAATCATTAAATTCCTAATTTTAATTTCATCACCCACCTAACTTCATAAATATGATCGATTTTTACTATTGTTTATTATTATTCTTCTTTCCTCTTCCCCCAAGGATTTTATTTTTATTTTTTTTTTCGTGTTACTTGTTATCATCTCTCTCAAAAATTATTTTGTATCTTCTAATATTTAAATTCTTTTAGACAAAATGTCAAAATGAAAAATTTAAAAGAAAAAATTAACTGAATTATTTTCTTATTATTTTACTGTGAAACATCAATTTCAAATTCTATATTTTCTATTTGCCCAAAATGTTGGTTGTTTGAATAAAGATAAATCTCAAAATTTTTTGTATTAGCATTAGCTAACTTTTGTATTGTTGTATTTTCCGATTCTAATTGATTATGGTTAGAATCACAAAATAAAGCTGTTATTATTATTTCGTACAAATTTTCTCCTGCAATATTTTTAGCAGTTCCTTTAATTATGTATCTTGGATTATAAGCTTGTGAAGGATAGTTTTTATAAAAACCAGATTTAGAATAGCTCTGATATGTTCCATAACCTGGTATAAACCATTGTGTGGTTACAGAAATATCAGTTATTTTTATCTGATTAGTAGCCACCAGTTATTTTATATGTATCTTCACATCCACTTAATCCAACACAAATAAGTAAAACCACTATTCCTATTACCCACATATTAATATTCATTTTGACCTACAGGCATCCCAGATTTATAGCTCAATAACTATTAAATTATATAAAAACTTTTTTTAGAGTTTTTTTTTATTTATTTTTTGGGAGGTAGGGAGGGAGGAAAAAATTGTAAAGGAGTATTAAGCTGATGATTAATTTATAAAACTGAGATATTATTGTCCTACCTCGCCAAAATATATATCTTTTTAATAAAATATATAAATGTTACCTGTAAAAATGTCAAATTGAAATTAATTACCTTATTTATTCATTCTTAACTTTATTTTAAAGATAAAAATTCTAGATTTCAATTTATTAAATAATAAATTCTGGTTTAATACACATTTAGTACGGCATATTAAAAAGAATTTTGATGAATATATAATTAACTATGATAAATATAAATCAAATTTTAAATTAAATCATTCATGTAAAATTTAAATTTTTTATCATCTTAAGAAATTTAAAAATAGCAAGTTATTATTTTACACTGCGTTTTAAAAAATAAAACATTGTTACCGATGTCTTTATAAAGCGAAATATATTTTAGATTATTTGTTAAATCTAGGGAAGAGTGTTATAATGGGATTCGGAAGCAGGATTTTTGGAGGGAAAAAATCAGACTCACCAGACGGATATGTAGATCTCGAAAAGTATGTCGATTTGAAATCAGATACAAAAACATCTGCAAAAATGCATGTAGCAGTTGGTGAAATTCAACGTTATGAAGATATAAAACAATTATCAGATTATGTGTATGGTGGGAATGTTTTAATTTTAGATTTCTCACCAGTTTCTGATGAAGAAGTTATACTCAAGAGGATAACAGAAGAATTACATAGAATAGCAGATGATATTGGTGGAGACATTGCAGGAATTGGAAATAATCTTATGATTATTTCACCTACTGGAGTGAAAATTGACCGGCGAAAAATAAGAGGAAAATACGGATAATATTTGTTATCGAATTACAATTTTTTTTAAAATATTATATACATACTTCTCTTTTATTATGATCTGTCCCTAATAATACTACTCTAGAATCTGCTTTTTCCATGATATATTCATATCCCATTAAATTACAAAGTTTTTTGCCAAAATTTCTTACATCTGCATGGGATGGCATATTTGAAAGATTCATCCTTTTTCTCGAATAACCAACAAAAACATAACCTTTCGGTTCAATAAACATAGGTGATGCTTTATTATTTAATTTTTTATATTCTTCTAAAAATCTATCATCTATGTTCCAATTTTTTAATAACGTATGACGTATAACCGTCCGAGTATCTAGTGAAGGCAATAATTCAAGTGTTTGAATAAGTTTTTTCCAACCATCTGAAATTAATGGTGAACATATCTTTTTATAGACCTCTTCATTTGGTGCAACAACTGAAACATATAATTGTTTTGGTAATGGATCTAATTTTTCTAACAATTTTGGTGTTGTTCCATTTGTTACTAAAAAAGTAATAATGCCTCTATTACGACAGATTTCAAAAAATTCTCCAAGTTTCGAATAAAGTGTAGGTTCCCCAGAGAGAGAACAAGCGATCATATTAGGATTATTCGCTTCTTTCCATTTTTGTTGATTGCAACGATAATCACCTTTAAAACCAGTGATAAGTTTTTTCTGTGCATTTATTGATTCATCTAATATATATTCAGGATCATCAGTATCTTTCAATTTCTTTTCTATAAAACCTTGAAAACGCCAACAAAATAAACACATATGTGTACATTGATTTATTGTAGGTGTCATCTGTAAACATCGATGTGACTTAATTCCATAAAATGTTTGTTTATAACATTCTCTATTGTAAAGTAAACTTTGTCTCATCCAATGACAAAGTTTCACCCCTGAATGCTCACCTACAATTGCATAATGTTGTTTCTCTAGTATCTTTTTTAATTCCGAATTCATGCGAATAGATATTTAACCATTTATTTATGTTTTAAAAATATTATGTCGTTTTATTAAATTAATTAAAAATCAACTCATAGAAATAATCTTATTATCTAACAAGCAAAATCATCGATATCTGGATATATATCAACATTAAATATAATGGACATTTTACAGAGATGACAAATTCCATCTTCATCATTTGGAGTTAAATTATCACCACAAATAGAACAATTATTATTCATATGTTTCATCAATCCCCTATTACGTGTATTATACAGTAAGGTAATATAAACATTTCATATAAAATTGTTGTTATATCAATGGTTTATATATTCAAAATCAATAATTTTTTACTAAAATAAACGGTATTTATATGGCTTTATTACATGATTTTTTATGTAGGGATAAAACTTTAATAATAAATTATATATACGAATAAAATCAATATATTAAATTAAATTTATAAAAAATAAGAACAAAGGATACAAGTTTGGAATATTGGGGGGCAATAATTGGTAAAATATTGTGGATTGTATATTTTCTTAACATTTATTGTTTTATTTACTATGATATTAGGTGCAATATTGCCAACAGTTACTGCTGATACCAGTAAGATAAATTTGAATGGTTTTGAAAAAGGTATTTCTTGGAGACCTTATATTCCCCTTAAAAAAACAACATTTGTTCATTTTGATGAAGAAAGTTATACGGACGATTATGCATATTTAGCGTCAGTTCCAACAGCAGTTTTTTATGATAATAATAACGATATAATCTTCTCAAATCCTTTACTTTTTTATCAGGAAAAAAATCCAGATGAAAAACACAAAGAACGATCTTTAAATGCATATCAGGGTATCGACTACTTTATGGAGGATTGGATGGATTACTCAAATGATTATCTAGATCAGATGACCCTTATAAATGTTGAAAAGAAACAATTGAATGACGATTGGAATGTAAAAAATTATACAATGATTGATTGCACCGATCCAGCTAAAATTGCATCCCAAATAGCTCTAAACGATTGGTCTTATGCTAAAGATGCTGTTATTGCAGTTATCGAAGAAAAACCCGATGAAAAACCGCACAATAGAACGACAGGTACAAGAGAAGGAATGGTCACAAATCAAAAGATATTGTCCTACCATTTTGAGGTACCACAAACAAACGAGAAATATCCCATTTATAATAATTTTGATGTTCCTGAAGGTTATAAATTTATTAAAGTTCGTTCTTGGTATCCATGTTTTTATATTAGCGCAGGTGTCCCTGGATTTGAAGGAATCGTTAACATGTCTATCCCTGCAGGAGATAGAGATTTACAAATTTATTGTGAGCATAACGGAGAAATGATGATGGCAGGAATTACCAGTGGATGGAATGCTCCGGGTGGTATGGATATCGATAAAACATCTGCTTATGCCTATAATAGTGGAACATGGAGCGTAGCTGTTACCGATGTTCCCACGAAATCGATGGGAATGGAATCACTAATTTCACCTGAGAATGATATTATCGATACAGCGATTGAACCACAAAAACACAGAAAGTTTTTTAGTTTTCGTTTTGGTAGATATGGGAAAATCGTTGATATAATAAAAAACATGCGAAAAGTTACCTATCAGATCGATGTAGAAATGTTTCCGGGGACAATGATTGAAATACCCGAGATCCCACCATTTGGCTGCAGAAATGCTACTTTTGAAATAACTTGGGACGATCCCTCTGTCATGCTTGGTTTTTCACTTATTGGTCCTAGTGGTGAAGAAATTTTATCAACAAGAGAACCCCGAGTTTCATCAAAATGTATATTTCCAAGAAGAAAAGGAATTGCAGTTCCAGTGGGTACTGAAAATGACTTGCGAGTTGATAGACTAGGTGAATGCCTTCCTGGGGAACATTATTCTATTTGTGTCTTTGCAATGAATGAGATGAAAAGTTCAACTGATTTTACACTTGACTACTCATGGGAACAAAACATAACTCGTAAAGAAGGGGATTGTCTTGCTTCTGCAACAGAAGGAGCAGTTCTTGCATCAATATTAAATTCTCCTTTACTCTATACAAATTCATCTAAAGTTCCCAGCTATACAATTAATGCATTGAACAAACTTGGTGTAAAAAATATTCATCTTATTAATCTTGGTGATTATCTCTCATCAAATGCAGAGAAACAATTGAAGGATATTACTAAAATCAAGAAACATTTTACAGATTATAGGGATGTATATGAGTATATTAGAGAACTAACCAAACGCAATGATGTTATATTTTCAACCATTGATCCTTTTAGTTACTGGTATGTAGGAGATCTTGAGGTTTCTGGGGAAATGTCGGGAGCATTATCTATAGGTCCTGCAGCTTATCTTGCAGCCCACCACGGAAGCCCCGTATTAATTATTGATAATCATCCTGAATTATCATCTGCAGTTGTTTGGCATAACGAGCTTTGGAGACGACATCCAGATGGTTATACAAAATTACCAACGGTCTCAGAAATGTATATTACTGGAACAAGAATCTATGATTTCTTAAAGGATCATAATTTTGATCAGCAAGGTCTAGAAACAATAATTACTCTAGGAGGACAATTTGATATTGGTCTTCCTTGGGATAGAGTTTTTGTTGGTAAAGGTAAACCTGGTCGTTTTATTGGATCACCAACTGATATCTCTGTATGGGTTTCAAAAACTGTGTTCTACCCCCAAATCATTTTCGAAAATCCTGCAATGAACAATCCAAATGGTTACGAAATGATTAATGGGAGTAGTAGTAAAAGACGCCCCTTACTAAGTAGAGGAAAAAAAGGATTACAGATAATAAAACCCTCAAAAAAAGAAAAATTTACCTATCCTGTTCTAGATACACTTGTATGCTATGATCATAAATTTAACACTAGAGCAAGCAAATATTATGGATTTATCTACGCATGCGCAGATGAATCTGTACCAGGAGAATCTTCATCAAATGAGCCTATCGATGATGGAGTTATGGTAGCCGTAAATGGTGAAGAAGGTGCTTTCTTTCCAGATTTAAGTGGTTCTGAGGTTCAACCATTTTATATTAGGAAAGCTGGATATGATGCTGTTTTTTCAACCAACTTTGAAGCGAATATGTTTAATCTTAATCAGGGTGTCCTTTTATGGCTCATTAATACGCATGGCGGTCCAGATGATGGTGGGATGCTCATGTTTTGGGATATAGAAAGTAAAAATCCTGTTGGTTATCCGACTATCCCCCTTGCTGGTTACAATAAAGAGCCAAATCCTTGGCGAGGATATGAATGGCTTATGGGATCAACAGCAGAACCCGATACAATGACTTCAGAAATTCATGGAATATTACCTGCGTTAATGGGAAATCCTAATCCAATGGGTATGAGAATATTTACTACTGCTTTAGATTGGGCAGCTTCAAATAGACCAATACGTGATCTTCTTGGTAAAATAGCAAATCTTCCATTTTTGCGCTTCTTTGCCCCTGAATGGTTGAAAGATACAGCAGATTATCACGATGGTGTAATAATCACTGTTTTTTTGAGTAGATTTGGCACAAGTTGGTATAATGGGACACAAATTTGTGATGCAATAGGAAATCTTCACTCTGCAGGAATTAGTAGTGTAGCATGTCTTCCAGCTGGTAAATATCTCCACCTGGCAATGATGAGACATGGTTCAGTCTTTCAGATTATGGATCCTTGGGCTACTTCTTGGTATTCTGATGTATGGCAGAATGGAGTTCCAAGAGGTATTGCATTAGGGCAAACAATAGGTGAGTTTTATACCGAAGGAATAAGTAAAGTTGGTATTTTGTATATCTCTGAACCCCCAAATTGGTGGTGGGACCAAGCAGAAAATGTATGTTTATATGGAGATCCTGATTTGAGAATTTGGGTGCCAAGTACAGAATATGATCCCAAAGGTATGAATCACTGGGATAGTACTGATGTCGAGTCATTAAAATACAATGAGAAAGAAGGTTTCTATGTTGATGGTCATGAACCATTTGGTCCTGATAATTATCCAAATGCAAAAAATCCTTCATCGTTGATAGAACAACTTACTTTGATTTTAATAATCACAGTTATCCTAGCTATTATTATTATCAGTATTGTTTTTATTAATAAAAAGAAAAAGCGCTAATCATTTATTAGTATCAACAAGAATGGAACAAAAAACTAATTGTATTATTTTTTAACGGTAAGTTTTTGAAATACTACAGGATTTCAAGATGGATTTAAATGAAGATTGATCCTTGGAGTTCTACAACTTATCAAGATTATATTCGACTTCGTGACGAGTTTGGTATTGAAGAATTTTCCGAAGATTGTTGGATTGATCTACCAAATCCTCATAAACTATTGAGAAGAGGTATTGTATTTGGACATAGAGATTTCCAGGTGATTCATGATTTCATTATTAACAAAAAACCTTGGGCTATCCTAACGGGACTTATGCCTTCTGGAAAAATGCATCTTGGACATAAGATGGTTATTGATGAAGTAATTTATTATCAAAGTATTGGGGCAGATATATTTATTGCTGTTGCTGATATTGAAGCTTTTGCAACAAGGGGTCATACGCTTAAGGAAACAGAGGAATTAGCATTAAATGAATATATTCCAAATTATATTGCACTTGGTTTAAAACCAGAGAATTGCCACATATACTTTCAATCCAAAAATTCAGATGTAAAAGATATGGGATATATTTTAGGTAAAAAGATTAACTGGTCACAAATGGTGTCGACATATGGTTTTAATGGAGCAATAAATATGGCTCATATCTTTTCACCATTACTTCAAACTGGCGATATTTTACATGTTCAACTTGAAAAATACGGGGGAATCAGACCAACTCTGGTTCCTGTTGGAGTGGATCAAGATCCACATATAAGACTGAGTAGAGATGTTGCTCAGGCGTATAGAATTTATAATACTACAGAAACAAAAGATAAAAAAATTGGTGTGTTTGTTAAAACCAATAAAGACATTAAAAAATTATTAGATAATGCAGAGAAAATAATTAGAAAATTAGGTTTCAATCAATTAAAAAGAATAAATGAATATAAAGCAATTTATATCAATGATGCAAAGGAAAAAGACATATTAAAAATTGACAATCTTCTGGCTAAATCTGAAGGAAAACTTGGTTCATTTGGATTCATTCAACCTTCATCTACCTACCATAGATTTATAACTGGATTCACAGGAGAAAAAATGTCTTCATCCAAACCCGAAAGTTCTATTTTTCTTACAGAATCACCAGAAACCGCACGAAAAAAAATAATGAATGCAAAA
Source organism: uncultured Thermoplasmatales archaeon (assembly GCA_964347865.1). Taxonomy (GTDB): domain Archaea; phylum Thermoplasmatota; class E2; order DHVEG-1; family DHVEG-1; genus JAGLML01. The sequence goes on from CAYGAC010000070.1 coordinate 23,092, forward strand.
ACTGGTGGAGCAGTAACATCGAAAGAGCAAAAAATATCTGGTGGAAAACCTGATGAATGCATGATTTATGAACTTTTTTTATATCATCTTATCGATGATGATAGAGAGCTTAAAAACATTTACACTTCATGCAAAAAGGGCGAGCAGATGTGTGGGAATTGTAAAAAATATTCTGCTGAATTGATGTCAAATTTATTGATAGATCTTAACAAGAAACGAAAAATGGCATTTGAAAAAATAAAAGATTATTTATAACAAATTTTATCCATAAGAACTATAGAGACCATCTTCTGCTGCAATTTTTTCAAATTTTTCATTAAGTTTTTTTTGTTTGGATTCAAATGTTTGTTGTAAAGCTTTAAAAGCACGATCAGAAGTTAGGGCTTTTCCTTTTACAGGTACAGTAATCCCTAAATCTTTTCCTTTTACTCCTTCTTGAAATATTTTTTGTGGCTGTATGCCCATTTCAATGCTTTTTATAATCTTTTTAAAATTACCTTGTATTATTCCAAAATTTCCTAAATCTTTATCAAATTTAGCGTCAATCTCATCGTCTATATTTCTTGCGATCTTTGAACCAATACCAGTTACTTGATAAGGATTTTTTTGATATTCTTTAAGAAGATAAATTCCCACCTCTGGATTAAAAATATAATAGTCATTTGAAAAGAGTTTTTTATCTCTGCCAAATGCAGCTTTCCATCCATTGGGATATTTCTTTGAATCTCTAATTATATCATTCAAGATTTCGTTTCTTGGTTTGTTTTTCATCAAATATACAATACTAAACTAAAATAAGAACATTACGGATAATTATATAATATATTTTTCTAATTATCAGATGTCTGAAAATTTACAAAACCTTTAAATTATTGGTACATCATTCTTTAAATAGTAGGAGATGCGAGTGATATGAAGGAGATAAATCGTGTTGTGATACCAGTTGACAAATCAGAAGCTTCAAAAATAGCTGTAGAACAAGGATCTAATTTTGCTAAATTACTAGGAGTTGATGTTGCAATAATTTCTATAGATGATTCTCAACAATTTATCGCTTCAGCTGCTCTTGAAAATAAATTAAAAAAGGAACATGAAGTAGTATTAGATGAATTCAAAAAAACTGTAGAATCAAAACAATTAAACGCTACAACAGAAATTATTGTTGGACTTGCTCCAGCGAAGGAGATTGTCAAATATGTTAAGGATGACGACCTAATAATAATGGCATCTCATTCTAAGAAAGGTATGGATAAATTTATTTTAGGAAGTGTATCCGAGGAAGTATTACGTTGGGCTAATTGTCACGTATTGATATTAAAACCAGAATTGAGTGAAAGTTAAAAATCATTTATTTTTTAGAATCTAGTCCTTTTTATCATCATCTTTAACCTTGAAATCCGCATCTATTGTGGTATCGTCATCAGATGGCTTTCCTTGCCAAGATTCATCATTACTTTTATTTTTATCTGCTTTCTCTTGTTGCTGTTGTTGGGCTGCTTGTTGATAAATAGCAGTAGAGGCTTTTTGTAAGACATTGGTTAATGCATCTGTTTTTTCTTTGATTTTTTCTATATTATCGCCAGTTAATGCTTCTCTTAATTCCTTTAATGCACTTTCAATATCTTTCTTATCTTCCTTAGAAAATTTATCTTTTAATTCTTCCAACGTTTTTTCTGTTGTGTGTACAAGTGCATCTGCATTATTTCTTACTTCTACTTTTTCTTTGCGCTTTTTGTCTTCTTCTTCATGCTCTTTTGCTTCTTTTTTCATCCGTTCGATTTCAGTATCAGTAAGTTTTGTTGAACCAGTTATACGTATAGATTGTTCTTTTCTAGTGCCTAAATCTTTTGCTGCTACATTTAAAATACCATCAACATCGATATCAAACGTTACTTCAATTTGGGGTATTCCCCGTGGAGCGGGTAGTATACCGTCTAGATGAAATCTGCCCAGACTTTTATTGTCACCTGCCATTGGTCTTTCTCCTTGGAGTACATTGATTTCAACACTCGGTTGGTTATCTGCTGCTGTAGAGAATATCTTGCTTTTTTTTGTAGGAACCGTTGTATTACGTTCGATAAGAGGTGTAGCAACCGCTCCAAGTGTTTCAATACTTAAAGTTAAAGGTGTGACATCAAGTAAAACGATATCTTTATCAATATCTCCAGAAAGAACCCCTGCTTGTATCGCTGCACCTGTTGCAACACATTCCATCGGATCAACATCACGTTTTGGTTTTTTTCCGAAAATTTGTTCTACTAGTTTAATTACCAAAGGAATGCGTGTCGTACCCCCGACAAGGACAATATGATCGATATCTGATGGTTTGAGTTTTGCGTCATTAAGTGCTTGCTTACACGGTTTCTCTGTTTTATTAACGATAGGAGATATAATTTCCTCTAATTTCGCCCTAGTTAGTTTCACTTCTAGATGTTTTGGCTCATTATCTAATACAGCTATATAGGGTAAATTAACCTCTGTTTGAAGGGTTGATGATAGCTCTATTTTTGCTTTTTCAGCAGCTTCTAAAATCCGTTGTAATATTTTTGGGTCTTTTCTTAAATCAACCTTATGCTGATTTTTAAATTTCTCTGCAATATAATCTACGAGAGCCTGGTCAAGATCAGTTCCACCAAGATGGGTATCTCCATTAGTTGATAATACTTCAAAAACACCCTCACCCACTTCCATTAGAGTAATATCAAAGGTTCCACCACCGAAATCATATACTGCTATCTTATGATCACCTTTTTTATCAAGTCCATATGCTAGTGATGCAGCTGTTGGTTCGTTTATAATTCGTTTAACATTAAGACCTGCAATAACACCAGCATCTTTTGTTGATTGTCGTTGATCATCATTAAAATAAGCAGGCACTGTAATGACTGCATCAGAAATTTTTTCCCCTATAAAGTCTTCTGCATCCTTCTTTATTTTTTGTAAAATAAATGCCGAAATCTGTTCGGGTGTATATTCTTTATCCAATAGTTTTATCTTTTCATTGGTTCCCATTTTTCTTTTTATTCTTTGTACAGTACCTTCTGGATTCGTAACTGCTTGACGCTTTGCAGCTTCACCAACAAGCATTTCACCATCTTTTGTAAAAGCTACAACAGATGGAAAATATGGTTGCCCCTCAGTACTCTTAATTATTGTTGGTTTTCCTGCTTCTACAAAAGCTACTTCGGAATTTGTAGTTCCGAGATCTATTCCAATGATTTTTCCCATAACAAATCACCTATTACTTATTTTCTTTCTTTTTTGCTACAATTACTTGAGAAGGTCGGATGAGCCAATTCCCAATCATATACCCTTTTTTAACCTCCTCTACAATCAAATCATTTTCGCAGTCATTTTTTTCAATTGTTTGGACTGCATGGTGTAATGTATGATCAAACGACTTTCCAATACAATCAATATATTTGATATTTTCTTTTTCAAATAATTTTTCAAGATTATTTAATATTAGTTTTAAACCTTCTTTTGGATTCTTATCTTCATAAGCTTTTTTTAAGATTTCATGAAGATCTATTAATTCTGAAATATATTTTCTTTTTATTTCCTCTTCTCTTAAGATTAGTTCTTTTTCCATTCTTTTTTGGTAATTTTGAAGATCAGCACTAGTCCTAAGAAATTTGTCGTTTTTTTCTTTTAATTCTCCTTTTAATTGTTTTACTTCTTTTTCAATTTTTTTTAATTTAATTTGAATATTATCTTTCTTACTGTCACTAGATTTTTTTGTTGTCATAATCTTTTTTTTAAAAATTAAAAGAAAGAAGAGGACGATTAATATTCGTCCATTCCACCCATGCCACCTGGAGGCATACCACCCATGCCACCACCAGGGGGCATTCCTGCTGGTGCGCCGCCACCGCCTTTAGAAGCGATGACATCATCAATTCTAAGTATCATAGTTGCGGCTTCTGAAGATGCTTCTATTTCTTGAAGGCTTACACGAAGCGGTTCAATGACTTTATTTTTAATCATATCATCAACTTTTCCACCAAGGACATTAATACCAGCGAATTTTTTTCCCATTTTATGGGCTCTTCGCACCTCAAGCATCATGTCTATCGGATCAAGTCCTGCATTCTCTGAAAGTGTTTTTGGTACAATTTCAATAGCATTTGCAAATGCCTCGATTGCCATCTGTTCTCTACCACCAACTGATGGGGCATAGTCCCGAAGAGTCATTGCTACAGCGGTTGCAGCTGCTCCCCCTCCAGGGGTCATTTTACCGTCTTCTAAGGCAACCTTGACCACTGAAAGCGCATCATGAAGTCCTCTTTCTAATTCGTCTACAACATGCTCCGTGGTTCCTCGTATCATTATAGAAACTGCTTTTGGATTCTTGCACTCTGTAATAAATGTCATTTTATCTTCTCCGATTTTTCTCTCTTCTACATTACCTGCATTACCGAGATCTTTAGAGGTTAATCCATCGAGATTTGCTACAATTTTTGCACCAGTAGCTTTTGCTAATTTTTCCATATCACTCTTTTTTGCACGTCTTACAGAATAAATACCATCTTTTGCAAGGTAATGCTGTGCAATGTCATCAATACCTTTCTGACAAACAAGAACATTTGCTCCACTCTTTTTGATTTTTTCAACCATTTTCTTAAGCATTCCTTCTTCTTCATCTAGAAAAGCTTGAAGTTGTGTTGGATCTTGGATTTGAATTCGTGCATCTACTTCTGTCTTTTTTACTTCTAATGCAGCATTAACTAGCGCTATTTTTGCGTTTTTAATCTGTTTAGGCATACCCTCATGAACTCGTTCTTTATCAAGGATTATTCCTTTGATAATCTCTGTATTTGCAATTCCTCCACCCTGCTTTTTCTGTATTTGAACGTTATCAAGATCTACATATGTTTTACCATCAATTTTTTCTGCAACTCTTGTTACAGCATCTACAACAACATCCGCAAGAAGCTCTTTTTCACCACTTGCACCTTTACTAGCCATAGATGTCATCGCAATATCTCTTAGTGTTTTTTTATCGCCAGCTTTTATTGGTATAGCTAATTTATTAAGTACTTCTACTGACTTATCTGCAGCTAATTTATATCCTCCACAAATAACAGTTGGATGAATATTTTGTTCTAATAATTCACCAGCATATTTTAATAATTCACCTGTGAGAATTACTGCACTTGTAGTTCCATCGCCACATTCTTCATCTTGGGATTTAGCTACTTCCACAATCATTTTTGCTGCGGGGTGTTCCACATCAATTTCTTTTAAAATTGTCGCCCCATCATTTGTTACAACGACGTCACCCATAGAATCGACAAGCATCTTATCCATTCCTTTTGGACCAAGTGTTGATTTTACAGCATCAGATATGGCTCGAGCTGCCATGATATTGTTAGATTGTGCACCTTTGCCTTTTTCTCTTTTTGTTCCTTCTTTTAATACAATTATAGGTTGTTGACCACCGGCCAGCATAAATAATACCTCCTTTAAATTTCAGATAAAATCGAAAAAAGCATACAAAAACTTCTATATAAAGTTTACTGTTGCTGCAGTAGTTCCGAAAGTGTTTACCAATGACCAAGATTTTGGGAATATGGTAGTATAATATCATATATTCATTACTCGAATATTAATGTTTTCGAAATTTTTTGTCTAAAATAATTTTTTATAACAAAGAAAAACAAGTAAAAAATCTATTTTACATTAAACAAAATAAGAATGTTTACTAAAAATGCACATATTGTCATCCTCCTGGATCTACTGCAAGAAGGATATTACCAAAATATTTTGATGTAATAATATGATTCCCATTAAAAATGCCAAGTAGAGCAATGCAAATTAAAATATCAGCAAGTATCCAAAGGTTATAAAGCAAAGTTGAAAACAAGAAATAAAATAATCGTATGAAATAATTTTTAGATGTTGTTTTTGGTCTGAATGAATGTTTCTTCACTCGATAGCTTGTCTCAATACTCCATCTTTTTCCATATAAATAAAAGAGTCTATTAGATAAACCTACATCGTTTTCTTTGAAATCTATGTTTGTTGCAAACGCTCTTTTAAAATTATTTTCATCAGTTACTATAACCACATTGAAAAGGGTATTTTTCATGTTATAATCTTTGATTACTTTTGGAGATGGAACAACTTCTAATATCTTCTTGATTCTTTCATTTGCAGTACAAGGCATCAAGAATTTACTATTGTAGCTTTTAAAGAGAGCAATTGAGTTGGAGTCGAAGAATCCACGATCAACATATAGTCGTCTTATTTTTACTCTTTGTCTTGCATAGTTCAACAATGTTTTTAGGATTTCATCCTTCCTATCAAATGGTCCGACTGGAATTGCAAGTAATGTAAATCTTTGGTTTCGTTCTGATATATTTATAGTAGCAAATTTGTAACAATGAGTTGTTCCCCTATCAGGTTTCATTTCTGTAACCATAGGAGCATTTTTATCCCCATAGAAGTACCAATTTGTGTAATCTATTGAACAATCACATGTTTTTGGAAAATGATTTGCTTTTCGTGCGGATTCCCAAATCATTTCAAATAAAGTTATGAAAATCTTTTTAATTTGATTAATGTCATTATAATTTTTCAAATGATATAAGAGAGTATCTCCATCTGGTGTTTTTTTTCTATTTAATTTAAAAACCTTGGAACCATTCTCTGCAAAATCACTTGTGTTGCACATATGTAGAAGGAGATCTATGAAATCTTTTTTTGAATAGATGGCATTTCCATTTATATTTAAGTCCATCACAGATGTAAATTTTTTCTTGAATAGCTTGCTGATTTCTTGTATTTTCAAATTCTTTTGATAGAATAATGTTCTATTTGATTGTTTCTTCTTAGGTTTTTCAGGTTGTAATATCTTTTTGTCCCATAAAATATCAAATTTAGTTGATATTTCCTCGATTTTATGGATAATAAAATCCATTAATTCTTTTGTTTCTTTCTTTATAATGTTGTTGATGAAATAACTTATAGTTCTTTGATTAGGCGAATCTAGTAATCCAAGTTTGTTTCTATCTTGTTTGTGAGTTTTTAGATATTTTTCAAGTTGTGTTTGGAACTTTATTCCTTTGAGTTTTTGATAAAGGATAAGCTTGAATAGTGATTCGTAAGAGAATTTAATTTTCCTGTAATGTGATTTATAAATAAATGATAATGAGAATTTTTTTAAGAAGTCAGCTATTGTAATATTCTTATTTTGTTTGAATTGTTCGAATGACTTATATATCTCCAGTTCTATTTTTTCTTTGGAGATATTTCGTTTGCTGCCCAGCATTCGATTTTCTCCAACCTAAAGGAGGGTCTACTCCTTTAGGTACTTATACCCTTATACACCTATATATCTTTTGGCTATATAAACTTTACCCTTAAGGGTAAAAGTATATATACTTCTAATTTATTTTACAAATGATAAAATGGGAGCTATTAAGGTAATTTTATCAGATAATTTAGAAGAGCAGTTTCGCACAGAAGTATTTAAAAGTAAAGGAATGAAAAAGGGAAATCTAACAATAGCAATTGAAGAAGCAATTGGTATGTGGATTGATATACAACAAAAAAAGCGAAGTGAAGCTGCAAAAAAAGCCTGGAAAAAAAGAAAACGAAAATGAGATTTATTTGTGAATTAAAATGGGTGTTGATAAACAAATAGCTGAAAGAGTTACTACAAGGCGTAAAAATATTAGAGTTACAGAATCAAAAAATAGAGAAAAATTAGTTTTCAAACCTTATGGAAGATATGTAGAAAAAAAATTAAAATTTATTAGAAAATATCTATATATCTATTCTAAAATTGTGGGTAAACACTTTCTTGAAATGTGGTACATTGAACCTGAAGCAGGACCAGGGTGTTGTGAAATAAAAAAGTCGGGTCGAATTCTACTTGGCTCACCTTTACTAGCGTTATCTAATGAACCTTGTTTTCATCACTATAGATTTATTGAAAAAGATTTAAAATGTGCAAATGCTCTAGAAAAAAGAATAAATAGTTACTTTCCTGATAAAGATGCTCTTGTAAAAAATGGAGATTGTAATATAATTTTAAAGGATGTTTTAGAAGAATTTGCTGATAACATTCCTTTTTTATCTATAATAGATCCAGTAGGATTGGAATTTAAAATGTCTACGATGATGTTATTTGTTCAAAAAGAGAAAGCAGAGTTATATATAAATTATCCTTATGATATGGCTGTAAAAAGATGTATATCTCCCAAATCCTATGAAGCCACTCAAAAAACAGTCACAGAATATTTTGGCACCAATAAATGGCTGTCCATACGTAATGATCTTCATAACAAAAAAATATCGGCTGATGAAGCTCGTGAAAAGCTATTAAATTTGTATACATCGAAAATTAAAGATATAGGATTTGAAAATGTTACTTATTCTGATATTATTATGAGCGATTCAAACCGTCCCTTATATTATTTAATACACGCATCTAAAAAAGAAGTAGCTAAAAAAACTATGAAGCAAGTAATGAAAGTAGGAAAAGAGCAACAACACATTCAAAAAACACTTTTTTAATTATAACATACAATTACATTGTATTTTCTTGTAATCCATATTCAATTTATCCCAAACTTCTATTGTTTCTTTGCAAAGAGCTATCTTATTAAATTGGTATTTCTCTTTTAAATAATTTCTAAGTGTAGAATACATTGCATGACGATGTCCAGCACTAATCTTTTTACCCCAATTACTTGTTTCTGTCAAATATTTAATCCAAGATATATCTTTTGAATTGTTTATTGTTGATTGTAATCCTCTAAGTGAACCTAAGGTAATTCGTTCTGGTTGGAAATTTTCAAAGATCTTGTCGATAAGTTTTTTATATTCTTCTTTCCAATCTGATATTGGAATCATTGGATCTATTCTGATTCTAACTGTATAACCAACATTATAAAGCTTCTTCGCTGCTTTTATCCTATCAATAACCTTTGGTGCTTTTTCCCACTGATTTGCTACCTTAAATGAATTTAAACTAAAACTTGTAATTACATGATCTTGAGCATTGATTTTTAGAAGATTATCCGCATTTGTTGATTTTGTAAGAAGTAATAATTTATGTTTATCTTGCTCCATAAATTTAGGTATTATCTTTTGTGTTATTGGTGCCCCATCATTTTCGAATAATAATGAGTCTGATAATTCACCACTATTTAATAAAAAACTTCTATTACTAATAGTATTAAAAAAACAACTCAAGTGCTCTAAAGTTGTATCAACATTTTTTAAATGAGGTTTTTTACCTCTTGAAAGAAATCTATATGTTCCGTTCAAATAACACCAGGAACAGTTGAAATTACATCCATTTGCCCATTTCAATTCATAGAAATGTGGACAAACAACATCAGTAGGATTTTTTGGTTCAGGTGTTTTATCAAAAAGTTTAATGATAGAACCATCTTTTATCTTATCAACTGGAAAAGATTTTTCATAAGGTTCTTGATGAAAGAAATTGTGTTTTAATTGGTTACTAATGAGTTCAGGTTGAAAAATTTGTTTTTCTTCTACAACCAACTCATATTGGATTTTTTGACCCCCGCATCTTACGTCTTTATTCTTTGGATAGTTGTTTTTATTCAAATACTTTGGATTAGGTTGAGTGAATGTATTATTTCTTTTAAATTTTCCCTTCTTTTTTTGCATTTTTAACCCTTATTCCATAATCTTTAAGATCTTCTCTATGCTCCATAATCCACTGTTTAACGATAAAATCTACAACTTCTGATTCTGAATTACCAACTATATGTTCCAACTTTTTTACCACGTATTTTGTATAATCCTCTGTATAAACTTGTAATTTTTGTTTCACAAAAGATAATATATTTTCTCCTATATAACGATTCGTATAAAATTCATATATGAATCATTAAATAAAAATAGAAATATTGGCTTTAAAACTAAATATCTCGTTTGTGAAACAAAAGGACAGAACTCTTCATTATATGTCTAAGAATAATTATTTAATATTATCAACTATTATTATCTCATGTGCCTCAAAAACTAAAAAAAATACAAGAAAAATATTTCGATATTTTAGAAGATTATTTCGGTCAATATTATAATTATACCCTAAAAAAGGATTTGAATTTATTAGAATTTTATAAATTTAATAAAAGAGTACCGATATTTGGTGAGGGGATTTTATTTGATTTTTATCAACTAGGTAATGAATTAGAAAAATTATGGAAAAATAATAGTAATGCTATTAAAAATGAAATATGTAATATGGGGGGGTTAAAAACATATTATTACCCACATTATTTTTCATTGATTGAGGAGACTATAGGAAAGAAAAAACCGTCTATTCTTGATTTAGCTCTCTATTCAGATTCAATTTTCATAGAAGATCCAATATTTAGAAGAGTAACAGATATAGATTTATTTAGGCATGAATTAAGTTATAGATATAATCAAATTTTAGGCTACAGCTTTCAATTATTTAAACTTAAAGATGTAATTTTCGCAGATTTAGATCAACCAATCATTGGAATCGTACCCACCCAAATTAAATATTTGTTTGGAGGCGAGAATCATAATGCAATTGTTGATTTAGAAGCTGTAAACTTCTTTAATAGAAATTTAAAGATTGAATTTAATTCATTTGATGATGTATTAAACTATCTCGAAAATTATAAAATTGAGAATTACGAAGATTATGAAAAAATATTTAAAAAATCAGGTCCGAATGCAAGAAAACTAGTAAAAAATGTATCGCTTTATTTAAAACATATACAAAATCAACACGATATTATACCTCCAAAATATATGATTTTTGACTTTTTATTGAATATTGGCGTAACTAATGCCTTTGATAAAATTTTATATACTAATGCTAAGCATCTTGACTCAATCCCAATTTATAACACCAAAGAGTTATGGATTAAATCAATTGAATCAATGAAAAACGATCAAATATTATTAAATAATAAAATTAAAAATAAGATTCCGAAAGAATCACTTTTAATTAATATATTGAATAATAAAAATTTTAATTTTTTAAATAATGTCACTCCAGATTTATTGATTAAATTAAGGAAAGAAGGTGAATTACAAAATATAAGAAATTTTATGTTTGAAAATTTAAATAAAATCCAAGGCTTAGAAAATGAGAATATTTCTGAGATTATTAAGGATTTTAAATATAATCTACAAGAAGCTATGAAAAGACATTCTGCAGAGATTAGAAATATTAAAAAAAGATATATTCGTAATATTAAGGTTAAAACATCTCAGGCATTTTTATCTGGTACATTAAGTATAATGGCTTTCTATTATCCGCCAATTATCCTATTAGGTTCGATTTTAGGAGCAACTACTTTTAAAGAAATTATAGATATTTTAAATGAAAAAAATATTAAAATTGAAGATTTATCTAAAAAGCCAATAGGAATACTTTATAATATTTCAGAAAAAAACAAAAAGAATATTGTTTAACAATTGAATTTTTAAAGAATTATAAGATTTGAAAATGGGGAGCCTATGGTAAATACTAATAAAAAAAATAAAACAATTAACACTAAATCTCACCCTAAACAAAGTAAAGAAACAAAAGTTACTACAAATAAAGAAAAGATTAAGTCTTCTGACTATGGCATTATAGGTCTGATAAAGGAGAATAAGGGAATTTTACCCATTTTTCAAGATTTCAATAATGACTTTATAAAGAATTTTCCCAAAGAAAGAGACGCTCATTTTTTTGGTCATACATATACATATAGAAGGCAATTTATTAACGATCTTCTAGGATTTTATACAGATCTATATGAATTTTTAGATATTAGTCAGGACGAAACTAGGTCATTAGAACAATATCATTATAAAATTGCACTACCAAATATGAATAGAACCATAGATGCATTCAAAAATCATGCAATGCATTTTAGTAATTATCTTGAAGAAACAGATAAAGAGATTATGGTCAGCTTAAAAAAATTAAGTAAAATTGAATGTTTAAGATTGAATGAAGCTATGAAATGTTTACAGATGAATTGTAATTTAGCGTGTGTGGTTATGGCTGTTTCAGCTGTTGAATATAGACTTCACAAATTGCTTCAAAAAGCAAATAAAAGACTTTATGAATCTGAATTTAAAACTGTTGCTTTGGGTGGAATTGTAGAATTGTTCCGTAGAAATACAAGATATGTAGGTAATAAATACAATAAATTTAAAAAAGTTTTACCAGAAAAACACTTACACATAATGGAAAGTCTAAATACATATCGTATATTTTCAGCTCACCCAAAAGAAGAGCAAATCTCCACTCAAACCGCTAAAGCCATCTTATCTTTTTCATTCATATTACTTGTAGATCCACTTATGAAGACGCAATCAAGATGAATTTTTGTGCAGAATACCATTTTGCACAAAAAATAAGGATTAAATGTGCAAAGCCGTATTTTACAATACCTTTTTATACCTCTAAATTTCATCATATTACAATGCCAAAATGAAAGCGAGAACCTTGCATTAAAGGAGAGGAATTATTAGATTTAAAAATATATTCATGGCAAAACTGGTAAATCTTTTAATAGATTTCTCTCAAATTCTTTAAGTAATGATTCTGGATTAATATTTTTACTTTTTAATTCTGTAAATATTATTTGTCTAACAGTTTCACTATCATATTTTATTGATTGGGTTCTAATTCTCCTATAAATACCACTGACAATATCAAAAATTTCACGAATGCGATCAATATTCATATAATATAACTCCCCTGTGTGAGGAACCGAATCCTTTTTCAAAAATTTACACGGAGTTATAATTACAACAATTGTTTTTTCAGCACCCTTGCAAAATTCATCGTTATTCGCCCAATTATAATGACCAGAGGATTGTCTACAGTTATTTACTGATATTGCGCTCTCTGGATCTTTATCGCTTTTTGCTTCAAATACTATTACAAAATGGTCACCGAGCCTCCATATAGAATCTGGATCAGAATCCTCTTTTGGTCGATATGTTTGAAATCCAAGCATATTTCCAAGCTCAGTCAAACCTATCTCAAAAGGTGTTGATTCGTTGTCATTTATTAGCTTTATATTTTCATCAATTTTTTTCTCAAAAGATTTTCCAATACTTCCCCATTGAGATAAATTCTCTTGAAATTTTTCAACTGCGTAGCTTGAAAATCGATCAATTTCCCCCTTGAAATCTTTTATTTCTAACGTATTTAAAAATTCTGAAAACCAGCTAATAGTTTTTGAGCATACTGTAGCTTTTTCGTAAAAAACCCTCGAAGTTTTTTCAAATTCTGGATTAGATTTAATTTCTGCTAATTTTCTTGACATATTTCCAGCAAAATAACACCAAAGCCCCCTATAGCCTTCAAATTTATCTTGAGGCAAATTGTCGATAATTCTTCTAGCAAAGTCTAAAGCTAATTCATAATTATTTTTCCACAACTGATATTGATAGTTTACTTCATCTTTGACAATTGAATATAATATTTTTGTTTGATCATCAATCTCCATCTTGAATCCATCTCTTAATAGTCTAATATTTTTATCTGCATCCCCCCATGCTTTCTCCTGTTTAAGAAATAAATCAATTAATTGAGATAATTTATTGGGCTCTGTTACATCCGAATGATCAATTCCAAATTCAATTTCTGCTTGCAATTCAGGATGCATTTCAAAACGATTTGATTTATTTGCACAAAAATCAAATAAACGCTTCCCAACAATAGTGACTAATGAAAAGTCTGTGTCTCCTCTAGTTGTTCTTCCTGCAGCTTGAGTAATTCTAGTTACAATTCTGTCTTTTAGTAGGGATAAAATAGCTAGTCGGTCATGTAAAAACCTTTCATGAATATTTATTGCTATGGGCATATCATTCAATATTAAATGTCGACAAGTTTCTCCTGGTAAATCTAATCCATCATATCGATTTGCAAGCATCAAAACAGTGTTAGTTTTTTTACTAAAGGAATCTAAACTGTCTTCAATATCACCTGCTTTTAATATCGGATGTGTCATTCCTAATTTTACTATTATTTTTTCAAATTCTTTTAAAGTTTGAAAATTTGGACATAAAACTAGTGTTCTATCGAAATTGTTAATCAGTTTTGCAAGCCAAGGAAAATATTCTTGCATTTTAAACGAATAATCTGGAAAAATGAAAAACCTTCTACCTGACCCTTGTTTTTCCCATCCAGGGGGAACAGGGATTCGATCAATTTTTGGAATACCAATTATTCTTTCTAATTCCCCTCCAGATCCTAAAGTCGCAGACATATATATTCTTTGTTTTGCTTTCGAAAAAGGAAGATGTGTTAAAGTAGGAGGTATCCATGGACGAATAAGGATTTCATACCAAGAAATATATAAATTGCATGATTCGAGATTTCTTTTTAAATTTTGCCATTGGAAAAAAAGGTTCCCTCCTTCCTTAATATTTTCTTCTAGAATCTCTCGTATACTTTCAATTCGCTCCCAATAATATGGTTCAGGAATCATATCTACATATCTGCGATCTCTTGTGCTAGGGTTGTTTTTTATAAGTGTTCTCATTAAATATTTTGGGATTTTATCTTCGAAAAGAGAAATTATTTTGAAAAAAATATCTTTATGATCATACCTATTAATCTCTAAAGACCAAAAAGATGATACATAGCCTTCAGAGGCATGTGCATCATCAAAAATGATAGTTTCAGGTTCATTAAAACGAGGCTTAATATTAAATAATGCACTATAAGTTGTTATTGCGATAGCTTCACTTGTTTGATATTCACTAAATTTTTTTTGAGGATAATCTTTTTGTTTTCCAATAAAAACATGAGATTTGATACAATAATCTTTTGAATGAGATTGTACTTGATACGCCAATTGTCTAGTTGGACAAAGATAAAGGATTTTTTCACCAAATTTTTTTCTCCTGTATAAACCTAATAATAAACCTACTAGTGTTTTTCCAGCACCTGTAGGAAGTTCTAGACTTACATCTGAAGATTCCAAATATTTTTCTTGATATTGACGTAAAATATCTGCTTGATGTGACCATATATTTTTAATTTCTGGAGCTCTCCCCCTCAAGTCTCTAAAAAGAGATTCTGGAGAATAATCCGTTTTTGAACTTGATTCAACTTTTTTAAAACCAATATTATTCATTATTTCCTCCACATATTAATTAGTATCAATTTTTGTATAAGATAATTTTTCAAATACTTTTTTATACACCTTCAATTCTCATAGTTGATGACAAAACACTTTTCTAAAGAAATGATTTCTAAAATCAGAGAAGAAGTTTTAAAGGGAAAATCTAAACCCTCTGTAGCAAGGGAACTTGGAATCTCCGATTCAGCTGTTTATGAGCACACGAAGGATATTCCAAGCAGTAGTTGGGGAAAACCAATATCAAGGGATTTAATCCAGAAGATAAGGGAAGAGATTCTCAAGGGCAAATCAAAGTATTCCGTTGCTAAGGAATTTAAACTAATTCCAGAGACGGTATACAAATATACAAAGGATTTGCCAAATAAATACAAACGAGAACCTTATATCAGTGGTAAACCACTTGAACTTTTAAAACAGCTTATAGGAAAAGGATATGTATATACTAAAGATAACGGGATCGCTCTTAGAAGTCTTCAAAAACATTTTCCTGCCATTAAACGCTCTCAGTTCAAGAACAAATCCATTTATTATTTAGAGGATAAAAACAAACAAGCTTTGCAGGAGATGATGAAACAGGATACATCACGGATTATTTCATATCAAGAGCTTGGCAGGATGAGCAAGGTTTTCAATACAGATCTCGAAATTAAACAGAAAAGAGCATTCCTTGGTAAAAATCTAAAACCAAGACGACACAAAATCAGAAAATTTAAACAACAACATCAATCATATTCTAAGGAGAAACAGTCTATTTTAGATGATTTCCTTGGTAGATTTTTGCATTCGGAACTACTGTGCTGGTTCTGTGTAAAATGGCGTTGAGAAAAAAGGGGTGGGAATTTAGAGTTTATGCACAATTTTTAAATGGTATAAGTATTTTGTTTTTGTGCCACCCCTGTCTTAATGACACTCATTTGTTTCGCCGAACATTGAGTTTTCGACAGGGGTGGTAACTTGAATTGGAAAAACCTAAATATTAACAATCAATCCATTATTCGCTCCATTCAGGTGTTAAAATTGGTAAATGAGGAGGAAATATTTCCAAAAATTTGTGTTTGTTTAGATGGTGAAACAGCCATTAGTAATCGAAATTATTTATTAAAATCAATTATATCATATAAAGATAAGATTCAGAAAAAGAAAGGTTATGATTCTTATATCGACCCATATAAACTTGCATATAATAATTTTAAAATTCCTATTGGAGTAAAAAAAGAAGATGAAGAAGATTATGAATTAAGTGTATGGATACTTGATAAAAAAGAAAATTTTGAAAAAAGTACCCAATGGTTAAAAGAAATGAAGAAAAAGGAAAAAGATAAGAAGAAAAAAGAATTTATTGATGAATGCCTTGAGGCAAATGAATTTGGAATACATGATAATTTTGCAAAAAAAGGGAAATGTGTTTTTCGACTTAAAATAAAATTTTGTCCTGAAAAAGAAATATCTATAAAATCTCTTGAAAATGGTGATTTTATTGATAAATTTACGACAATTCAAGATGTTTTATCGTTATTTAAAAAAATCAACTTCGAAGGTAATGGAGTAACCTGTAATGCTCTTGCTTTTAATTCTAAAGAATTTTCTTTATTAGGAGATATTAAGTTTCCTATTCTTGTTAAGGATTTTTCTGAAGTTAAAAAAATACCGTTTGCTGATAAATTAATGGAAAGAATGGGCAATCCAAAACTTGAAGCGGTTACATTTTCTTTTGATAATTCTCCAATAGGTTTAGAACGGATTTCATTAATAACAAGGAATAATATTTATATAGTTCCAATATCATTTAATTATAAAACCAATAAAATAAATGATTTAATTAAAAAGAATTACCTACACTCATTTAATATTATTAAAATTTTTATGAGAAAGAGAATATGAAACAAAAATCGGTACAAAGTCAGAAACAATGTATTAATATAGATGATTTATCTTTATTATGTTCTCATATTTTTAATGTTCCAAAATCTGATATAACTTCTAATGATTTGGATATGGCTATCAAAATAGTTCAAGATATTTTGAAAGATAAAGAAAAAAGAAATCAATATTTGGATATAGGTTGGGAATTGATTGAAAGTTCGGATTTTTTACGAAATATTTTTTCAAATTTAATATTCTCAAGTATTGAAATTGTAGTTGATGTAGTTCCTGAAGCAAAAAAAATATTGATGGAAGATTTAAAACTTCTTTTTTTAGTTGGAATCATAATCGACAATATATATTATTATAAATTACAGATAAATAATTTTAATCTCAAAAAAATTGATGTTAGTCATGACCCAGATACACCTGATTGGACACCACTTAGAATTAAATTGAAAATTAAATCAGATAATTTTAAAGAAAGATTAAAAATAAAACATGAAATCAGGAAAAGAGCTTTTCATAGTTTAAATGAAAAGGTAAGAAAAAACATATATATTACTGGTGCAATCTAATTTTTATGGTAATAATTAGTAATTTCGACCCTAAGAAATTTTTAATATTTTCTAAAAAATTGCTTGAAATTAATAATCCTAAACCAATTGAAGCATTTCATAGAAGTGCGATAAGCAGAGCATATTATTCAGTATTTTTGTTTGCACGAGAAAAAATTGATTTCAAAGATAATAGAATTATTGAACATACCAAACATGATGTACATAAGCAAGTTGCAATGGCATCAATTATGTTCGACCCTGATTTATATGACGATTTCCTTGAATTAAGGGATTCCAGAGTTGATTCTGATTATCATTTTTCTAATGCTAATAATGAACAGGAAAGATATTTTGAAAAAGAAGAAGACCCAAATTTAAAAACGACAGCAGAAAATTGTATAGGTATGGCAGATGATATTATCGGTAGAATTGAAGAAGCCGTTTAAATTATTATTTTTTTTGAAATTTGAATTTAAGTAGATGATAATAAATAGAATTATGATGTTACATCCTTTATTTCATTTTGAATATCTTCAAATTTCTCTATTCTATCGTGTGAAAAATATGCACTTTCATTATAAACTTCAGTAAGAATATTTTTAACATCTTGATTGGACAATTCACCTTTTTTTAATCCTGTTTTTATATTTTTAACAGCACGTTGTTTAGTTGTTCCTTTATTGCAAATATAAGAGATTACATAACCTTTATATCTATTATAGACCATATTTCTAATGTATTCATCCATTCATGTTACCTTCATGTTAAAAATCATTTAAATCGGTTAAATCTGAAAGATAACTATTAACATCATTAATGACACATTGTTTCTCTTTAAAATAGTTGGCAAGATTGTTTCCTTCAATCTCTTTTCTGACAGGTTTATTAATTTCCTTGTGAGTTAATATCCAATTATGTATCCTACTGTTCTCATAGAGTTCTTGATACTCATTTTTAGTTTTACCAATATCATGAATTGTATCAAAATTATTTTTATTTAAAATACTTGTTTCATTAGTTTCAGTAAGATTAAAACCTTCGCTTTCAAAACCATGTTTGTTATATTCACCATAATCATCTAAAATTCTAAAACGAATATTGTCGATACGTTCTTGCTGTTTTTTTTCTGATAAATCACTCCAGTTTGGAACAAAACGAGGTGGAAATCTCTGATTATTAAAACCATCGGCACCACATAAAATAGTAATAATATCATTTATCGGTCTGATATTTCCTCTTATATAATGTCCCTTAGCAAGATTAAACTCATACAAAAAATAATTTGAACCGAATTTTTTAATTATATTGTCTTTTATAAAACGAGTGATAATTCTCTGTGGTCTACCGCCATTAAAATCAATACCTATGAGGTTAATATCATTTTTCTTATATTCATCTAATAAACTAACTCTCATATTATCATTAATAGAATGAGGTATCATACCCATAATAGGTCGTTCAATACCAAAATGACTTTTTCGAGTTTTAAAAACATCGATTAGATTTTTTACTGATTCAATATTATCAATAGAAGGAGGTAAGGGAATAACTAACAAGTCATTATATTGTGAATCAAGGATGTCATAAATATTTTCTGCCATTTCTTTAGAAATTTTTGGAAAATAATCTCTAAAATACATAAATATAAAATTGTAATCTTTGTTATCTGTAATCTTTCCTAAATTTTTATCAATTTTATTGGCTAAGTTCTGTCTATTATCCAGAGCTTTATCATGTTTTCCAAATAATTTTGATATAACATCATTGTCTTTAAGAAAAACAAAATATTCTTTGGGAGAATGCATATTTTCTCTTTTTAGAATATCCAATTCTACATCATTATTAGCGGAAATGGTTGTTCCTTTGTATGGAATGTCCGCTTCTTTACCACCAAATTTAATTTTCCCAGTTGTTGCAAAACCATTTCCTTCTGGTTCTGATTTATCAATTTCAACTTCCATCATAGAATATCTACCTCGCTTTCTTTAAAATCTTTTTCAATCTTTCTTATTTTTTCAACAATAGCTTCTACAATAAATTGTGATTTGTTTCTCCATATACCGCTATCTACAATTTCCTCAAGTTTTGCATCATATTGCATCGGTAACCTAAATGTAATGATTGGTTTCATTATCTCCCACCATTTAAAAATTTGTTAGTAAATACATGTCATATATAATATTTTAAAATTGTGTTTTTGTAATACATTTTGTAATACACATAATGAATTTAGATGTATTACAATTTGTAATACAAAAGAATAAAGTATTTATATAAAAATTTACAATTTATGTGATTATTTAACAATTAAGAAATATCCTTTATTTTTTATAGCCGTTCCTTCGAGTTCCATTCCTTCTTTCCAACCTAATTTTTCTATATCTTTTGGTGGTATCACTATCATATATTTGTATATTGGTTTGCCCTTATATTCCCTTGCTCTTACTTTCTGTAGTTTCATAAAAAATGTATCAATTTTCTACTATATAATTGTGATACCACAAAGTTTATATACTCCTGTTGCATTACTATTATTGGCGAAATAAATGAGTGAAAAAATAGATATTAAAAATATGGTAAATGCCCGAAGGGCAAGAGGCATGATTTTACTTGAACAGGGTTTTGAACCAAAAGAAATAGCAATCAGAACTTGGATAGTTCCAAGCCAAACAGGGAATGGTGCATATACGATTAATTTGAGTACACGTAAACGGTGGAGTTGCACCTGTCCAGATTTTGAACTACGTGGTATTCCATGTAAACATATCAACTGTGTTAAAATCTGGAAACAACTCAAAGAACGGTTTAACCAACTACAACTAAAAGTAAAGCAGAATATTAGAGTAAAAGACCTTCCAATTGATGAATGTAAGTTTTGTCATTCGCAAAATATTACAAAGTATGGGAAAAAGAATGGCAAACAAAATTATATTTGTAAGGATTGTGGAAGGAAGTTTGTTAATAATATAGATTTTGAAAATATGAAGTATAACCCAAAAGTGATTGCTCTTACACTCGATTTGTATTTTAAAGGAGTAAGTTTACGGAAAATAAGCCATCACTTAAAACAGTTTTATAATCTTGATATATGCTATAAATCAGTTTACAACTGGATTGAAAAGTATGTTGGTATAATGAATGAATACGTGAACGATATACAACCCAATATCGGTGATGTATGGCATACAGACGAAATGATGGTAAATGTAAACGGTTCTTGGGAATACTTGTGGAATTGCATAGACGAATCTACACGTTATCAATTAGCAAGTGTAGTATCTAAAGAACGCAGAGCGAGAGATGCCCGTATGGTATTCCAAAAAGCAAAAAAGAATTGTGGTGGTAGAAAACCCAAGTATATCGTAACCGACGGATTAGGTAGTTACAAGAAAGCAATCAAAAAGGAGTTTCATACCAACACCAATGAAACAGAACACCTATACAATGTTGGATTACAACACCATCCAAATAACAATCATGTAGAACGATTACATGGTACAATCAGAGAACGTGAAAAGACATTGAGAGCAGTTAAAACCGATGAAACACCGATTGTAGAAGGTCATAGATTATATTATAATTTCATTAAACCACATCAAGCATTAGATGGTAAAACACCAAGTGAAAAGGCAGGTATTATAATAGATGGCAATAACAAATGGCTTACGCTTATGAGAAATGCAATAAAATACAAGAATAGGCATACCAATTAAGATTAAAATGATGGATGAAGAGAAATTAAAGGAATATAGAATAACTGTGATGGAAGACCATGCAGTTATGGAGAAAATAATATCTGCAATAATAACTTATCACTATTTTAAGAAATATGTTAATATAGATTTTGAAATAAATGTTCTTAATGATGTTAGTGTTACTACTGCTACTAAAATTAGGATTTTGAAAGGAATATTAAAACTAAAAAGAAAAAAGATAGCATTCATAAAAAAAGTTAAAAGAATAAATACAATAAGAAATCATTTTGTTCATTGTTTTAAAAAGGTAAATATAGATGGAAAATTAATCATGTTTTTCCCATATTTTGAAAAAAAGAAAAGGATTTTCGATTTTGAGAAAGAATATAAAGAATTTAGGAAAAAATATGATGAATGCATTACAGAGCTTTTACCAATTTATTACGAACTTAGTGGAGAGTTACCAGAAGGATTTACAGCTGAACAATTTCAAGAATTGTTTAAAAATAGGAGTAATAAATGAAACAACACAAATTTCCCAACGTAAACTTCCCAACTCTCTATTACACAGAACCCTGTTGCTGCAGTAGTTCCGAAAGTACCTACCAATGACCAAGAATTTGGAAATATGAGAGTATAATTTCAGGTATTTATTATTGTAATATTAATGTTTTTGTGATTTTAAGTCTCAAACGTTATAAAACATCTCTGTAAAATAAGATATAAATCTATTTAAGACTAAAAAATAAGAATAATTTCTAAAAGAGAACATCTACTTATCCTCCTGGATCTACTGCAAGAAGTATATTACTAAAATATTTTGATGTAATAATGTGATTCCCAATAAAAATACCAAGAAGAGCAATACAAATTAAAATATCAACAAGTATCCAAAGGTTATAAAGCAAAGTTGAAAACAAGAAATAAAATAACCGTATAAAGTAATTTTTAGATGTTGTTTTCGGTCTGAATGAATGTTTCTTCACACGATAACTTGTTTCTATGCTCCATCTTTTTCCGTATAAATAAAAGAGTCTATTAGATAAACCAACATCGTTTTCATTTAAATCTATATTTGTTGCAAACGCTCTTTTAAAATTATTTTCATCAGTTACTATAACCACATTGAAAAGGGAATTTTTCATCTTATAATCTTTGATTACTTTTGGTGATGGAACAACTTCTAATATCTTCTTGATTCTCTCATTAGCAGTACAAGGCATCAAAAATTTAATATTATAACTTGTAAAGAGAGCAATTGAATTTGAATCGAAGAATCCACGATCAACATATAATCGTCTTATTTTTACCCTTTGTCTTGCATAGTTCAAGAGTGTTTTTAGGATCTCTTCTTTATTATCAAATGGTCCAACTGGGATTGCAAGTAAGGTGAATCTTTGATTCCGTTCTGATATATTTATAGTTGCGAATTTGTAACAATGAGTTGTTCCTCTATCGGGTTTCATTTCTGTAACCATAGGAGCATTTTTATCCCCATAGAAGTACCAATTTGTATAATCGATTGAACAATCACATATTCTTGGAAAATGATTTGCTTTTCGTGCGGATTCCCAAATCATTTTCACATAAGTATCATTGTTGCCATCATTTTGTACAACTATTAGGCCAATTATATAAGAGTAGAGAGTTGGACAAAGAAAAGGATTTTTTATACATGATAGATTTTCAGAAAAAAATTCAAACGGATTTGAAGAAAGTTGTTTATTATGGTACGATATATTATGAAAGCTTTATTTATCATTTATTAAGTTCAATTGATAATTTGAGGATACTTATTCACTTAACCATACCGAAATATGTTGATTACCGCACAAGGACATATCACAGAGCCCTTGATTCTCTAAAACATCCACACGTTTTTAATGAAGAAATTAGTAAATATCTTTTTAAAGAGGATGAATTGTGGATTAACGACCTCTACAATGTCCGAACAGAAATATACCATAACTATTCCGAAC
Source organism: uncultured Thermoplasmatales archaeon (assembly GCA_964347865.1). Classification (GTDB taxonomy): domain Archaea; phylum Thermoplasmatota; class E2; order DHVEG-1; family DHVEG-1; genus JAGLML01. The sequence continues at coordinate 46,308 of CAYGAC010000070.1, forward strand.
CACTCGAACCAGTGAATATAACTTTTTTCCCTGCAGAAGAAAAAACAGGTCTAAACTATATTGATACTAGTATCGATCTCCGTATCTACAACGCTTCTCTTACAAAAAGACCACATATTACTCTTGATGAATTATTGGCTGGAATACAAATGAGATTGTTTCTATTGTTCTTTAATATTACCTATCTACAATATTTTTATAGACAAAAAGATAAATTAAATGAAATCGTTGATATTTTCAGAGTATATTGTAATCCAGAGAAAATTGATAAATAATCTTGAAAAATATAAATTTCATAACTTATTTATACAACCTTTTAACCTCATAGTTGATGCTATAGAAAAAACCTATTTGTTTCGAAGAAGATACACTTGAAATAAATGAGATGGATCCATATGAGTAACTTAGAAAAATTGATTAAAGTTATTGATGAAAACAAAAAAACAAGTTATTACAATAAATGATTCAAAGGATATTTATTCCAATTGTTTAGATATTATCCAAATACTTATTAAAATAAAAAACGAAATTATAGCAAGTAAAAAAATAAATATCTAATATAAGATAAGATTACTATTTGGAAAGGGGGAAATTTGATGAAGATAGACCCTTCAAAAATATTAAATGAAAACGATTTTAAATTCTTAAAAGAACATTCTGTGATCAGAAATCTTGCTGAACTATTTGGAATTATTTTAAATAACTATAAAACAGATATTAAAGCTCCATTTAACTCTCCAAAATACAGTGATATTAGGACTTGTCTATTAACGAATATAGAAGTGATAAAAGATTTTGAAAATAATGTTGATAATTTATTGCATCATCTCAATGAAATAAAACATTCGATAGCAAAAGGTGATAGTCATAAGGTAATTAATATACATGATATAAATAATTTTAAAAAGGAAACGACAGAACAACTCGCACAACTTCTCTTTTCAAATGAATCAGATAGTAAATCTGCTTTAGAAGAAGTTAAAAAAATCGAAGGTTTGAATCCTGATTTCTTATATTGCTTCTTTAATTATGAATGTTGGGGACAAACTCGTTTAGGAGAATATGGTCTTCATAAAGAAGAAGCAGAAAAAATCGACAATCCTAAACAATTATTGGATTTTGCAACCAATCGATTATTAGGATTCAAAATCGGGCGAATGTGCAATGTAATAGAAGAACAAAAAAGTGAAGTAAGTAAATACTTATGGCAACAAGATGAAGAGAGATATTATAGTGGTGAATACGTCGATGATAATTATTATCTCGAAGTTAATTCACGGATATGTAGCGCAATCTCTCGTAATTTTACTCAAATAATAATCATCCTAAGAGATGCTTGCAGAAAAATATTACAGATGATAAAATATGTTTATCAAGACGAAATATTTAATGATGAACAATTTGAAAAAATATCAAAAAATATCATTGTTTCTTTTGATCCATTCAAAGATGTTTTATTAAAAAGAGAACTTAAAAAATTTTTACTAAAAATGCTTGTTCTAATATATGACTATAAAAAAGATATTGAGGAGCACTTATGGATTTATACCTCCAAATATAAGAATGAAGATGATTTTCATGATAATTTAGAAGCATATTTAACCCGTGTGCGCAGGGGGGAGAAAATTTCAGTAACACATGAAGGTAAGAAAGGAAGTGGTAAATTAGATTTCGAAGTAAACGAACAAATATGTATTGAATTAAAATTTAATGAAAATGGGTACAGCTCAATCGATGAAATCATTTCGAAGCATACAGATCAACTAAAAGAATATACAGTTGATAGAGGTAGAAAAATCGGATTTTTATTAGCACTTAATTTATCGGATCAGGAGGAACCGTTTGCTGATAGAGAAAATTATATAACGGCATTCCCAACACCAGGTGGCAAAGGAGTGAAAGAAGGAAATGATACCTCACCGATTGGAATCGTTGTGTTTTGGATTTTTGGTGGTAAACGTATTCCACCATCACAATTATAGAAGTAGAAATTCAAATACCTTTTTATACACCTTCATTTCTCATAACTGATGACAAAGAAAAAAATCTGCATCACAGGTGAGGCCTTAGAACTTCTAAAAAACTTTCAAAGGACGATTTTATTTACCCTAGAAAAAACGGAGTTAAATCTTAAAAATGTTAATATAATAAATGAAGTATTTAGACTTACATGTCATTGAAAAAGAACAATAGAAATGAAATATGGTATAAACCAAATTTATTCTGGTCAATATTATTATTAATATGGATTGTTGCTTTCTCCCTTTATATCTTAAAACCACAAATAATACTATATTACTCAGCGTGGATATTTTCAATCGGATATATTTTAACATATTTAGTAAAAAATTATTATATAAAAAGAAAAAATCCTTGAATAAATACTTATTTGGTTTTAGTTTTAAAATTATCAAAACTTTGGGTGGTAATAACACTCTGATTCTATTATCTATGTGGCGTAATTTACTTAATATTTTATCCATTAAAATCTCTAAATACAATTATTTATATATAATTGTTGAGGGATAATAGGTAAATTATATATACCCATAATGTGCTATAAAATTTGATAGGATTGTTTTCAATCAATACAATCTAATCGGGGAGGTTAGTAATGAAATTATATCAATATTGGCAAAAATTTTCTCTCTCGATTACGATAATTTTTAAGAATTGTAACGACCGAGACGGCATTAAGCAGAAAGGAACCTTTTTCTCGGGAGATCAAAATTGAAAAAAGGTGAAAAAATGAAAAAAAATACGAAAATATTTGGAATTGGAGCAACTATACTAATACTAACATTGTCAATATCACCAGTAGTATACGCAGATCCTACTTCCGTATTCCAAAAAGTGTGGAGTGATTGTGAAGATATATTGTTAGCTTATAATTCAACAATTGAGGAATTAAATGAATACATAGAAGATTATATCGATACCTATGGAGAACTCAATCATACATTCGCTTTTACACCCGAACTTCAAGCAGATCTCAATAATATATTTGATGAGCTAAACGATATTTTAGAAGAAGAAGATTTGGAGACACTAACCTACTATGAACCACCAATAGAACAATATGAAACTCTTGAACAGATGTTAGAAAATGAAACAGAACTACCTGCACCAGGACCTTCAGAAACTGGTGGAAAAGATGATTGGGAAGCCGATTGGTTTGTTGAATTAACACCAATAGCGGGATTTGGTTTTTGGATTGATGCGTGGATGAGCCATGAAACGGTCCAGGAGATGGATGAGGAAGCAAATAGAGGATTTTTAGAATTAGGTATATTCATAGCAATATTTGCCCTCACTTGTGGGGGAGCAGCAGGCACTGTTGTACCATTCTGTTGGTTGTTCGCTGTATTCATCATAGGGGATTTAATGAATGAAATTGAAAACACTGATGAGGGAAATGGGGTTCATTTATATTGGAAACATTATTTTTTCCCAATAATGCTTGTCCAAGATTATTATTACTTAGTAGCACAATAATCTAGTGTGGAAAAATCAATCCCTCTCTTTTTATTTTTTTGATTAACAAACCCGTTTAATTCTAGTTGAAACATCTCAATAATCTTGAAATAAGGAAAACAAATCGCTCATTAAGTTAGAATTATTATGTTATTAATTGCTATTCCCGTTCGGGATTTTGTTGTGTTTCCAGCTTGTGCTATGATAGAGATATATTTTATTCCTATTATTCTGTGGCGAATACGGATTTTTAAAATAGATTTTGGTTCCAAAGTTCCATTCCAACTATATATGTAGTCCCAATGATTTATAAAAAGAAAATCAAATGATATATTATAAAAAATAGTAACATCCTCGCTTTTGTTATTCCTGAAATCTATTGTGATACCGTACCCAATATTATTCTTAAAATAACCAGCATAAATATTGATAGTAACGTCATCATTTATTATTGATGATTCCGTTAAAATCGGAATATTTAATAAAACCATTGTAAAAATTAATATTCCTAAAATTTTTTTCATTTAATAACTTCCATCCATATTTTTTAAAATAAAAGAAGATATATATAAAAATTATCCTTTAGCAAAGATATTTCTAGAGATGAAGTTACATTTTTTTTAATATTTGGTTTTAGGTTAAAAATCTTAAAATCCAGAATCTTTATATGTCCGTCTAATAAATTCTTGTCTAACGAGACAGACTCTTTTTAATATTTATTGATTTACCCAATACTTTTTTATACACCTTATTTACCTCATGGTTGATGACAAAACACTTTTCTAAAGAAATGATTTCTAAAATCAGAGAAGAGGTTTTAAAGGGAAAGTCTAAACCCTCTGTAGCGAGAGAGCTTGGGATCTCTGATTCAGCTGTTTATGAGCACACGAAGGACATTCCAAGCAGTAGTTGGGGAAAACCAATAACAAGGGATTTAATCCAGAAGATAAGGGAAGAGATTCTCAAAGGTAAATCAAAGTATTCCGTTGCTAAGGAATTTAAAATATTGCCAGAGACGGTATACAAATATACTAAGGATCTGCCAAATAAATACAAACGTGAACCTTATATCAGTGGTAAACCTCTTGAACTTTTAAAACAGCTTATAGAGAAAGGATATGTATATACTAAAGATAACGGGCTCGCTCTTAGAAGTCTTCAAAAACATTTTCCTGCCATTAAACGCTCTCAGTTCAAGAACAAATCTATTTATTATCTTGAGGATAAAAACAAGCAAGCCTTGCAGGAGATGATAAAACAGGATACATCACGAATTATTTCATATCAAGAGCTTGGAAGGATGAGCAAGGTTTTCAATACAGATCTCGAAATTAAGCATAAAAGAGCATTCCTTGGTAAAAATCAAAAACCAAGACGTTACAAAATTAAAAAATTTAAGCAACAACATCAATCGGATTCTAAGGAGAAACAATCAAAAATCGATGATTTCTTTGGTAGATTTTTGCATTCGGAACTACTGTGCTGGTTCTGTAACATTAAGGATCGGTTCAAATGATTTGGAACATTTGAAATAAACAATGTATTTTGTAAAAAAAGACTATCTTATAAAATTTTTTCATGTATTTCTTTTATATTTCAAATATGACAAGAAATATTGTCTCAAATCTTTTTGATATAATTACCATATTTTTTCACTTGTCTCAAATTTTTTTGGTTTATATAATTCCTGGTGTTTTAGACATAAATACGGTTGTACTCCTGTTCAAATAGCCGTTTCTCTAATTTCTTAACTTTCTCTTCTAATTTTGCGATATAGCTATCTGTCTCTCCCTGTTGTCTCGGTAGCTTTAGACAAGGTTCTTTATCTCTGTCCTTTTCGGGTAGAGATGGTTTCCCCGTTTCTTCATCTAAAGAAAGACTGTGTAACACCTTATCTCTTACATCTTCATTTGTCAGATGGATATACCTCTGAACTACTTTCAAACTCTTGTGTCCTGAATGTACCATTATTTGTGGAGCGGTCATTCCGTCCTTTGCCATGAAGGTTATACAACTATGCCTTATTAGATGTGGATGTAGATTTTTCGCTAGCAATAGAAAACTTTGACAACAGGGGAGTTTTCTATTAAAAAATGGGGAGACCAACAAGGTTACTGATTGATCTGAAAATTGATAGAAAAAAATGATATAACCTTATCAACCAAAGTGTAGAAAGTACCCATTTAACTTTGTCATTGATTATAATTGGATTTCGTTAGAAAACAGCAATTCAAATAATTCATCACTCTATATTAATATAAGTAGTCCACCACAATCAGGACAGTATTTCAGCTGTGTATAAAATATCTTTTTGCATTTAACACATTGATATTTAATCATAATGCCACCCCGCTTTTAGGTGAAACCTACTAGCACATTATGCTTTGTTATCAATGGTATATATAATCACGCTGTCAAATTGTCAAAATGAAAATATAATAACTTGATTAAGATGAAAGGAGAGAAGATAAAACGGTATTAACACAAGGGAAAAGGATAATCGTATCTTAATCGTTACTTCTCTCCTCACCTACTTTCTCAGTTATCGAATACCATCAACCTTTCTACTAGGAACGTATATTTAGAGCAGATCGTAAACTTCATCGACAAATGCCGACGGAGTTCTAAAGGTGATTATACCCCATGATCCAATCTCAGGAATGACATTACCCCAAACATCCGTTCGTTCAAGCAAACCAGGACTAAACGTTGTACTAGAATTAACAGTGAGCATTACAAGATCTCCTCTATTGATTATCGGTATTGCGGTATTCGTAGTAAGAGATCCGTCTGCATCCTCTATTACAATAATCCCAAATTCGTTTGAATTAAGAGCAAATGCAGCAGAATCAAAAACCCCTGTAGCTGCTGGAGCTGACGCATGCTGCGAACTATTATAGCTAAGTACCATTTTTGTATCATTATCAGCCAGCTCTATTTTCGTTTGATTCAGATCAATCTCACGTGAACCTGATCTCCCTTTCACACCGATGGTAATCAAATCGATTCCGACGGCCGGATCGGTTACGTGACCTTCAACATCAACGACTGAGACACCGGTTGCTACTTCCTCTATTGTCTCCTGTCCTGTATAGAGTGCTTGCATCTGAAGGATGTTAGCTACTTGAATGAGCACCGATGCGGCAATCCCTGCGACCAAAACCATTGCTATGAATATTATCATAGCACCGATACCCATACTACCTGCTTCTCTTATTCTGACTAATTTTTTTATCTTTTTCATCCCATCTCCATCCTAAGCGTGCATCTTTTGCAAAGATATGAAGAAATCAAGCAGTTGATTACCTTATATCTATTTTTATCAGCTGAACATGCAGGTGTTGATTCTTCTGAGTACTTAATTGACTTGAACGAAATATGAAAGAAGAATGCGGTATGTTTTTTTTATTTCGATAAACACAGAAATTTCTAAAGCTTATGGATTTTGTTGCTTTGCACTCTTATCTGATTTTAACAATAAATTGCAAATAGACAGGTAGACCAAGAAAAAACGGGATAGGTTTAGATCTAAAAATAATATTAAATCAATATTTGATTTAAAGGGGTGGTGAATAAAAGGGTGTTTTGTCATTTTTACACATAAGCTTTATATAGCATAATTAAGAAAGTATACAGGACATGGTAGAGAGGTATTTACAAGGTACACTTATTAATGATCCTGTGTGGTTAGATGAATTAAATTCCTTCTCAATTACAAAAAAAGATAAGCAAATTATTAAGCAGCATAAGAAGTTATTTCGGAAAATCTATCTTCATTATTTAAAACAGGATACGCCTCCAAAAGAAGTAATTGAAAAAACAAAAAATATTGTATTGAATTTTAAAAATGAAAAATATTAGCAGGGAGTACTGGACCGATCTCATTTCAAGACGAATTCTTTTTTTGTTGTTGGTTTTATAGCTATTACTGTTTCTGCGCTTAGTATATACGTACCACGTTTCGAGTTAATAAGAATCAGACCTTCGGAATGATCAATTTCTTTGACTGTTCCAACTAATGCATGGGCTTTCTCTTCATTGGATTCTCTGGTCACGATTTTGCAGTATTTACCTTTAAACCTATTAAGGGTATTCTCCATCACCCCAAAACCATGATAATTTTTGTTGCTATGGTTATTTATACCTATCGTGTAAAAATGTCATTAAATAAAAAAAGAAGAGGGGGTTTTTTAAAGTAGGTTTAACCTTAGTATGTATCTTAGTATTGGAAATGCATTTGAAAACATGTTTATCAGCCTATTGAGTAAAGGAAAGTTGTAGAAGAAGAATTTATTTTTTGGTGTCTGAAGGTATGCAGGTATTGTAATATTGTCACTCTCGTTCCATATATTGATAATCTTAACTTCTCCTGTAAACTCTGAATTCTTTTTATCTGGTGCAACCACAGAGACATTTACCATAACTGGTTCATCCTCTGGAGTTAAATCCTCGCCTGACTCAGGATCAAACGTCCATGTACCCCAATCGGGATAAGAATCTATCCCCCAGTCAAGCAATGAACGTGATTCACCAATGTTTGACACGGTAAAAGTTCCAGTGACAGTAGATCCTGGACTAACACGAGTCCAGCTCAAACTACCATCACAATCAAGATCTGATTTCGATGTAGTGAAATGCCAGACAGGACCATTTGTTTCAGCATAATGATTGTCCCTTGCAATAATCATCCAATAATACCTTGTATCCTGCTCTAAATCACTTGGATCATACGTGTTCTCTGATTGATTACCCGATACTAGGATGTCAGGTGTCGGATCGTTTGCCTCCAAATAAACATCATAGACAACAGAGTCATCAGGGTCAGGATCACCACCTGTCCATTTGAGCATAGTATCGATACCGATATTTACTGAGCCATTCTTGGGAGTGGGATCACTTGGTTTATATGGTGGGTCATTTGGTACAGATGTTGTGGTGAATTTCCATATCGGTCCAGAAGTTGATAAACCATATTCATCCCAAGCAACTATTTTCCAGTAGTAAAGCGTGCTATAATTCAAATTATCAATTTTAATCCATTTATAGGTTTGGTTTTCGGAAATCAACACATCTGGAGTAGTATCATTTTCCTCAAAATAAACATTAAAGGTCATATTATCGCCCTCAGGATCACTGCATCTCCATCTTAACATCGGATTTTCAGATACATTTGTAGCATTGTTAGGCGGTTGTGGATTTTTTGGTTTTGATGGCGGGGAATTATTCCTCATTATAAAATGCCAGATCGGACTGAAAGAAAAATTACAAATATCCCAAGCGACTATTTGCCAATAGTAGGTAGTATTTATATTCAGAATATCGGTGATGTAAAAGGGTTTTTGGGTTTCAGCAACTAATATATCAGGGGTTGAATCATTTGCATCTAAATATACAAAATAGGTATGCAAATCTCCATCAGGATCTGTACACTCCCAGCTCATATTGATCCTTAATTTACTTATATTCGAACCATTTGCTGGATAGTGGTTCTTTGGAGGATTTGGCGGTGTGTTAACAATAGGGACTTTAACAGTTTGGGATATTTCGTCTGTTTTTCCATCGTCATCAGTCACATTCAGGGTAACATCATATTTCCCTGATTTTAAGTAGGTATGGGTAGTAAAGTTACCAGTTCCACTATTACCATCACCGAAATTCCAACTGTAGTTTATGATAACTCCATCACGGTCAATTGATGATTGAGCATTGAAGGTCACGTTGTACGTACAAATTTTATAATTAAAATCAGCATATGGTGGATTCTTACCTAAGGGATATATCAACGGATATTTATCCTTGTTTTTACCTTCACCAGAGATGTTATAGGGTTTATCACCCAAACCATCGCTTCCCGTAATATTTTGCCTTTTACCTCTATACTTATCTTCACCACTGTAATCTTCCCAGTAATTGCCACCATACGGGTAATTTAAATACCAATTTTGTTTACTTGATCTATCAAATCCGTTTATTGAATTGTTACCAATCCTATTATAAAAAATATGTTGTCTACTATACCCATTTTTTATTCCTTCCTTGTAATTATCGCTGATGTTATTTTCTCTTACTATATTTTTATTACAGTCAAAGATTTTAATGCCTGCCATCTTATTTCTTTTAACAATATTCCCTCTAACATAATTAGCATCACTACCCGCTCTTATATAAATCCCAGCGGCTCCTTCAGTACCAGGAATATAACCCCAACCATTACCAACAAACGAATTATAATATATCTTATTGGAATCACTTTTATAATAAGATAAACCATCTCCAGAATTATTACTAATATTGTTATGAACTATAATGCAATAATGACAGTTATCAAAATATATCCCACAACCAAAATTACCCTCTTCATTATGATTATCGTTTATTGTATTATTTTTAAAAATATTATTATGAGAACTATGCATGCTAAAACCATAGCCATTTCTAGAAATATTATTATCGATAAAGATGTTATTGTTGGAAGATAATGAGTAGACACCATGGTACCAATCACCGTGATTTTCTGTAATAATATTTCCCGAAATAGTATTGCCATTAGCATAATAAAGACAGATACCTTCATCCTCGTTCAATGTTATAATATTGTTCTTGATTGTATTATTATTAGATCTATAAATTTCAATACCAGCATCCATCCATTTATCACCACTATATTGGATAGTAAATCCACTTACAGTATTGTACTCACCCCCATTAATTAAAACAACATCCCAATATCTTTTTTTTTGCCCATCAATTACTGTCGTAAATTTATCCTCCCCAATCAATGAAATATTCTTTTTATTCCCAATAACGACATTCTCATAATATGGTGACGAATCGTCATAAACATATACAGTATCTCCATCCTTTGCATCACCTAACGCATCACGTATCGTTGAATAATTATATGGTCCTTGCCCACCAACATATAAGGTTTTTCCTCGATGTATAGGTTTTAAGGTATATTCTCCTACTTCAGTTATAGAAATAGATGAACCAACTGAACTTAACATCAGTAAACAAATATATATTCCAAATATTTTCTTAGGCATTTGAACACCTCCTTTCTACATATTCCCATACACGTATTAGTATATTAATCTTTGTAACAGATGTGTGTCTCGGTTAATTAAAAGCAACCTGGACTAAGACACGCATCTAGTTTTAAATTCTATAAATCTCTCCTGTAGAATTGAGTCCTTAACCGAGACACGAGGATCCTAAATTGACCTTCAAAACATCCAATAATCTATATAGTATTGGGAATCTATCTAACAACCAATTTATTAATGGAAAGTTGTAAAAGAATAATTTACTTTTCGGTGTCGCAAGATGAACATCTATTGTACAGATGTCGCTATTGTTCTCCAAATTGATAATCTTTACTTCACCTGTGAACTCTGAGTTCTTTTTACTTGGTGCGACAACAGATATATTGATAGTAATTGGTCCATCACTGGGTTTAAAGTTATCACCACTCATTGGAATGAATTGCCAGTTGTTACCCCAATCCTTCGGCCAATCTGAAACTTTCCAGTCAAGCAAAGATAACGGTTCACCTTTGTTTTCAACAGTGAAACTGCCATTGACTGTAGATCCAGGCTCTACATCAACCCAGTTGAGGGTACCTTCACAGGATAAATCAGGCTCAGGAGCTGATTCAGTCGTAAAACGCCAGACATAACCATATGTGCTTGCACCATGATTATCCTTGGCGATTACTCGCCAGTAATATATTGTTTCGTACTCTAAGATACCTGGATCAAACGTGGTTTCATTGATATCATCGGCAACTTGAATATCGGGAGTTGAATCATCTGCTTCTAAATATACATCATAGACAACCGTATCTCCAAGATCAGGGTCCCCTCCAGTCCATGATAAGTCAGCGTCTATATCAATATTGGTTGAACCGCTTTTTGGATCTGGGTCGCTTGGTTCATAGGGCGGGTTATTTGGTAATGAACCAGTCGTGAAACTCCATATTCGTCCAGATGCAGATTGACCATAACTATCCCATGCCACGATCCGCCAGTAATACTTTGTGCTATAGTTCATAGTCCCAGGATCGTACCAGTTTTCCGATTGATTATTTGAAACTTTGAGAGGTGAACTATTCTTACCGAAATAGACATCATAGGTGATCTCATCACCATCAGGATCTGTACAGTTCCAATTAAGACTTGCATTAACATCAATATTGGTAGCACCATCAGGTGGTTCTGGACTATGAGGCGAATACGGTGGAGCATTCGCTCTAGTCGTAAAATCCCAGATTGATCCTGAAGTTGATGCACCAGAATTATCAAATGCCACAATCCGCCAAAAATACTGGGTAGTATAATTCATTTTTCCAGGGTCATACGTGAAATTGGTTTGGTTCTCAGAAACCAAAACATCGGGGGTAGAATCATTTGCTTCAAAATAAACGTTAAATGTGAGATCATCACCATCAGGATCACCACATTGCCAGGTGATATCAGCATTAATATCAATATTAGATGAACCATCAGGTGGTTCTGGATTTTTAGGTGCGTTTGGTGGAGCGTTTACTTCTGTTGTAAAATTCCATACAGGTCCATGTGTTGATGCGCCCCATATATCCCATACCACAATCCGCCAATAATACTGGGTAGTATAGTTCATTTTTCCAGGAATATGAGATTTTAATGTCTGGTTCTCAGAAACCAAGACATCTGGGGTAGAATCATTTGCTTCAAAATAAACGTTGAAAGAAACAGGTTCGCCTTCAGGGTCACCACTACACTTCCAGCTGAGACCAGCGTTAACATCGATATTAGTAGCACCATTAGAAGGCTCTGGATCTCTTGGAGCATAGGGAGGTTGGTTAGGAACCTTGAAAGATGGCCATGACCAATTCCCTTGTTTATCATCATCGTCAGTCACATTAAGTTCGATTTTATACTTTCCAGGTTTGGAATAGGTATGGGTGGTTTTTTTTCCACTTCCACTGGTACTATCTCCAAAATCCCAGTCATAAGATTCAACAGTTCCATCACGATCTAAGGATATCGACCCATCCAAGCGAATTGTAAAATTTTTTAATTTATACGTATAGTTTGCCATTGGTGGATTTTCACCCATGGGATATATCAACGGATACCTATCCTTATTACTACCTCCAGTAATTTTATGAGGTGTATCTCCAATACCATCACTACCGGGTATGTCCTGTTTTGGACCCGAGTAATTATCCTCACCAGTATAATCATTATAGTAATTACCACAAGAAGGATAACCACTGTCCCATTCATTGGAACCATCATCCCAACATCCTAACAAACCATCAACGATAGTATTATGGTAGATCGTATTATTGGAATCGTGAGTTCCCTGCTCATGTTCATAAATACATAACTCCTCCCACCCATTATCTTTAATTAAATTATTTCGAATGGTGCAATTACCAGTATAAACAAGCCAAAATCCATAGAAATAATTATTGGATATAATATTGTTTGCTATAAGGGAATTGTTTGAGTGCCATTGCATATCAAGACCTTCCCCATTTTTCCTCATTATATTGTAAGTTATTACGCTGTTAAGTGAATTCACGCACCATATTCCCGAGTTATCATTATTGGTGATTTCGTTTCCTGTATAAGTAAGATTATTACAGGGATCTGTATCACCCCCCCATGCATAAATCCCATAAGCTTTATTCGATTTTATCGTATTGTTTGACACATTGCAGTTATCAGAATAATAGAAGGTTATGCCCATAAAATTTTTTCTGATGATATTTTGTTCAATATAGATATGCTCTCTCTGCTCAGAAAATATTCCAGAATAAGCGGTACCACTTTCTAAGGAACTATTTTGAATTGTAAATCCTCGTATGTATACCTTGTCAACTTTAATGTGTATGACATGTGATTTACGCATACCATCAATAACCGTAGTACTTTTATTTTCACCAAGAAGGTTAATCGATTTGGTTACATTTACATTTTCATAGTACGGCATCATATGGGAATAAACAAATATTGTATCTCCATCACTTGCATTATCTATTGCTTCCTGAATTGTGCTGTAATTCCCTGGTCCATAACCACCAACAAATAATGTTCTTCCTTGATGGGTAATTTTTAAGACCCTTTCTTCTAATTCGGTTACAGAAATTGATGAAGCAATTGAACAAGTCAACAACATACAAATAAGGATGCCAATAATCTTCTTACGCATTTACAATCCTCCCTTTTACATATTCCCATACACGTTATGCTATATTAATCTTTGTAACAGTTAAACAAATATATCAGTTCTGCATTATAATTGATGGGGGAAGAATGAAAAGAATTCTTGCAATAAGCATCATCCTTCTGTTCATAGGGATGAGTATATCCTCATCTACTGGATTTAATGTGGAAAGACAATCAACTATTGCAACAGTTGGTGATACTACATTCTACGTTGATGATGATTTCAACGAATCAACACCTGGATGGAATGTTACACATTTTGATAAGATTAAAAATGCTATTAATGTAGTAAACAATGGAGATACAGTTTATGTTTTTAATGGAACATATTACGAGAATTTTAAAATAACAAAATCAATCAATCTCATTGGTGAGGATAAAAATAGCACAATAATTGATGCTCGGCAAAAAGCTTATGTGATGAATTTCAAAGCAAATTACATCAATGTAAGCGGATTCACTATTCAAAATACAAGAAATTGGGTGGACGACTGCGGAATTTTAATTTGGGATAAAAGGAAGTATAATACTATATGTGATAACATTTTTACTAATCATAGAACCAATGCTATTCTAATTTTTAAATCTGATTATAACATAATTAGTGAAAATATCTTTATGGAAAATAAACGTGGAAATATCGAGTTACGTTACCTTTCAGACTATAACGTCATATCCAAAAATAAATTTATAGGAGGTATTAATTATTTTAATCGTCGTAACCTAAACAATAGTATGGTTGATAATCATTTAACAAATGTAATTACCTATATAGATGAGGGTTCAAATTATTCAATCTCAGGAAATATTTTTATTGGTGGAAAAATACAATTATTTGATGAGACTGTTAACAACTTCATTAATAATAATAAATTCTATTCATCAGCTGAAATTAGCATCTATGATTCTGAACAAAATATTATACAAGATAATACATTTGTGAATTCAACAGGGGGGATCATATTTTATGAAGATAATATCAATTATTGGATTGGCCAAACCATTAAAAACAATATTATTAACGGGAAGGCAATCTATTATTTAAAACGAAAAATTGGTGTTAGGATCCCTTCTAATGCTGGACAGTTATACTTGTACGCTGCTATTTCTGTAGTATAATAAATATTCATTTTAGTAAGGTGAAAAATTGTATTCAGCTGGGGTATTCAAACCGTAATCTAATATTTAAAAACTCGATTGAAAATCCTACAGAGAACGGTATTAGATTATATTCATCAAATTATAATTGGATATTTAAAAATGAAATTTCAAGTAGCCCATATAACGGCATAAATATTAACGGAGGAGACAACAGAGTTTTTAAAAATACAATCACTAACACACTAACAATAAGAGATACGGAATCCATATAAATGGATATTCGAGGAATACACTCTTTTATAATAATTTTATTGGAAATAAGTACGGAGTTTTTTTACGGGAAACATTTAGGAATAAATTGAAATATAATAATTTCGTGGACAATTTTAAGGATCATGCTTCTTTTACTGCAAAATGGAAATTTGAGACAAAACATATTTGGGATAAAAATTACTGGAGTGGTCATAATAGTACGGAACCGAAATACATTGAAGGAGAATTGAGGACAGGTTATTATATTGATGAGTATGGGAATATAATTTTTATTTATGAAGAATGGTATAATGTGGATGAGCATCCTGCCCAAGAACCCTATGACATAGAGGTGTGATATGAAGAAACTACTTGTTTTTGGAGTAATCGTCCTTTTCCTTGGACTTGCGTGTGCACCATCTATCAATGCCAATATAAGCAGGGATAATGAACTGGTTGAGATTACCACAGAGATATGTGGACTTGGTGGTGGGAAGCATACAGCTCAATTAACCAAGGATGAAGCAGAGGAAGTAGAACAATATTTAGATTCCATAAAGGGAAAACTAAATAAGGCTAAAACAAGGGTCGAGATAATAGCTGTCTTTTATGAGGTAATACAAAATTTGAATGGATGGAGGGTTTTACCAAAATCAGCAAGTGTTACCCAGATTCAAAATTTTATAAATGAACCTATTAATTTCATTAATGACGGGTCATTTAATAATTTTCAAACAAATGAAAAACAATCAGGATTTCCAAAAATAAATTTTATGTGTTTAATTTCTGGAAAAACTAATTGGACTTATTTTCATTCACGACTTTCAGCATTATTATACATCACAATAATGTTGCTTGCTCGAATAACAATTCCATTCTTATTTATAATTTCGTATATTGCTTCTATCTATTTAAACCATATAAGCAACATTTCATTAGGAAATCAGATAGGATTTGGCTATATAGTAGAAGATTTAGAAATTGGTGAGGTTTTCAGGTCTCCTGCTTATGGCTGGATTTTTACAATCGGTATTCTCGGTATTAGATCGAAAAATGGTACGATTTGGGGAGATTTTAATTTCGATATTTTTGGGATTGTTGGAAGCGGGACAAAATCATACTTCCCTGGAGGAGTCATAGGTTTTACTGGGATAAAAGTAGATATTAATGATTCATCATATTATCAAGGATTTGCTAAAATAGTGAAATTTAAATAAATTATGAGGGAAAGAATATGAATAAAAAGATTCTCATCGGCAGTATCATAGCAATTGCCATCTTGATTGGTGTATCATTTACATCTGTCGTTGGATATAGAAGTGTGGAATCAGGTGTGAAAGCATCACCACTGTTCAATATCAGAACAAGCAGGGCGATAGATGAAAATAATCAGGAGTTGAGTTGTGAGTATGTTGGGAAGGGAGAAGAAATCACTTTACCTCTACAGGTTCGTGATAATAGATTAGTATATCTACACAAATGTATAGATAGAATTAGTAAACTGCATGATAAAGGTAAAAATAAAATAATTAATGATATTCGGAATCTTGATGGAGATATAGATGATTTAAAGAAATTTATTGTCAATAATGATGATACAAGTGATGTGCCTTGTACTGTTATTTGCACCTGGGAAATGAACTTTTGTTACTTCTGGTTATTATTTGAAATTATTACTGGACTTATTATTTTACCTTTTTATGTATTTGCAACCATCTTAAATAGAGGTTTTTGTAATTTTTGGAGTCTTGCTTGTTTATACACTTGGGAATGTGATATTTAAATAGATACTTCTAACTAAAAATAGATTTCTATAGGAGTTGTCTCGAATAATTAAAAGCAACCTGGACTAAGACACGTATCTAGTTTTAAATTCTCTAAATCTCTCCTGTTGGATTTAATCCTTAAGCGAGACATTACCATAGAAAATCTAGTACTTTCTATTCATTTTTTCTTCTACATCTTTTTGTCTCTTCATCCTTCGCCAATAACCTCTTCTACAAGTTTCAGAATGGAATTGTTTCTTACGTTTGGACTTCAGAGTAAATGTTCTACCACAACCCTTACAAATAAAAGTTCTCTTTTTGGTATGTTTCTTTACATACGATCCTCTCTTTGTACCTTTCTTAACACCTCTGTTATTAGTTGGTGTTTCTTGTTTACCATAGTATTTTATGTAAATATCATGAATCAATTGTCTTTCTGGATCGTCATAAATTTGTCTTGTTCTTTTAGGTGGTTTTTTTCTGTTTTCATAGATTAATCTACAATCGTCTGAACAAAAATTAGATCCATTTCTCGTTTCTTTAGAATAACAACCCTTTGTGTTTAAACATTTCAAAAAATCCCCTCCAAATTATTTTTTTAGAAACAAATTAAAGACATTCTCCAATAAAAAAAACAGGAGTAGAGGATAGTTACGAAATCTATCCTCCACCATATTTTAGATGTTCGATCTACAAGGTTGTTATATAAAGTGTAATTATCCAAATTGATGTGTTTAGTCCCAACAAGAAATATTATATAAAACATTTCTCATTTCCCACCAGATTAAACCTATGGTTACAACAAATTATGACTATGTAAATGTCGAAAACAAATGGCAAAAAATCTGGTTGGAATCAAAAATATATGAATCGACCAGAAAGAAACAAAAGAAATTTTTCATACACTTTGCTTATCCAGGAGTTTCTGGTTATTTACATGTTGGACATATGAGGGGTTTTACCTATTGTGATATTATATCTCGGTATAAACGAATGATGGGTTACAATGTCATGTATCCTGCCGGATTTCATGCATCGGGAATCCCTTCCGCAGGTTTTGCAAAAAAGGTAGAACGAAGAGACTCTACAACTATGAAATCTTTGAAAGAATATGGAGTTTCTGATGAACAAATTAACAAATTATCTGATCCAAGTGAAGTAGTTAAATACTTTGGAGATGTATATGTTGAAGATTACTGGAAAAAATTTGGTTTCTTAATAGACTATTCTAGAATAATGAGTACAATTTCTGATGGTTATAAAAAATTTATAAAGTGGCAGTTTTATAAACTTAAAGAAAAAAATCTTCTCATTCAAAAACCGCATTTTGCACCATTTTGTCCGAAATGTGGTCCCGTTGCTGTAGATAAATCAGAAACAGATATCTTAAAAGGCGGTACGGCTGAGATCCTTGAATTCACCACCATAAAATTCAAAATGAATGATGGAACAATTCTCCCTGCTGCAACCCTTAGACCTGAAACGATATTTGGTGTCACAAATATGTGGGTAAATCCAGATGTCAAATATCTGAAAGTAAAAATCAAGGATGAATCATGGATCCTTTCAAAAGAAGCTTATGAAAAACTTGTTTATCAGATAAATGACGTCAAACTTCTCAATGAAACAATACATGGTAAAGAGCTTATCGGAAAAACCTGCGAAATACCAATGATAAATAGAGAGATACCAATATTATCTGGCCCTTTTGCTGATCCAGGTGTAGCTACAGGAATCGTGATGTCTGTTCCAGCGCATGCACCCTATGATTGGATCGCACTTGTTGAATCCAAAGAAGATATAAAACCAATTACAATCATAGATGTAAAAGGATTTGGAGCAAATCCAGCTAAAGAAGTTTGCGATAAATTAGGAATAAAAAGTCAAACAGAAACAGAAAAACTTGATTTAGCAACAGAAGAAGTATACAAAAAAGAATTTCATACGGGATATCTAAACGAAAATTGTGGAGAATACGTAGGAATAAAAATATCTGACATCAAAGATGCGGTAAAGGATGAACTTATTTCAAAAAATTTTGCAATTATTATGAGGGAGTTTTCAGAGGAAGTTATTTGCAGATGCGGAGGCAATGTAGTAATAAAACAAATACCAGATCAATGGTTTATCAAATACAGTGACAATAACTTAACCGAGAATTCAAAAGATCATGCAAGCAATATGAATATTTTTCCAGATGATTATAAAAATGAGTTACCGGGTATATTAGAATGGTATGATGATCGTGCATGTATCCGACGTGGCTCATGGTTAGGAACAGAGTTTCCATTTAAAAAAGGTTGGATTATCGAACCGATATCTGATTCTACTTTGTATCCTGCTTATTACATAATCTCAAAATATGTTAACGAAAAAAAACTAGATCCCAAAGATATGACTGAAAACTTCTTTGATTATGTATTTCTAGGAAAAGGAAAATCTAAGTCTCCCCTTTGGGACGAAATCAAGAAAGATTTTGATTATTGGTACCCAGTTGATATAAACCTCGGTGGAAAAGAGCATAAAACAGTGCATTTCCCAGTGTTTTTAATGAATCATGTAGCTATTATGCCAGAAGAAAAGCGTCCACGAGGCATATTTGTCCATTGGTGGGTAACTCAACAAGGTAGAGAAAAAATCAGCAAGTCAAAAGGAGGTGCAGAACACATAAATGAAGCTGCAATTACCTATGGTGTTGACGCAATGCGTATTTATTATTCTCATGTTGGCTCACCTTTTGTTGATATTGAATGGGATCAAGAAGCTGTTACAAAATATAAGAATAGAATCGCAAATATTTACAAGATGATCGAGCAAATAGCTAAACTTGAAGATAAAACAGATGAAAATCTTGATAACTGGATGAAAAGCACCTTGCATCGGACAATAAAAAAAACCATTGATGCGTTTGAAAATTATGATTTGAGAATTGCAACCAATGAGATTTTTTTTGAATGTCAGAAAAACATTCAATGGTACCTCAAGAGAGGAGGCAGTAATAAAAAATTACTTGAGAGATTTACAAGCATTTGGTTAAAGCTTATGGCTCCCGTAACGCCCCATATAGCAGAAGAGCTTTGGAGTAAAAATAATAAAAATCTTGTTACAAATGAATCTTATCCAATTTTTGATTCTAAAGAAATATCCGAAAAAGAGGAAGTTGGAGAATATTTGATTTCAGAGGTAACCGATGATATCGCTGAAATCCTAAAAGTTACAAAGATAAAGCCAAAAAAGATATGTATCTATACATCACCTATCTGGAAAAAAGAAATATTCACAAAAGCAATTAAACAGTCTGAAAAAAACAAGATTAATGTCGGAATTTTAATTAAAGAAACAATGAAAGATGCCAAGATGAAAAGTATTGCAAAAGAAGTATCCCAATATGTAGGTAAACTACCCGGTGAAGTTATGAAGCTAAATGAAAATGATAAAAAACGATACCTTATTCCTATAAAAGAATCAGATTATCTGAAAAATGCAAAGGAATATCTTAAAAAGGTTTTTTCTTGTGAAATTGTAATCATAGATGCAACTGAAAAAAATATTTATGATCCTGGCAATAAAACACGGTTTGCGATCCCATTAAGACCTGCAATATATATTGAATAAAATAATTTTATTGCTTCTTTTTTCTCCATAGTATATACAATATAGTTGTAAAAAGTAATAATGCTATCACAAGAATAACCATTGAAATCACAAACATCAATGGGAATATGTTAACACCAGTAGTAAATATCGGTGATGTTGCAATGTTCCCTGCTTCATCCTCTGCTCTAATATAAAACTCGTAATATCCATTTCCTTCATCTGCACGGAATTTCCATTCAAAAGGAGTTGATGTAAGTGGATCCTCGTACCTAGTCCAATTATTCCAAGTTTCGTTATCCTCAGAAAATCTGTAATATAATTCAACGAATTCTATCCCACTCCCGTTAATATCATCTGCAAATGCTGAAATGTTAAATGTATCATCCCAGCTCCATTCTGCTTCTAAATCGGGGATATCAAGGTCAACTATAGGTTCTGATATATCTTTCGTTATTTTAAATGCGTTATTAATATTTGCAATTTCTTTTTTATTACCTAGAGAATCAATAAGTCTAAAATATAAATAGTTGGTCTCTCCTTCTTCCATTCGATCCCAAAATCTGGGTAGTAGGGTCCATGTTGCTTTATAACTTTGAGCATTTATACCAGATTTTAACTGTATCCATTCTGTATCAAAGTATGGTCGATACTCAACTGATTCTAATATAAAATCATCACTAAAAACTGCCGATAATTCGGGTGTAGTATTGAACCAAGATGGTACAGTAAATTGAGGATCATTTGGAGGATTTGGATCAAATATAAAGGTTACAATTCTTGTATCATTTTCTTTTGGTAGATCTTCTTTATTACCTCGATCATCAATTGCAATTGAACAAAGTTGATACCATCCACCTCTCTTTTCATCGGTAAATGCCCATCTGGCATTATAAACTGTAGTAGGTATTTTGGGACCAGAATCACCAAAGTGTTGCCATTCACCTGAAAACTCACCATTTTGAGAGAATCGATATTTAAGTTCTACTAACTTAATACCACTTGCATCTTTGTTTAATCTCCCCGGATCAAAAGCATTTGCACTTATTACTATTGGAGAATATTTATATGTTTCTTTAATATCACCAACAATTTCAGACGAAGGTTTATCAAAATCTTGCTTAAATGAGAAAACTTCAGTATCAAAATTATTAGCATAATCTTTAATCGAAAAAGTAATATTTTCTAATTTTGTAATGTTTTTACTGAAATTCAGATTTGAAATATTAACAATCAATATCGATGATTCATCACCATTTTCTCCTGTATATTGAGGTTTATCGGAATATTCTTTTAGTGTAGAATCGTTTACATAATAGTAAAGTGTGTATTCTGCTGAACTTAGTAATAAACCAGAGCCTTCATCTCTTACAGTCACCTTACAAACAGGTGTAGTACGATTTATCCATCCTCCTATTGGTTTGAAGGTTTCTATGTCTATAATAGGAGGTTTATTATCCTTTATAAAAGTAACTTTCCAGTCAAGCAGTTTTGGATTAAAGGAAACATTTTTTGCATAGAGATCAGCACACAATCTTATTATTCTTTCATCAAATTCGTTGTCAACTATAGCAGATTTTTTTGTAATTTCCTTTATAAAATTTCTATCTTTATCTAAAATACTAAATTTTATGCTGTTTTTTTTGCTCACTAATTTATCATAATTTGTATGAAATTCGTTCCACCAATATTGATCAGGTATTTTTATTGGAATCGAAACAATACTGCCAGAAATTTCTTTATTTTCAGGTTTCTCAAATTTACCTAAACTATATAATTTCCCATTGTCATCACCAAAAAAGACAAGCCCATTTGAAATTATGGGAGAGGAAACTATTGAAGGATGATCATCAGTTATTTCCCAATTTCCATCTACATAAATTCGTTTAAAGGTTCTAAAATCATCCCAACCTGATTTTTTCTGTCCATTTGAAGCATCAAGCGCATAAAAGTAACCTGATGGTGTACCGATATAGACAATACCATCAGCGTATGCTGGTGAGGTTGATAGATACTTACTCTTGAGATGATCTCCTATATGCCAATTTTCGACCGATGTTTTCCATACCTGTTTTTTAATATCATTTGCATCAAGTGCATGTATGTATCCATTTGGGGATGCTACATAGATAGTATCTTTATAAATTGACGGAGTTGAATCTGCTAATGTTCTTGTTCGATCTAAAAATCCAAGTAATGAAAAAAAGCTTCTTCCAATCGTTTTTTCACCTAAGATACTACCATTTTTCATGTGTAATGATGTTATTTTTACATTTGACCCAATAAACTTTTTTACCTCACTTACAATAAATACTTTATCTTTATAAATTACAGGGGATGATCTACCAATGGCACCAACAGATTTTTTCCATATAACTGAACCATTTTCCGTATTTAAAGCAAATAAACTGTTACCAAATTTATTATTGCAACCAACAATAATAGTATTATTGTAAACGGCGGGTGTAGAAAAACTACCTGCTGGTAAATCAAATGGTTCATCCCATACAGGATCACCAGATGATAAATCCAATGCAATTACTTTATTATTATTGTTGGATTGTATAATAGCAGGATCACCACTCCAAGAAGTAATAAATACTTTATCTTGATAAAGCACTGGATTGGAAAAATAACATATGGGCTCTTGATCATCCTCTGTGTTATTAGGATAGGAGAATCTCCACTCCTCACTATTATCATTTCTATTAAGTGCAATTACATAATTGTTAGTTCCTTGTCTTTTTGTTTTTCCTGTAGCTATAATGATAAACTCTTCAGTTAAAGTTAGTGAGTTTACCAAAGATTTATTTAAATTCTCCTCTAAATATGTATTATTGTAAACATATTTCGGTTTTAATTCATGAAAGCCACCAACAGGAACAGAAGAAATATTATCGATTATATAGAATCTCATTTTATTGTGAGAAGTAATATAAATAGCTCCATCTATGATAACAGAATTTGATATCGATGCATTTTCGTCTCCAAGTTGACACCACCAATTATCTTGATACTTTACTGGACCTTCTCCCATTGAAGTTCTCGTATTTTGTGGATTTTGACCAAACATTGGCCAATCTCCAGTGAAAGGAGCTATGTTAATACTACCATTATTTATATTTATATTATTTTTTTCCAATCTATAACTAAAGTTAAATAAATCTTGCCATCTACCAGGTTTAGTCTGCCAGGTAATAGCCCAGCTATAAATCTTTGGAGTTATTTTATAGTTATCAGTGGATAAATTAGCTCGAATTTTTAATTTTGAATATTTATCTATATTTGCAGGAATGGTATTAAGATGTACTGGTGGTTTAGTAAATCCTTTTTTATTACCTGGTAGATATTTATCCTCTACCGGTGTAAAATCTCCAGTTTTATTTTGATATATAATTTGATATTTTACTGTTGTATTTCCAATTTCATAATCACTCCAGGTTAATATGTCCCAATAAAAATTTTTAACGTTTGATAGTTTTTTAGGATTTATTGTAATATTAGTTTCTGCAAATCCATCATTAAGAGTATAACCTACTTGTGTTTCATATTGTACTTTTACATAATCTGAAAATAATTTAATAGTATCATCCCGATCAGCACGAATACCTACAACACAGATATCTAGAATATTGTTGTTTTTTAATGCTTGTATTATATCATCACCAGTAATTGTACCATCTAAAGTCTCCCAATCATCATCTTTTTTTGTCGCATCAAGCACATCCCATACTCCGAGATTTGGAAAAGTCTTATCATATTTCCATAAAAAAAGCCTTATTTTGGATATGTACTGACCTTTCCCAACCCAAGTTATTTCTAACTCATTAATATTTTCTGGTTTTATATCAATATCAAATCTGAAATGATGAATATTAAATTTTTTAGTTTCTGAAGAAGTTATATATGCATTTCTATCTTCTTTTTTAATTTTATTTATTTCATCAGTATAGACTTTTAGTTCATGTTCAAGTAAAATATGAAAATTTGGAGGACATAGGTTTGAAAATGTACGAGTCGTATAACTATAAGCTTTATGTGACCTTTTATCCCTAAAATCAAATTTAACATTGCTTTTAGTTCTATTTAATATAATTGAATCACTATCATCATCCCAATCACAATTTCTTAACGTTACATTTTCTGCATTAGTAAAAGTATCCAACCAGACCCCATCACCACCATCTACATCTGGTTCTGCAGAAGTGCTGGGAAATATTAATCCTATAGTTACTAAGAAGATAATTCCTAAAATGACTAATTTTCTAATAAAGTGATATGCATTCATGTTTTATCTCCTTATATAAATTTTTTATATGCTATATTTATTTTACCAGCTTAAATACTTTAGGGTCTACATTTTTTAATTTTCTACTATAATTTTATCTTTTTTCCTTATATATTGGTTTTGGAGCAGTTTTTTGATTTATAGATATCGTTATTATAATATAAAAATTGTCTTATAACAAGTGGAAGAAATTTAACATATTGAGGATACCAAAAAAATTTATATTAAAATTATCTGAATATCCATTATATTAGTACCCGTAGGACCTGTTATTAATAAATCTTTTAGTTTCGAAAAAAATTCATAGGAATTATTCTTTTCTAAATATTTTTTAGAATTAAGCCCTTTATTAACCGCTCGAGAAAACGTAAATCCATCTGCTATTGCTCCAGCAGCATCACTTTTACCATCTATACCATCTGTTGCAAATGATGCTAAAACTATCTCGGAATTCTCAATAAGTTTAACTCCTCCTAATACTAGTTCTTGATTTCTTCCCCCCTTACCATTCCCTTCAATAGTAACAGTAGGCTCTCCTCCAGATATAAAAATTGAATGAGACTTATAACGATCCTTTACTTTATCTAAAAGCATAGCACTAATATTCTTTGCTTCCCCCGTTAATGAAGTTGTTAGAAGTTTTGTCTTATAACCCAAGCTCTTTGCTTTATCTATTGCTGCAATACATGCAATTCTATTATTTGCTACAACAAAATTATGTACATTATTAAAAATTGGATTACCATTTTTAGATGTTTCTAATATCTTTCCATCGATCCCTTCATCAATTATGGCGCTAACTTTTATCGGTATTCTATTCCATAAATGATACTTATCTAAAATTTTCTTAGCATCAGAAAATGTGGTTGAATCAGGATATGTAGGACCAGATGATATAAATTCAATAGGATCATTAACAATATCGGATATTATTAGCGAGATTATGGTCCCTTTTGTTAGTTGCACAAGTTGCCCTCCTTTAACGTAGGATAAATGCTTTCTTATTGTATTTATCTCATTGATATCGGCTCCACATTTTAATAATAAATCTGTAGTTACTTGTAAATCTTCAAGACTTACTCGAGGTTTACATAAAAGTGCTGAACCCCCTCCAGATATAAGAACTAATAGTAGATCTTTTTTCCTACACTGGTTTATAACTTCGATTACCTTATCAGCTCCCTGAATACTTCCCTTATTAGGAATGGGATGGCCACCAATCACAACATCAATTTTATCAGATATTGATTTAACCGATGAATCATTTGTAATAATGACACCCTTAGTGACGCTTACAAATTCACACACAGCTTGAGCCATACCATAACTTGCTTTCCCAAAACCAACAACATAGATATTCTTAAAATCAGATATGTTGTATGACGCTTCATTTAAGATAATATTACCATTTTTAAACACCTGTTTTACTGCATTATAAGGATTAACAGATTCTAAAGCAACAGTTAAAATATCAAGAATATCTTTCCTTTTTTTTTGTAGTTCTAGGGTTTGACCATTTGAGATTATTTGATCATAATTTTTAAATAACATACTTCCAAAAATTATTTTCCAAACTGAAGTTGTCTCATTAAACCTTTACGCATCTTTCTGTCAGTGGAAAAACCTTTCATCATTCGTTTTGTCATATTATAATATTTTAATAATTCTTTTACATGCTTGTTTTCAACACCTGAACCTCGTGCAATCCGTTTTATACGAGAAGATCGTATGATATCAGGATTTTTTCTTTCTTCATCGGTCATAGAATCCATGATGATTCTGAATCTTTTTAATTTGTTTTGGGTTTCATCCATATCAACATTTTTTAACTTACCAGTTTGACCAAAAGGGAGCATCTCTGCTACTTTTGAAAGAGGTCCCATTCCAGATAACATATCCATCTGATCATACATATCATTAAGATTGAATTTTCCTGACATAAGTCGTTTTGCAGTCTTTTCAGCATCTTTTCCTTTTAGAGATTCCTCAGCCTTTTCTAGTAAGGTTTTAATATCCCCCATACCAAGGAGTCTTGAGATAAAACCAGACGGATCAAATTTTTCAAAATCAACCGGATGTTCTCCAGTACCAACAAAAACTATGGGTGCCCCAACTTCTGCTGCAGCACTAAGTGCACCACCCCCCTTTGCAGTACCATCTAACTTTGTCAGAACTATACCTGTAATGCTGATAGCATCATTAAAAGCCTTAGCTTGAGGACCTGCTTCTTGTCCCATAGCTGCATCCATAACAAGAAGTTTTTCATCAGGTTTTGTAGCTTTAAAAATCTCGGTCATTTCAGAAATAAGATCATCTTCAAGCTTGTGTCGACCAGAAGTATCAACGATGATCACATCACTAGTCCTTCTAAACTTGTTCATTCCTTCTTTTATGACCTTAACTGCATCATTTTCTTTTTTATTACCATAAAAAGGAACTTCTACCTTGTCGGCTATCTGTTTTAACTGTTCATATGCAGCTGGTCTATGAACATCTCCCGCAATTAATACAGGTCTAAGACCTTTCTTTTTGAAATATATTGCAAGTTTTCCGCAACTTGTTGTTTTTCCTTGACCATATAAACCAACCATCATAATGATTTGTTTTTTGATTGGTAATTCCCTATGCTCACCAAGAATGTTTACTAGTTCATCATATACAATTCGTATTACATGTTCGCGGTTACTCATTCCAGCAGGAGGTTTTTCTTCAAGAGCACGCTTTTCAATTTTTTTTGATAAACCTACAACGAGTTTGACATTTACATCTGCTTGTAAAAGAGCTCTTTGAATATCTCTTACGACCTCTTTAACTAGTTTTGCATCGACATGAACTGCATTTGCAATCTTTTTTATTGTCCTTTTAAGAGAATCACCTAAATTGTCAAGTACCATAATATCTTATCCTAAAATACAACAAGAAGCATTAAAATGTATCGTTACGACTGTTTCCTTTAGCCAGAAGAATCTAAAACCTCCAAAAATATTAATACCAAAAAAAGTGTTGATACTTACTAAATGTTGTTTCATAAAAAATTTGACGATAAGGAAGTTGAATGTAACTTTTGTCATTATAAGGGAAAACCTATTATTGAAAGAAATAAGATGACCATTGGCCTTGGCATGGGTCCAGGTCCTTTTTTCGGAAGAGTAGGTTCCAGTTCCGCTGAGAAACCTCATAGATTTATTTTAATATGCCCTAAATGCAAAGCTCTTATAGGAGCTAAAAAATAAATATCCCTGCCACTGTTGTTATTAGCCAGAAGAATCTATGATGTATAGGATTTGAACATAAAATCTGTTTTTTATATACTGCTTTATTTGTTTTTAATTAAATCGGCTTAACATGGGGGTTGAAGCATAGTACAGAGCCCTAATGTTATCATAGGTAACACCGCAAACCAAACGAAGAGTAAAGATAAAATAAGAAAACATCTAGGTATCCATGGGTTTAGGCTTGGAAAGGGACAGTCTTCTTTTGCCGTTGGAGGGTCAGTTTTTTTAAAATCCTCGAAATATTGAATTGTTGTACCATCAATATTTTTACTCAAAAGATTAGGTAAAATAAAGAGTTCATTACTATCAATACCTTGAATCTTGTTGTTTCTTTCCATATAGCTTAAAGCTAATCTAATAAACCTATTGAACTTATTTTCATCAATTTTAAAAATTTCATCTATAACCTTTTGCACTAACGCATTTTTGGCATTCCGGGTTGTTATTGGTATAGTATTATTTTCTCCCTTCCCAACATACTCACAACTCAAATCCCTACTTTCTTCATCTATTGCCCTGCTACTTCTTATGTTGAACAGTGGTGATGCCTTCACATCAGATGTTAACCTTCTATAACCTACCACAGAGGTGAATGATACACCAATCAAGATGGTGACTGCTATGATACTGCTGATGAGTATCTTTTTATTCATATATACCACTTTTAAAATTCCGATTTTTTTAATTCCATAATTATATTTTTTGTTGGTAAATGAAAATTGAATAAAGGATAAAATCTTCTAAATGTAAGTAATTTAAGATTATTATCTTGGAATATTTTTTTCCATTCTTCAACAGATTTAAAATTCCTTTTTCTTATATCCATTTCACCTGATAAAAAATTAGAAATATAACATTGAGATTTTGTAAAAATTTCTTCTATAAAGTTAGTATATGTATCCTCACAAATAATAATTCTTCCTTTTGTAATTCTTGCTAATTCATTAAGATAAAATTCCGGATCTTCAGTATGATGAAGAGCAAATATCGCAAGAGCAACATCAAACTTATTTTTTTGAAACGGTAAAGGTCCTCCATCATACATAATGAAATTTCCCTTATTAATTTGGTATTTATCAATATCAATACCTATTGATGAAATATCTTTTTTTGATGCAATATTTTTTGATATTAACATTGGTCCACACCCAAAATCAAGAACTAAATCTCCATCATTAATAAAAGATAAAATATCGTCTGCTATAATTTCAGCCCGATTAATATAAAATTTACTAATTATATTCCAATATATATTTTTTAATTTCTTATTAGCACGAGATCTCAAATTTTTAAAATACAGGATGAACCGCAGTCTTTTCATTCTCCCTCATATTCTCATAGATGTTATGGTATTTAGGTTTTTCATATTATGATAATCCAATACTTAAATTACGTTTCTTCAGGTCCAAAACTCAAGAAACTAGAAGAATCACCTTGAGAATTATAAGTGGTTAGAATCCAAGCCTCAGAACGTGCAACATTACTAAATTGAACCTCGTCCATCTTTCCATCAAGAGATCTCTGCCATGTCCCAGGATAGATTCCGCCACGATAAATAAGTAATCTCATCTCAGTATAACTAGATCTAGTCCATGTCGTATGACCTTCTTCCTGTTCTATTCCGTTATGATATATTTTAACGCTATTTCCATTTCTCTGGTAAGTTATTAATGCCCAACTACCTACAACACTACTGTTCGTATAAATATATGTAGCTGAACCATCTCCAGCATCAAGATACCAAACTATTTTACCAGAATTAAGTTGGCTATACCCTTTATAATTATTTTGCCCATCACCAGCAATATTATGCCAATCTTTTGTTCCTAGAGTTCCATAATAATAATCACAATTATTTAAGTATATCCAGAAATTCCATGTAAAACTTGTATCATCTTGGTTAAAAAATGGATCATCTGATTCTATATAGTTTGAACCAGCAGCATCATGATATGATTCTTGACACTTGCCAATATTACCACTTTTAGTTGTTACACTACCAAACCTTGTTCCATCGTTGTCGTTTGCAGTAGAATCTTGAATACTATCGTCATAATCCATATGCCAAACAGCATCAAAACCTGAGTCCCAAGCTCCAGCTATATATTGTTGATTGATACAATTCGAATTACCATAATACATATAGAAAATAGTATCCTCAGAACTGGATAGATTAGTAACATTAACCCAAGCAATAAGTTCTCCAGAAGAACCGTCAAAGTATTCAATCTCATGATACAATCGTGTAGCAACACCACTAGTATTCATAAACAGAATGTCATCACCATCATCTTGTGCCTTATCACGCAAATCAGAATCAATAGTACTTACAAGTACTGGAAAGTTAGTAAGATCTCCAGCAACTTGAGTATGATCAATAGTTATTTTCTTCCTATATTTCCATCCTCCTTCAAATGGATCAAACACCATTATCGGTTCAGTTTGAAAAGTAAATACTCTATGCTTCCAATTAGTACCATCAGTAACATTAACATACCAAAAATATTCTGTTTCGATATCCAGATTACTAATATCTACATTAAATGTCCCATCTGGAACATTAGTGGCACTATCAGAACCAATATCAGGGGAGGTTTCAACTGTGTAATCCATTAAATCACCCTGCCAATCTTTAAGATGAAAGCTGAGATAAGATAGATTGATAGAGATAAACTGGGCACCATCTGTTGGTGAGGGATCTGATATGATAGGTGATTTAATATTGCAAAATCCTATAATAGGTAATTTTTTACTCTTAGGTAATAATTGTGGGTAACGATCCTTCCCTATCGGGAATGGCATGATTATTACACCCTCTTCTAGGAAATATAAAAGCGATTCATACCATAAGAGTGGATTAAAAAGCACCTCGATAACGGTGGGATTGGTGAGCCACCACCTTTTCGCATATCGAGATATACCCTCTGCAGTTGTCCTTTTTTTTTCAATTGCAGTAATAATACCTCGTGTGAATGAAAACCAGCCGTCTGGGCCCCTAAGTTCTAATCCAATTCCACGTGGAATCGTTGAGGCTAACACCACTCTATTTTTCGTTTTAATATCTGCTACTAATTCATTTGTAAATATAGTTGATTTTGATAATCTCTTTATTGTATTTCTTTGATTTTCATTTATTGTAGTTTTCCAACCTATAATACCTCCACTAAAACAACAATCAAAAATAAGAAACATCCCTTCGATGTTTTTTGTATTGATTTCATCAAATTTGTTGCTTAGTGTATCATCAGTTATATCATCAAGCTCCCATGTTACAATCGTCTCATCCCTTCGATCTAATTCATCCCAGTTATCATCTTTAACAAATGAGCCATGTCCATTATATGAAAAGAGTATGATGTCGTTCTCTCCTGCATTTTCACGAAGCCAATCCAAGGCAGATAGAATATTATTTTTAGCAGCAGCTCCATTAAGGAGGAGCCGTACATTGTTCATATCCCATCTACTATCTTTACTTATTAACATATCATATAATTCTTGAGCTTCTTTTGCTGGACAGGGTAAGTCAGCACTACTCCCTTTATAATCGGATATTCCAATTATTACAGCCCAACGATCTATCTCATCTTCATAAGAGCAATTCACCTTAATTTGTTTTAAGTCCGTAATCACTTGATTTGCGTTGATACCTGGTTCTAAAATAAGCAATATAAATAAGATGATAACAATAACTACTAAACGATTTTTAATTCTGCTATTACCTCCCATAAGCTAATAACCTATCAATTATAATGCAGAACTGATATATTTGTTTAACTGTTACGAAAATTTATTAAATATTACTCGTATGAGAATATGTGGGGAGGAAAAGGCATGGCTGAATATGATTACGACGTTATAATAGTGGGTGCAGGTCCAGCAGGAAGCACAACAGCACGATATATAAAACAAGAAAAAAACAATATAAAAGTACTTATAATAGAAAGAAAAAAAGAAGTAGGTATACCCGTTAAATGTGGAGAGTCGATCTCAGCACCTTCAGTTTGGGAAAGCATTATTCCTGATGAGTATAACGTAGAGGAGTTATTAAAGATTCCAAAAAATGTAATTGCACAGGAAATAAAAAATACAGATATTATTTCACCTTATCAAACCTATTGTAGATTTGATACTCCTGGGCTTGTACTGCACCGTAATCTATTTGATCAACACCTTGCCCAACTGGCTCTAAGAAATGGAGCAGAGTTGCGACTTAATACTATCATGAAAGGTATCAAGAACCGCCATACAGTGATAACATCAAATGGAAATGTTACAGGTAAAATAATTGTTGGTGCAGATGGTCCTCAATCAATAATTGCCAAATTCTATGGATTGAAAACACCTAATGATATTTGCCCTCTATC
This sequence comes from uncultured Thermoplasmatales archaeon, assembly GCA_964347865.1. Lineage (GTDB taxonomy): Archaea > Thermoplasmatota > E2 > DHVEG-1 > DHVEG-1 > JAGLML01. Next base: position 78,639 of record CAYGAC010000070.1, read on the forward strand.
CTCAGCTATATTCTCAATTGTAAGAGGAGACTATGATTTTGATAAAAAACGTATCTATTTTGGGAAACGTTTTGCTGGTGGATATGCATGGATATTTCCTAAAGGGGATACTGCAAATATTGGTATAGGTAGTGTGTTGACACATAAAATTCCAATTGAAATGATACTCAACAATTTTTTAAAAGAACTAGGAGTTACTTCAAAAGATATTCTTTTTTATGGTGGAGGACTTATTCCAACGGGAGGACCAATACCAAAGTTTGTGAGTGATAACGTGCTAATAGTTGGAGATGCTGCAGGAATGGTTTTACCAAGTAATGGCAGTGGTATAGTTCCTTCAATGATAGGTGGAAGAGAATGTGGTATTGCCATTACAAATTACTTAAAGAAGGGCATTCCTCTAGAACATTATGAGCAACAATGGAAAAAAATATTAAGCAATATTTTTAAAGAAAGTTTAAAGGAAAAAAATAGATATATTTGGATAACAAAACATGATCTTCTGTTAGAAATTGGTTTTCGTATTTTAAGAAAAAAAATAATTAATGTAGGGAGTTATATCCCATAAAAAACACTCATTTATTATTATCCCCCACTAATTGGTAATTTTTAAAATGAAATTCTCTTTTAATCAAACTGGGGTATTCGATTTGTTCTCATCAATTATAATGCGGAACATATATAGTTGTTTAACTGTGACGTAGACTTTATATATCATAAGCACTATGATACATATTGGGAGGTAAATATGTCTGATTATAATATCGAAATCAACAGATTACTAAAGGAAATGAAAAACGAAAATATAAAAACGGAAATATGGGTTGAAATAACAAATAAAATAACTTCTGAAACCTTAAAGAAACGAATTTGGTGGAAAGATGAAAATGGTGCATACCATGATGGGGTGCGAGATTTACCAATAGAAGTAAGGGATGCGGTCGATAATGCGTGGATTGAGAAAAGTAGAAAATGGTAGGCATATTTTCAATGTAATAAAAATTTATATGTAATGTTATCAATGAGAGGATGAAAGGGAAAATAAAAAATGTATAAGAGAATAGTTGGAACCCTTGTTTGTATGCTATTGTTTCTTAGTATACCAATAAACGGAGCAATTAATTTACCTACGTCAACTACACCTAGCATAATTAATATAACCAATGGTGTTTACTGGGTCGGAGTGGAATATACTTTTTTTATTACTTTCGTACATCCAGAAGGACACGAGATTCTTATTAGAATTGATTGGGGTGATGGAAATATTAGTGATTGGCTAGGGCCATATGGATCTGGTGAAACAGTATCTTTTACCCATTATTGGTCTGAGACAGGAAATTATTATATTAAAGTATCAGCAAAGGATGAATATGGTCAACAAAGTGAGTGGTTAACGTTTAACGTAACAATAAATCCACCACATAGATTTTTCAAAAGTATAGAAATTAATGGAAAGTTGAAAACTAAACCTTGGAAAGGACTGATAATGAGCATCATGTATTTTAACGTTGCATCAGTAACTAGAGCTACTATTGGAAATGCACAAATTGGACCATTGACCTGTCATAATTATAAATTTTTAGCTGTAGCATTTAATGTACAATCGTACAATGAAGTAACACTAAATATCGAGGGTTCAGCTCCTTTTGTAATTTTAATTAATTATTAGATTTTTATAAAGGATATGTAAAATGAAGAACCTGTTGATTACAGTAAATAATGAATGTCATAATACATATTTTCGTCAATAGACGATACATTATACGGCAATATTTATATATTTTTCTAACTTATACTCTATTAACTAAAAAGAGGGAAGTGAAATATGGAAAAAATAATAATAACTTTTGGAATATGTTTTTTGTTAATAGCAATGCCAGCAACAATCGCTATTAATACACCTAACTTAGCACTATCAACACTGAAATCAAATATTAAAAAAAGTGTATCTTATCTAAAAAATCCCTCAGATATTGAGAAATTATATGCCCCTCCAGCATGGGCAAAGGGAAATTTTACAGGTGTATGGAGAATAAATATTCTTGGTATTCCAACTAATCCAATAGGGTGGATTGCGGGTTATTATCAGAATATTGGTCTTGGTCAATTTGCTGCAGTATTTGGTGAATTCAATAAAACCAATGCAACCGGTGCTTTAATTGGGATCATGCTCTGGGTATTCTTCATTGGTGGAGTTCAAAGTACAGCTACAGGAAATGGTACTTATGTTGCTGGTATCGGAGTTGCAAATGAAACGCATTATTATGTACGATTACATGCAATTATCGGTCCAAGTTATTACATTCATGTCAAATATACAGAATTCGAATAATTAAATATCTCTCTTTATTTTTTTCATTTTTTATTCTATAATTCAATATCTTTATTAATGTAAGATACATACTATTTTTGAAATAAAAGGAGAGAGGGATTATGAAGAAAAAAATAATGATTGTAGATGACAATCCAGATTTTCTTCTTTCGATACAAAAAGCTCTGGAATTTATGGATAACGATTATGAGGTTACATGTGCATCCAATGGAATTCGATGTCTTAATTTACTAAAAAATAATGAAATTCCCGATCTAATATTGTTGGATATCATGATGCCAAAAATGTCTGGTTGGGAAACTTTTAAAAATTTACAAGAGAATCCTTTATGGAAAAATATTCCTGTTATTTTTCTAACTGCAAGAACTGATGATGTTGCAGTAAAAACGGGAAGTTTTTTAGCAGCTGATTATATTGAAAAACCTTTTAAAATTGAAGAATTAAAAAATAGAATTGAAAAGGTATTACAAAATAATAATAATCTATCTGAATAAAACTCATTATAAAAATCAATTTATTTGTAGTAATAAGTGTTTTAAAGATTTTTTTATTCCGATTTAAAAACAAAATTTATATATTGTAGTAAATAATTATTGTTTATGTCGTTTATGAAATTTAATAAAATAATTGTAATAGTTCTAATAATAATACTCTTTTCAACGACCTTTTCAGCAAATGCAATATCAAATAAATATAATCCTATAACACAAAATATGATGATTAATAAAATTAATGTAAACACTCAAATCTCAGAGGGAGTATATGATCTTTTAATTATTGCTCCAAGGAAATTTTCACGATATATCAAACCTCTTGTTTGTCATAAAAATAAATTTGGTGTAAAAACCATACTAGTTGATGTCGAGGACGCTTACAAACAAATGTTTTGGATGGGAAGAGACAAAGCTGAAAAAATTAAATATTTTATTAAAAAATCAATTGAAGAATGGGGAATTAAATATGTTCTTCTCTTTGGCGGTAGAAAAAATCAACGAGCACTTGAGACATGGTGGATACCAGTAAGATATAGTTATCTCAATCGTAATTATGGACAATTCGAAGAAAGGAAATTTTTAAGTGACTTATATTTTGCAGACATTTACGATAAAAATGGCAATTTTTCCAGCTGGGACACAAATAACAATGGTTTATATGGAGAATGGCCAGTAGATAAAGCTGCAACTGATAAGCCTGATTTATATCCAGATGTATTTGTCGGTCGTCTTCCTTGCCGAAATATAGTTGATGTTAAAAGTATAGTAAAAAAGATTATCAAATATGAGACTGGTAAATGCTCAGATTCTTGGTTTAAAACCATGGTAGTCGTAGCAGGTGATACCTATCCTGAAAAAACCGATTATTATGATGGAGAAGTATACACACAAATGGGACTTGATATGATGCCTGGTTTTCATCCAGTAAAACTTTGGACATCAGATGGAAGTTTAAAGAATTGTAGAGATGTTATTAAAGCTATAAATAAGGGATGCGGATTTATTTGGCTATCGGGACATGGAAATCCCGCCTCTTGGGCAACTCACCCTCCAAACGATAGTAAAAAGTGGATTCATGGTCTTAGATTACGTAAATTACCTTTTCTTTTCAATGGAAAGAAACTGCCAGTGTGTATTTCAGGAAGTGGGTGTTTTAATAGTATGTTTAATGTGAGCCTTGGGAACTCACCATGGGTTTATGGCTTTCCTATCCCTAGATGTTTGAGTTGGGCACTAACCCGTAAAACTAACGGTGGTAGTATTGCAACTATTGGTGCAACAGGTTTTAGCTATGAATCACCTGATATTAGTACGAAACAAGGTGGAATCGAATGGCTTGATATGCATTTCTTTGGAGAATATGGACTTAATAATACTGATATATTGGGTGAAACTTGGGGAAACACAATAACTTCATTTTTACAAAATTTTTCAATTAATTGGAGTGATAATAGCTCCGATGGTGCAGCCCTTATTGCAAAAAACGTTGAGCAATGGCTTTTAATCGGAGATCCTTCTCTTAAAATTGGTGGATATCCTAATTAAAATTTAAATCAATGATTTAAAAACAGGAATAATATTGTTTAAATCTTTTCCTTCTACGACGAAATCTGAGTATTTTTTAATACAATCATCACTTGGATTAAATGCTATCCCAATACCACATGTTTCAAGCATAGGTATATCAAAACAAGAATTGCCAACTGCTGCACAATTTTCTAATGGAATTTCAAGTTCTTCTGATATATTACGAACTGCTTCGTCTTTGTATATTAGTTTAACATTCAAAATTCCATCACCAGTTAACATACCATTTTTATCAGTCTTGAGACCATTTGCAAACACATAGTCAATAGAAAGTTCCTTAGCAACTTTTTTCGCTAAAATATCTAATCCTGCACTCACAATAGCTGTCTTTATTCCACGTTCAATTAAAAAAGAGATGCATTTTTTCGCCCCTTTCATTAGAGGGATATTATATAAAATATCACGTATAGTATCCTTGTATGTAAATTTCCCATTAATTTTCCATAAAGAAACATCTTTTTTTATAAATTCTAAATCCGTTAGGTTCCCTTTTAAATATTCATCAACGGACCGCTCATTTGACGTTCCAAAATAATCATGAATGTGTTTCCAAGAACTTATTGTATCTGTAAGGACTCCATCCATATCAAAAAAGACTAATGTTATCTTATTAGCTTTATCAATAGTATGATTAACTGCATCTCTGTTATTTCTATAACAGTAAAATCTACAAGTCGATACCATTGGAGTCGGGTCATAGAATAACTCATATATTAAACTTTATTAGATAATTAATAAGGAATTGAAACCCAAAATTTATAAAGTAAAGGATATACTATATAGGTAGGGGAAAATTATGCTTAATAAAATATTGAATAAAAAATTCTTGGTTACTATAATCATATTTAGTGCTTTTTTAATTGGACCAAATATTACTGCTCATATAATAATACCTATCTCAGATTCTTATGGAGAACCAATAACAACAAATAAATATAAATTTAATAACGACTACGTAATGTACAACCTCCTTATTATTGCGCCTGATAAATTTGAAAAAGTTCTACAACCGCTTGTTAACCACAAAAATGAAGTAGGTATTTCAACAAAACTCAATACCTTAACTGATATTTATGAACAAATAGGTGAGCAAGGGAGGGATGAAGCAGAGAAAATCAAATATTTTATAAAAACAGCTATTGAGGAATGGGGAATAAAATATGTACTATTAGTGGGAGATTTTCGATTGATGCCAATAAGATACTGTTACAATGCAGATGTTAATTCAGGATATAATGAGCCTTGTTTTATTTCTGAACTTTACTTTGCAGACATTTACGATAAAAATGGCAACTTTTCTAGCTGGGATACAAATGGTAATGGAGTTTATGGAGAATGGTTTGGTGATGTGGCAGAGGATAGTAATATTGACTTATACCCAGATGTTTATGTTGGTAGACTTGCCTGTAGAAATAAAATTGAAGTAAAAATAACAGTGAAAAAAATTATCAATTATGAAACAAAAACGTATAATAAAGAATGGTTTAACAAAATTGTTGTAGTGGCAGGTGACACCTATCCTGAATCAATAAATCCAAATTGGACTGGAAATGAAGGAGAGGAAAATACTCTTAGAGTAATAGAAAATATGAGTGGTTTTGAACCAATAAAATTATGGACATCAGATGCCTCATTTACTGGTAAACAAGATGTTATACGTACAATAAATAAAGGCTGTGGTTTCCTCTATTTTGATGGTCATGCCAATCCATTTAGTTGGAGTACACATCCTCCAAATGAAAAAGATATATGGATTGAAGGACTTTCAGTTTTAAGTATGACTTGGCTAAAAAACAGAAACATGCTTCCCGTGTGTGTTGTGGGTGGTTGTCATAATAATCAATTTGATGTACACCTTGGAAAATTAAAAGAGGATCCCTGGTATTACTCTACATGGATTGCGGAATGTTGGGGATGGAAACTAACAAGAAAAATTGGCGGTGGTTCTATTGCAACAATTGGTTGCACTGGACTTGGAATGACAAAGGAAGACAAAGAATCATTTAGTGGTGCAGGCGATTTTCTCGAACCTACATTCTTTTATGAATACGGGACAAATGGCACTCATATTCTTGGTGAAACATGGGGTAAGACGATAACAGATTATCTAAATAAATATCCAATTAATTGGGAGACACCTGCAGCTTGGGATTATGCAATAGATGCAAAAACAGTACAACAATGGGCTCTTCTTGGTGATCCAAGTCTCCAAATTGGTGGCTATCCAAAATAAATGTTTTTTATCTAGGATATCAATCTGATATAGGTAAAGATTTATTAACTATATAATATATTTATATTCAGGGGATAAGTATGAAAAATAATACTCATAAAAAATTGTTGGTATTTTCAACTATAATTATGTTTTTTGGATTAACACAAATACCAATTACTACAGCAATAGATTTGAACACTTTCAATACTTCAAAAAATGTGTATCAACATCCTGTTATTGGAACAAATTCAGTATATAAACTTCTTATTATTACACCAGAAAAATTTGAAAAAGCTTTGCAACCCCTTGTTGTGCATAAAAGTGAAGTCGGTGTATCAACAAAACTTATTACACTAACGGAACTTTATGATCAAATGTATTGGCAAGGGAGGGATGAAGCAGAGAAAATCAAATATTTTATAAAAACGTCAATTGAAGAATGGGGAATAGAATATGTTCTTCTTGTTGGTGGAAAAATTGGACAATTTAATCGATGGTATGTCCCTGTACGATATATTCAAATGGGAAATAATTGGGAATTAGAAATTATTAGTGATCTTTACTACGCTGATATTTATGATTCTGAAGGTAAATTTTCAAATTGGGATTCTGATGGAGACGGTTTGTATGGAGAATGGTTTCATAGAGAAGAAGCAGAAGATATCGAGATAGATTTATATCCAGATGTTGCAGTTGGAAGACTACCCTATAGAACTAAACGTGATGTTAAAATTATTGTGAAAAAGATAATAGACTACGAGACAACTACATATAATAAAGCTTGGTTTAAGAATATGGTTGTTGTTGCAGGTGATACCTATCTTGAATCTCATAATCCGAATTGGACTGGTTATGAAGGTGAGTACTATGCAGATTTGGCACTAGAAAATATGACAGGCTTTAATCCAATTAGGCTCTATACTTCTGATGAAACGTTGAGCGGACAATCTGATGTTATTAAAGTGTTAAATAACGGTTGTGGATTTATTTATTTTGTTGGGCATGGAAATCCTCAAACTTGGGGTAATCATCCACCAGATGATGGTAAATTTGTCACAGGTCTAAATGTTTATAAAATGTATAAGTTAAGAAATAATCATATGTATCCCGTCTGTATTGTAAGTGGATGTCACAACTGTCAGTTTGATGTGTCGATTTTTAAAATTTTTGATAAAGTTCCAAGATATAGAGGGGAAGCTACATTTGAATGTTGGGGATCAAAATTAACAAGTAAAAATAGGGGTGGTTCTATTGCAACAATTGGATGTACCGCTCTAGGATTTACCAAAGAAGATAAGGATTCCTTTATAGGAGCCCTCAATGAAATTGAAGTAATGTTTTTCAAACAGTATGGAAAAAATAACATTGAGGTAATCGGGGATACGTGGATTGCAGCTATTAACGAATATATCAATACTTATCCAGTAGCTTGGAATAATACTGTAGCAAACGATCCATGGATTGATGCACAAGTTGTACAAACATGGATTCTTTTTGGAGATCCAAGTTTACAAATTGGAGGATATCCTAAATAATCAGATTTGATTACCAATAAAAGGGAATAATTTAAAAAGGATTCTCCCTTATCCCCTTCCATGGCATTACCATTAGACACTCTAGAAAAATCAGTAAATCAAAAATTACTACTTTTATTAAAAGATAATAGAAGCATAGAAGGGAAACTTTTAGGATTTGATGAATATATGAATCTTGTTTTAGATGAGGTTGAAGAAACTAAGGGTGAAACTAAGAGAAGACTTGGTAAAATCATTCTAAGAGGAAGCAATGTAGTTAGTATTTCATTAATTTAAAGCGAAAAACATATATAGGGGCTATTGCTATTTATAAGCGGAAGGAATTGGGCTGGTAGTTGTTGTTTTGTTAGAGTGCATCCCATCCCCTCCTAGTGAGGCCAGCCATCCTTCCTTTTTTAGTAAATTGATAAAAAAGTTTTAAGTATCATCTCTAATTGTACTAACGATTTATATGGGGAGAATTATCTCTGTTGAGAAAGGCAATAAACTAAGATGTAAAGGGTGGAAACAGGAAGCAATTCTACGAATGCTTGAAAATAATCTTGAGAATGCTGAAATACCTGAAGAATTAATTATCTACGGTGGTACTGGTAAAGCTGCACGTAACTGGGATTGTTATGATAAAATTGTAGAAACTCTGAAGAATTTAAAAGACGATCAAACAATGATTGTGCAATCAGGAAAACCAGTAGCAGTTTTTAAAACATGGGAAAATTCTCCAAGAGTTCTTATAGCAAATTCAAACTTAGTACCACATTGGAATAACTGGGAAGAATTCCATGAGTTAGAGGAACTTGGATTAATAATGTATGGGCAGATGACTGCTGGTTCTTGGTGTTATATTGGAACACAGGGTATTATCCAAGGTACATATGAGACCTTTGCTGCACTTGCAAATAAACATTTTAAAAATAATTTGAGTGGAAAAATTGTACTAACGGGTGGTATGGGGGGTATGGGAGGTGCTCAACCACTAGCTGTTACAATGAACCATGGTATTTGCATTGCAGTTGAATGTAATGAACACAAAATTGATCGAAGAATAAAAGCAGGATTTTGTGATAAAAAAGTAAAAAACATTGATGAAGCACTTGAGATGGCGATGTCAGCTAAATATGAAAAAAAACCACTTTCAATAGGTTTACTAGGTAATTGTGCTGATACACATCCCAAACTTGTTGAAAAAGGTTTTAAACCAGATGTTGTAACAGACCAAACATCTGCACACGATGAATTAAATGGTTATGTTCCTGCGGGCTACTTTGGTGATACCTTAAAAAATGCGTTTAAATTAAGAAAAGAGAATCCAAATGAATACATAAAACAATCTATGATAAGTATGAAAAACCACTGTAATGCTATGCTAGATTTTCTAAGAAATGGAGCAGTTGTTTTTGATTATGGAAATAACCTTCGGGGACAGGCAAAAAAAGCGGGACTTAAAAATGCGTTTGATTATCCTGGTTTTGTACTCGCTTATATTCGACCTATGTTTTGCGTTGGGAGAGGCCCATTTCGTTGGTTAGCATTATCTGGTAATCCTGATGATATTATAAAGACTGATAAATTAATTCTAAAGATGTTTCCTAATGATAAAATATTGGTTAATTGGATCAACCTAGCTGAAAAGTATATTCCCTGGGAGGGACTACCTGCACGGGTTTGTTGGCTAGGTTATGGTGATAGGGAAAAATTTGCATTGGCTATAAATAAGATGGTTAAAAATAAAGAGATAGGTCCAGTAGCAATATCTAGGGATCATTTAGACAGTGGTAGTGTAGCTTCTCCTTACAGAGAGACAGAAGGTATGAAAGATAAAAGTGATGCTATTGCAGATTGGCCATTACTTAATGCGTTGTTAAATTGTGCTGCAGGTGCTGATAGTGTACAGATTCATAACGGAGGAGGCGTTGGTATTGGATTATCGACACATGCAGGTATGGTTGTTGTTTGTGACGGAACAAAGGAAACAGATGGAAGAATTAATCGTGTTTTTACCACAGATGCAGGAATAGGGATAGTGAGACATGCTGATGCAGGTTATAAGGAATCTATAAACCTTATTAAAAAATCAGATTTACATGCTCCTATGATAAAATAGGATTAAAAATTGCTTTATACCAGTTTACCAATAATTTTTTCTACTTCATTAAGTATTTCACAAGATTTAACAACCTCTTTCATTTTGGTATGATCAGGATAAAGTGGTCTATCTTCATCTAAAAATTTAACATGTCTTCTTATTACTTCTTTTGCTTTTGAAACACCTTTACCGAATTTATAGTCACGGAAATCCAGGGCTTGAGCAGCAGCAATAAATTCAATCCCTAAAATCCCATATGCATTGTCAAGTATTTGGAAATTCTTAATAGCGGTATTCATACCCATAGAAACAAAATCTTCTTGATCTGCAGCAGCAGGAATTGATTGTATAGAGGCTGGGTTTGAAAGAATACGCTGTTCGACAATCAGAGTATCAGCGGTATATTGACTTAACATGAGCCCTGAGAACATACCCGCGCCTTTCGTTAAGAATGCTGGTAATCCAACACTTAATGCGGGATTATTCAGCCTGTTCATTCTTCTTTCAGACATGACACTCACCATTGTAATAGCAGCCCCTGCCATATCCATAGGTAAAGAAACAGGAGTTCCTTGAAAATTAGCACCTGAAAGCTGAAGATTTTCTTCGGGGAAGAACACAGTATTATCTCCCACACCATTTAGTTCAATTTCTACCTGTGAACGTGCGTACATCAGTGCATCATAGGCAGTACCAATTACCTGTGGTGTAGAACGCATTGAATAGGCATCTTGTACCTTACATTTGATCTTCCCTTTCTGTAGATCGCCCCCCTCAATTAGTTTACTAATTGCTTTAGAACTTATTACAGCGCCTTTAAAACCACGTACTTCATGTAATTTTGGAGTATAGGGTTTCATGTTAGCTTTTAATGCTTCTAAAGACATTGCTGCAGCGATTTCAGCATGTTTTAACCAGTTGTTTGCATCATAAAGGAATATTGCACTCATAGCTGTGAGCAAATTAGAACCATTTATGACAGCCAACCCGTCTCTCACTTTTATACCAGGAATAGGTATATCAGCTTTATCCATGGCCTTTTTTCCCTCAAGAAGATCGCCTTTATAATAAGCTTTACCTTCGCCCATCATCAACAAAGCAATCTGAGACATTGGAGCTAGATCGCCGCATGCACCTACCGAACCTTTCTGGCACACATAAGGAGTTACACCCTTATTTAGCATTTCAACGAGTGTAAGTGTTATTTCAGGACGACAAGCTGATCGACCAATAGCATGAACATTGATCCTACTAAGCATCGCACCACGTATATACTCAATGGGAGCAGGGTCACCGATACCAGCAGCATGATTATATATAAGATATTTCTGAAAATTGTTAAGCTGATCATCGTTTAATACAACCTCTGAAAGTTCACCTACCCCAGTGTTCACACCATACATTATTTCATGAGCTTTGATTTTATTTTCTAGCATGGTTCTACATGCTTTAATTCGTTTTAAAGCATCAGAATGAAGCTCAACCTTTTCATTATGTCTTGCAACACTAACTAGTTTATCAATAGTGAGGCCAGTACCATTTAAAACAATAGTCATTTTAACTCCCTTATCTTTTAGTTAAAATCTTGATTTGAGTATTAAACAAGTACATATTAAGTTTCCCTTATACTTTCATCTTTATTATCTTTTATTTTAAAATTTGTCAGTTTCATTTTCTACCATTTTATTTATAAAAGATATTTTACTTTATGAATGTTAGATAAATGTACAATAATGATATAAAAACTGCTGAAAAAACCTGGGATACAATAGCTGAAAGCTTCGATGTTACTAGAAAAAAACCGTGGCCTCAAGTTATAAATTTTTTAAATGTTCTCTCAAAATCTAATACGATTGCAGATATTGGATGTGGTAATGGTAGGCACATTTTTCCATGTGCAGAGCATTGTAAAGAGGTAATTGGAATTGATATTTCACAAAATCTACTAAATATTGTAAAGAATAAATGTAATGAAAAAAAACTGAAAAATGTATTTCTGATCCATGCAAATATGACAAGTATCCCTCTGAAAAATGATTCTTTTGATGCGATATTATGTATTGCTTCATTGCACAATTTAAAAGGAAGAATTAATCGCATTAAATTGTTACAAGAAATTTATAGAATCCTAAAAAAAGATGGTACAGCACTTATTAGTGTATGGTCAAGATGGCAAGACAAATATAGATATTATTTTCTTAAAAAGTTGTTTAAGAAAAAGGAAGAATTTGGAGATATCAACATACATTGGACACAGCACAATTTAAATGTACCTCGATTCTATCATCTGTATAGTAAAAGAGAATTTGTACGGGATATAAATCAATCTAATCTAAAAATTGAAAAATTAAATTTGGTCAAATTACACTCTAAAATCTCTGCTGATAATTATTTTGCAATCGTTCAAAAAGGATAATTATTATTAAGATGATTATTATTCCCAACAGGAACTACTTCAACTGGAGACTTTGCATTGGAAATAATAAAAACTAACAATCTTACAAAAAAATTTAATGGTTTTACCGCCGTAGATCATATTACTTTCTCGGTAAAAAAAGAAGAAATTTTTGGCTTTCTTGGTCCGAATGGTGCAGGAAAAACAACCACCATAAAAATGCTTACCACCCTTTTATATCCAACAGAAGGATCAGCTGAACTTTATGGCTTTGATATCATAAAAAGAAGAGATAAAGTAAGAAAAAATATTGGAGTCGTTTTTCAAGATCCAGCAGTTGATACAGAACTAACTGGAAGGGAAAACCTTGATTATCATGCACGAATGTATGGTCTAGATAAAGATACTCGTAAACAGCGTTCTTCTGATGTATTAAAACTTATTGACTTAGTAGATAAAAAAGATGAGCTTGTAAAAAACTATTCCGGGGGTATGAAAAGAAGACTTGAGATAGCACGAGGTCTCATGCATTATCCTACCGTCTTATTTCTTGATGAACCTACACTAGGCCTTGATGCACAAACGAGGAGAGCAATCTGGGAATATATTAAAAGTATGAACAAAGAAGAAAAGACTACAATTTTTTTAACAACCCACTATATGGAGGAGGCAGATTATCTATGTGATCGGGTTGGGATTATCGATCATGGAAAAATCCTAGTAATTGATACTATTGAAAATCTAAAGAATGCTGTAGGAAATGATGTGATAACTCTTTCTTGTTTAGAGCTTGATAAATTGAATAAAAGACTTGCCGAGGAATCTTGGATTAATAATATAAAACAACATGATTCTTATTTAACACTAGGTGTTAAAAAAGGAGAAGAAAAAATCCCTGTTGTATTTGACATTGCACGGAGTATGAACATAAGCATTAAATCAATAAGTGTTCGAAAACCGACTTTAGATGATGTATTTCTACATTATACTGGAAGATCTATGCGTGATCAAGATAAAAAAGAAAACAGTAGAGAAAATTTCCCTCCTAGATTTCGAAACAGGAGGGCATAAACTTGAACATTGAGGAGTTTCAAGCCATTTATATCATGTGGTTACGTGCAATGAAACGTTTTATTCGATCTAAAAGTAGAATAGTTGCTATGATCGTTCAACCATTATTTTTCCTTGTAATTCTTGGTTCAGGTTTACGATCAGCAGTAATGCCAGGTGTTTTTGGGGATGATTATCTTGCATATCTTGCTCCGGGTATTATTGCTATGGCAATCTTGTTTTCTTCTATGTTTACTGGAATCTCAGTATTATGGGATAGGCAATTTGGATTTTTACAAGAAGTTCTTGTTGCACCCATAAGTAGATTTTCAATAACAATTGGCCGTACATTAGGAGGAGCATCCTTAGCTCTTATTCAGGGTTTTATTATTCTTATTATTGCATTTGGATTAGGTATACCAATAACAGGAGCAATGGGATTGCTAGCAACTATTGCGTTCATGATTCTCTTAGCGTTCACTGCAGTTGGTTTTGGTCTTGCCATAGCATCTAAAATTGAAAACTTCCAAGGTTTTCAAATAATAATCAATCTAATTATCATGCCCCTTCTTTTCACGTCATCAGCGTTCTTCCCCATTTTAACAAATCCACAGTTACCCGATATAGTAAAAAATTTATCGTATTTTAATCCAATGTTTTATATGGTTGATGGTATCCGTGGTAGTTTAATTGGTGTTAACAATGTTTTAGATCCCCTCACTAATTTTATTGTTGTCCTGGGAATATGTATTTTTACATTAGGTATAGGTAGTTATTTCTTTAGTAAGTATGAAGTTTAATTTTTTATACAATTTTCAAAATAAAAAAACCAAAGATAATTAACAATAAAGCTAAAACCATCATAACAATTGCAATTCTCCAATTAGATCCAAAAACTATAGGGATTGGACCAATAAGAATTACTCCCCCACTTTTTACACTTTTTTTACTCTTTATATCTTGCTTATTTTTTCCAAATTGTAAATTAATTGATTCTGCGTTACTCCTATTCAATCCGAACATAAAAAGTAAAATAGAGAAGAAGAAAAAGATAATACCAAATAATGCATAAAAACCAGATCCAATTATAAATGGAAAAATAATGAAAATACCACCTTCAATATTTCCTTCGATTATACCAACTATGAATAAAGTAATACCACAAATGAAAAATAATAGAGAAAATTTATAGTAATTATTCATATTTCTTCTAAATAATTTTTAAATGTTTTAATCATATTTTTTAGTGAGCATGCTATGGTTATTGGACCTACACCACCAGGTACAGGGGTTATTTTACCTACTTTTTCTTTAACTTCGCCAAAATCGACATCTCCACATATCCCTTGATCAGTTTTTATAATTCCAACATCAATTACAAATGCATTTTCTTTTACATGATCTTTAGTTATTAACTTTGGTATTCCAGTAGCAGAAATAAGAATGTCTGCTTTAGTGGTATATTTTTTTATTTCATTTGTAAAAACATGGCATACTGCTACCGTTGCATTTCTGTTCAGAAGAAGAGCAGCTAATGGCTTTCCAACAATATTACTATGGTTAACAATGACAACATCTTTACCTTTAAGATTCACATTTTCATGTTCTAATATTGTTAGTACTGAAAGTGGTGTACAAGGAATTATAAATTCATCACCTAAAAGAGTCTTACCCATATTATATGGACTAAATCCTTCAACATCTTTTTTTGGAT
Source organism: uncultured Thermoplasmatales archaeon (assembly GCA_964347865.1). Classification (GTDB taxonomy): domain Archaea; phylum Thermoplasmatota; class E2; order DHVEG-1; family DHVEG-1; genus JAGLML01. The sequence continues at coordinate 94,044 of CAYGAC010000070.1, forward strand.
TTACAATACCCATAAGCGTTTCCTGAGGTATATGTTTAGGAACTGGATATTGAATCAATATTCCATGGATGGAGCCATCCTTATTTAGCTTTGTTATTTCCTTAATAATCGAATCTTCTGTTATTTTTTCATCAAATTCTAAATGATTAGATTTAATCCCGACTTCCTTACATGCATTGTCTCTTAATTTTAAGTACAATTCTGATGATGGGTCTTTACCAATTTTCACTGTTGTTATTGATGGAATTGTATTATACTTTGATATTAATTTTTTAACATCTTTAGATATTTCATTACGGATTTCTTTTGCAATTTCCCTGCCATTTATTATTTCTGCAGTCATTTAAACCAAACAGGAAATTTATAGTTGATTATTAAGACTTAGGTTTTGTCCCAATTGCATAAAATTGTGGGAAAAAATTTAGTTGGACACCATCATCAAGTGATTTCAAATAATCGTATTCCCACTTATCGATTTCATCTTCAGATAGACCTGCATCTCTTAATACTTTAATGTAAAAATCTCTTGAATGTAAATAATATAGTTTATCTTCTTCACAAGACCATATTCTATTATTCCCAATGCCAATTTTCGTATCTAATCCAGCAGATATAAAAAGTGCGCGTAATTTTCTTCCAATATGAGGATCTCCTCCCTTTTTTCTAATTGCTTCTCCAGCAAATAACGGATCAACCTTTGGATTTTCGGGCCAATGAATTTTTCCACCATAATCAGGTTCCAAAGAAGCTAAAACTTTGCCTTTGGGTTTTGTAACACATGCCATCTCATTAACAACTTTTTGCGGATCGTCAGCCCACATAAGGAGAAGATTACAGGTTACTATATCAAATAAATTCTTTTTAAACGGTAAATGTTCTCCATTCCCAATACATAATTTTGTATTTTCATAATCTTTGAGTATCTTCTTTGAAACATTTATTAAACTAGGAGAACCATCAATAGCAATTACCGTTCCTTTTGTCAAGCGAGCAATATCTCTTGTAACAAATCCTGAACCACATCCAACATCTAAAACAAGAGCGGAATCCTTAAGTCCTACATCTAAATAAAGTGGTAATCTTTCTTCTGCTGTTTCTAAAGCCTGCAGATCAAGTTTTTTTATAAAATTATTCAATTCTTCTTTTGTTCTTTTGTGAAATTTATCACTCTTTACCTTTGCATCATTCATTTTTTAACCAATAGAGGTTTTATCATGAGTTAAATTGAATCTAAACATCATTTTTTTCATCCTA
>CAYGAC010000071.1:0-4892 GCA_964347865.1 uncultured Thermoplasmatales archaeon
ATATTATGTGTTATCGTCCAATCACCATTATGTGTCGAAAATTCATCTAAATCTCCCCAGAAACTACCTTCCCATTTTTTTACACCGTTTAAACCAATTGTTAAAACCCACCCGCGAGCCTTCGCATGATTAGGGTATATTGGTGGGTTAACAAAACTATATCCAAATGATATAAAATTACCAACAGCAATTGGTGATATTTTTCGAGGAATACCTAATATTAGATTAAGATTATGAGGTAGTTTTTTAGCCATCGGACCAAAAAAATCAGTATGAGTCGTCTGCCCGATGATTAAACAAAAAAAATTTTCATCATTGTCGTTAATAATGTTATAATTTTCAGATGTTTGAAACTGAGCTAAAGTAGATGGAAGAATTATGATTGTTAGAAATATAAAGCAAATTATTATCCGTGTTTTATTTTTCATTTATTATCACCAATTTATTGAAAATTATCAACCAAATGCAAAAACGAAATGTTCCTTTAATATCCCTTGGGGATACGCCAAACCCAGCCATTCACCATCGGTGAAGCGATGAATAAAGGGTCTATATTTCCCTTCTTTAAATAGGATACAAATTACATCAACAGCTTTAAAGACGTAATATAAACAATATCCATGACCAAATTCTTCAAGGTTAGTAATTTTTCCAAAAGCAAAGAAAACATGAGTAAAAAAGTATCCTACATTAGCCTTATTATTTTCATCTTTTGTGTCGTGTTCTAAACTTTGAAACTGTGCAGTAATAGATGGTAAAGTAACAATTGTCAGAATCCCAATGATGATAAATATTTTTAACTTCATATATTCTCTCTCTGTATGTTACTATGTCACACGTATACACGGACTATTATAAATATTTTTTGTAGGCCTTTTGAAAATATTTCAAAAATAGGTTGTTTTTAGCCAGAAGAATCTTCTATATCCAAGTATTACAATCAAATGATAGAACACAAAGAAAATTCCTAAGGTAAAGATATGGTATAACAATAATAAGCCATAAAAACCAATATAAATGGCAACCAAAATGCCAACCACCAATTGTACAAGGAACATCATTTGTACATTCATCCCAATTTCGCAAACTTATAGGAGTATCAACTTCTTGTTTACATCGTACCTGATTCAATGCGTTTACAACTTTTATTTCATCAATTTCCTCAAACTTGTTATTCTTCTTGATAAAGTTAATAACTAAAGATATAAATCTATCGTATGATTCATCATCCATCTTACTAATCCTTTCAATGACTTCTTGGATTATTGCTATTTTGTTATCTATCTTTGGAATTGATATTCTGATTTCTTCTCCCTTTCCAACATACTCACATGTAAATCCCTGATAATTTTCTTTAATTGCTCTCTTACTTCTAATATTAAATAATGGTGATATTTTCTTATCTGATTCAATACGATTATATCCCACAACTGAAGTAAAAGATACCAGAATAAGTATTACAACTGCTATGATACTACCGATGAGTATCTTTTTATTCATTCAATTTCACATTCCATTATCATATAGTTTACCATCTCTCAATAAGCACGAATGGACCAAAAACAAAACCATCACAAGTCACCCGAGTTTCGCCTAAATCACTATTTGCATGTATTCTAACAGTTGATTCAATTTTACCAATACCAAAAATAGGGTTTGAAAATAAATTTATTATTTGACCTGGACGAATTTCCGGTATAGTTCCATAGGTTTTCCTACCACAAAATATTATGCCTCCATCAACTACAATACTCCAATTTATATTTTCGAAGGCGTCAGGGAGTTTGTTCTGAATTTTAGCAATTATATAAAAAAATAATTGCCCCCTAACTTCAATTATTGAAAGAATAGCATTAAATGTAGGTTTTTCTATTAATTCCTGGTATGTTTCTTGAGGTATTATTATTGTTCCAGTTGATGAAAATATAGTCATTCCAAGGAAAAGAACGATTACTCCAACAACAGGTAGTTTTTTCATATCACACCTCTATGTCATAGGGTTCTTGTGCTGGATGCCAATCAACATTAAAGATTGGAAAATTGAAACCTTTATTCCAAAATAAACCGACAATTAGTTTAGGTAGAAATCGAGGCTTATTCCAATAATTTCCACGCCATGTATTACTGATAATTGATATGAAATTGTAAGTATATATTCGTGCATCTTTCCCATTTTCAATGAAAACATTATTAGTTATATAATTATGAACAAAGGAATCATTTTTATGGTCTGGATCCCCTTTGAGTTTAATACCATAAACCGTGTTTAACATTATTTTATTTCTGGATACTATATTGTTACTACCAGATGAATAAAGACTTATTCCGTAATTATAGTTTAAATAGATTATATTTTCAGAAATGTTATTGTTGTTACAAGATGGAATAAAGAGCCCAGCACTATTATAGGAGATATTATTTCGATATATTATGTTATAATTACTAATGAACCATTCAAGACGTATACCCCAGTCATTGTACTTTATGTTATTATTTGCAATATAATTATAATTTGAATTTAATTGAATGCCCATACAACCACTTCCACTATTTATAATTTTAAATCCCTTAAGGTTCACAAAGTCTGCATGGATGGCTATAACATCCCCTTCCCTATGAGCATCTATTATAGTTGAATTTCTATCTTCTCCTATAAGTCTGATGCTTTTATCAACAATCAGATTTTCAAAATAACAACCCTCATATACAAACACCGTATCCCCATCAGATGCGTTATCTATCGCATCCTGTATCTTTGAATAGTTACCAGGACCTGAACCTCCAACATAAAGAGTTTTACCATTTGTAGATATAGTATTGGTTCGCTCTATAGCATTAAATCCAGTAGACGAGGATATACTCATCCCTATGAACAGAAGGATAATGCCGATTGCAAGGATTCTTTTCATTCTTCCCCCATCAATTATAATGCAGAACTGATATATTTATGTATCCTTGATAGAAATAATCATGGTTTATTGTGCAAAAAGGGTATTTATTGTGCAAAACAAGCATTAGCAAGGTTTATTGTGCAAAGCCGGCTTCTTCGGCTTTGCCTGTAAAGTCGATTTTGCCCGTAAAGTCATGTTTTTGCCTGTAAAGTCGTATGTCAGCTATTGGATGAAATCTATGAAGTACACTGGAAAAAATATGTTATTTCCAATAATTTTTTTCCTTCGTTCATAAAATGCTACTGCACTTTTATTACCATCTTTTATTATATAATCTGTATTTTCTCGGAAAATAGTAATCTTATATTCAAGTTTACCTGTTTCATCTCTTTTCATAAAATATTCGATGCTACTTAGTGATTCACTATCTGAACAATTCGGACTTTTTAAAATTGTCATTACTTCTTTGACGAGAAATTTATTGCGACCGAATACTTCAAGAGATTTAATCCCACCTAACTCCCCAAATTCAGTTTTTAAAGAACCAAGATATTTGAGAGATACAATATTCCCTTTCTTTAATGTATATCCTCCAAATCGAAGTAAATTGACGAGTTTTTTAACAGGGGTTCGTTCAAGATAACGAATATGATTTTGTGTTGCTTGGGTGTTACAGATTATAACGTCAACGATCATTTCTTTTCTACCTTTTATAATCATCTTTATGAAGTATCTGTATGAGTATGTTTTTTTGCATCATGTTGCTCAATCTCTTTCGGGTCCATATCACCAGAATTTCTTTTTCAGATCCTCAACGTTATAAGAATAGCAATTCTCATATGCCCATTCAACAAACTTCTCAACAGAATCAAATTGCTTGGTATATCGAGCTTGCCAAATCGCCTCAAATTCTGACCTGGAAAGACGACCATGTTCTAGAAGTTTATGATGTGTAGGACAAAGGGGTATGGTTTCCTTCCCTTCTTCTCCCGGTCGCTTTCGTTTCGGAAAATGTGCTCTCTCTGTAAATCGTCTTTCCTTGCAAATTAGACAGGGCTCGTCAAGTCCTTTGCCGACAACTCTTTCTTTCTTCTCTTTACATTTCATGGTTATACTCTCATATTTTTACTCCATATTACACTATATTATAGTTTTATATATAGTCTTTTAAATGTGTATTGTATGGATGAAGCAACGGCAAAAGCAATGAGTTTATCGGAAGATAAATGGATAGCGAGAACAAAGCATATTTGCAAACCGTGCTGGGAATTAAAATACTGCCCTTATGGTCCATTGGTTGAGAAATTTCCGATACAAGATCCTTTTGGAGATCATAGTTGTAGAGCATTTAGTCATGATTGTCCGGTATTCGATTGTAATGAACCAATAACAGAAGGAGAAAGGTTAAGGAATATAAGTAGAAATATTCCATTTAAAACTAGAATGAAAGTTATTTTAAGAGATGACTATCGATGTCAGGAGTGGGGAAAAGAGCAATTAAGATGAAATTTGGTGAGACGATTAAATCTCGGAATCGTGTTGCCCAGGAGAATGAGATGTTGTGCAAGGTTATCGCATATAATATTACGATTTTGATTCATGCGATGTTTGAACTTGGTATTACCCCTGATTTTTCACAAGCATCGATGTAAAAAGTATAAGAGAATCAGGCATTGTTTTGCCTGACTCGATTTTAGAGATCTATTAGAATGTCACTGTGAACTCGTATGTTGCTACCAACTCGGTTTCATCATTGCATTTCAGGATGTTACCCTCAGGATCTCTAAAGGCAGCGTAGACACGATACGTACCGTTTCCATGTGAGAGATTATTCGTGTTTACCAGGCCGTTGAAAATCAGGTCAAGGGCAAGCTGCTCGCTGCTGTTGATTATCCGTGGTGTAGTTTCATTTATAGTATTATGATCCACACAAAATACCGAGGTGTCATAGTATTGGACCTGCATCAAAAGATAGCCTTTAATATCTGTTGAACCGGTGTT